>NZ_JBPJZK010000040.1:0-1097 GCF_051216475.1 Variovorax nivicola | reverse complement strand
GCGCTGCAGCTCCCAGCCGACCTGTCCGCCCTTGCCCAGCAGCAGCAACTTCATGCCGCGGCCTTCGCAGGTGATGCGTCGTATTGCTTCTCGACCCACTCGCGATACGCGCCGCTTTGCACATTGCGCACCCACTCGCCATTGGCCAGATACCACTCGACGGTCTTGCGGATGCCGGTGTCGAAGGTCTCGGCGGGCTTCCAGCCGAGCTCGGCTTCGAGCTTGCGCGCATCGATGGCGTAGCGGCGGTCATGGCCCGGACGGTCGGTGACGTAGGTGATCTGTTCCTTGTAGGGCTTGCCGTCGGCCCTGGGGCGCAGCTCGTCGAGCAGCGCGCACACGGTGTTGACGATCTCGATGTTGGGCTTCTCGTTCCAGCCGCCCACGTTGTAGGTCTCGCCCAGCCTGCCGGCCTCGAGCACGCGGCGGATGGCGCTGCAGTGGTCCTTCACGTAGAGCCAGTCGCGCACCTGCATGCCGTCGCCGTACACGGGCAGGCTCTTGCCGGCCAGCGCGTTGACGATCATCAGGGGGATGAGCTTCTCGGGGAAGTGGAAGGGGCCGTAGTTGTTGGAGCAGTTGGTGGTCAGCACCGGCAGGCCGTAGGTGTGGTGCCAGGCGCGCACGAGGTGGTCGCTGGCGGCCTTGCTGGCCGAATACGGGCTGTTGGGCTCGTACTTGTGCTCTTCGGTGAAGGCCGCATCGGTCTTGGACAGCGAGCCGTAGACCTCGTCGGTCGATACGTGCAGGAAGCGGAAGGCCGTCTTCTGCTCAGCCGGCAGCGCGTTCCAGTGGCCGCGCACGGATTCGAGCAGGCGGAAGGTGCCCAGCACGTTGGTCTGCACGAAGTCTTCGGGGCCGTGGATGGAGCGGTCCACGTGCGATTCGGCGGCGAAGTTGACCACGGCACGGGGCTTGTGCTCGGCCAGCAGGCGGTCGATGAGGGCGCTGTCGCCGATGTCGCCCTGCACGAAGATGTGCCTCGGGTTGTTCTTGAGCGACGCGAGTGTCTCGAGATTGCCTGCGTAGGTCAGCTTGTCGAGGTTCACGACCGGCTCGTCGCCGTTCGCTAGCCAGTCGAGTACGAAATTGGCGCC
>NZ_JBPJZK010000003.1:0-856739 GCF_051216475.1 Variovorax nivicola | reverse complement strand
CTCTTCATGATGTACATGCACTCCTGATGATGGGCACCTAATGCGGTGCCATTTATTCAGGTCACATGCTGTCGACTTCGTCCGGCTTCATCAAGACGGCCTTCGTCGGACTATTACGTCGAACCTGTGGATGGCCAGGAAGAAACTGATCGCGATGCTGGGACAGGTTCGTCTGCAGACGGCATGAAGGGCCGCGGGGCCTCTCAAACACGTGGAATGCTCGGTGAGACGAGCCTGTAAGCGCAACGATCAAATACGCGCGCTCGCCATCAAGCCAATTTACGACTTGATCAGTCCTTCCTTAGCAATCAAGCTGCACAATCCCGAGAAGGAACTGGCATCCAATGCTTCGATATCCAGCTCGTTGAAAACCAGCACTACTAGTTCAATCGATTGGCTAGCTGCATTTCATGATTCACGTGATAGCCCTTCAACTCCTCTGCCGACGGCAAAGGCTCGTTGTCGAAAAGGAGTTCATAGCAATGCTCCACAAAGCCTCTAACTTTCAAGGTAGCGAGAGGGATGGGTGCCGAGCTTGTCTCCCAAACAATGTCCCAAGCCTCATCGCTTGCGCTTTTGGTTGCGAGTAAATAGCGGAGCGTGTTGCGCACAACTGCTTGAGTCTCTGGCTTAAAGCCGTGAAATCGCGGCAGCACAACATCATGAATTACCTTGCTGACAAACGCTTTGTCATCCCAATCCTGGATATTTACATCAATTCCGTGGTCCTCTTGCAAAAAGAGCAGGTCACAAAACAAATTTGGCAAGACATATCCATTGACTAGATTTGAAATTTTCATTTCCACCCCTTCAGCAGCGGGTACATAGTGTAGGGCTGGCCACTGCGATAGACCACGTTCACATTGGTGGTAAACATCCAGTTGCTGTTGGGTGCTTTTGTAAAGCCTTCGCCGATTAATCCGTCCATCGGAAAGGAAAAGGAAGTGGAGCCGCTTGGAGCGCCCTTCAGCCTGAAGATGGAATCTGCGCGTTGCATCGCAGCCCCCATGTCTCTGGCCGACAGGAAACGTGTGGAATCCCTAAATGACTTTGTGGGGTCATAGTACCCGGGGTCGAAGGAGCCGTCTGGGGCCATCCCTGTCGTTGCCCGAGTTTGCTGAGCATCCAACGTTGTGCCCGGACCATGCTTCTCATTAAAGTGCGTCCTGGGATTCACGGCCTTTGCTTGCGCATCACGTTGAGCCAACCAACCAGACCACGTTGCCTCGCTTTTGGACTCCAGTAGTGCGCGACGCTCCGTTGCACCGAGTCCTCCCCATTTGGCCTGCAGCTCTGCCATTCGTCCCGCCGCAAGCGCTTCATTTTTGACGGCCTGCATCTCAATCCTGATTGCCGTGCTTGCACCTCCAGTTATTGTTGGAGGCATCATGGCCGCAGCAGCAGTCCTCCACATCGCTGACTGCTGCTCAAACGGACCGTAGTACTGGTTCGCCACCGGGTTGTAGCCGATAGCACCACCCATAGTGTCGCCAGCCGTGCTCATAGCGGCCTCAGCCATTAATCCAGGAACACCTAGAACTTGCAACGAAGATCGAACTCCCTTTGAATTCCACACCTGTTGAAATTCACTTTCGCCACCAGGATTGGCGCGCAAATAGGCCACTGCTTGGGTGTTCGGATTGCTGCCACTCGCCGCATTTTGAACCTCTTCAATCGTGACCCCGCTAAGAGCCGTGCTCGATCCAAGCACCCTCCACGGATCCCCAGCCTCCCTAAGTTCAGCAGGTATGACAGGAGCACTGGTGATTCTGGGACTGTTGCCCAGATATTTGTACAGAAACGCTGCATCATCGACCGAGACGTAGCCACCACTATTGTTGTTCGTGACCGTCTGTGCATCTTGGGTCAACCGCTCAGTCCACCATTGCACCCGCTCATTCATCCGTTCGCCCAAAGCGATGTCTTTGGCATACACGTCAAGTCCACTTGTAGCAGCAGGGGTGCCGTCGCCTGGCAAGGCAATGTCCCAAGCGCCCCCTACCGCACGCGGGCTCTTGATGTTGTTGATCTCAATGAGTTGGCCCACATAGTTGTTGACGTCGCGCTGGCTGGCACCCGAACCGAGCTGCGCTCGTGCAATACGCTCCATCGAACCGCCATAGTCACCCGCACGTACCGTGCTGGGCTGTGATGACACCCTGTCTTGCCATCCCAAGATGCCATTAGCAGAGGGCTCGATGTTGAAGCCCGCCGGTGTGCCACTCGTATTGCCCTTGCCGCTGCCGGCAAAACGAGCGTTGAGCAAGTCATCCACATCGTCGAGCCCATAGGTACCGCTGCCAAGCTGCCCAGGGCGCGGCGCGCTGTTTGCACCGGTTGCGCTCTGCGCCATTGCCCCTGCCAGGCTTTCGCCCAACGCATTGCCAACGGTCGCCCCCAGCGCATCCCCGATGATGCCCGGCAAGGCCCGCCCGACGCTGCCTCCGCGCACCGCCGCGCTCACGATACCCCCGGCCATGCCGCTGGCCATACGCTGCCCGAACGCCCCCATATCCATGCCCTGCAGCGTGCTGCCCGCCCAAGCCGACACATAGCCCGATGCTGCGCTGGCCGCGACTCCACGCCAATCAAAACTTTTCTGCAATCCGGTGGCAATGCCCAGCCCTTGGCTGGCGATGTTGCCCATGGCCATGCGCCCGGCCGTGGCCCATTTGTCTGGCCCACCCAGCAAGCCGCCAGGCACATTGAGCAAGGAGCCCACACCGGCGCCCACTCCCGCGCCAAGCGCACCCATCGCTACGCCCTTCCAGCTGAAAGAGTCCTGCGCCCCGATAGCGATACCGACTCCCTGGCTGGCGATGGAGCCCATTGCTCCACCCACGGCCGCAGCGCCGAGGCTCGCGGCCGTGAATCCACCAGACCCACCGAGCACGGCCAACCCGCCCGCAAAGCCGCCACCGCCGGCAGCGCCTGCAGCACCGAAATAAGCCCCAGCTGCACCCGCCGTATAGATGGTCACCACTACTGCCACCACCGCCATGATGAGTTGCCCAACGCCCCCGCACCCGCCATCCTTGCCCTTGGGTGCTGGCAAAGGATCCGGCAGCGTCGGGCTCGTATCCCCCATCGCCTTGCCCGGGTCGTACGGCCGGAAGGTGTCACTCGTGTTGTGCACGTTCGTCACCCGGTTGGGCACCGCCAGAACCGTGTTTTCCACCAGCGGCGCAGATGGCTGACCATCGAGTCCGTTGGCCTCGGCCAGCAGGTACCACAGCTTTGCGTCACCCCACAGTGCTCGGGCGATGCCCTCCAGCGTGTCGCCCGAGCGCACCGTGTAGCTGCCCGGCGCCGGTCCGGGGAAGCCTGCATTGATCGGCTGGTAGTTCTCGTCGAAGTCCGCCGAGTTCGTGGGAATGAACTTGCGGTACTTGCTATCAGGACTTTCGGCGGAACTTGTGCGCGCGAGCTGCTGCGCGTAGTCCTCGCGCTCAGTGCCGTCGTTACCCACGTTGCCCACGCGCTTGCCGTCGAAGTAGAAGTACCGATGATCGCGGCTCTTGGTGGCGCCGCTAACGCTCCCGTCGGCGGCAATCTTTCCGCCAATGAGCTCCTGGCGCTGCAGCACTTGCCCCTCGGCATTGGTCCAGTACGAGAAGGTCCGCGGCGTTGTCTGGTTGAGGTCGGTCGCCGTCTTCAGGTGCCCGTTGGCGTCATAGGTAAACAACGAATAGCCCGGCGGCTGGGGCCGCCGGGGATCGAAGCCAGTGCTCGCGGCGTCAAGCGTGATTGCGGTCTGCTTGGCGCCATCCCACCACTCGTAGGCATAGTCGCTGATCATGCGAGTGATGACGACGGCGGGATCCTGGGCACTGGGATTGAAGGAATTGAAGGCGTTGGTGAGCATGTCCACCCTCGACAGCGTGCCGTCCTTCATCAAGGTGTAGGCGGTCGTCGTGTCCGACCGCTTCTTGCCATCCGTTGCTTCAGTCAACCGCCGCTCCACCTCCACGGTGAGCTGGTTGTCCTTGTTCCAGGTGCGATCCTTCTGCACGCTGAGCGTCTTGTCCGCGAACCACTCTTCATAGCGCGACACGCGTCCCGCCAGATCGTTGATGCGGCGGCTGCGCAGCACACCGTTAAGCATCATCGTGGTGAGATTGCCCACGCCGTCGTAGGCGTAATCCTCGCGGTGTCCATCGCTGGCATAGATGGCTGCCCTGCGCTGGCCGGCGTTGTCGTACTCGATCGTCACGCCGTCCCCGGAGGCACCGCGCACGATCTGCCCGTTGACCATCTGCCCCATGGTCGTGGTGAAGCGGTTCATGCCGTCGTACGAGTACCAGTAATCCTGCACCTCCTGGCTGCCGTCGACGACGTTCTTGTAGGTACTGCGCACGCGCCGGCGGTTGCCGTTGGCGTCGTACTCGTAGTCGATCACGTAGCGCGCATCGTCGATTGTCTTGACGCGGTTGTATGCGTCATAACTCACCCGCGACCACTGGAACACCATCGCCACGTCGCCCGCTGTGGACTTGAAGCCCTCGAAGATGCGGTTGCCGTTGTTGTCGTATTCGAAACTGCTTTCCGTCGATACGCCTCGGTCAGTGACTTTGCGCAGGTAGCCGTTGTCGTAGTAGCTGTAGCCGATGTTCTGGCCGGAGGTGCCGGTTTGTGTTTCGATCAGACCCGACCAGTTGTAGCCATAGGTGAACTGATGCCCGCCCAGGTCCTGCTTCCACATCGTGCGGCCGAACACGTCTTTCTTCAGCGTCTGGGTTCTCCCGTTGGCATCCGTCGTGGTGTTGACCCATCCACCCGTGTTGATGCCACCCGCCGAGCCAATCCTGCTGTTGTACGTGTAGCCGTAGTTGACGATCGCGCCCTCTGCCGAGATGTACCGAGTGACGCGGCCCATCATGTCGTAGTAGGTGCGCACACGGTAGCCCATCGCGTTGACGGACGCGATGCGCTGGCCAAGGATGTCGTACTCGTAGGTGTCGAAGGCGCGGGTGCTATCGACGGGGTTTACAGGGCGCAGAACCTTCGTCAACCGGTTATTGAAGTCGTACTCGTTGCTGGTGACCCGAAGGTTCTCGTCGGTCACCGTACGCAGATTGCCGAAGATGTCGTAGGCCTTGCGTACCACCGCTGACGTTCCGGCTGCTGCCCCTGGGTGCCACTCCGCCACCGCTTGCCCCGCCGCATTGATCTCGACCGTGCTCTGGTTTCCGTTGGCATCGCGCTTGCCCACGAGTTGCCCGTTGAGGTTGTAGCTGTAGTGCTCGCCGGGCCTCGTCGTCTGCACCCGGCCATTGGCCAGCGTGATGTCGGCTGCCGGTCCGACCTTGTCTACCAACAGGCCCAGCGTGTTGTAACTCAGGTCGTTGACGTTGTTGTTGCCATCGATCTCGCGGACGATGCGCCCCAAAGCATCGTAGGTCTGGCGACGCTGGACTACCCAGAGGTTATTGATGGTCCGCTCGCCCGGCAGGTTGGGGATGCCCCAGCGCACATTGATATTGGAACCATCGTTGGCGCTGCTGGTGTCGGGGCGAAAGTAGCCCTCGCCATTGCCGATCACCGCACCCACGGCGTTGTACACGTCGTACAGGAACTCGTATTCCTTGGCCGGGTCCAGGTGGTTCGCGGTGGCGTCCCACTTGAAGATTGCATTCACGCTGCCGCGCGTGGCCACGGCCTCGGTGAAGTCCTGTGCGGTGGCCCCTTTCTCACGGTAGCGCAGTTTCAGTGTCTTGCCTTGCGGAAGACCCGGGTCGAAGGTCAGCACTTGGTGCTTGACGCTGCCGGTCAGCGAAGCTTTGGTGCCATTGCTGACCGCACCGATCGTCACGTTGCCGGTGGCGTCGGTCAGGATGAAGCCATCGACGTCGCGGGCAACGAAATGCAGCGCGTAGGTGTAAAGGCTGCGCGGGTCTGCCACGAGATTGCGCGCATCCCAGACCCACTCCGCCTTGCCCGCCTGACGCGTAAGGGTCACGGAGCCGCCAGGCTGGCCGCCTGCGCTGAGCGGCTGGTATTCGACGGTCAGCGACTGGGCAGCCAGCGGGATGTCGCGGAAGGTGATGCTGGAGGGGAGGCTTCCGATAAAACGCATGTCATAGAACGAAGAGCCCGCGTTCATGGTACCCACGAGCGTGTCCATCACGGCGCCTCGAGCATCGAGCATGTCGATGGCGACGTCGTTGGCGCCAGCGCCCAGCTGAACGTCGAAGCGCCCGGTCGCACCGGCTGGCCAGTACATCGTTCCCGAGTACGGGTCCTGACTGCCCCGCGGTCGTACTCTGATGGCGGCCGGGCTGGTGCCCGAGGTCTGCAGGCCAGTGAAGTGCGCCACGTTATCGGTGGTGAAAACCGGCTGGGCGGCGGCCACCGAGGATGTGGACTGACGCGTCGATGGATTCCACTGGATCGACTCGCGGCGCATGACCTTGCCGTCGGCCTGGGTCACGACGAGCATCAGCTCCGTCGGTCCGCTCAGACTCTCGAGCCGGGTCAGATACCAGCCGTCGATCGAGACCCCGTTCAGGCTGGATCCGCCCTGGCCGGCCTTGAAGATCGGCAGCGTCTGTGAGAAAGGCCCTGTCGACCCCAGAGGCCGGCTGTACAACTGGATCGTGTCGCTGTCGCGTGCCTCGGCAGCGGTCAGGCGCATGAAGGTGCCGCTGGACTGTTGTTCGACGTATGTCGTCAGCGCTACTGCCTCTCGCACCGATCGCGGCCCCAGATAAGGCGGCGCAACGTATGTTCTGGTTGCGACAACGATTTCGGCCCCGCTACTCTCAACTCTGGCGATGACCCTGATTTGCTGGCCATTGACGCCCATCGGAGAAAGAACAAGGTTCTGGCGAGATAGGCCACCGACGAGAACGTTGTAGTCGAAGTTTTGGGGATGCACGGTCACAGGCCAGTTCGCGACCCAGCCCAAATGGTGAGAAACCCCGGCCACCTCGACCCGCCATGTCAGCCTGCCGTAGATGTTCTCGAGGTTCGAGGTTCCATCGCCGGGAGATCCAATGACAATGTCTGTCAAGCCGACGGTCCTGTCACTGACATTGCCGGGTTTTCCGCCGGAGCCGTTGCCGTAGATTTCGAAGTTCGTGAGGGTGCGTACACGGCCCCCGCTGATCGGCATGCCCAGCACACTGACCTGGCCCGTGGTCGATGTGTTGCTGGGCGCCTGGATCGAGGTAGAGCCCGCCAACGGATTCGCCACCGAGAGGTCCAGGCCGCCGTACTGACCCGACTCCACGTTGATGACAGTGGAGAACATCACCAGGTTCGGCCGCGATGCATCCATCTTGGGCTGCGTCACGCTCACCGCGCGGTTGTCCTTGTCGTAGGCCGTGATGGTGATCAGGATGTCCGGGTTGGGCTTGCTGCCGTCACCCGTCATCTGCTCCCAGGTCATCGCGCGCAGGTTCACGCGTTGCGACTCCAACTGCAAGGTGGCATTGCCCGCCATGTCGTACAGCCAGGCCTTGTTCACGCCGCCTTGCGAATTGGTGCGCCACAAGCGCCCAGCCTTGTCGTAGTCGTAGTACTCCTGCGCGGCGCCGCTGGCATTGCCGCTGCCGGTGCGCTTGCTGGCCAACTCGCCGAAGGCGTTGTAGCTCAGCGTTGTCGTGTTGGCTTCGTCGAAGGTCGACATGCTGGCCGCGTCCCGGCCACCGGCAACGCGGCGGCGAATCTCGCGGTTGGCCGCGTCGTATCCAATGCTGACGAACTCGCCCGAGAACAGGCCGTCGGCGTCTGTCCGATTCACCATCTCCGCGGTCGTGTTGCCGTTGGCATCGCGCCCGTAGCTGAAACCCTCGCCCATTGCAGAAATCTTGAGAGTGCGCACGCCGGTGGCGTCGTAGCGGTAGCGCACGATCTGGTCGTCGGTCTCCACTGCGTTGTCGGTGCTGCGGCGGATCTCCCGGCGCACATTGCCCAGCCCGTCGTATTCGTAGTCGGTGACCTGGCGCCTCACCACGGCGCCGTAGTCGGCCGCCTCCGGGCGTTGCACCCTCAGCAGACGCCCCATCGCGTCGTAGCTCATGTCACTGCGCTGGCCCTTGGCGTCGATGACGGCGCTCTTGTTGCCCATCGCGTCGTACTCGGTACGCTGGGTGGCAGTGGTACTGGCTTCGCTCAGCGTGCCGTTGGCGACGACGCTGCCGTAGGCCACGTTCAGCCTGGACTCACTGCGCACGCGTGCGTTGCGGTCGTAGCTGTATTCGGTGATCTGGTCGCCCGTGACCGGTCTGAACTTCGCCAGCACGTCAGCCAGCGGCGTGCTCTCGCTCAAGCTGCCGAGCTCGATGCCCTGCAAATAGCGCGTCTCCCGCAACACGGCGCCATTGGCATCGCGCTCCCAGCGCACGCCATAGCCCATGGCATCGACCTCGAGCATCTTCTGGCCGAGCTTGTCGTACCAGGCGAGGATGGCGGCATTGCGGCCGTTCTCCTGGCGCACGACATTGCCGTTGGCGTCGTAGGCGCTGCGCTGTACCAGGTCGCGCGTGCCCATGCTGTATTGGCCTGTCTGGGTGTTGTACTCGCCGAACTCGACCTTGGCGACGGTGCTGCTGCGCACACGATTGTTGGAGTCCACCTCGAAGGTGGTCAGGCGCACGTTGGAGGCATTCACTGGCGCAGGCAGTGCATAGCCCACCGGCAGGGCCAGCACATCGCCGTACACGCGCTGTGCCATGACGTTGCCAGCCGTGTCGTACGTCCACTGGCTGAGCGTGCCAGTCGCACTGACCTCGGCCACCTTGCGGTTGTTGGCGTCGAACCAGGTGCGCGTGCGTCCGCCGTTGGGGTCCACCACAGAGACCAGGTTGCCGCCGGCGTCGTAGGTTCTCGTGCGCGTGGGAGCGACCGTGCTCCAACCATTGCCATCCACATAGATCTGGACCTCGGCCTGGCGCTGCTCAATCTCGCGGTTCAACCCGTCGTACTTGAACTGGGTGACACGCTGCGCGGGCAGGCCGGCCACCTCAGTCACGGTGGTCTTGTTGCCGAAGGCGTCGTAGGCGTACCGGTTAACCACCGCCGTTAACTGGCCCGAAGCGTTCCAGCTCGTGATGGGCAAGGTCTCACTGGCCACCCGGCCGAGCCCGTCGTAGGTGTAGGCAGTGATGCCACCGCGCTTGTTGGTGAGCGTTTCGCGCTGGCCCAGCGCGTTGTAGGTGTAGGACTCCGAATTCGACTCGGCGTCGATGGTCTTCGAGAGGCGTCCAGCCGCGTCGTACTCGAAGCGGGTGAGTGCATCGCTGGGGTTGGCACCCGGCAGCGCCGGCGCCTGGGCGGCGCCGTAGCTACCAATCACCCGGTTGAAGTAGCGCTTGACGCTCAGCGTGTGTCCGAGTGTGTCGTAGGTGGTCGCCGTGGCATAGCCCTCGGGGTCCACGCTCAGCGTCACGCGTCCAGCGGCATCGAAGTAGTAGAAGGCCGCGTTGCCACGCGGGTCCGTGATCTTGACGACATGGCCGGTGGCGTCGTAATCGGAGCGCGTGACGCCCCCGAGTGCATCGGTAACGCTGGTCTTGCGGCCGGCTGCGTCGTAGTCGTTGACCGTGGTGTAGCGTGCGGCCAGCTCTGCACGCTGGGCCGCGCTCAGGTCGGAGGCCTTCAGGGCGCCGCCGGCGGCATTGAGATAGTTCAGTTGCCGGCGCTGGGTCAAAGCCCAGGGGCTGTCACTTTGCGAGAGTTCAACGCCGCGCGGGTCGATGGTGCGGGTCAACTGGCCCAAGCCATCGTAGACGTACAGGGTGGTGGCCGCCTCGGGTTGACCGAAGGCTGAGGTCTGGCTGGTGCGGTTGCCGACGGTGTCGTAGCCATAGATTGTGCTCTGCGGCGCTCGACCCGCGCTCGCTCCACCAGCCACAGCCGCCTTCAGGAGCGAGTCGTAGTTGCTGGCGGTCTGCGCCGGCACTGCCACTGCATGGCGCGTGATGCCCACCAGCTGGCCCTGTGCGCTGTACTGGCGTTGCACGGCGTAGCCCAGCGCGTCGACGGTGAGTGCTTCGCGGCCCATGCCGTCGTAGAAGATGCGTGTGTGCTGGTCCCGCACGGCGTCGGCCCGTGGCGTCGGCGCGGTGCCGGGCACCCAGGTGGCCTTGTCGACGGGGTTAGCCCAGGCTGTGCGTTCGGTGATGTTGCCGTTGCCGTCGCGCACGAACGTAACGATGCCACCCATCGCATCGACCTTGGCGCAAAGGCGCCCGCTCTGGTCGTAGACGCTGTACTGTTGCTGGTCCTGCGCCGCGTTGACGACGACCATCGCCTTCACTTGCGCGACTGAGGGAGCGGCGCTCAGGCTCGTGGTGTTGATTGCCGTGGCGTAGCGCGTGGTCAGCGTGATGCGGCCCGCGGCGTCGTAGTCGTTCCTCTCCAACTGGCCCAGCGGGCCGAGGGTGTAGACCAAGCGCCCCGCGCCGTCGTAGGCATAGCGCGTGACCTGGTTCTTCGCATCTGTGCGACTGGTGACGTTGCCGTTGTTGTCGTAGGTCTGCGTGGTGAGCGCGCCAATGCCATCCGTGTGCGAACTCAGCCGGCCGGCGCGGTCATAGATATAGGTGTCGTGTTGGTCGCGCGTGGCATCGGCCACCAACGCCACGGCGGCAGCCAGAGCGGGCACCGTGGCCGCCGTTGCCCCCGGGACTCTCGTGCTGTAGCCGAAACGTTCCTTGACATTGCCGTTGGCATCGAAGACCTGACGCACCACCGCGCCGGTGCCGTCGATGCTGTAGGTCTTGCGTCCGAGGGCGTCATGGACGTTGCGCGAGCGCTGGTCGTGCGCGTCGTCAGCCACGACCGGTGGGTCGATGCTGCCGTTCCACTCTGCGAGGTTGATGCGCTGGGCATAGGCACGGCTCTCGACAACGTTACCGGTGGCGTCGTACCGATACGCCACCACCGCGCCGGTGGCGTCCACGGAGAAGCGCAACCGGCCATCGCTGTCGTAGCGTCGGCTCTGTGTGGCTGTCAGGCCCAGAGTCGGCAGCAGGGTCTGCATGGCCGACAGGCTCGGGGCGACACCGCCCAAGGCGGCCACGGGCACGGCCGCGGCGTACGTGGTCTGGCTGCTCAGTCGGCCTTCGGCGTCGTAGCCGCTTTGCTGGACGCTGCCCATCGCATCGATGGTGAAGGCGACTCGATTGGCCTTGTCGTAGATGAAGAGCGTGGCGTTGCCGCTGGCATCGACAGCCTTGATGACGTTGCCCTGGGCGTCGTAGACATAGCTGCGGGTGAGGTTCAAGCCGAGTGGGTCAACCTGCTCCTTGACGCGCCGGCCGGTGCCGTCGTAGGTGTAGCGCACAAGGCGCCCATCGGGGCCCTGGACACTGAGGGTGGTTCCGTCGGTGTCATGGGTGTAGACGGTCTGCAGGTTCAAGCCGGCAGGGTCGATGCTCTGGCGAACGACTTGGCCATCGAGGTCGTACGCGGTGGTGGTGACGATGCCGCCAGGATCGATCACGCTGATCGTCTGGCCCTTGGCATCGTAGAGGTAGCTGGTGACGAGCTTGAGGCCACCGGGATCGACCGTGCGGGTAAGAAGACAGTTGGCCGCGTCATAGCCGTAGGTCGTGACGGTGCCCTTGGCGTCGGTGGTGCTGAGCTTCAGGCCCGTCTTGTCATAGGTGGTACTAGTGTCGACGCCTTCGGGGGCCTGGGTTTGCAGCAGGTTGCCGCTCTTGTCGTAGCTGTAGGTCGTGGTGTTGCCGCGGCCATCGGTGACGCTGGTGGTCTGGCCCTGGCGGTTATGCGCGGTGGTAGCCGAGACGCCTTCGGGTGTGGTCACGGTAACGCTGCGGTTGGTCACGCTGTAGGCGTAGCTGGTGACGTTGTTCAGCGCATCGCGCTGGGTGAGTACGCGGTCGAAGGCGTCGTAGGTGGTGATGCGTGTGGCGCCGTTCGCATCGGTGGTGGTGACGATGCGCCCGAGCCGGTCGTGGCGCAGGCTGCTGGTGTTGCCGTTGCCGTCGATGTGCGTATCCGCGCGACCGAAGGCGTCGTAGCCGATACGACGGGTGACTGCAACACCGGTCGAATCCAGGGTGGTCGAGACTTGTCGGCCACGCCGGTCGAAGGCGACGGTATTGGTGACAACCTGGCCGTCCAGTCGCGTCTGGCTGCTGGCGATGGCTTCGCGGAAGGCGTTGTAGGAGTAGCTGGTAACACCGCCCATCGCATCGGTGCTGCTAGCCAGGGTGCCGGTGGCGTTGTACTTGCGCACCACGTGGCTGTCCCTGGCGGCATCGGCCACGGCGAGAAGCCTGGCCGCCAGGACAGTGGTGCTGAGCCCGCCCGGAGTGGTGGCGCCGAGCGTGACGACGTCGATAGGAGTGCCATAGACGATCTGCTCGCTCAGTTGGCCCTGCGCGTCGTAGCGGTTCTCAGTGGCTTCGCCCAGGGCGTTGACGGTGTACGCCAGGCGGCCAATGGCATCGTAGAAGAAAAGAGTTCGATGCCCGTTGGCGTCTGTGGTGCTGGTGCGACGGCCGGCAGCATCGTAAGCATGGGTGGACCCGTTGGTGCTCCACTTGGCCAGCGGATCGGCCAAGGCAACGGCATCGCTGCCACGGCCGTCAAGTTCGGCAATGAGGTGGCCCTGGATGTCGTAGCGCAGGCGGTGAATGCGCTCATCGACCGTGCCCGCTGCAGTGGTTGTCTGCACGAGACGGCCGGCCACGTCGTAGGTGAATGTGGTGATCGTGCCTTCGCCGTTGGTACGGCTGAGCAATTGCTTGGCGGCACTCCAGGTCTGGGTGACGGTCTGGTCTTGGGCGCTCGGGTTTGGGCGAATGGTCGCGAGGGTTGCGTTCGCACTACCGGGATTCTTGGCGGGGCTGGCGTAGCGCCGGGTCTGCGTGGCGTTGCCGCGCGCGTCGTAGATGGTTTCGGTGAGGTAGCCCTCGCCATCGACTTGGCCGACTGCCTGGCCGCGGGCGTTGTAGAAGGTGTGGGTGCGGATGTCGCTGTCGCTGGCCGCGGGGTGCACACCGGCCAGGTCGCCGCTGGCCCGTGCGATGGCCGTGGCCATCAGGCGCGCCGAGACGCTCGAGAAGTTGGCCGCACGGCTGGCGTAGCGGATGGTCTGCACCTGTTCGCCCGCGGCGTTGTACTTGTACTCGGTGAGATAGCCCTCGGCATCCAATGTGCCTTGGAGTTGGCCGTTGCGGTTGAGCAGTTGTGTGACGGTGCGGTCCTGGGTGATGTCCAGGCCTACCAAGACCTTGGGAGCGTCGGGCGTGCCTTCGACGACTTGGGTGAAATTGAGGGCGCCATCGGCGTTGGATTCGTCGCCTGAATAGACGGCACTGAAGGTATGTGTGCCGACAGGGATCGGAACGCCTCGCAAGGTGGCCGTGCCGTCTTCCATGACTGCCACCGTGCCCAGCAGCGTGGTGCCGCTGTAGAAGCTCATCAGGCCGGTGGGGGCGGTCTTGCCGGCCACTCGTACCGACAACACGCCATCCTTGGCGATCGATGGTGTCGTGAGGTTGGTCAGAGTAACGGAAGCGCCACTAACTTGGATCGGCACAGCTTCTGACGCCTTGGCTTCCGCGTAGTTGTCGTCGCCAGCATAGCTTGCAGTGATGTCGGTGACGCCAAGCGGTAAGTCCTTCACAACCAGCGAGGCCTCACCGTTGACCGCCGTGGCAGTGCCAATGACCTTGCCATTGGCATAGAAGGTAACTACACCGCTGACAGACGGTGGTTTGGGACCCAGTGGAATTTGAGGAAGGACTTGATCGATCTTAGCCTTGAGCGTAATCGGAGTGTCCTCGGTGATTCTCGCGGTTGAAGCGCTCAACGCCACCTTGGTTAAGGTTTTTTCCCCATTGATCGAGAATTTGGTATCCCAACGAAGTGCAATTCCATCGTAGGGTTGAAATTCATTCACAACATAAATGACAGTTAAAACATGCTGCTTCCGCGGAGTTAAATTAACCGGTAATAAAAAATCGAAATCCCGGTCATACCCCTTCGGCATATTGAGAGCCACACCAACGGCTACGGAGTCAATAAAAACTACATACACCCCCTTGGCGCCCCAGTATTTCTGTTGATCCAAAATACGAATCAATGGGATCGGGTTTATTTGAATTTCATCTTTTGTATTATAAAAAATCTTCCTGCCATCAACCGAAAATGTATAGCCCCAATTGTTACTCGAATTGACTTTAATTATCCCATATTTCTCCTCTGTTGATCTTGACTGCGCCACTTCGATTTGCAGATTTCCGCCCTGAGCAACCACGCCGGAAAATAATCCATCCGTATCGGCGTACATTGCAGTTAATACATAACTCCCAGCGGGCAAAAAGTCCACAACGAGTTTCGCTGCTCCGCCTACAACACGAGCAAATCCGATCGGACGGCCCTCAGCCAGAAAAGTGACCGCGCCCCCAGGCTTCCCCCCGACCACCTTTGCGGTTAAGGTTACCTTCTCATTCGCTGTTGTTACACGCGTCGCAGATGTGCTGAATGTCAATGAAGGAGAAATAGACAAAAAGGAGTCTTGTGTGGCAATGCCTGCATGCGCAAAGTCGCCCTCATATTTCGCCCGCACACTCGCTTTGAATACCGTTGAATCGGCTGTGGCAAGACTTTGCATCTCAATGAATAATGCGGCAGCAATCGATTTTGATTCCGCATTGAAATCAATATTTTTGATACTGAAGGCCAAATACCCCAAAAACATCTTGACATCCGATAGACTCCAGTCATTAAAATTCGTTGAACCACCCCAATAAAACCCTTGAAAGACCCTCTCTCCAGCCGTAACCTTTTTATTTGGATCAAGCAAATTGGTTGCCGGCGAAGATAGCGCTTTGGAGATTAGATCCAACGGCAAGTTGCTCAGATCTGCAAGGATCGAGGGCAACATATTTGCTGCCTTCAAGAACACCTCTGGGCTTAGGCGCTTCCCACTGCTAAACATAGCAGCGAGACTTACAAGCTCCGGGCGCAGGCGCTTCAAGAGCGACTCCGCGGCTGGCCAACTTTTCAGCTCAAGATTAGCCACTCCATCAACCAATATCGTCTCGCCCAATTTTTCATCGCCGCTATAGAAAATCACTTTTCCTGTCGGCGGCGGCAACCAATCGGGTTGATTCGCCGTGACCGATAGCGCGAGCGCCAATGAACCGCCATCCCTACCATTTTTTTCAGGGCCGGCGTGGCTCAGTTTGGCTGTCGTCGCCAACTGCGTGATCTCCTTCTTCATCGCCTTCGACAAAGTCGCCGGCCGCCACTGATCCCCTGAGTACGCTACTCTTAGGTTGTGCGTGCCGAGATTCAGCCGCTCCGTTACCAGCATCGCCTTGCCATCGGCTACTGGGGCGCTTCCGATGATGGTTTCCCCGTCAAAGAAGGTCACCATGCCCCCCGGAGCCGCTCCTTCAATGGTGGCAGTCATTAGCGTCGCGCTTCCGATGGGCGATGGCTTGTCGTTGTTCAAGCTCAACGTGACTCCACCCAGGCTCGCCGGGTCTGTCTCGAGATCGATCTTGTCTCCACTAACCAATGGTGCGACGTCAATCGGCTTGGCCAGTTGCGTGACGTTCAGAATGCGTGAGGCACCGTCGTAGGTGGTCTGTGTCACATAGCCCAGCGCATCCACTTGCCAAACCAGCCGGCCGGTGCTGTCGTAGAAACGCCAGACCTTTTGATCCAGTGCCACGCTTGCCGGCCGCAGTGCCGTCAGACTGGTCGTCTTGTTGTCCGCCGCCCATGCCGTGGTGAGCTTGCCCACCGCATTCACCAATGCCGCTGTCTTGATCGGTGCCGCATAGGCGATGGTCTGGCGCAACTGCCCGCTGGCGTTGTACACATACTCGATCAGCGCACCGGTGGCATCGATATCGGCGATCTTGCGGTTGGCCTCGTCGTACAGCATCCACTTGCGCACACCCGTGGGGTCTTGCGTCATCAGCAAGTTGCCGTTCTTGTCGTACGCGTAGGTAGTGGTGCCCAGCACGCCGGCACCGACGCTCTGCTGCGTGACGCTCACCAGGCGCCCCGCCTTGTCGTACGCCGAAATGCTCACCAGACCGCTGGCGACGGTGACGCTGGTCTTGCCGCCAATATCGTCATAGTTGGTGACAGTGGTGTTCGGAGTCGCGCCATCAAGCGAAGGCGCACTTACCGACAACAGCCGGCCCAGGCCGTCGTAGACGTAGGCAGTCATCGCCCCATCAGCTGCAATCTCCTTGAGCAGAAGGCCACGCTGATCGTAAACATACCGGGTGGTGGCCAAAGTATCGATAACGCCAGCACCATTGGCATCCGTCGACGCATAGGTGGTACTACTGGTCAATTGACCGCGTACGTCATAGGCCAGATCGGTGACTTGGCTACGCGTGAGATCCTGCTCGAAATGCCAGGCGCGCATCTGCTCTTCTGTCGGCACAGCGGTCTGGGCAAGCGCACTCACTGCATAAGGGCCGGCCTTGTAGACCGTCAAGGTGGTGCATTGGCCACTGGCGTCGTAAAAATATTTGGTGACATTGCCTTGCGGGCTGATCACGAAGCGCAGTCGGGTGGGATTGCTCGCCGCATAAACATAGCGCGTGGTCTCAGGCAATGCTGCATCCTTGCTGAATGCACCTCGACTGACAGCCGCATCGGCGTAGACGGTGTCGGTCAGCAACTGGTTCGCGGCGTTGTAGGTCCGCGTGCGGATGTTGCCGGCTGAATCGGTTTCCTTGACCAGATTGCCATTGGCGTCGAACTCGTAAGAGACCTCGCGACCTTCCCCATCCGTGACACCGGTCACGTTGCCGGCAGAGTCGTAGCGATAGCTGACTTGCGACAGCCCTGCCGTATTGCTGGCGGTAACGCCTTGGCGCATCTGCAGAAGCTGGCCTTGGGCATCGTAGAGATAGGTGCTTTGCGCTCCCAACGGGTCGGTGACGGTTGCCGTGCTCTTCGCACTGTCGTAGGCGAAACGCGTGGTCTGTCCGAGGGCATCGGTGACGGCAGAGACCTTGTAGCTGCCACCCGACTGCGCATAGGTAAAGGTCAGACTGGTGCCGTCACTTTGAGCGACCGAGGCTACGCGCTTGCTCGCGCCGTCATAGGTGTAAGTCGTGAGGTAGCACTTGCCATCGGCGATCGCGTTGTCCTCGGGTGTAAGGTCAACGCTCACGGAGGACAAGCGATTGGCGCTGTCGTAGGTATAGCGCACCCGCGTGAGCACCGTGCCATCAGTTGCAACCGTACGGATCTGCGTGAGGTTGACACCGCTGTAGTCGAAGTACGTGAATTCGCCGTTAGCGTTCAGCACGCTCTTCAATGTACCGTTGGCGTTGTAGGTGTAGCTGACGGTGTTACCCGCTGGGTCGGTCGCGGACAGCAACCTGCCCAGGCCACCCGACTCGTAGTGCTCCACAAGACCGGTGTCGCCGTCTGTCCAGGTGAAGCGCTGGGTGCCAGCGTCATGAGCGACGGTGTCGAATGCACCAGCGCCATCCGGGCTGGCATAGCGGTTGTGCGTCGAGTCCCACGCATAGGTGGCACGCGCTCCATCGCGGTCGGTGCGCACCAGCGTGCTGCCCACCGTCGCCACTGTGCCACTGAGCTGCAGCTTCTGCCCGTGTGCTCCAACCAGCCAGTTGTCGGCGTTGTCGTCGCTGAACAGTCCTTGGCTGTTGTACGTGCGAACAGCCGCGATATCCGGTCCGCGCCCCACCAGCTTGTCGTCGAAGTCCTGCAGGATCAGGTTGCCGCTGGCAATGTTCACGTACGCCTGCTCGCCGTTGCGGCCCTGCCCCGCCGCCCCCAACACGCCTCTCTGACCCAGCGTACCCAACGACCCAAGACTCAGACCCAAGCTATTGCCACTGACGATTGCAACCATGGAAACCTCCCTGTTTTTTTGTGTAATGAACCGGCCAGGGAGCAGCCAAGGGATAACCTGGCGCAGCGACGCCAAGTTGCTCCCGAATCCTCCCGACAATGCCAACACCGATTGGCACATGGTTCTCAGAGCAATAGGTCCGGCGAGCACAGAATGCGTTTAGGCAAAGGGCTCAATTCGCACGGGGCCATCCCGTCTCGTCAACAACGTGACATCGACAAAAGATAGAGAGACGTGGTGCACAGGCTTCCGTTCTCCACGGAACGTAGGACCGCACTAGACAGTTCGCGAAAACTGCAGAGAGTCTTTCCGTCTATGTGACGGCAATAGCGCACGTGTCAAAGTCGAGACACGTCGCGTCGCACCTCTCTCAAATCCTGCGCATCCAACTCGATACGCAAGGCTAGAGACACATCAGGCCGGCGCCAGCCGCCACCATTCAGAGCGCGGCAGCTCGTCGTTACGCTCCTCTTCCACGATGCCGAACAGCAGTCCATCGCGCGTCGCGCCCAGCTTCGCCAGCTGCAGCGTGCGCGCCTGATCGCGGCACAACACGAAGCTGGCGTCGCCCTGCCATTCGAGACACCGGCCGACTTCGGCCAGCATCAGCGCGGGCTGGCTCTGCATGAAGGTGAAGGGCATCGGCAGGCCCGCATCGAGCTGGGTCAAGCCAGCATGCGTGGCGCCCCATGCGCCGCGCATGCTTGCAACGCGGATGCGCGCACCGGCCGGCAGCGCTGCCTCGCCGGCAGCGTCGAGGCAGCAGCGCGCGCCGTACATCGCCAGTTCGGTCCACAGGCCGACGCGGCGCGGTCGGCGGCCGATGCGGCGGGCCAAGTCATCGCGCCAGTCGGCGGACGGCGGGTGCGCGACGAAATGAGCAGCGGTGCGCCAAGTGCTCATGGGCCGGCATCCTTCAACACCAGCGAGGCATGCCCGCCGCCGAAGCCGACCACGTTAAGCAGGATGTTGCGCAGCTTCAGCGGCGCCTGCTCGCTCAGCGCAATGCCGAGCGAGGCATCGAGCGGATAGTCCACGACAGGCCAGACGCCACCTTCGATGCAGCCAACCAGCAAGGCCAGCTCCGCCGCCCCCGCCGCGCCCAGCGTGTGGCCGATCGCCGACTTGAGCGACACCAGCGGTGGCAGCGGGTCGAACACCTGCTTCAGCGCCTCCACCTCGATGGCGTCGTTGACAGGGCTGCCGGCGGCCTGCACCTTGATCAGGTCGATGTCGCCGGGCTGCAGGCCGCTCTGCGCCAGCGCGCCGCGGCACATCGCATGCACAGCTGTGGCTTCGGTGCCCGAGGGATTGCGCCCATCGACGACGTTGGCACCACCCGTGATCTGCCAGCGCGCGGGCTGCGACGTCAGGCGCAACGCAGCCACCGCTTCACCAAGCACCAGCCCCTTGCGCTGCGCGCCGAAGGGCTGTGCGCTGTCAAGCGCCAGCAGCTGCATCGCACCGAAGCCGGCCACGGTGAAGCGGTTGTCCATCTCGACGCCGATCACCAGCGCTTCGTCGGCCTCCGCGCCGCGGATCAGGTCGGCGGCCGCCAGCACGGCGTTCAGCGCCGAAGTGCAGGCGGTCGAGACGGTGAACACCGGCCCCTGCCAATCCAGCGCGCCGGCCACGACGGCGGCAAAGTCCTGCAGGTCGCCGCCGAGTCGCAGATCCTGCTTCTCGTATTCCATGAAGCCGATGTCGAGAGACGACGAGGCCACGAACAGTGGCGCGGTGCGCGCTCCCCAGTCGCCGGTCTGGGCGACCACGCCGCGCACAGCGCTGCACAGGCGCTGCGTCCAGTCGCCTTCCCTCTGCGCCAGCGCGTAGACCGGCCAGCTGATTCCATCGGCCACGGCCACCGGCGTCGGCGGCACGCCACCATGCTGCAACGATGCCAGCACGGACGGCATGTCGTCACCCAGCACACAGGCCAGGCCCATGCCGGCCAGGTAGACATCATTCATGCCTTGCCCGCTTGCGCGAGATGCTCCGCGAGGTGAGCGATGGAGATCATCGCCCGGCGCGTTTCCTTGCTGTCGGGCATGCGCACGCCAAAGCGCTGCTGGATCGTCATCGACACCTGCAGGGCGTCGAGCGAATCGAGGTCCAGCCGAGCCTCGGGGCCGAACAGCGGCTCGTCGTCGCCGAGGCCGCCCGGGGGCGCATCTTTCTCGACGGCTTCGAGCACCATCGCCTTGAGGCTGGCAATGAATTCAGGGGTGACGGTGGTGCTCACGGTGCGCGCCTGCGAAACAAGAAAACGGCCAGAAGAAACATCAGCGCCGCAAACACAACCAGCCGGCCGATCTGCGGCAAGGCATCGGCCACGCCGCCGCCGCGCAGCAGCACGGTCAGCAGCGCCTCCAGCCCCCAGTTCATCGGAGAAATCTCGACCAACCGCTGCATGAAGCCCGGCATGACGAACTTGGGCACCATGATGCCGCCCGCCGCCGCCATCAGCACATTGACCATCGGCCCGATGGTGGCGGCCTGCGCATGACTGCGCACCAGGCAAGCCAGTGCGAGCGACAGGCTCACCGCCGCCAGGCTCACGGCCGCAAGCGACAACAACAACGCGCCCCAGTGGATGCCCGCGAGCGACAGCGCATCGCCGCCGATCAGCGGCATGAACCAGATGCCAGCCGCGAGCATCAGCACGGCCTGCAGCGCGTTCACGCCAAGGTACGGCAGCGCCTTCGACGCCAGCAGCATGGTGCGCGACACACCCAGGCTCTGCAGCCGGCCGAGCGCGCCCGAGCTGCGTTCCTGCACGAACAGGCTGGAGAGCGAGGCCACCACGAAGAACATGCCGAACACCAGCCACGCCGGCACGTTCTGCTGCACCGAGGTCGGCCGCGGGCCGGCGGTGGAGAAGCGCTCAGCGCGCACCATCGCCTCGATGGAGGCCTCGGGCGCAGGGCTGGCCGTGCCGGGTACCGCCAGCGCGAGGCGCGCCTTGAGCTCGCCCGATGCACCGATGAGTTCGGCGCGCAGCGCGTTGAACAGGTTGGCGTCGATGCCCGGCTCGGTCAGCAGATGGATGCGCGCCTGGGTCGACAGCGCGGCAGATTCCAGTTCTTCAGACAGGCCCGGCTCCATCACGATCACGTACTTGAGCGAACCGTTGCGCAGCCGCGCCTGCCAGTCGCTGCCCAGCGGCTGCGGTGCGCCATGGCTGCGCTGCCAGAGCTGCTTGAGCCACTGCGCGGGCGTCGCGGTGTCGCGCATGTCGATGGCATAGGTCAGCTCGGCCAGCGGCGGGCGGTAGATGTCCTTCAGCGTGAGCGACATCAGCACGATGAAGACCATCGGCATCAGGAACAGCGCGGCAAGGCCGTGCATGTCGCGCACGAGGGCGAGCAGTTCTTTCTTGATGAGCGCGAGGAGCATGGGCTTGTGTTCAGTCGCGCAGCGAGCGGTGGGTGAGCGCCATGAACAGCTGCTCGAGGTCATGGCGGCCGAATTCGGCATGGCGCACTTCGATGCCCGCAGCTTCGAGCGCGGCCAGCACCGGCCCGGGGCCACTGCCGGCGTTCAGGTGAATGCGCCAGCGCACTCCCCCCTGCTCCACCGTACCGAAGCGCGAGAGCATGCCGGCATCGAGCCCGTCGGCCGCCAGCGTGAGCAGCATCGCGCTCTTCGACAGCAGTTCGTCGAGCGAACCTTCGCGCAGCACGTGACCGCGGTCGAGGATGGCGACGCGATCAGCGATCGCCTCGATTTCTTCCATGTAGTGCGAGGCGTAGATCACCGCCGCGCCCTGCTGCGCGAGACTCTTGATGGCATCGAGGATGAACGCACGCGATTGTGGATCGACGCCCACGGTGGGTTCGTCGAACAGCATCAGCTCGGGTTCGGGCAACAAGGCAATGGCCAGGTTGAGCCGGCGCTTGAGGCCGCCCGACAGCCGCTCGGCGCGCACGCCCGCGAACTGCTCCAGCTGCGCAAACTGCGTACAGGTCGCGATGCGTTCCTTCTTGCGCGCGCCCGACAGGCCTCCAGCCGCGGCAAAGCAGGCGAGGTTCTCGGCCACGGTCAGCATTGGATAGAAGGCCTGCTCCTGTGGCGCCACGGCAATGCGCGTGGGCGTCTTTGCACGCACCTGCTGCAGTGGTTGCCCGTCGATGCGGATCTCGCCCGACTGCACGGCCAGCGCACCCGACAGGTGAGAGATCAGCGTGGTCTTGCCTGCTCCGTTCGGGCCGAGCAAGCCCAGTACGCAGCCCTTTGGCACCGCGAGCGATACGTCGGCCAGCGCTGGTGCTTCGGCGTGCGGGTAGCGGTAGCTGAGCTTGTTGAGTTCAAGCATCGGGGCACCTGTTCGGGGTGCGTGCGAATGACACCGGGTACTCCCCTCCGCGAATGTCCCCCGCCTTCGGCTCCTCCTTTATTTCGCTGCGGGGAGCACCCGGTGCCATTCGCACATGGGCGCGGCTGTAGTGCCGACCGATCGACCGCTGCGTCCATCGATCACGTCGATGGTGTGCTCTGCGCAGCGAAATAAAGGAGGAGGCCGCAGGCCGGGGGACATTCGCGGAGCAGAGCACACCGTCGGCGTGAGCGCGCCCCGAACAACGCTCCTCAATCACAGCGCGAAGAATCGAAAAACAGGACTCCATCTCAGGCAACAGCGGCCTTCAGGTCGCGAAAGAAGCTTTCTTCCTGCAGCGCCTGCTCACGCAGCTTCGCAGCCAGCGCGGCCGGGTCGACCGCCTCGCGCCCCTTCACCATACGCGCCGCCTTGAGAGCAAATGCACGCCAGCCATCGCCGATGGCGATGAGCCGCTCCGACATCTGCTGCAACTGCGGCTTATCGAGCAGCTGCGCCGCCTCCTGCAGAAAGCCCGCGTAGATGAAGCGAAAGCCCGCCCCGCCCGTGCCGATTTCTTCCTGCATGCGCACCACATGGCCGATGAAGTCGACGCTGCGCGGATCGGCCGGCGACAGCTTCTGCATGCGCTTGGCCAGCGTGTGCATGCCGCGCACGCCGACGATGGGAATCGGCGCAAGCATGTTGCGCACTGTCTTGCGGATGGCCTTGACCACCGAGGCCGCATCGACGACCTTGCGATCGATGGCCTGCGGGTAGTACATGAGCCCCTTCGGCGCCAGCACGCCCTTGGCGAAGCGGGCACGTGCCAGATCGCTGCTCGGGCAACGCACGGGCTCCTCGAACACCGGGTCGCTGATCAGGTAGTCGTCGCCGTCCTTGCCGTACACCAGCAGGTTGTGCGCGTTGAAGTGAAAGCGCATGTTCGGCGGAAAGTACGGCAGCCAGTACACCGACGTTTGCAGCCCCACCAGCTGACCGTCGGCCAGCAGCGCGTCGAGCCTCTGCTGCCCCGCCTCGGCGCTGCGGAATGTCTCGAAGCGGAAGCGCGCGGCCATCGGCGCCAGCAGGCCCTTGATGATGGCCTTGGGCGGCATGCGGTACGAGATCAGCGGCAGGCCCGACAGCTTGATGAAGGGCAGGTACGCGAACGAAATCGCGGACGACAGGCCCAGCGCCATGCTCTCGCTCATCGGCGCGCCGTGGTGGCGCATCAGGCTGGAGATGACGCCGCTTTCGCAATGCGCCGCCTGTTGGTGTTGAAAGTTCACGGCAGGCCTTGCAAGGTGGAAACGGGCAGGCCCAGCGCTTCGCTGTAGCGTGCGAGTTGCGCCGGCGACAGCGCGGCGAAATGGCGCGGCTGCAGGTGGCGCCGCACGCGCCATTGCCAGAAGCCGCTGGTCTGCGAGAGCAGCGCCACATCCATGCGGCGCTCGTACATCCAGTATTCGAGCGGCGAGGCCTGCCCCGCCTTCACGCGTTCCTTCGCGGCCTGCGCCTGCTCGATGAGCACGTCGACCGCATGGCTGGTGACGATCTCTTCCGCCTCCCAGCCGCGCGAAGTGGTGGTGACGACACGGCCCTGCGCATCGCGGGCATACATCAGCTTGGAATGGCCGTCGAGGGTCGCGTTGCCCTCTTGCGGTACCGCGTCGAGATCCATGGCTACACCGCTTCCATATAAATAAAGCCGCTGGAGAAGCGGCCGCTTTCGGGCACGAACATCAGCAACTTCTGGCCGCGCTGGATGCGGCCCGAGCGGAACAGTTCGTCGAGCATGATGTACGGCGACGCCGAACCCGTGTTGCCCTTGCTCGCAAGATTGCTGAACCAGCGCTCGCGCGGAATCGGCAAGCCCAGCGATTCGAGGCACTGGCTTACCGGCTCGACGAAGTACTGCGACGACAGGTGCGGCAGGAACCAGTCGATGTCCGCCGACTTCAGCCCGCGTCGCTCGATGATGGCCGCCAGCGGCTCGCCCAGCGTCGCGCGCACGATGTTGTCGTTGAGCAGGCGCACGTCCTGCTTGACGGCGAAGGTCGACTCGCGCTGCCAGTCTTCTGGCGACTTGCGCCCCCAGCCGTCGAGGCCGCCTTCGGCGTTTTTCTCGGCGCCGGCGTACATGCACACCGGCAGCTCGTGCGCGGCGGACGACAGGTCGATCCAATCGATGCGCAGCGACAGCGGCCCGCGCGGTTCGCGCTCCAGCAGCACGGCGCCCGCACCGTCGGACAACATCCAGCGCAGAAAGTCTTTTTCGAAGGCCAGTTCGGGTCGCGCCTCCAGCGCTTCGAGCTTGTGTTCGAGCTCGGCCTCGAAGCGCGAGCCACGCATCACGGCCGAGGCCAGCTCGGAACCCGTGGCCACCGCACGCCGGGCATCACCCGCGCGCACCGAAAGCCATGCATGCTTCAACGCCGTGGCGCCGGCCAGGCAGATGCCCGCGCAGGCCACCACTTCGAGCCGCGGCCAGCCGAGTTCACCGTGCACCATCACCGCGTGGTTGGGCATGAGCTGGTCGGGCAGCGAAGTGCCGGTAACGAGGCAGTCGACCGGCCCCACGTCGCCCAGCGCGCGAATCGCGGATGCGGTGAGTTGCGCGTTGGTCATCGCCAGTTCGCCGGTGGCGCGGTCGATCGCGTAGTGGCGCGACTGGATGCCGTTGCTGCGCAGAATCAGCCGCCGCGCGCGGGACGCCTTGCCGCCGATGCGACCGAGGACGTCTTCGATGTCTTCATTGCTGACCGGGGAAAAGGGCAGAAAGGCGGCGGTGCGGGTCAGGAAGACATCAGTCGTCATAGAGGGGGGTGCGGTCCGTGGCTGAGCCCGACGGGCACTCGAATTGGGCTGTCATTTTAGTCAGCCACCCTCTGAACAAAGGTCGCAAGAGTGCCTGCAGGCTCAGGCTCACGGGCACCACCGTAATGATCAGTACCAGCAGAAACAGCACGTACAGCAGCAGCAGCGGCTTGCGCTGCCACGCGCCGGGCCCGCCGGCGGCCATGATCAGCTTGCCCCAGAGGTAGAAGCTGCGGGTGCCGGCCTTCTCGCTGATGAGCAGCCTGGCATTGGCCTGTACCGCCCCAAGGCCGGCCAGCAGAGGCTGCGTGCCACGCTCCTGGTCGTTGTGCAGTGCATCACGCAGGGCACGACCGAAACGGCCGGTACCGTTGATCTGTTCGGTACTGAGCCCCGCATCGGGCATGCCCCAGAAGCCGCGCTTGCGGCCCCAGATCAGCCAGGCTGGCGTGGTGAAGAAGGTGGCGAGCGTGGGGCCGGGGTCGGTCAGCACCACGTTGTCGATCAGGCGCGCGCCCACGTCGTCGAGCATGCCCTTGAGCTTTTCGTGGGCCAGCAGCCACATGTTGCGGCAGGCGATGACCGTGACCACCGGCTTGCCTTTGAGCAGCCGCGCCGCCACCGGGTGCTTGAGGAAGGCAGCAACGGGCTGCGAAGGCGCCAGGAACCACACCTGGTACGGCAGGATGACAAGGTCGAACTCTTCCTCGCCCGTGAGCGACAGCGGCGCCAGCGGCTGCGGCTTCATGTGGGCCGACTCCGGAAAGGCGTCGAAGAAGGTCAGGAAAGGCCAGGGAAAGGGGTACGGCGCGAGCGGGCGCAGCGTTTCCTCGTGCACCTCGATCGACGGGTCGGCGCGCAGCGGCGCCACGATCCGGTCTGCAACCTCGTCGAGCTGGCCGGATTGCGAATAGCGAAGAACGAGGACGCGCTTGACGCTTCGAGGGGGGCTGGAGGGGCTGGAAGTCACTGGCGGTGGCGTTTCGGGGGCCGTCGAATGTACGCGATGCCTGTAGCGAGCGCATCTGCCAATGGTCATGGCGTCGCGGCAATCAGACGGTCGAATCGGTCAAATGGCCGGCAATGCGGAAAAAGAACAAGAAAAAAGGGCCGCACCTTGCGGCACGGCCCCTGTAGCGGTGCGCGAGGGAGGCTCAGCGCACCTTGCCTTCCTTCCAGGCGGTCAGCAGCTTGTTGTAGTCGATGGTCTCGCCCTTCGGCTTCTCGTTGGCCAGCTTCTTCCACGGGGCGTGGTCGTCGCTCAGGTACTTGGCCGGGTCGCCCTTGGGGTTGAGCTTGGGCGCGCAATGGGCCATGCCGGCGCGCTCGAGGCGGGCCATCACGTTGTCCATCTCGTCGGCCAGGTTGTCCATTGCCTTCTGCGGGGTCTTCTCGCCCGTGACGGCCTCGGCCACGTTCTTCCACCAGAGCTGCGCGAGCTTCGGATAGTCGGGCACGTTGGTGCCGGTCGGGGTCCAGGCCACGCGCGCCGGGCTGCGGTAGAACTCGATCAGGCCGCCGTACTTGTTGGCGTTCTGCGTGAAGTAGTCCGAGCGGATGTCGCTGTCGCGGATGAAGGTCAGGCCGGTGATCGACTTCTTCAGCGAGGTGGTCTTGGCGGTGATGAACTGCGCGTAGAGCCAGGCTGCGGCCGTCTTGTTGGCGTCATGGCCCTTGAAGAAGGTCCACGAGCCCACGTCCTGGTAGCCGTTCTGCATGCCCTGCTTCCAGTACGGACCGTTCGGGCCGGGGGCCATGCGCCACTTCGGCGAG
Source organism: Variovorax nivicola (assembly GCF_051216475.1). Lineage (NCBI taxonomy): Bacteria > Pseudomonadati > Pseudomonadota > Betaproteobacteria > Burkholderiales > Comamonadaceae > Variovorax > Variovorax nivicola. The sequence continues at coordinate 829,992 of NZ_JBPJZK010000003.1, read as the reverse complement.
CCGTCGTCGTTCACCACGGGCAGGCCCTTCTTGGTCATGTCGGCGGTGAAGGCCGTGTACCAGAAGATCTGCTGGGCGATCTGGCCCTGCGCCGGCACCGGGCCGGATTCGCCGAAGGTCATGCCCATGGCCTCCTTGGGCGCGTACTTCTTCATCCAGTCGATGTACTTGGTGAGCGCGTACACGGCGGCCGGCGAGTTGGTAGCACCGCCACGCGACACCGAGGCGCCCGTGGGTGTGCACTTGTCGGCAGCGACGCGAATGCCCCATTCGTCGATCGGCATGCCGTTGGGAATGCCCTTGTCGGCGGAGCCGGCCATCGACAGCCATGCATCGGTGAAGCGCCAGCCCAGCGACGGGTCTTTCTTGCCGTAGTCCATGTGGCCGTAGATCGGCTTGCCGTCGATGGTCTTCACGTCGACGCTGAAGAACTCGGCGATGTCTTCGTAGGCGCTCCAGTTGAGCGGCACGCCCAGGTTGTAGCCGTACTTGGCCTTGAACTTGTCCTGCAGGTCCTTGCGTGCGAACAGGTCGGCGCGAAACCAGTACAGGTTGGCGAACTGCTGGTCGGGCAGCTGGTAGAGCTGGCCGTCGGGCGCGGTGGTGAAGCTGGTGCCGATGAAGTCCTTCAGGTCGAGGCCGGGGTTGGTGAACTCCTTGCCCGCGCCGCCCATGTACTCGGTCAGCGACATGATCTTGCCGTAGCGGTAGTGCGTGCCGATCAGGTCGGAGTCGGACACCCAGCCGTCATAGATCGACTTGCCCGACTGCATCGAGGTCTGCAGCTTCTCGACCACGTCGCCTTCCTGGATCAGGTCGTGCTTGACCTTGATGCCGGTGATTTCCTCGAAGGCCTTGGCCAGCGTCTTCGATTCGTACTCGTGGGTGGTCAGGGTTTCGGAGACGACGGACACCTCCTTCACGCCCTTGGCCTGCAGCTTCTTGGCCGCGTCGATGAACCATTTCATTTCCTCCATCTGCTTGTCCTTGGACAAGGTAGATGGCTGGAACTCGCTGTCGATCCATTTCTTGGCTTCAGCCTCGCCGGCCGTTGCCGCACCGTGCGCGGCGAACATCGCCGCTGCCAGTGCCAATGCCGTGTAGCGCATCTTCATGAAGTTGTCTCCTCGGTTGTTGCTTCCCCGGTTTTGTGTTCGATCACGGCTCCGGGGAGGCGGAGAGCCGGAACGCATTTGGTTGAACGAATAAGGCGAAAGACGTGCCCGCTCAGCCCTTGCGCATCACGAGCGCAAGCAGGCCCATCGACAGCACGAAGCTGATCCAGATCGAAGGCTCGGCTTCCAGGCTGAACCATTCCTGGAACTTGCCGGCCAGGCCGATGAAGACCAGGTTCAGGTAGGCCGCCGACAGCAGCCCGATGAAGAGCCGGTCGCCGCGCGTGGTGGCCATCGGCAGCCAGCCGCGCCGCAGCGTGGTGGGCGACTTGAATTCCCACACCGTCATGCCAACCAGCATGAGCGCGATGCAGATGAAGAACACGGCCACCGGTGTGGTCCAGACCATCCAGTCGAACATCTCTCGGCCTCCTTAAACACGACCCATCGCGAAACCCTTCGCGATGTAATGGCGCACGAACCAGATGACGATGGCGCCCGGCACGATGGTCAACACGCCGGCAGCCGCCAGCGTTGCCCAGTCCATGCCCGAGGCGCTCACCGTGCGCGTCATCGTCGCCACGATGGGCTTGGCGTTCACGCTCGTGAGCGTGCGCGCCAGCAGCAGCTCGACCCAGCTGAACATGAAGCAGAAGAACGCCGCCACGCCCACGCCGGCCTTGATGAGCGGCAGGAAGATGGTGAGGAAGAAGCGCGGGAACGAGTAGCCGTCGATGTACGCCGTCTCGTCGATCTCGCGCGGAATGCCGCTCATGAAGCCTTCCAGGATCCACACCGCCAGCGGCACGTTGAAAAGCAGATGCGCCAGCGCCACGCCCAGGTGCGTATCCATCAGGCCGACCGTGCTGTACAGCTGGAAGAACGGCAGCAGAAACACCGCGGGCGGCGTCATGCGGTTGGTCAGCAGCCAGAAGAACACGTGCTTGTCGCCGAGGAACGAATAGCGCGAGAACGCATAGGCAGCAGGCAGCGCCACGGTGAGTGAGATCACCGTGTTGATCGCCACGTAGATCAGGCTGTTGATGTAGCCCGAGTACCACGACTCGTCGGTGAAGATGCGCGCGTAGTTGGCCCAGGTGAGCTGCTGCGGGAAGAACGAGAAGCTCGACAGGATCTCCTCGTTCGTCTTGAAGCTCATGTTGATCATCCAGTAGATGGGCAACAGCGCGAACAGGATGTACAGCACCAGGAAGATGCTGCGCTTGTGAAATCTCTTCTCGTTCATTTTTCCACCTCCGCTTCCTGCGTACCGACCCGCTGCATCCAGTTGTAGAGCACGAAGCAGAACAGCAGGATGATGAGGAAATAGATCAGCGAGAACGCAGCCGCCGGTCCCAGGTCGAACTGCCCCACGGCCTTCTGCGTGAGGTACTGGCTCAGGAAGGTGGTCGCGTTGCCCGGCCCGCCGCCCGTCAGCACGAAGGGCTCGGTGTAGATCATGAAACTGTCCATGAAGCGCAGCAGCACCGCGATCATCAGCACGCCGCGCATCTTGGGCAGCTGGATGAAGCGGAACACCGCGAACTTGCTCGCGCCGTCGATGCGCGCGGCCTGGTAGTAGGCATCGGGAATCGAGCGCAGGCCCGCGTAGCACAGCAGCGCCACCAGCGGCGTCCAGTGCCACACGTCCATGACCAGCACGGTGAGCCACGCGTCGGTGGCGCTGCCGGTGTAGTTGTATTCGATGCCCATCGTCTGCAGCGCATGGCCCAGCAGGCCGATGTCGGCGCGGCCGTAGATCTGCCAGATGGTGCCGACCACGTTCCAGGGAATCAGCAGCGACAGCGCCACCACCACCAGCACCGCCGACGACTTCCAGCCCTTGGCCGGCATCGACAGTGCCAGGCCGATGCCCAGCGGAATCTCGACCAGCAGCACCGACAGCGAGAAGCCCAGCTGGCGCCACAGCGCCTCGTGCAGCTCGTCGTCGCGCATCACCGAGGCGAACCATTCGGTGCCGACGAACACGCGGCGCTCGGGCGAGATGATGTCCTGCACCGAGTAGTTGACCACCGTCATGAGCGGCACGATGGCCGAGAACGCAACGCAGATGAGCACCGGCAGCACCAGCCACCACGCCTTCTGGTTGATCGGTTTGTTGGTGGCGTTCATGCGACCAGTTCCTCGTCTTTGTAATAGCAGGTGTGCGTGTCGAGCACCCGCACCCACACCGTGTCTCCCGCTGCCGGCGGCTGGTCGTCAGAGTGCAGCCGCACCTTCAGCACGCTGCCGTCGGCCTCCACGCTCAGCATCACGTGCGTGCCCACGTCCTGCACCTGCTTCACCACGGCCGGCACCGCACCGGCGGCGCCCGCATTGGACAGGCGCAGGTACTCGGGACGGATGCCGATCTTCAGCGGCCCCTGCGGCAGTTCGCGCGTGGGCACCAACGGCGTGCCCGCGACCTCGATGGTGCCGTTCGCGCTCTTCGCGGACAGGAAGTTCATGCCCGGCGAGCCGATGAAATGCCCGACGAAGGTGTGGGCCGGCCGCTCGAACAGCGCTTCGGCGCTGCCCACCTGCACGGCCTTGCCGCGCGTCATCACCACCACCTCTTCGGCGAAGGTGAGCGCTTCGACCTGGTCGTGCGTCACGTAGATGAGCGTGAGCTTCAGCTCGCGGTGAATCTGCTTGAGCTTGCGGCGCAGCTGCCACTTCAGGTGCGGATCGATCACGGTGAGCGGCTCGTCGAACAGCACCGCCGACACGTCGCTGCGCACCAGCCCGCGCCCGAGCGAGATCTTCTGCTTGGCGTCGGCAGCGAGTCCGGCGGCGCGCTGGTTGAGTTGCCCGCTCATGTCGAGCATCTCGGCAATCTCGCCCACGCGCTTCTTGATCTGGTCGGCCGGCACCTTGCGGTTGCGCAGCGGAAACGCGAGGTTCTCGGCCACGGTCATGGTGTCGTAGATCACCGGGAACTGGAACACCTGCGCGATGTTGCGCTCCTGCGGCGTGGCGCGCGTCATGTCGCGGCCGTCGAAGGTGACCGTGCCCTGCGAGGGCACAAGCAGGCCCGAGATGATGTTCAGCATGGTCGTCTTGCCGCAGCCCGAAGGGCCGAGCAAGGCATACGCCCCGCCGTCGCGAAAGCTCATCTTCAGCGGCAGCAGCGCATAGTCGCTGTCCTGCGTCGGGTTGGGGCGATAGGCGTGGGCCAGGTCGAGGTCGATGCGTGCCATGACTAGCTTCCTTTGCGCCATGCCGGCGCGAGCGCCAGCTTTTCGCTGGCATCGAACACATAGGCCTGCGAGGCGCTGAAGTACAGCGTGATCGAGGCGCCCAGCTCGAAGCGGTGCACACCGGTGAGCTGCGCCACCAGTTCGCCCACCGCGGTCTCGACGTGTACGAAGGTGTCGGAGCCCGAGATTTCGGCCAGCTCCACCTTGCCGGGCAAGGCGATGTCGCCCTCCCCCGCGTCCACGTTCAATGCGCTTGCGCGCAGGCCGACCGTGACGGTGCCTGCAACGCTTTCAGGCACAGCCAGAGCCAGCGCGGGGCCGCCGGCCAGTTGCACCTTGCCGGCGGTGGCCGTGCCGGCCAGCAGGTTCATCGGCGGATCGCTGAAGGCGCGCGCCACGCGCAGCGATTGCGGCGCATGGAAGACCTCGGCCGTCGGGCCGTACTGCAGCAGCTCGCCGGCATCCATCACAGCCGTGTAGCCGCCGAGCAGCAAGGCTTCACCAGGTTCGGTGGTCGCGTAGATCACGGTCGAATCGCCGGTGGCAAAGAGTTGCGTGAGCTCTTCGCGCAGGCCTTCGCGCAGCTTGTAGTCGAGGTTGACCAGCGGCTCGTCGAGCAGCATCAGCGGTGCGTTCTTGGCGAGCGCACGCGCCAGCGCCACGCGCTGCTGCTGGCCGCCCGAGAGTTCGGCCGGATAGCGGTCGAGGAACATGCCGATGTGCAGTTTGTCGGCCAGTGCCTTCACACGCGCATCGATGTTCGACTCACCACGCAGCTTGAGCGGCGAGGCGATGTTGTCCGCCACCTTGAGCGACGGGTAGTTGATGAACTGCTGGTAGACCATCGCGACATTGCGTTCGCGCACGGGCATGCCGGTCACGTCCTTGCCGTTGACCAGCACCTTGCCTTCGGTGGGCGTGTCCAGTCCCGCCATCAGCCGCATGAGGCTGGTCTTGCCGGCCTGCGTTGCGCCCAGCAGCACGGTGACCGCGCCGCTCCTGGGCGCGATGCTCTGCTCGTAGAGCCATGTCTGCGCACCCACCTTCTTGGTGACGCGCTCCAGTGTCAGTTGCATTGGCGCTCTTTCCCTTGTGTTCGTCTAGTTGTTGTTGACGCGGGCCTGCTGCAGCAGCAGCCAGCGCGCGACCTGCTCACGCTCTTCGGGCGTGTAGTGCAGCCCCAGCTTGGAGCGCCGCCAGAGCACGTCTTCCGCGCTCACGGCCCATTCGCGGTCCTGCAGGAAGCGCAGTTCGCGCTCGTACAGGCCTGGCGCCACTTCGTCGCCCAAGTCGGCAAAGGACTTCGCGTCGCCCAGCAACTCCGCGATGCGGGCGCCGTAGCCCCGCGCGAGGCGGCGCGCCAAGTGGCCGTAGAGCCACGGGTACCTGGTTTGCACCGCCGACACGAAGCGTTCGAAATCGTCGTCGGGCCGCTTCGCTGCGCCGATCCAGGCCGACAGGTCGCCGCCCGCGAGAAAGGCGCCGTCGGTCCAGGCCGGGCGCTGCGCGCTCGACTGGCCCAGCATCCTGCCGACCTCGTCGGCCGCGTCCTCGGCCAGCTTGCGGAAGGTGGTGATCTTGCCGCCCCACACCGACAGCAGCGGCGCTGCAGTGGTGTTCGATTCGAGCATGTAGTCGCGCGTGACGGCCGAGGGGTCGCCCGAATCGTCGTCGAGCAGCGGGCGCACGCCCGAGTAGGTCCAAACCACGTCGGCCGGCACGATGGGCTTTTCGAAGTAGCGGCTGGCCTGGGTGCAGAGGTAGTCGATTTCTTCCTGCGCAATGCGCGCGGCGCCGGGGTCGTCACCGGTGAGTTCGATGTCGGTGGTGCCGATCAGCGTGAACTCGTCCTGGTAGGGAATGGCGAAGATGATCCGCTTGTCGGGGTTCTGGAAGATGTAGGCGTGGTCGTGCTCGAACAGGCGCGGCACAACGATGTGGCTGCCCTTCACGAGCCGCAGGCTCTTGGTGGCCAGTGCCTCGCCCTTGGCCGACTGCGCGACGCCGCGCAGGAAGGATTCGGCCCACGGCCCCGCGGCATTGACCACCGCCCGGGCGCGCAGCGTGCGCTTGTTGCCGTCGGCGCCTTGCAGCGTGGCAGTCCAGCCGTCGGCGTCTCGCTGGGCGTGCACGCAGCGCGTGCGGGTCAGCACCTCCGCGCCGCGCGCCTGTGCATCGAGCGCGTTCAGCACCACGAGGCGCGCATCGTCGACCCAGCCGTCCGAGTAGATGAAGCCGCGCTTGTACTGCTCCTTCAGCGGCTTGCCCGCGGCGTGGCGGCGCAGATCGACGCTGCACGAAGCCGGCAGCACCTCGCGCCTGGCCAGGTGGTCGTACATGAACAGGCCGATGCGGATCATCCAGGCCGGGCGCATCGAGGGGTCGTGCGGCATCACGAAGCGCAGCGGCCACATGATGTGCGGCGCGCTCTTGAGCAGCACCTCGCGCTCCTGCAGCGCCTTGCGCACCAGCGAGAACTCGTAGTACTCCAGGTAGCGCAGCCCGCCATGAATCAGTTTGGTGGAAGAAGACGAAGTGTGCGAGGCGAGATCGTCCTTTTCGCACAGCACCACGCGCCAGCCGCGGCCCGCGAGGTCGCGCGCGATGCCGCAGCCGTTGATGCCGCCGCCGACGATGAGCACGTCGCAATCGGTGGCCGGCGCGGGCGAAATGGAAGAGAAATCGCTCACAGAAATTGGGTCCGTTGAAGCGTGACTTTGGTCACTAACGGCGGCCATTGTATTTTCGCGTCTTTTCATTTGGATTCCTTTTGGCGCGATTTTCCTACGAGTTTTCCCTTAGTTGGCTTCGTTTTCTTTCGCTTTAAAGTGGCGCGCTCTGTACCCTCGGTCGCAGTCTTCCTGCTTTCCACGACGCCCCTGTGAACTCCAACCCGCGCCAGATCAACCTCCTGGACACCGTGCGCGCGCGCGGCTCCGTCACCGTCGAACAACTGGCCGACATGCTCGGCGTCACCCTGCAAACGGTGCGGCGCGACGTGCAGCGGCTGGCCGACGAGGGCCTGCTCACGCGCTTTCACGGCGGCGTGCGCGTGCCCAGTTCGACCACGGAGAACATCGGCTACCAGCAGCGCGAGACCCTGAACGCCGAAGGCAAGGCGCGCATCGCCCGTCGCGTGGCGGAACTGGTGCCCAACGACTGCTCGCTGATCCTCAACATCGGCACCACCACAGAGGCCATCGCCAAGGCGCTGCTGCGCCACACGGGCCTGCGCGTGATCACCAACAACCTGAACGTGGCCACCATCCTGAGCGGCAACACCTCGTGCGAGGTGATCGTGGCGGGCGGCTCGGTGCGCCCGCGCGACCGCGCCATCGTGGGCGAGGCGACCATCGACTTCATCCGCCAATTCAAGGTCGACATCGCGCTGATCGGCGTGTCGAGCATCGAGGCCGACGGGTCGCTGCGCGACTTCGACTTGCGCGAGGTGAAGGTGGCGCAGACCATCATCGCGCAGGCGCGCGAGGTGTGGCTGGCGGCGGATGCGAGCAAGTTCAACCGGCCGGCGATGATCCAGCTCGGTACGCTGTCGCAGATTGACCGGCTGTTTACGGATGCGGAGCCGCCGGCGCCTTTTGCTGAGTTGCTGCACGCTGCGCAGGTACGGCTCGAGATTGCGCGCGATTGAAATGGAACCCTGCTTTTTGGTTCGATGCGTTGCCGGTCATTCGGGGTGCGATCGCGCCGACGGCGTACTCTGCTCCGCGAATGTCCCCCGGCCTTCGGCCTCCTCCTTTATTTCGCTGCGCAGAGCACGCCATCGACGTGATCGTTTCAGAGCACTGGTTGATCGACCAGCACAACGGCAGCGCCCATGTGCGAATGGCACCGGGTGCTCCCCGCAGCGAAATAAAGGAGGAGGCCGCAGGCCGGGGGACATTCGCGGAGGGGAGCACCCGGCGCCATTCGCACGCACCCCAAACAGAAGCGCCAAGAACGCTTGATCAGACAAGAGAAACACTCAACCCATGACCTACCTGCTAGCCCTAGACCAGGGCACTTCCAGCTCGCGCAGCATCGTGTTCGACCGCGAAGGCCACATCGTCGCCATCGCGCAGAAAGAGCTGACGCAGATCTACCCGCAGCCGGGCTGGGTCGAGCACGATCCGATGGAAATCTGGCGCAGCCAGCTCGCCACCGCGCGCGAAGTGCTCGCCAAGGCGAAGCTCAAACCCACCGACATCCACGCCATCGGCATTACCAACCAGCGCGAAACCACCGTGCTGTGGAACCGCGCCACGGGCCAGCCGGTGCACCACGCCATCGTCTGGCAGGACCGTCGCGCCGAGCCCTTGTGCGCCAGGCTGCGCGACGAGGGCATGACCGACACCATCCGCGAGAAGACCGGGCTAGTGATCGACGCGTACTTCTCCGGCACCAAGCTGCGCTGGCTGCTCGACAACGTGCCCGGCGCCCGCGCCCAGGCCGAGCGCGGCGAACTCGCCTTCGGCACGGTCGACAGCTGGCTCATGTGGCAACTTACCGGCGGCAAGGTGCACGTGACCGACGTGAGCAACGCCTCGCGCACCATGCTGTTCAACGTGCACAGCAACGAATGGGACACCGACCTGCTGAAGGCGCTCGACATTCCCGCCGCGCTGATGCCCAAGGTGCAGCCTTCGAGCTCGCACTTCGCCGACACCGACTCCGCACTGCTGGGCCACACGCTGCCCATCGGCGGCGTGGCCGGCGACCAGCAGAGCGCCCTCTTCGGCCAAGCTTGCTTCGAGGCCGGCATGGCCAAGAACACCTACGGCACCGGCTGCTTCCTGCTGATGCACACGGGTGGCGCATTCCAGCCCTCGCACAACGGCCTGCTCGTGACCAGCGCCGCGCAGACCGATGCGACGCCGCAGTACGCCATGGAAGGCAGCGTGTTCGTCGGTGGTGCCGTGGTGCAGTGGCTGCGCGACGGGCTCAAGGCCATCAAGGGCAGCGCCGAAGTGCAGTCGCTGGCCGAGAGCGTTCCCGATGCCGGCGGCGTGATGATGGTGCCGGCCTTCACCGGCCTTGGAGCGCCCTACTGGGATGCCGATGCGCGCGGCACGATCACCGGCCTCACGCGCGGCACCACGGTCGCGCACATCGCGCGGGCCGCACTCGAAAGCATCGCCTACCAGAGCGCCGCGCTGCTGCAAGCCATGAGCCGCGACGCAGTGGCTGCCGGCGGCAAGCCCGTGGCAGAGCTGCGCGTGGACGGTGGCGCGAGCGTGAACGATCTGCTGATGCAGTTCCAGGCTGACCTGCTGGGCATTCCGGTGGTGCGGCCCGAAGTGATCGAGACCACGGCGCTGGGCGCTGCCTACCTCGCGGGGCTGTCGACCGGCGTCTACACCGACGCGCGCCAGCTCTCGAAGCTGTGGAAGATCGAGCGGCGCTTCATGCCGACCATGGGCCGCGCGCAGGCCGAGGAATCGATGGCGCGCTGGGAACGCGCGGTGCGGCAGGCCACGGCGACCTGATCGATCCAAAAGACCTCGCCACCATCGGGGCACTGAGGTCCGCTGCGCGAGCCCCGGGGCAGAATGCGCCCGCCCCCGACTTGCCGCGCTGCCTGCTTGACCACTCCAACCAACGAAGTCTCTCCGTCGCGCAAAGCGCTGCTCGCCTGCGGCGTGGTGGGCGCAACGCTGCTGGCGCTCATCGCGCTGGGCCACGACGGCCGTCGTATCGCGCAACTCGCGGTGCTCGCAATGCCGATGGTGCTGTGGCTTGCGTGGCCGTTGCGCAGCGCGCGGATGCAGCGCTTGCGCACGTTGCTGGTCTGGCTCTGGGCCATGGGCTTTGCGCTCGACGGCGCGCTGCGCGCCTACCTGCTCGATGCCTACCAGGCCGCGCCCGACGCTGCGATGGTGCTGGGCGCAGCAGCCAACACCAATGCGCGCGAGGGCTCCGAATACCTGTGGATGCATTGGCGCTCCGCTGCCATGTGGGGTGCGGTGCTGGTCGTGGCGGGTGTGCTCGTGGGCACGTTCGCGCGGCGCGGCGCTGTAGCCGATGCAGCGGCTCCGTCTGCCCGGCCCGCGCGATGGGCCGTGGCGCTTGTCGCGCTGCTGCTTCTCGTCGCGTGCGCGGCCTACGCAAGCAAGCCCTGGCGCCGGCTGCATCCCGCCATCTTCTGGACGCAGTGGGCAGATTCCGTTCACACGCTGCGCGCCGCCTGGGCCGACCAGCAGAAGCAGCGCGACCGCCTGATGGCGCAGGCCAAAGGCATCGCGCCCGTGATATCGCAGGCTGGCCCCTCCACAGTGGTGCTGGTCATCACCGACAGCATCAACCGCGACAACATGGCGCTGTACGGCTACGGCCGCCCGACCACGCCGCGCCTGCTGGCGCACAAGGCGCAGACCGGCGACCAGATGGCGGTGCTGCAGAACGCTTGGTCCGTCGATGCAAGCACCCTGCCCGCGCTGCGCAATATGTTCCACTTCGGCCTGCCCGAGAGCGAGAACCCGCCGCACCTGCTGGCCCTGGCGCGCGCTGCCGGCTACAAGGTCTGGTGGATCAGCAACCATGACGACCTGGCCATCGAGCAGCAGCATGCGCGCCTCGCCGACGTGGTCGACATGGTCAACCGCACGCCCGGCCGCGCCAGCGCCTCGCTGGACGGCGAGATTCTCGACTGCATGCAGGAGGCACTGGCCGATACGAGCACCGACCGCAAGCTGATCGTGGTTCATCTGATGGGCGCGCATCCGCACTACAGCCTGCGCTTTCCAGCCAACGCCAATCCCTTCGACGACGATGTGGATGCGGTCGAGAACGGCCTTGTGAAAGACGGCCGCTCGGCCTGGGTGCGCCGCTTCCGCCAGGAATACGACGCTGCGCTGCTGTATCACGACTTCGTGGTGTCCGAGCTGCTGCAGCAGACGCGCAGCGCAGGCAAGCCGGGCGACTACCGCGCGTGGATGTACCTGTCGGACCACGGGCAGGAGGTAGGCCACGTCAGCGACCGCGCGGGGCACAGCCCGGCGACCGCTTCGGGCTATCGCATTCCGGCCGTGGTGTGGCGCAACCAGCAGCCGCTGCCACCGGCCGCGGCGCAGCAGCAACCGTTTCGCGCGGACTGGTCGGGCTGGACGCTGATGGACCTGCTCCACATCCAGTGGAACGGGCAGAAGCCAGAACGCGATGTGCTGCAGGATGCCTACCGCTGGCAGGCGCCCGCGATTCCAGTGGCTGTCGAATCGTTTTCGCGCTAGCCGCGCCGGGGCGACAGATGAATGCCGGCGATCATGCAGCGCACCGATCCGCCCGCCATCTCGATCGTCGGAACCGGCAACGGAACCAGCCGCGCGGATCGTTCGATGACCGCCTTCTGCTGGCTGCTCAGGCTGTTGCAGGCGCGCTGCGACAGCGCGAGCACGCGGCCATCGCGGCCTGACAGCTCGATTGCATTGCCCGCGAATTCGGCAATCTGCCTGGCCGTGAGCGCAATGACTTCGCGCCCCGATTCCTCCAGGCGGGCGCGCACCTCGGCCGCACGACGCGCATCCGGGATCATGTCGAAGCCGACCAACGCGAAGGCCGTGGCCACGCACATCAGCACATTGGTGTGATAGATCGGCCGGCCGGCTTCATCGGCCGTGTCCACCAGCATCGGTTCGAAATTGAAGTGCGTGCTGAAACGCTCCAGCGCCACCGGATCGGCCCGGTTGGAGCGTGCCGTGTAGGCCACGCGCGCCAGGTGGTCGAGCACCATCGCACCGGTGCCTTCGAGAAACAGGCCGTCGTGCTCGAGGCCGGAATAGTCGATCACGTCCTGTACCCGGTAGTTGGCCTTGAGCATCTCGATCACGTCGGCGCGGCGTTCGCGACGGCGGCTTGGCGAATGCATCGGGTAAATGGCGACGTGCCCGCCCGGGTGGGTAGAGAACCAGTTGTTGGGAAAGACCGAGTCCGGCGTGTCGTGCTCTCCCCGGTCTTCGAACAGATGCACGCGCACGCCTTCGGCTTCGAGCCGCTCGACGGCAGTCGTTACCTCTCTGTAGGCGGCATCGGCCACGGCCTGCGCGGCCTCCTTGGCGGCTGCGGTCTGGAACGCGTTGTCGGCAGCAGTCTCCGGATTCGGCGTGAACCTGTGCGGACGGACCATGACCACGGCGGCCGGCGCCTGAACGGAGCGGATCGCGGCCGGCATCATCAAGCCACCCTTCGGATGACAGCACGCGAGGCGCCGCTGCGCGTGTGGCGGAACAGGTCCTTCGGGTCATCGGCCCGCGGCACCAGTTCGACGTCCACGCCGAGGTTGCGGCGCTCGGCCTGTTCGTGCACATAGCGCAAGGTGGCGTAGTCCTCCAGCGCGAAGCCGACCGAATCGAACACTGTGACTTGTTCGGCGCTTTCGCGCCCCGTTGCCGTGCCGGCCAGCACGCGCCACAGGTCGACCACGGGGGAGTCTTTCGGCAACTGCTGGATGTCGCCCTCGATGCGCGTCTGCGGCTCGTATTCGACGAACACGCGCGCGCCGCGCAGCACGTCGGCATGCAGCTCGGTCTTGCCGGGGCAATCGCCGCCGACGGCATTGAGGTGCATGCCCGGCTCGATCATGTCCGGCGTGATGATGGTGGCGCAGGCCTTGTCGGCGGTCACGGTCGTCACGATGTCGGCGCCGCGCACGGCCTGCGCCGTGGAGTCTGCACGAATGATCTTGAGCGACGGAAAGGCCGAAAGGTTGCGCACCAGCTTGTCGGTGGCGCGGGCATCGATGTCGTACACGGCGATTTCATCGATGCCCAAGTGGCAGTGAAAGGCCAATGCCTGGAACTCGCTCTGCGCGCCGTTGCCGATGAGCGCCATGCGACGAGCGCCAGGCCGCGCCAATGCGCGCGCCGCCATCAGCGAGGTCGCGCTGGTGCGCAGCGCAGTGGCAAGAGTCAGTTCAGACAGCAGCACGGGGTAGCCGGTCTCGACATCGGCGAGCACGCCGAAGGCCATCACCGTGTAGAGGCCGCGGCCGGTGTTGGCCGGATGGCCATTGACGTACTTGAAGGCATAGCGCGAGGCGTTCGACACAGGCATCAGCTCGATGACGCCGATGTCCGAGTGATTCGCCACGCGGGCCGATTTGTCGAAATCGGGCCAGCGAATGAAGTCTTCCCGGATGGTGTCGGCCAATGCGCCGATGAAGGGGGCCACGCCGATCTCCTGCACGAGGCGGGACATGGCGGGAACGTCGATGAAGCGGGTCATGGGGGTCTCCTGAACGGTCCGGCCGCATCGCGCAGCCGTCTTTCGATTGTTCCGGGGAGACGTGCCAGATTGAACCCTCCAACTTGTCAAGTTAGCGCTTGAACCTTACATTTCGCTCGATCTGATTAGCAATTTGACAAATGGCAATGGACGACATCGACCGACAACTCATTGCCCTGCTGCGCGACGACGCGCGCATGCCGGTGGTGGCACTGGCCCAGAAGCTCCGCGTGGCGCGGGCGACCATACAGAACCGGATTGCCAAATTGGAGAACGACGGAACCATCGTCGGCTACACCGTGCGGCTGAAGCCCGAAGCGGAGGCGCACCGCATCCGCGCAATCATGAGCATCGGGATCGAAGGGCACCGCGCCGAACGCGTCAGCCAAGTGCTGCGCGGTCACCCCAACGTCGTGGCCCTGCACTCGACCAACGGCCGCTGGGACCTGATGGCCGAACTGCGCGCCGACTCGCTCGAAGCCTTCGACAAGGTGCTCAATGCCATCCGGCAGATCGAAGGCATCTCGAGCACCGAGACGAGCATCCTGCTGTCGACGCACAAGCTCTGAGGCTGGCGGCGCGGTCGGCGCCAGCCTCGTTCGGTCAGCCTCAGTGCGCGGGAACCAGGAAGTCCTGGCTGATGCGCCCGCCCAACTCGTTCACGCGGTCGAGGAACTGCGTGAGATAGGCATGCAGGCCGGTCGCAAGGATCTCGTCGACCCGCGCGTATTGCAGATCGGCCAGCAGCTTGCCGGCGCGGCGCTGGGTTTCGGCGCTCTGCTCGTTCTGCACCTTCGCGAGGTTGTTCACCACCTCGACCAGGCTCGCATGCAGCGAGCGCGGCATGTCGGCGCGAAGAATCAGCAGCTCGGCCACGCGCTCGGGCTTGATCACGTCGCGGTACACCTTGCGGTAGACCTCGAAGGCCGAGACGCTGCGCAGGATCGCGCTCCAGTGATAGAAGTCGTACTCCTGGTCTTCCTCGGTGGCGGCGCCGAAGAACTCGCTGTTCAGCGCGTGGAACTTCACGTCCACCAGGCGCGCGGTGTTGTCGGCGCGTTCCAGGAAGGTGCCCAGGCGCGAGAAGTAGAAGGCCTCGTCCTGCAGCATGGTGCCCAGCGTGACGCCGCGCGACAGGTGCGAGCGGAACTTGACCCATTCGAAGAACTGGCCCGGGTCGCGCTCGAAATCGCCCGCGCGCAGCATGCGGTTGACTTCGAGCCAGGTGGTGTTCTGCGTTTCCCAGGCTTCGGTGGTGAGCGCGCCGCGCACCGCACGTGCGTTCTCGCGCGCGGCCTTCAGGCAGGACACGATCGACGAGGCGTTGCTCTCGTCCTTGACCATGAACTCCATCACGTCGTGGGGCGTGATCTGCTCGTACTTCTTGTTGTACAGCGGCAGCAGTTCGCTGATGGACAACACGCCCTGCCAGCCGTACTTGGCCACTTCGGCGGACTGCGGCAGCAGCGAGGTCTGATAGTTGACGTCCAGCATGCGCGCCGTGTTCTCGGCGCGCTCGGTGTAGCGGGACATCCAGTAGAGATGGTCGGCGGTGCGTGACAGCATCGGTTGTGCTCCTACTACGATTGGCTTTGCGACTGCGCGGGCGCCGCCTTGGGCTTGGGTGCGCGGTCGGCTTCGAGAATCCAGGTGTCCTTGGTGCCGCCGCCCTGCGACGAGTTGACCACCAGCGAACCTTCTTTCAGCGCCACGCGCGTGAGGCCGCCGGGCACCATCTGCACCTCGCTGCCCGAGAGCACGAAGGGGCGCAGGTCGATGTGGCGCGGCGCGATGCCGGCGTCGACAAAAGTGGGCGAGGTCGACAGGCTCAGCGTGGGCTGGGCGATGTAGCCGTCGGGCTTGGCGATCACGGCCTTCTTGAAGTCTTCGATCTCGGCCTGCGTGGCGGCCGGGCCGATCAGCATGCCGTAGCCGCCTGCGCCGTGCACTTCCTTGACGACCAGGTCCTTCATGTTGTCGAGCGTGTACTGCAGCTCGTCCTTGTTGCGGCACATGTAGGTGGGCACGTTCTTCAGGATCGGCTTTTCGCCGAGGTAGAACTCGACCATCTTCGGCACGTAGGGGTAGATCGACTTGTCGTCGGCCACGCCCGTGCCCACTGCATTGCAGATGACGACGTTGCCTTCGCGGTAGGCGCGCATCAGGCCGGCGGTACCGAGCGTGGACGTGGGGCGGAACACCTCAGGGTCGAGGAAGTCGTCGTCCACGCGGCGGTAGATGACGTCGACGCGGCGCGGGCCGCGCGTGGTGCGCATGTAGACGAAGTTGTCCTTGACGAACAGGTCCTGGCCCTCGACCAGCTCCACGCCCATCTGCTGCGCGAGGAAGGCGTGCTCGAAGTAGGCGCTGTTGTACATGCCGGGCGTGAGCACCACCACCGTGGGCTCGGCCGTGGCCGGCGGCGCGCTGGCGCGCAGGGTTTCGAGCAGCAGGTCGGGGTAGTGCGCGACCGGCGCGATGCGGTTCTGATTGAACAGCTCGGGGAAGAGCCGCATCATCATCTTGCGGTTTTCGAGCATGTAGCTCACGCCGCTGGGCACGCGCAGGTTGTCTTCGAGCACGTAGTACTCGCCGTTGCCGTCGGCATCGGGGGCACGCACGATGTCGATGCCCGAGATGTTCGAATAAACGTTGTGCGGCACGTTCACGCCCATCATCTCGGGGCGGAACTGGGCGTTGTTCAGGATCTGCTCGGCCGGGATGATGCCGGCCTTGATGATTTCCTGATCATGGTAGACATCGTGAAGAAAGCGGTTGAGCGCCGTGACGCGCTGCACCAACCCCTTTTCCATGCTGTCCCACTCGTGGGCGGGAATGATGCGAGGCAGCAGGTCGAACGGGATGAGCCGCTCGGTGCCGGAGCCGTCCTCGTCCTTGGCGCCATACACCGCGAAGGTGATGCCGACCCGGCGGAAAATCAATTCCGCCTCTTCGCGCCGCGAACGCATCACCTCACCGGGTTGCTTCGCGAGCCATTGGTCGTAGCGCTTGTAGTGCTGTCGGATTGCAGCCCCCGCATAGGGCAACTGCTCATACATCTCGTCAAATTTGTGCATGGAACGACCAATCTCCTTGAGCTATAGCTTAGCAAGTTCAGGGCCAGTAGAACCCCTTATGCCAAGGCCGGAGACAGGCCGGAAGACTTTTTCTTCGCTCAGCGCTCAGGCCCTTCCTCGCTGGCCGCCTGCTTCTTGCGGGGCGAGAGAAATCCTTTGATGCGCTCCCCGCTCTCGTCGCTGTAGAGGCTGGCCAGGAAAGATTCGCGCTCGGCGTCGAGTTGCTCACGCCGGCTGCGCCCACGCGCCGAATACACGAGCTGCTTGATACGCGCCTGCACCTCGAACGGGCCGCGCGCGAGCTGCTGCGCCCAGGCAAGCGCGGTGGCTCCGGCTTCCCCGTGGGGCACGACCTTGTTGACCACACCCAGTTCGTGCAGCCGCTTCGCGGTGCTGGGCGTGCCGTCGAGCAGCATTTCGAGGGCGGCCTGCGGCGGCAACGCGCGCACCAGCGAATCGGTGCCGCCGCCGTCGGGCGTCAGACCGACATTCACATACGACATCGCGAACTTCGCGTCTTCCGCGGCCACGATCAGGTCGCAAGCCAGGCATAGCGAAAAGCCCCCGCCCATGGCCGCGCCCTCGACTGCGGCAATGACGGGCTGGGGCGCCTCCTGGATCGCCATGATCCATTCGTGCAGCGCGTCGATGTGGCCGTGCTGTTCGGCGGCAGGCAGCTTGCGTTGCCGGGCCAGGCGCCGCAGGTCGCCGCCGCCGCTGAAGTGATCGCCCTCCCCGCACAGCACGATGGCGCGCACGGTGCGAAAGCCCGAGGTGGCGCGCATCGCCTTGGCGGCCGCGCGGTAGACCGACGGATTGAGCGCATTGCGCGCCGCGGGGTTGCTCAGCGTCAGCACCAGCACCGGGCCTTCGCGGTGCATCTTGAGCCGCGCGCCGGGTGCAGCCGCGGCGCTCGTGCTGGTGATGGCCGGAACAGCGGCCGTCACGGCGTATGCCCGGAAAACAGGTCCCACCGAAAGCCTTGACGGTTGTTCATACTGTCCCCTCTTCTGAGTTGTAGCCAAACGATACAACGCATGGGACGCCAGTACGAGCACGCTGACAAGTGGCCTTTTGGACTACTTTTGACAATTAGTTCACGATTCCAGGGCTGTGCTGCCAGTACCGCGCATGGCGCTCGCGCTCGCAGGCCACGTCGTCGGGGCGAGCGCTGGTCCAGTGCGCGGCGCCGCAGCGGGCGTTTTCGACCAGCCGCACGCCGCGGTCCCGGTAGCGCGCTGCCACCTCCTGTGCCGGGTGGCCGAAGCGGTTGCGGTACCCCGCCTGAACGAGCGCGATGCGCGGCTGCACCGCATCGAGGAACGCCAGGCTCGACGAAGTCTTGCTGCCGTGGTGCGGCGCCAGCAGCACGTCGGCGCGCAGCAGCTGCGGCGTGCGCACGACGAGCGCGGCCTCCTGCAGCCGCTCGATGTCGCCAGCCAGCAGCGCCGCCGCGCGCCCGTTGCCTATGCGCAGCACGCACGACACGGCATTGGGTTTGGTGAAGCTGCGGTAGTCGGTGTCGAACGGATGCAGCACCTCGAAGCGCACGCCGTCCCAGGTCCAGGCCTGCCCCGCCTCGCAACGCCGTGCCGCCGGCGTCGCCTGTAGCGGATGCGTGGCTTCGAGGGAACTCAGCAGCTCGGCCCGCGGCTGCATCGCGAGCACCGCGGGCGCCCCGCCGGTGTGATCGGTGTCGCGGTGGCTCAGCACCAGCGTATCGAGGCGCTCGCCGTAGGCCCGCAGCAGCGGCACGAGCACGCGATGGCCCGCATCGCTTTCGAGGCTGTAGCGTGGGCCGGCGTCGTAGAGCAGGCTGTGCGCGGCGGTGCGCACGAGCACCGCATTGCCCTGGCCGATGTCGGCGGCGAGCAGTTCGAATTCGCCAATCGTGGGTCGGGGCGCCTGCCACAGCAGCACCGGCAGCAACAGCGGAATGCCGAGGCTGCGCAGCGACCAGGACAGCCGCATGGCCAGCAATGCACCGCCTGCCACGCCGCAAGCGGCCATCCACCAGGGCGGCGCAGCCATCGACAGCGTGGCATACGGCAGCCCGGCCAACCATTGCAGCAGCAACGTGAGCACCTGCACGGCCCGGGCTGCGAGGTCCCACAGCGGCGCCACGGCCACGCCGAGCATGGCCAGCGGCGTGATCACGAGCGTGACCCAGGGAATCGCCACGGCATTGGCCAACAGACCGATCAGCGACACCTGCTGGAACAGCAGCAGGCTCAGCGGCGTGATTGCCAGCGTGATGACCCATTGCTCGCGAAAGAACTGCAACAGGCGGGAAGATGCGCCGGTCTTCCGCTCACCCGGCACAGGGGCGTCCGTGGCAAACAACACGCCCACCGCCACGAAGCTCAGCCAGAAGCCGGCCTGCATCAAAGCCCACGGGTCGAGCGCCACCACCACGGCCGCCGTCAACAGCCACACGTGTGGCCAGGGCCAGCGCCGGCCCGTGAGGCGCAGCAGCGCGACCGTCGCCAGCATCCAAACCGTGCGCTGCGAGGGCACGCCCCAGCCGCTGAAGAGCGCATAGAGCGTGGCCAGCAGCACGCCGCCTGTCAACGCTGCCTGCTGTGCGGGCAAGCGCAGCATCAGCCGCGCGCTGCGCCGCCAGAGCAGGCCGACGATGTGCGCGGCCAGCCAGGCGAACATCGTTACGTGCAGGCCCGAGATCGACATCAGGTGCGCCACGCCCGTGGCGCGGAACACATCCCAGCCCGAGCGGTCGATGGCGCTCTGGTCGCCGGTGACCAGCGCTGCGATCACGCCCGCCTGGGCGCGGTCGGGCACGCGCTCGAAGATGGCGTCGCGCACGGCCTCGCGTGCGCGCTCGATGGGGTGCCGCCACGTGCTTGCCACCAGCACGGGCGCCGCATCGCGCGCGCCGGTTCGCACGTAGCCGCTCGCATGCAGGCCCTGCTCCCACATCCAGAGTTCGCTGTCGAAGCCATGGGGATTGCGGCTGCCGTGCGGCGCCTTGAGGCGCACCGTCAGACGCCATCGCTCGCCGGCGTGCAAGGTGCCGACGGTGCTGGTCGGCGGCGTGCGGCGTTCGGAAGCGCGGCTCCACAAGCCCGAGCCTTCGGAATACCAGCCGAGTGCAATGCGATCGGGCACGGCGGGCCGCCCCTGTGCATCCGGATCGGCCCAACCCGCGGACTCGACATCCAGGCGGAACTGCGTTCCAGCTTCGTTACGCTGGGGCATCTCCGACACGACGCCCGTGACCTGCAGGTCGCGCCCTTCGAGTGCCGGATCGAGCGCGCCGTTCGCGTAGACCGTCACGCGCCATCCCGCGAGCCCTGCGCCGGCCATCGCGCCGCATAGCAAGGCGACGAGCATTGGCACCCTGCCCGGCATGCATCGCCAACACAGGCCACCTGCGGCCGCGAACAGCAATCCGACGTACGCCCACGCCGGCCAAAGCACCGCCTGCTGCAGTTGCAAGACGGCTCCCAGCAGCGAACCACCCAGCGCCGCGAACCCCCACTCTGCGCCCACGGCGCCACCAGACGCACGAAACGGCGTCAACGAAAAACTCCCGAACCCATGATGCAAACCCTCCCCAAAGTCACGCTCAGTGGCGCGTTAATTGCTTGGCATCTGGGCTAGTATGCGTCTCACAAGAGACATCTTTTCGATGCAATCTCGCAGTACTGCACACAAAAACGCATGTCCATTCACGCCGCTCTCCACCACGTCACCCACTACAAATACGACCGCCTGGTGCAGTTGGGCCCACAGGTCGTGCGCTTGCGTCCCGCGCCGCATTGCCGCAGCAACGTCATCTCGTATTCGCTGCGGGTCGAGCCGGCCGAGCACTTCGTCAACTGGATGCAGGACCCGTTCGCCAACTACCAGGCGCGGCTGGTGTTCCCCGAGAAGACGCGCGAATTCAAGGTCACGGTCGACCTCGTGGTCGAGATGGCGGTCTACAACCCCTTCGACTTCTTCCTCGAGCCGCAGGCCGAGAACTTTCCTTTCAAGTACACGGCGTCGCAGGCCGAAGAACTCGCGCCCTACCTCGTCACCGAAACGCCCACGCCGCTGCTGCAGGCCTACCTCGACAAGATCGATCGCAAAGAGCAGCGCACCATCGACTTCCTGGTTGGCATCAACCAACAGGTCCAGCAAGACGTCAACTACCTCATTCGCATGGAGCCCGGCGTGCAGACGCCGGAAGAAACGCTCTCCAGCGGCAGCGGCTCATGCCGCGACTCGGGCTGGCTGCTGGTGCAGCTGCTGCGCCACTGCGGGCTGGCCGCGCGTTTCGTCTCGGGCTACCTGATCCAGCTCACGCCCGACGTGAAGGCGCTCGACGGCCCGAGCGGCACCACGGTCGACTTCACCGACCTGCACGCCTGGTGCGAGGTGTTCCTGCCCGGCGCAGGATGGATCGGCCTAGACGCCACCTCGGGCCTGCTGGCCGGTGAAGGCCACATTCCGCTGGCCTGCACGCCCACGCCTTCGAGCGCAGCGCCCATCGAGGGCGGTGTCGACGAATCCGAGGTCGAGTTCGGCCACGAGATGAAGGTCACGCGCATCTACGAATCGCCGCGCGTCACCAAGCCCTACACCGAAGAGCAGTGGTCCGAAGTGCTGGCCCTGGGCGATGCCGTCGACGCGCGCCTGAAGGCCGGCGACGTGCGCCTCACCATGGGCGGCGAGCCGACCTACGTGGCCACCAGCGACCGCGACGCGCCCGAATGGAACACCGACGCTCTCGGCCCCACCAAGCGCGGCTATGCAACCGAGCTCGTGCACAAGCTGCGCGCCGAGTACGGCAAGGGCGGCTTCCTGCATTTCGGCCAGGGTAAGTGGTACCCGGGCGAGCAGCTGCCGCGCTGGGCGCTGTCGATCTTCTGGCGCGCCGACGGCCAGACGCTGTGGCACGACCCCGAGCTGTTTGCCGACGAGCGCTTTCCCACGCACTACACCAGCGAAGACGCGCGCCGCTTCACCACCGTGCTGGCGCACAAGCTCGGCCTGACCGAGCGCTACATCCAGCCCGGCTACGAAGACATCTACTACTACCTCTGGCGCGAACGCCGCCTGCCGGTGAACGTCGACCCCTTCGAGTCGAAGCTCGACGACGAACTCGAGCGCGTGCGCCTGCGCCGCGTGTTCACGCAGAAGCTCGACGCGGTGATCGGCTACATGCTGCCCATCGAGCCCGGCAATGCGGACGGCGACGCACCCGCGCTCGCGGGCCCGGCCTGGAAGACCGGCCCCTGGTTCCTGCGCGACGACCGGCTCTACCTGATCCCCGGCGACTCGCCCATGGGCTACCGCCTGCCGCTCGACTCGCAGCCGTGGGCCAGCAAGGGCGACTATCCCTACCTGATCGAGCGCGACCCGACCGCGCCGCGCGGCGCCCTGCCAAGCGCGGCCGACTACCGTGCGCGCTATACCGTGGGCACGGGCGGTACAGGCGGTACAGGCGACATTGGCAGCGGAAGAGCCGACCTCGGCGCCGTGCCCTATGCCTTCGGCGCACCGCCCGTCGTGCCCGCCTCGCTGCGCATGCAGGCGCCGGGCAGCGTCGGCGAAGGCGATGCATCGGCTGCTGCAGCAGCTGACGATGCGGACGACAAATCGACCACCCGCCAGCCGCTGCGCGGCGAATCAGCCCACTGGGTCACGCGCACCGCGCTGTGCGTCGAAGTGCGCGACCCGCGCCGCGCCAACGGCCCTTCGGCCGAGAAAAAGGGCAATGCCTCAGGTGTGCTCTACGTCTTCATGCCGCCGCTCGCGCGCCTGGAGGACTATCTCGACCTGGTTGCCGCCGTCGAAGCCACCGCTCGCGACCTGGGCGTGCGCATCGTGATGGAAGGCTACCCGCCGCCGCGCGACCCGCGCCTGAAGATGCTGGCCGTCACGCCCGACCCGGGCGTGATCGAAGTCAACATCCATCCTGCCCACAACTGGAAAGAACTGGTCGACCACACCGAGTTTCTCTACAACGCCGCATTCGAAACCCGCCTGTCGGCCGAGAAGTTCATGACCGACGGCCGCCATACCGGCACCGGCGGCGGCAACCACTTCGTGATGGGCGGCGCCACGCCCGCCGACAGCCCCTTCCTGCGCCGGCCCGAGCTGCTGGCCAGCCTGCTGCTCTACTGGCACAACCATCCGTCGCTGAGCTATCTGTTCTCGGGCATGTTCATCGGCCCGACGAGCCAGGCGCCACGCGTGGACGAGGCCCGCAACGACCAGGTCTACGAGCTTGAAATTGCCCTGAAGGAAATCGCGAAGAACCGCGAGATCTACGGCCAGAACATGCCGGCATGGCTGGTCGACCGCACGCTGCGCAATATCCTGATCGACGTGTCGGGCAACACGCACCGCAGCGAGTTCTGCATCGACAAGCTCTACTCGCCCGACTCAAGCACTGGCCGCCTCGGCCTGCTTGAGTTGCGCGCCTTCGAGATGCCGCCGCATGCGCGCATGAGCATCGCGCAGCAACTGCTCATTCGCGCGCTGGTGGCGCGCTTCTGGGACGAGCCCTACAAGGCCCCCGTCACCCGCTGGGGCACCGAGTTGCATGACCGCTTCCTGCTGCCGACCTTCGTCAAGATGGATTTCGACGACGTCATCAGCGAGATGCGCCAGGCCGGCTTCGCCTTCGACGCCGACTGGTTCGCGCCGCACTTCGAGTTCCGCTTCCCGCTGGTAGGCCAGATGCAGGCAATGGGCGTGGAGCTCTCGCTGCGCAACGCGCTCGAACCCTGGCACGTGATGGGCGAGGAAGGCTCGGCCGGCGGCACGGTGCGCTACGTTGATTCGTCGCTCGAACGCATCGAGGTGCGCGTGACCGGCCTGAACGAAAGCCGCCACGTCATCACCGTCAACGGCAAGGTGCTGCCACTGCAGCCGACCGGCGTGGTCGGCGAGTTTGTGGCCGGCGTGCGCTACAAGGCGTGGAACCCGCCTTCGGCCCTGCACCCGAGCATCCCGGCCCACGCGCCGCTGACCTTCGACCTGGTCGACACCTGGATGAAGCGCTCGCTGGGCGGCTGCCAGTACTTCGTCGCCCACCCGGGCGGGCGCAACTACGACACCTTCCCGGTCAACGCCTACGAGGCGGAAAGCCGCCGCCATTCGCGCTTCACCCGCACCGGCCACACACCCGGACTCATGCGCACGCCCCCGGCAACCATCGAGCTGCCGGGCAGCCGCGAATTCCCGTTCACGCTGGATCTGCGGCGATAAGGGGACATTTAGCACGCTGCCCAAACGGATACCCGTGAAGGCAGTGTGACAATCCCCCTCCTGTGGAACCTTTGAACGAATCCCTGTTCGACGCCCAGGCACTGGAGTTTCCAGCGGCCCTGGCGTCGGCGCTCGCCCCGCCGGCCCTGCCCGGCCATTTCGATGAACTGCGTGGGCAGACCACCGCGGTGGTGCCTGTGCGACCAGTGCCGGGGGCTGCGCCAGCCCCTGCGCCCGCCCCGCTGCTGTATGACGCCGCGGCCGAACGGCCGTCGGTGCCCAGCCAGTCGCAATCGCAGTCCCAGTCTTCCTCTCAGTCGCAGTCTCAATCCCAGACGCAGACACAGGGCCCGTCCGGCGAACAACCGCCGCTCACGCCCGCCTGGAACGCCTTCTTCGAACAGCTCGGCCCGGGCGGCTTCAACGACCTGCCCCGGCGCGCGGCCAGCCTCGAACGGCAGATCCGCGACAACGGCGTCACCTACAACGTGTACGCCGACGCCAACGGCCCGCAGCGGCCCTGGTCGCTCGACCTGTTCCCGCTGATCGTCTCGCCCGAAAGCTGGAGCCAGATCGAGGCCGGCGTGCTGCAGCGCGTGCGCGTGCTCGACCGAGTGATGGCCGACGTCTACGGCCCACAGCAGCTGCTGGCCGAAGGGCTCATTCCTCCGGCGCTGGTGCGCGGCCACCCCGGCTACCTGCGTGCGCTGCACGGCGTGAAGCCGCCGGGCGACACCTGGCTGCACATCACCGCCTTCGACCTCGCGCGCGGCCCCGACGGCAACTGGTGGGTGGTCTCGCAGCGCACCCAGGCGCCTTCGGGCCTGGGTTACCTGCTCGAAAACCGCCTTGCCATCACGCGGCAGTTTCCGCAGGCCTTCGAGGCGCTGCACGTGCAGCGCCTGGCCGCCACCTACAGCGCCATGATGGAAGGCCTGCAGCGCATGTGTCCGGCCGGCGTGCCGCCGCACATCGCGCTGCTCACGCCCGGCCCGTACAACGAAACCTACTTCGAGCACGCTTATCTCGCGCGCTACCTGGGCCTCACGCTGGTCGAAGGCAGCGACCTCACGGTGCGCGACCAGCGGCTCTACCTCAAGACGCTGCAGGGCCTGCGCCCGGTGCACGGCCTCATCAAGCGGCTCGACGACCAGTTCCTCGACCCGCTGGAGCTGCGCCCCGACTCCACGCTCGGCGTGCCCGGCCTGCTGCAGGCCATTCGTGCCGGCAACGTGCTGGTGGCCAACATGCCGGGCTCGGCGTTCCTCGAATCGCCCGCGCTGCTCGGCTTCTTGCCGGGGCTGGCACGCCGCCTGATCGGCGAGAAGCTCAAGCTGCCCGCGCTGCCCACCTGGTGGTGCGGCGAGCGCGCCGCGCTCGAATCGGTGCTGCCGCAACTGGCCGACTGCGCCATCAAGCCCACCTACCCTGGCTTCGACGGCCGCGCCAGCTTCGACGCCGTACTCGGCAGCCAGCTCGGCCGGCGCGAGCTCGACGAATGGGCCGGCCGCATCGTGCGCGAGGGCGACGTCCACACCGTGCAGGGCTATCAGCCGCTGTCGCAGATGCCCACCTGGGCCAACGACATGGGCCCGGGCCACATCGCGCCGCGCGCCGTGCTGCTGCGCGTGTTCGCGGTGAGCGACGGCGCGCAGTCGTGGCGCGTGCTGCCCGGCGGCCTGGCCCGGCTCGCGGGGCCCGATGCGCAGATCGCGTCGATGCAGCGCGGCGGCAGCAGTGCCGACGTGTGGGTGCAGACCCACGGCGAAGTCGACCGCACCACGCTGCTGCAGCCGCACGCCACGCCGGCCTCGCTCGCGCGGCACCGCGCGCCCGTTACCAGCCGCGCCGCGGAAAACATGTTCTGGCTCGGCCGCTACACCGAACGCGCCGAAAACGCCGTACGCCTTGCGCGCCTCACGCTCAACCTGCTGGGCAGCGAAGACCAGTCCTCGCGCCCGCTGCTCGAATGGCTGCACCGCATGGCGCTGCGCAATGCGCTGGTGCCGGCCGAGGCGCCGAGTGCGCCGCAATCGCGCCGCGTGTTCGAACGCGCACTCATCGCCGAGTTGGGCGACGTGGAGCGCGGCGCCAGCGTCGGCTTCAGCCTGCGCTGTATCCGGCAGGCCGCGGCTGCGGTGCGGGAGCGCCTCTCGCAGGACAACTGGAACCAGATCGTGCGCGCCGAGACCGATTTCCTGCGCCGCGCGGCCGAGCAGGCCGGCGAAGGCAGCTTTGCCAGCAGTGCCGCGTTGCGCGCCCTCGAATCCGCCAGCACCGCGCTGGCCGCCATGACCGGCGCACAAACCGACCGCATGACGCGCGACGACGCCTGGCGGCTGCTGTCCATCGGCCGCCACATCGAGCGCCTGGGTTTCTTGTCGAATGCGCTGGAGGCCGGCTTCGACAACGGCGCCGTGCACGAGGTGAGCGGCTTCGAGGCAATGGTGGCGCTGTTCGACAGCACCATCACCTTCCACGCCCGCTACCAGCAGCGCCGCGACGTCGCCACCATGGTCGACCTGCTGGTGCTCGACGCCGAGAACCCGCGCTCGCTCGCATGGGTCACGCAGACCCTGCGCGGACGCATCGCTCGGCTGGCCGGCAGCGCGCCGGGCAAGCTGACCGCGCTGTCGTACGAACTGCCCGACCCGGCCGGCTGGACGCTCGAACACCTCTGCGCCGCGGGGCCCGAAGCCAACTATCCGGCCCTCGTCGAGCTGCTCGCCAACTGCGAGACAGCGGCCTACCATGTGTCCGATGCGATCGGCACACGCTACTTCACACTGACATCCGAATCGCTGCGCTCGGTCGGAGCTTGATTCCCAGACAAAGACAGTTCCAAGGAGGCATTTCCATGTCAGGCATCGCCATCAACCGCCGCTTCGCACTCACCGCCGCCGGCATGCTCGCGGCGCTCGCCATTGCGGCCTGCGGCAAGCAGGAGCCTGCCGCGCCCGCCGCAGCCAGCGCACCGCCCCCACCGGCCGCCGCCCGCGTGCTCGTGGTCGGCACCGACGCCGCCTACACGCCCTTCGAATCGCAGAACGACAAGGGCGAGATCGTGGGCTTCGACATCGACGTGGTGAAAGCGGTCGCACAGAAAGCCGGCATCGAAGTGAAGTTCGTCAACACGCCGTGGGAAGGCATCTTCAACGCGCTCGACCAGGGCGACCGCGACCTGCTGGTGTCGGCCATCACCATCACCGACGAGCGCCGCCAGACGATGGACTTCTCGCAGTCGTATTTCGATGCCAGGCAACTTATCGCCGTGAAGAACGACTCACCCGTCACGAAGTTCGATGACATCAAGACCCTGAAGGTCGGCGTACAGAACGGCACCACGGGCGACGAGGTGGTGGGCAAGCTGCTGGGCAAGTCGAGCACCGCCATCAAGCGCTTCGAATCGACGCCGCTCGCGCTCAAGGAGCTGGAAGCTGGCGGCGTGCAGGCCGTAGTGGCCGACAACGGCGTGGTGGTGCACTACATCGCCAACAACACCGCGGGCGGCTTCAAGACGGTGAGCGACGCGGGCTTTCCGGTCGAGAAGTACGGCATTGCCGTGAAGAAGGGCAACGCCGAGCTGCTGGCCAAGATCAACCAAGGGCTGGAAGGCATCCGGGCCGACGGCACCTACGCGAAGATCTACGCTTCGCATTTCGGCGCCGAGTCGAAGTAGGCCCGCCCATCATGCTGCTCCACGTCACCCACGAAACGCGCTACGAGTACGCGCCGCCGGTCGAGACGGCGCAGCACCTCGCCCACCTGAGGCCGCTGGCCACCGATTCGCAGCGGCTCGTGAGCCACAAGCTCGCCATCGAGCCCGCGCCCGCGCAGCGCAGCGAGGTGGCCGACCTGTACGGCAACACGCGCGCCTTCTTCGCGCTGGAGGCCACGCACGACCGGCTCGTCGTCACGGCCGAGAGCGTGGTCGAAACCTCGGTGCCCGTGCTCTCGAGCGCCGTGGCGCGCGAGCTGCCCTGGGAGAGCGTGCGCGAGCGCTTCCGCTTCCGCAAGGACGCCACCTTCGACGCGGCCTCGGAGTTCGTCTTTCCCTCGCCCTACGTGCCGCGCCACGACGACTTCATGGCCTACGCCCGCGCCAGCTTCGTGCCCGGCCGCCCCACCTTCGACGTGGCGATGGATCTCACCGAGCGCATGTACGAAGACTTTGCGTACGACGCCGACAGCACCGAGATCAACACCCCCGCCGTCGAGGCCCTCGCGCAGCGCAAGGGCGTGTGCCAGGACTTCGCCCACATCATGATCGCGTGCTTCCGCACCATGGGCCTGCCCGCGCGCTACGTGAGCGGCTACCTGCTCACGCAACCGCCGCCCGGCCAGCCCCGGCTGGTGGGCGCCGACGCCTCGCACGCCTGGGTGTCGGTGTACCTGCCCGGAAAGAGCGAAGACGGAAACGACAGTCCCGAGGGCGTCGGCGGCTGGGCCGACTTCGACCCCACCAACGGCCGCCAGCCGGGCGAAGACTACGTCACGCTCGCCATCGGCCGCGACTACTCCGACGTGTCGCCGATGCGCGGCGTACTCCATGGCGGCGCAAGGCACACGCTGCGGGTCGGCGTGACCGTGCAGCCAGTGGGGGAAGTGATCGAGGGCCTGCCGCAAACACATACACAATCGCCTTCCCAAGACAAGGAGTCTCCATGAGCGTTTACGACAAACTTTCCAGCCTCGGCATCACCCTGCCCCCGGTCTCCGCCCCCGCGGCCGCCTATGTGCCCTTCGTGCAGACCGGCAACCTCGTGTTCCTCTCGGGCCATATCGCGAAGAAGGACGGCAAGGTCTGGGCCGGCCAACTCGGCGCCAACATCAGCACCGAAGAAGGCAAGCAGGCCGCACGCGCCATCGCCATCGACCTGCTCGGCACGCTGCACGCGGCCGTGGGCGACCTGAACAAGGTCAAGCGCATCGTCAAGGTGATGAGCCTGGTCAACTCGGTCGGCACCTTCACTGAACAGCATCTGGTGACCAACGGCGCGAGCGAGTTCTTCGCCGAAGTCTTCGGCCCCGAAAAGGGCGCGCATGCACGCAGCGCCTTCGGCGTGGCGCAGGTGCCGATGGGTGCTTGCGTGGAGATCGAGCTGATCGCTGAAGTCGGCTGATCACTTCTTCTTCCGCATTCCCGGAACTCGAGGCCTGACGGCTGTGTCGTCAGGCCTCTTTGCTTTGCAGCATCGTCGAACCCATGCCATTGACACCCGCCGGCCTCATCGCACACGCCACGCAAGACCCCGTCAACGCAGCGCTCCTTGAACGCCTGCCCGGCCTCGGGCTGCGCCAGGGCTTCCTGACGGCTGGCTGCATCTTCCAGGCGACATGGAACCGCCTCTCGGACAAACCGCCCGGCTGGGGCGTGAAGGACTACGACGTCTTCTATTTCGACGACACCGACCTGTCGTGGGACGCCGAAGACGCCGTGATCCAGCGCGTGCAGCGCGTGGTGGCCGACCTGGGCGTGAGCGTGGAGGTCAAGAACCAGGCGCGCGTCCATCTCTGGTACGAGCAGCGCTTCAAGTCGCCCTACCCGCGCCTCGGGTCCTCGCGCGACGGCATCGACCGCTACCTCATTGCCTGCACCCGCGTCGGCATCGACCTGGCCGATGGAACGCTCTATGCGCCCGACGGACTCGGCGATCTGGCAGCAGGCATCCTGCGCATGAACCCGCTGCTTCCGATGCGCGAGCTTTTTCTGAAGAAGGCGGCGGACTACCAAGCGCGATGGCCGTGGCTGCGGATCGTGCAGCCGGAAGCGGCTACTTGCGCTTCCAGCTCGACACAGTGATGAACACGCCGGTTTCCTTCGCATCGCGCAGGCGAATGCTGTAGCGCCCTGCCCCATCGGTGCCGTTGAACACGATCTCGCGGCCACCCTCTTCCACGCTCGCGCCCTTCGCCAGCTCGCGGTAGGTGTCGACCAAAGTGTCGAGCGCGGCATAGCTGCGCAGCGTCACTTCGGCATCGGGCAGGCGCGGCTCGTTGCGTTGCGACCGTTCGTATTCCGTGCGCATCGGCATGCCGGCCAGGCCCTTGGGCATCACGATCTTGCCGGCGCTTGCCGTGCCGTTCACTTCGGCCGTCTGCACCAGCAGGGGACGCAGCGAAGCCGGAAAGCCCGGCGGCAGTTGCTCGACGCGCCAACCGGGCACGTCCGGCTGGCCGGTGATGTATTCGACGCTCGCGATCTTCTGCGCGTCGGCCGCCTTCGCAGGGTCGTCGCTGTCGGCCATGGCCGCCAGGAACGGTGGCAGCGTCTTGCCCCACACGACCAGCGGCTCTGCTTGCGCCTGCTTCGCACCGGCGGGCTGGAAGATCGACAGCACGGTCTGCGGTGCGGGCTTGCACACCTTCGGCTTGTCGCCTGTCGGCGGCACGTTGCAGTGGCCGTTGACCAGCCCCAGTGCCACCAGCCGGCCTTCGGCGTCGAGCAGCATGGCGGCGCGCTCTTCGCCGTGGTCGCCACCGTTGACGGACGCGATGACCTTGCGGCCATCGGGCCAGACGGTGCGCGTGATGTCGTGCCTGGAGCGCATGCCTTCGAGCACCTGCTGCGCGATCAACGTATCGGCGTCGGTGTAGCTGCCGCGCGCGTAGCCGACCATGGCGATCACGGCGCTGCGGATGCGCGGCTGCTCGCTGAGGCGCAGCGGCGGCGCGGGCAATTCGGTGGTGACGGGCCCAGCCGACGATGCCGCGGGTTGCGCGCCCTGTGCATGCGCGCCCAAGGCGCAGGCGAACAGCAGCGACGCAAAGGTCCTGGGAAACGGCACATTCATCATTCCGAAATCTCCACTTCGATATTCGTGATCGCCAGCATGTCTTTCCCGTGCGTCACGCCGACGGAAAAGGCCACGCCCTTGCGGCTGCCCGCGACATAGCCGGAGCGCTCGTCCAGGCTCGACTCCATCTCTTCGAGCAGCGGCGACAGCTGCTTGTAGAAGGCCAGCACTTTTTCCATGCTGTCGGTGGTCTGCAGGCGCAGCACGCGTTTGGCCTTGGCGTCGCTCAGCGCGTCCTGTGCGGTGCGGTATATCTGCGACTTCGGGTACAGCGGCACGTCAGCGGAGAAGCTCTTCGGCCGCTCGACGGGGCGTGCGGCGGTGTGCGCGGCATCCAGCGTGGTGTATTCGGTCTTCGCAATCTTCTCGCCCTTGCCGAACTGCAGTTCTTCGGGCACCTGGCGGCTCCATGCAATCAGCGGCTGCGCCTTGGTGCGGTCGAAGCCGGGACGCAAGAAGACCGACAGCACCGCGTGCTGATCGTCCAGGCAACCGGTGGAGGCCGAACCCGTGCCGCACTGGCGATGCACGAGCGCCGCGGCCAGCACATTGCCGCTGCGGCTGTCGAGCAGCACAGCCGCGCGCTCACTGCCGCCATAAGGCCGCCGGTACGACGACACCAGCCGCTGGTCGCCGGGCAATGCCTGCTCCTTGCGATCATTGCGCGAGGACAACCCCTCGATCAGTTGTTCGGCAAGCAGGCCTTCAGGCCAGTAGTAAGAACCGGACGCCATGCCGGTGAGGCGGGTCACGGCAAGATCGAAAGCGGGGGCTTGAGTGGCTTCCTGCACGCGGTCGGTGTTCAGCGTCAGGACGGCATCGGCAGCGAAGGCAGGAGTCGCTGCGCCGAAGGTGTAGAGAAGAAGAGCCAGAAGAGTGGGAGGAGCGGAGCGAAGTCGAAAAAAAGGCATGCAGAGAGTTGAGATGAACGATGCGTTCGCCCGGGTTGTTCCGTGCGAGCGCGGGCCTGGATTCTAGAAGGCGCGCGCAACGCAAGACGTGCATCGTTTCATCGCGGGAGCCCCCCGCCTCCGCGCTCACACGGCCGCAGCCGCAATCTCCAGTTGCGTCAACCGCCGCGCCATGCGCCCGACAAAATTCTGCGTCACATGCGGCAGCACGCGCTGCGACGGCACCACGATGCCGACCTGCAACTGGTCGAGCGCAGGCAGCTCGAAGGGCCGCCAGATCAGGTCGCCGCGCTTCAGGTCTTCGATGAAGGCGATCTTCGAGAAGCACGAGATGCCCTTGCCGGCCCTGATCAGCCGCTTGAGCATGGGCGTCGAATTGCAGGTGGCGGCGGGCTCCATCTCGTCCCAGAACGCAGCGAACTCGGGCGATAGCGCGGCGCTGATGACCGGATGCGAGCTGGAACGCAGGAACGGATAGCGCGCGCATTCCTTCAACGACACGCTCGCGTGGTTCGCCAGCGGATGACCAGGCGGCATCACCACGCCGATGGGCAGGTTCGCCAACGCCACCGCAACCACGCCGCCGGGCAGCCGGCTCACGAAGGTCATGCCCACGTCGACCTGCCCCGACATCACCATCTGGGGAACGTCCATCGGCTGCACCGCGGTGATGGTGTACGTGACGGCCGGAAACACCTGCAGAAAATCTTCCACCGCCGAGGGCAGCAGTTCCTCGAAGAACGAATCCATCGCCGCCACCTTCACGTGGCCCGTGCGTTCGCCCTTGAGCGCATCGAGTTCGGTACGCATCACCTGGTACTGGTGCAGCGTTTCCTGCGCGTGCTTGAGCAGGCGCTCGCCCGCCGCGTTGAGCCGCAGACCGTTGGGCATGCGGTCGAACAGCTCGACGCCCAGTTCGTCCTCCAGCTTGTGGATCTGCCGGTTGACGGCGCTCGCGGCCACGTAGAGCCGCTCCGAGGCCTTGCGCACCGAGCCGCAGCTCGCGACTTCGATGAAGTATTTGAGGATGCTGGCGTGCATCAGCCGGCCCTCCCCCGCAGCGCCGGCCTACCCGGCCAGCATCGCGATGGCGGGATGGTCGCAGGCCACGGGCCCGGTGTCGGCCGCACCGCCGGGCGAGCCCAGCCCGCTGACATTCGCCGCGAAGAACTCGCGGTTGATGGCCGTGAAATGTGCCATTTCGGGCGGCAGCCGAAGGTCTTCGTAGATGGCCTGCGTGGGACAGGCAGAGACGCAAACGCCGCAGTCGATGCATTCATCCGGGTGAATGTACAGAGTGCGCGCGCCTTCGTAGATGCAATCGACTGGACAGCACTTGACGCAGGCGCCGTCCTTGACGTCGATGCAGGCACTGGTGATGACGTAGGCCATGGCATGAACGGCGGGCGCCTAGCGGCCCAGCCACTGCGGCTTGCGCTTCTGCTGAAAGGCCAGCACGCCTTCGTTCGCGTCTTCGGACTGCAGCGCCGCCACCAGCGCCGGCAGCCGCATGCGGTGCGCCTCAGCCGGCGAGAGCGTGCCGGTGCGGCGCACCACCTGCTTGATGGCCTTGAGCGACAGCGGCGCGCAGGCCAGCATCTGCTGCACCCAGCGGTTGACGGCCGTGTCGAGCTCGGCACGAGGCACCACCTCGTTGACGAGGCCCATCTCCAGCGCGCGCTGTGCCTTCACGCGCTGGCCGGTGAGCATCATGCCCATGGCCTGGCGGTATGGAATCTGCCGCTGCAGCAGCAGCATGCCGCCATCCAGCGGCAGGCGGCCCACCAGCGGCTCGGGCAGGCCGAAGCTGGCCTCCTCGCAGGCCACGACGATGTCGCAGCCCAGCACCATCTCGAAGCCGCCGCCCAATGCAAAGCCGTTGACGCGGGCGATCACGGGCACATCGAGCGTCTCGCGCAGCGCGATGCCGCCGAAGCCGCCAGGGCGTGCCGCGGCCCAGTATTCGACGCCCTTGAGGTTCGAGGTGTTCTTCAGGTCGGCGCCGGCACAGAACGAGCGCTCGCCCGCACCGGTGAGCACCACCGCACGGATGTCGTCGCGCGATTCGATCTCGGTCCAGATGCGCTGCAGCTCGGCCTCGGTCGGCAGATCGACCGCGTTGAGCACATCGGGGCGGTCGATGGTGACGGTGGCGACATGGTCGACCACTTCAAAGAGGACGCTCATGCGTCGGCCTCTTCGATCAATGCACGCGCCTCGGCCAGCACTTCGGCCGTGTGTTGCCCGAGCCGCGGCGGCTCGCGCCGCAGGCCGGCCTTGGCGCCCGACATCTGGATCGGGCTGGCGATGAATTTCAGCGGACGGCCCGACGACGAACCGGCTTCGAGAATCATCGCGTTGTGCAGCGTCTGCGGATCGACCAGCGCCTCGCGCATATCGCGCACCGGGGCCGAGAGCAGGTCCTGCTCTTCGAGCTTCGCCAGCCAATGGTCGCGCGTGTTGCTCGCAAAGCGCTCATGGAAGATCGCATGCAGCGCGGCCTTGTTCGTGAACTGCGCCGACAGCGTGGCATAGCGCGCGTCGAGAGACAGGTCGTCGAGCCCCAGCGCCGTGCAGATGTCGCGCAGCGGATTGGCCTTGAACGCGCCCACCAGCACCAGCGGCCCGGTCTGCGTGTCGAACACGCCAGAAAGCGGCATCGCGGCCCAGTTCACTTCGGAGTCTTCCATCATCACCATGGCCGCCTCTTGCATCTGCATCGCAAGCATGGAGTTGTAGAGCGACACCGAAATCTTCTGGCCCTCGCCCGTGCGCTCGCGCTGCAGCAGCGCCAGCAAAATGCCCTGCACCATGTGCATGCCGGCGGTGTAGTCGGCCAGCGCCGTCGGGTAGATCGACACCGGCACCGATGCGTCGGCGCGCCGCGCCATCACGCCGGTGAGCGCCTGCGCGAGCACGTCCTGCCCGCCCTTGTGCGCGTAGGGACCGGTCTCGCCGAAGCCCGTGCCCACCGCGTAGACGATGCGCGGGTTCAGCCGCCTGCAGTCTTCGTAGCCCAGCCCCAGCCGCTCCATCACGCCAGCGCGGAAGTTGTTGGTGACCACGTCTGCGCCGGCGATCAGGGCCTTCACCAGTTCCATCTGCGCCGCGTCGCGCAGGTCGATTTCCACGCTGCGCTTGTTGCGGTTGAGGCTGCAGAAGATCGGGTTGTCGTTGCCCGCCACTGGCGCAAAGGTCGAGCGGCTCAGGTCGCCCGCGCCCTTGCGCTCGATCTTGATCACGTCGGCGCCATGGTCGGCCAGCATCTGCGTGCAGACCGGGCCCATCATCACCTGCGTGAAGTCGATGATGCGGATGCCGTCCAGGGGCAGTGCACCGGTGCTCATGCAGCCTCCTTGGTGAAGGAACGTGCGATGGCGGGCACGTCGGCATTCGGCCCCTTCTGGTCGCCCGGGTCGGCGCCCTGCGCGCGCAGCGTCTTCTGCAGCTTCGCCACATCGACCTCACGCACCGACACGCCCGCATTCAGCGCCAATGCCGCCGCCGTGCCCGTGGCCTCGCCCATCGCCATGCAGGGCGGGATCTCGCGCGAGATCTTCTGCGCAGCGGAGGTGGCCGAGTAGTGCCGGCCCGCCACCAGCAGGTTCTCGACGCTGCGCGGCAGCAGCGTGCGGTACGGGTAGTAGTAGTCACGCCCGCGCGCCACGCTGTCGTCGAAGCGCGTGCGCTGGGCCACGTCTTCCTTGGTCATCACATACGCGCCTTCGAGCAGGCGTGTCTGGCGAATGCCGGTTTGCGGCGCCATGTCGATCAGCGTGCACTTCGAGAAGCCCGGCAGCTTCGCCCGCACGAAGTCGATCACCTTGTGGATGGTGGTGCGGCCCTGCACTTCGGCGCGCGTCAGGTCGCTCACCTTGAGGCCGTCGAGCCCCGGCATGTGCGGGCAGTTGCACCACACCACGCCCGGCAGCGGCGTCTTGAGCCACCAGGCTTCCCATGCACCGCCGAGCATGTGCTTGATCTCGCGGTCGAGTGCCTGCCAGGCCACGGGCTCCTCGCGCTCGAAGCGCTCGGCCTCTTCGGTGTCGACGCTGCCGAGGCGGAACACGGTCGTCACGATGTAGCTGCCGCTGATGTGCGGCGCGCCGGCCGAGGCCGCCACGTCGAGGTCACCGGTGGTGTCGATCACCACCTTGCCGAGGATCGCCTCGCGCCCGCCCTTGGTCTCGCACACCACGCCCTTGACCTTGCCGTCTTCCACCAGCGTGCGCGAAAACCACGAGTGCAGCCGCAGTTCGATGCCGGCCTGCTGCACCATTTCGAGCGAGGTGCGCTTCCATGCATCGGGATCGAAGGCGGCGGCGAAGCAGATGGGGTGCGGCTTCTCCTTGCTGTGAAAGTCATAGGTGCCCCAGCGCTTCCAGCGGCGCACCGAGTCGGGCAAGGTGCCCCAGTCTTGCTGGCGCGGGTACTCGGCCAGGCCCAGCGCCGACATGCGCTCGATCATTTCAAGGCAGATGCCGCGCACCGAAATTTCCTGCTGGTGGCTGTCCCACATGTCGTCCAGCACCAGCACCATGCCGCCCGAGGCCAGGCCGCCCAGGTGGTTGTAGCGCTCCAGCAGCGTCACGCTCGCGCCGTTGCGCGCGGCGGCCAGCGCCGCGGCTTGCCCCGCGGGGCCGCCACCGACCACCACCACGTCCGATTCGGCCGCCACGCGCACGTCGTGCGCGGGCTCTTGCATCCAGTCGCCAATACGGCTCATAGAACTATCTCCTGTTGAAATGTTTGGATGTGTGTGAAGTGCACCGGGCGCGTCAGTGCGTGCTTTCGGGTTGCCAGCGGATGACCCACTTTTCCGCCAGCGTCACCAGCAGGAAGAACAGCCCCGAGAGCGTGGCGCTCATGACGATCGCGGCGTAGAGCAGCGGCGAATCGAAGTTGAAAGTGGCCTGCAAGATCATGGCGCCGATGCCCACCATGGCGCCCACCCACTCGCCCACCACCGCCCCGATCACGCACATCGACGCGGCGATGCGCAAGGCCGAGAAGAGGTAAGGCAACGCATTGAGCAGCCGCAGGCGAAAGAAGATTTCGGTCTTGCTCGCCGACAGCACGCGCATCAGCTCCATCGCCTGCGGGTTGACCGACTCCAGCCCGCGCACCATGTTCACCAGCGTCGGAAAGAAGCACACCAGCGCGGCAATGGTGATCTTCGGCTCCATGCCGTTGCCCATGATGAGCACCAGCACCGGAGCCTTGGCCACCAACGGTACGGCGTTGAACATCAGCACCACCGGAAAGAAGATGTCCTGCAGCGTCTTGTTGTGCACGAAGATCGTCGCGACGGCGATGGCCGCGAGATTGCCCAGCACGAAGCCGCCAGCGGCCTCCATCGCGGTGGGCAGCAGGTTGTCGAGCAGCACGTCGCGCTTGGCGTAGAGCGTCTCCAGCACGGCCCAGGGCGTGGGCGCAATGAAGGGCTTGACGCCGAACGCGACGATCACGGCCCACCACAGCACGATGAGCCCGACGATGCCGAGCGCCGGAAGAATGCGGCGGCGCCAGATGCGCTTTTGCCGCGCGGCGGCCCATGCTAGGTATTCAGGGTCGGCTGGTGCGGCGAATGCGCCGGGCGCTGCGGAGTCGAGGGAACGGGTATTCATTGCATCGGCCTCAGCAGGTTTCCAGCACGCGCCGCAGATGGCTCGTGAGGCGGACGAACTCGGGGGTTTCGCGCATCTCCAGCGTGCGCTCGAGCGGCAACTCGACGGGCACGATCTCGCGCACGCGCCCCGGATTGGCGGCAAGCATCAGCACGCGCTGGCCCAGGAAGGCGGCCTCGTGGATGCTGTGGGTGACGAAGAGAATCGTCACGCCGGTCTCGCGCCACACGCGCAGGATCTCTTCGTTGAGCCGGTCGCGCGTGATCTCGTCGAGCGCCCCGAAGGGCTCGTCCATCAGCAGGATCTTCGGGTCGCTGGCCAGCGCGCGGGCAATCGATACGCGCTGCCGCTGGCCGCCCGACATCTCATGCGGGAAGGCGTTCAGCCGGTCCTTCAGCCCCACGAGTTCGAGCAGTTCCTGCGGCGAGCGGCGGCCCTTGCGGCCGGCGCCGCCGCCCACCTGCAGCGGCAGCTCGACGTTCTGCAGTGCCGTGCGCCAGGGCAGCAGCGCCGCATCCTGGAACACGAAGCCGATGTCGCGGTTCTTGCGCGCGGCCTGCGGCGTGGACGACAGCACCTCGATGCCGCCGCTGCTCGGCTGCAGCAGGTCGGCCACCACGCGCAGGAAGGTCGACTTGCCGCAGCCCGAGGGCCCGAGCAGAGTGAGGAACTCGCCCTGCGCCACGTCGAGGTCGAGGCTCTTGATGGCGGTGACGTCGCGGCGCTCGGTGAAGAAGCGCACGCCGATGCCGCGGCACGCGATGGCGGGGGGCGCGTTGAGAACGGCGGCCACGGCGTCAGCCCTTCATCGCCCGCGCGGTGGCGGTGGCCTTGAGCGCATCGAGCGTGATCACCTCTTCGACCTTCGGCGTGCGCGCGGTGAACTGGCCCAGTTCCGCATAGGTGGAGATCTGCTCCTGCCATACGGCCGGGTCCATCGCGCCCCAGCCCTGCGTCTGCGCGGCGCCGCCGAATGCGTATTCAAGCATCACGTCGACCGCGACGCGCTCGTCCTCCCGCTTGAGGTTCGGATATTCCTTGACCAGCATGTCCACCGCCTGGTCGCGGTTGGCGCGCACGTGGTGCCAGCCCTTGGCCGTGGCACGCAGGAAGGCCTCGATGACCTTGGGCTGCGTCTCCAGCGTCTTTGTCGACGCGTAGTAAGGCAGCGCGTAGAGGCGCACGCCCGCGTCCCATTGCGTGAGCGAGGCGATGTCGGGGCCCAGTACCTTGATGGCGGTGGTGTTGGTGAGCCAGCCCGTGACCACGTCGACCTGCCCCGTCAGCAGCGGCGACATGTCGGCGCCGATGGAGACCACCTTCACGTCCTTCTCGGCGATCTTGTTCTTCGCCAGCAACGCGCGCAGCAGGATGGCCGCGGTCGACGGAATACCCACGCGCTTGCCGACGAGGTCGGCCGGCTTGCGCACCGGATTCTTCGCAAGCGAGAAGTAGGTGTAGGGATGCTTCTGCGCTCCCACTGCAAAGCACTTGATCGGCAGACCCTGCGACACGGCCAGCATGATCGACGGACTCGACGACACCTGCCCCACCTCGTAGCGGCCCGAGGCGATGATGGCCACGCCATCGATGTTCGGCCCGCCCGGCTGGATCGCGAAGTCGATGCCCTCCTGCTCATAGAAGCCCATGCGCTTGGCGACCACCTCGCCGATCTGGTTGCCGCCGACGATCCAGCCCAGCTGCATGTTGATGCGCGCCTTGCCCTGCGCGAAGGCATCGACCGAGAGCAGGCCGCCGGCGGAGAGTCCGCCGGCGATAAGGGAGGTCTTGAGAAGACTTCGGCGACCGGGGTCCCGGAGATTGGCCATGGCGGATTCCTTTTCTTCGATGCGATGAGGTGAAGGCATTCGGCTGCGCGTGTGTGCCGGCCTGCGATGCAGCGAGGCATCCGGAGGGCCAGCGAGGCGAATGCTAGGAGTGAGGGGCGAGCGCACCAAGCACCGTTTTTCGCAACGGGCGAACTAAAAAATAGTTCTCCTTGCGCGCTCCCAATGACATTGCGGTGCATGCGCCGTTGCGGCGTGCACCATCTTCGGGAAAACGATAGCTCGCGCCGCGAGCGCAGGGGACGCTAGGCGTCTTGCCGAGTGGCGACGATCTGCGTCGCCTCACGCCGACGACGCACCACGGCGGTGGTCGGCCGCATCCGCCGCCCGCCCGGTGCCCTCGGGCGATTCCGCTGTGCCCCATTGACGAGGGGCAGTGGCTGCACCTTTTGCCGGTGCGCATCGAAGCGCGCCTCTTTCTGCTTCAGGTAGTGCATGAGCACATGCGAAACCATGTTGAGGCCGAAGGTGCCGAACGCAGCAGGAATGATGTAAAGCGCAATCGACAGTTCGGAAGAGAAGACGATGTCGTCAGCCAGCGAAGGCGTGGCCTGGACCTTGAGCGAGAGCGCGCGCAGCACGAAGATGTCGACGCCCGCGAGCACGATCAGCAGCAGGCCGAAGGCAAGCACTGCCTTCTTCGAGAACTCGCGCCGCACGAACAGCGTGACGAAGATCGCGGCCGGGCACACCAGCGAGCAAAGCACCAGCACCCAGAAGCGCACCTGCGTGAAAATCGTGGCGTCCGAAAGCATGTGCATGGTGGACATTGAGCCACGAACCGCGCCCGTCAATTTGTCCGGGAAGTGAAGCGCCGGTAAAAGCGCCTCTCAAAAAGTGAAGGCTAATTCTTCGCCCGCGTTCCGGTGAGCGTAGGCATTTCGGTTGCGCTGGAGTTCACATTGACGCTGCGGTCGAAGCGCATGTACGGCCCGGAGAACCGGCACTCCACGGTGTCGCGGAAGGCCGACTCGACGAAGGTCCACGTCATGACGAAGGTGCGCGCGTCGCGCCACTCGCCGCTGGCCACCACGCGCATCACATCGGGCTGGTACTCGTGGTGCAGCTTGTTGCCGGTGATGGTGGTGTCGCCCTCAAAGGGCTTGCGCAGGCCGACCTGCACCTTGTGCGTGCCACGGTCGTCTTCCATCGTGAAGACGCACGACTCCGCGGAAGAGAAGTCAAGCCGCATCGACTTGATCTTCTCCGGGTTCTCCGCGAAGTCGTAGCGCTGGCCCGACACGTTCGCGGCAACGGGCGAGCTGGTCGGCTTCACTGGCGGCAGCAGTTGCAGCGTGCGCGTGCGAGCCTTGAGCGCGGCGTAGTCCTTCTCGCTGGCCGCGGCAGTAGCGCCAAATGCCGCCGGAAAGTGCTTGTACAGGATGCCCGCGTTGAACCCCGCCTTGGGCGGCAGCGCCGAATTGAGCGCGAGCACCGCGTTCTGCTCGGGGAACACCACCGAGTACTGCCCGAACAGGCCGTCGGCGTTGTACGCACCGTGCTGGCCCAGCCACCACTGGTAGCCGTACCGGTCCTTGGTGTGCGGCGCGTGCACCGAATCGACCCAGGCCTTCGTGAGAATCTGCTTGCCGTTCCACTGCCCGTTCTGCGCATGCAGGATGCCGAGCTTGAGCGAGTCGACCGTCTTCCAGCTCAGGCCGTTGGCGCCTGGCGAAATGCCTTCGGGCCCAACGTCCCACTCGTAGCCGGTAATGCCCAGCGGATCGAAGAAGCGCGGTTTGAGATAGTCGGCCGTCGACTGCCCGGTGGTCTTCGTGACGATGGCCGACAGCATGTAGGTGGCCGCGCTGGTGTAGACGAACTTGCTGCCCGGCGTGTAGACCACGGGGATCTTGAAGAACTCGGCGATCCAGCTCGTGCGGATCGGCCGCCACACCGAGCCCGACACCATCGACTCGTGCCCGGTGCGCATGGTCAGCAAGTCGCGTACGGTCATGGCCGCGAGGTTGGCGCTGACCGTGGGTGGCAGGTGCTCGGGGAAGAAGGACACGATCTTGTCGTCGAGCCCGAATTTGCCGTCGGCGATGGCCATGCCTACCGCGCACACGGTCACGCTCTTGGTCAGCGAATGCGTCATGTGCCGGCGCTCGGGCTTGTAGGGGTCCCACCAGCCCTCGGCCACCACATGGCCGTTGCGCCACAGCATGAAGCCGTGCAGCTCGAACGCGCCGCGTTCGGCATCGTCGAGAAAAGCGAGGATCGACGCCGACGAAATGCCCTGCGCTTCGGGCCGGCTGCGCGGCAGGCCGTCGGCGAAAGCGGGAGTGGCGGCCCCGGTGGCCGCCCAGCCGATGCCGGGCAGCGAGGCCATGGCGGTGCCGCCGAGCGAAAGGCGCAGCAGGCCGCGGCGCGAGATGGCGGGGGTCGTTGTTGTTGTTGTCTCTTGCATGTTCTTGGCTTCCTTGTCTTTCGGTATGGACAGGTCACACCAGTTTCGTGCCGGCGGCTGTCATTCGCCTGTCTGCTTTGACAGGGGAAACCCGGAAAACCTGAGCGAAAGCTGACGGCTGCATACCTTCGACCAACGGGAAAACGCTAGGCGCGCGCCTGCGCGTAGTTCCTACAGTCGATTCCACTCGACAGGACGCGACAACAAAAGGAAGAAGCGCCATGGAATTCGACTACGTCATCGTGGGTGGCGGCTCCGGCGGTGCCACGCTGGCCTCCCGGCTGAGCGAAGACCCCGCCGTGAAGGTCTGCCTGGTCGAGGCCGGCGGCGACGGCCGCGGCATCCTGGTGCGGGCGCCTGCCGCCACGGTCGCGATGCTGCCGGGCCGCCCGCGCATCAACAACTACGCCTACCAGACCGTGCCGCAGCCCGGCCTGAACGGACGCCGTGGCTACCAGCCGCGCGGACGCTGCCTGGGCGGCTCCAGCGCGATCAACGCCATGCTCTACGTGCGCGGCCATCGCGACGACTACGACGACTGGGAGCGCGCGGGCTGCACCGGCTGGTCGTTCGACTCGGTGCTGCCCTACTTCAAACGCGCCGAGGGCAACCAGCGCGGCGCGAGCGCGCTGCACGGCGCCGACGGACCGCTGCAGGTCTCGGAGCAGCAGAGCCCGCGCCCCATTGCCGAAGACTTCGTGCGGGCCGCGGCGGAATGCGGCATTCCGCGCAACGACGACTTCAACGGTGCCGAACAGGAAGGCGCTGGCCTCTACCAGGTCACGCAGTTCCACGGTGGCGCGCGCAACGGCGAGCGCTGCTCGGCGGCTGCCGCCTATCTGCATCCGGTGATGAACGAGCGCCCCAACCTCACGGTGTTGACCGACACGCAGGCCCTGCGCGTGGTGCTCGAAGACCGGCGCGCGGTCGGCGTGGAGGTGCGGCGCAAAGACGGCAGCATCGAGACCCTTCACGCGCGGCGCGAGGTGGCGCTGTGCGGCGGCGCATTCAACTCGCCACAGCTGCTGATGCTCTCGGGCATTGGCGACCCGGTCGAGCTGGGCCGCCACGGCATCGCCGTGCAGCATGCGCTGCCGGGCGTCGGCCAGAACCTGCAGGACCACACCGACTTCATCCTCGCCTACACCTCGAAGCACACCGACCTGTTCGGCATCGGCGTGGTGGGCGGCCTGCACCTGGTGAAGGCCATCGCCGAGTGGCGCAAGAGCGGCAAGGGCATGATCGCGACGCCGTTCGCCGAAGGCGGCGCCTTCATCAAGTCATCGCCCGAGCTGCGGCGGCCCGACCTGCAGTTGCACTTCGTGATCGCGATCACCGACGACCATGCGCGCAAGCTGCACGCGGGCTTCGGCTTCTCGTGCCACGTGTGCGTGCTGCGCCCCAAGGGCCGCGGCGACGTGCGCCTGAACGATGCCAGCCCGGGCTCGGCGCCGCGCATCGACCCGCGCTTTCTGTCAGACCCGGAAGACGTGGCCCTGCTGCTGCAGGGCGTGAAGAAGATGCGCGAGATCCTGCACGCGCCGGCGCTCGAAAAGTACCGCCACCGCGAGCTCTACACGGCCGACGCGCACACCGACGAAGAACTCATTCAGCACATTCGCGCGCGCGCCGACACCATCTATCACCCCGTGGGCACCTGCAAGATGGGCACGGATGCGATGGCAGTGGTTGACGCGAAGCTGCGCGTGCACGGCATCGAGAATCTGCGCGTGGTCGATGCCTCGATCATGCCGACGCTGATCGGCGGCAACACCAACGCGCCGACGATCATGATTGCCGAGCGCGCGGCCGACTGGATGCGCGGGCCGGTCACTTTCGACCGCGCGCAGCAGGACGCTAGAGCGCCTGCGACGAGCCTCGCACCACCAGCTCTCCAGGCAGCAGCAACTGGCGCGGCGCCGCATCCAGCCCACGCAGCCGCTCGATCAGGCAGGTAGCGGCCGTGCGGCCGATGGCGTCGGTGGGCTGGGCCACGGTGCTCAGGCCCGGCCCGATGAGCGAGGCCCATTCGGGATCGTCGAAGCCTACAAAGCCGAGGTCGGCACCAAACTGCCAGCCCAGCCGCGCCATCGCCTGCGCAATGCGCAGCGTGACCACGGCATTGCCCGCGACCACGGCGGCGCGGCGGCCGCGTTTGGCGCGCTGGCGCAGGGCACGCAGGGCCTCGTCGAGCGCATCGCTCTCGCCCTCGACGCACTCGAACACCTCGCCCGCCACGCGCGGCTCGTGCGCGACCACGCAGGCGCCGAAGGCGGCCGTACGTTCGCGCCGCGAGCTCACGCCCTTCTGCGGCTCTGTGACGTAGAGCAGTTCGCGATACCCGCCTTCGACCAGATGGCCGCAGGTGGCCTGCATCGCGGCGTGGTTGTCCAGCGAGACGAAGTCGGTGTGCATGCCGGCGTGGCGCCGGTCGACCAGCACTGCCGGCTTGCCGTGCAGCGTGACCGCATCGACCACGTTGCTGCCGCGGCCCAGCGTGTTGAGGATGAAGCCGTCGACCTGGTAGCCCGCCAGCGCGTCGATGGCTTCGCGCTCGCGTTCGCTCTCGTTGCCGAGGTTGAACAGCATCACGAGGTAGCCGGCGTCCTGGCAGGCCTTCTCGGCGCCGCGCAGCACCGCCACGGAATACGGGTTGGTGATGTCGGCCACGATCAGTCCGATGAGCCGCGAGCGGCCATGGCTCAGGGCCTGCGCCATCGGGCTGGGCGAATAGGCCAGCGCCGCGATGGCGACTTCGACACGCGCGGCGATGTCGGGGCTCAGCAGCCGCTCGCGGTGGTTGAGGAAGCGCGAGACGGTGGCCTTGGAGACGCCGGCGGCCTCGGCGACGTCGGCGATGGTG
Organism: Variovorax nivicola; assembly: GCF_051216475.1. Lineage (NCBI taxonomy): Bacteria > Pseudomonadati > Pseudomonadota > Betaproteobacteria > Burkholderiales > Comamonadaceae > Variovorax > Variovorax nivicola. Next base: position 785,711 of record NZ_JBPJZK010000003.1, on the reverse strand, counting down.
GCGCGGCCCGTGGGCTTCATGTCTTTGCTCCTTCCCCCTTTGGGGGAAGGTCGGGATGGGGGCAGGCAGAGCGCCCAACGGATGCGCCGCTTGCCCCCACCCCTGCCCTCCCCCAGCGGGGGAGGGAGAAAGACCGGCTCGTGCTCATGCTGCTGCCGTGTCGTACGGCGCAGTCGGCTTCTCGCCGGCCAGCACCTGCAGCAGGTTCGTCGTGGCGAGTTCGGCCATCGCGTGTCGCGTCTCGTGCGTGGCCGAGCCGATGTGCGGCAGCGGCGTCACACGCGGGTGCGTGCGCAATGGCGAATCGGCCGGCAGCGGCTCCTTCGCGAACACGTCGAGGCCGGCGGCGCGCGGCGTGCCGTGGTCGAGTGCGTAGAGCAGCGCGTCTTCGTTCACCGTGGCGCCACGGCCACCGTTGATGAAGGCTGCACCGGGCTTCATGCGCGCGAAGAAGGCGGCGTCGATCATGCCGCGCGTCGCGTCGGTCAGCGGCAGCATCGCGAGCACGATGTCGGCGCGCGCGAGCAGGTCGTCGAGCGGCGTGTGCGTGGCGCGACCCTGCAGCTCGGGCGCCTGTGTGGCCAGGTCGACCGGGCGACGTGCGTGATACAGCACCGGCATGCCGAAGCCCAGCGCACCACGGCGCGCCACGGCCTGCCCGATGCGGCCGAAGCCGAGGATGCCCAGCGTCTTGCCATGCACGTCGGTGCCGAAGAGTTCTTCACCGATGTTCTTCGTCCAGCGGCCTTCGCGCACGAGCGTCGAAAGTTCGACCACCCGGCGCTGCGTGGCCATGAGGATCGCGAACACCGTGTCGGCCACCGTTTCGGTGAGCACATCAGGCGTGTGGCACAGCACGATGCCGCGCTTGTGCAGCTCGGCCAGCGGGTAGTTGTCGACGCCGACCGACACGCTCGAAATCACCTCAAGCTGCGGCGCCCCGTCGAGCAGCGCGGCATCGACCGGGTGGCTCGATCCGATCAGCCCGTGCGCGCTGCGCAGCGCGGCGGCAAAGGCCTCCGGCTCCTTGCGTGGGTCAGCCACGACCACATGGTGCACGGCCTGCAGGCGCGCCAACTGGTCTTCGGGCAGCGGCCGGAAGACCAGCACGTTCTTCTTCGACACATTCGTCATGGTGTTCAGAGCCCCGCTTCTTCGAGTTGCGCCCGCGTCGGAAGGCCTTCGGTGTCGCCCAGCACCTGCACGGCACGCGCGCCGATCCATGCGCCGCGACGCACGGCCTCGGGCACGCTCTTGCCTTCGAGCAGCGCGCTCACTACGCCGGCCGCGAAGCCGTCGCCCGCGCCCACGGTGTCGATCACTTCCTTCACCGGAAAGCCGTCGACGCGACCGGTGCCGGCCACGTCGCTGTCGTAGTAGGCGCCCTCGGCGCCGAGCTTGACGACCACCAGCTTCGCGCCGCGTTCGCGATAGAACTTCGCCACGTCCTCGGGCTTGTCGTGGCCGGTGAGCAGCAAGCCCTCTTCGATGCCGGGCAGCACCCAGTCGGCGCGCGAGGCGAGTTCGTTGATCCAGTGGCGCATGGTCTCGGTGGACGACCACAGCGTCGGGCGCAGGTTGGTGTCGAACGAGATGGTGCGGCCGGCGGCGCGCATCACGTCCATGGTCTTGAGAGCGGCCTGCAGGCTGGTGTCGGAGATGGCGGCAAACACGCCGGTGGCGTGCAGGTGGCGCGCCGAGCGCAACCAGGCTTCGTCGACGTCGGCCGGGCCCATCTGGCTCGCGGCCGAGCCCTTGCGGTGGTATTCGATCGGCGGGTCGCTACCGTCGGTGACACGGCCCTTGAACTGGAAGCCGGTGCGCTGCGTAGCGTCGGTGATCACATGCGAGCAGTCGATGCCTTCGGCGCGCATCGCGGCCAGCAGCGCGCGGCCCATCGAGTCGGTGCCGAGCCGGCTGGCCCAGCCCACCTTGAGGCCCAGGCGCGAGAGGCCGATGGCCACGTTGGTCTCGGCGCCGGCGGTGCGCTTGTGAAACGCCTCTGCGTTTTCCAGCGGGCCGGGCCGGTCGGCCACGAGCAGCAGCATGGCTTCGCCGAAGAGTGCGACGTCGAAGGCGGTTGGTTCTGTCATGTGTTTGTTCCTACGCCCGCGCGGCGCGGATGAAATCGATCTGCGCGCGGGTGACGGCCAGCAGGTCGTCGCCCACGAGCGGGTATTCGATGGCGTGCGGCACGTCGGCCGGCAGCGCGCGCAGCACCGAGCGCCACGGCGCGACCGAGTCGCCCAGCGGCACCGCCACCCATTTGTGCGGCAGGCGCTGCGCGCCCTTGCAATGCACGTAGCGCACGCGGTGGCCGAGCGCCTGCGCAGCCTGCAACGGGCACTCGCCGAGCCAGTGCCAGTTGCCCATGTCGAAGGTCATGCCGAGCGACACGCCGGCACGGTCGGCCACGTCGAAGAAGGTCTGCAGCGCGGGCAGCGTGCCGGCGCGCACGGTCTGGTCGTTCTCGATGAGCAGTTCGACGCGGGTTTCGGCAAGCTCCACCTTCAGGCCCCAGAGCGAGCCGTGCGATGAAGCCTGGAAGTCGCCGATGGACATCTTCAGCCGCTTCGCGCCCACGCGCGTGGCGGCGGCGATGCCGCGCTTGAGCGCGGCGCTGTCGAGCCAGCCACCCTGCGCCCACAGGCCCTCGGGGCTGGAATACACGGAGGCGAGTCCGTTCAATGCGGGCAGCTCGGCATCTGCGTCGCGCAGCAGTTCGCCGCGCACTTCGACCGAATCGGCACCTGCCGCGCGTGCCAGCTGCGAACACCAGAGCTGGCCATGCCGCCCCACCTCGGCCGCGCCGAAGGACGACAGAGAAATCAGAACGGAGAAGGACATTCAGTGGGCTTGGTGGGAGCTGAGAATCTGGCCGAGGAACTGGCGCGTGCGCTCGTCCTTCGGGTTGCCGAAGAATTCTTCGGGCGGCGCCTGCTCGACGATCTTGCCTTCGGCCATGAAGATCACTCGGTCGGCCACGCTGCGGGCAAAGCCCATCTCGTGCGTCACGCACAGCATGGTCATGCCGTCTTCGGCCAGGCCGATCATGGTGTCGAGCACTTCCTTGACCATCTCGGGGTCGAGCGCCGAGGTGGGCTCGTCGAACAGCATGATCTTGGGCGTCATGCACAGTGCGCGCGCAATCGCCACGCGCTGCTGCTGGCCGCCCGAGAGCTGGCTCGGGTACTTGCCGGCCTGCTCCGGAATGCGCACGCGCGTGAGGTACTTCATCGCCACCTCTTCCGCCTGCGCCTTCGTCATGCCGCGCGAACGCATCGGCGCGAGCGTGCAGTTCTCGAGGATGGTGAGGTGCGGGAACAGGTTGAACTGCTGGAACACCATGCCGACCTCGGCACGCACCGCGTCGATGTTCTTGCCACCCGCAGTAAGGTCGATGCCGTCGACCACGATGCGCCCCTTCTGCACCGTCTCGAGCCGGTTGATGCAGCGGATGAGCGTGGACTTGCCCGAGCCCGAAGGCCCGCAGATCACGATGCGCTCGCCCTGGCGCACCGACAGGTCGATGCCGGTCAACACCTGGAATTCACCGTACCACTTGTTGACCGCTTCCATGCGGATGATCGATTCCGTCGTCATGCCAGGATTCCTTCAGCCTCGGGGGTTGCTTATTGCATCTTGGGCAGGTCGGCCTGCAGCCACTTCTGGTAGAGCTTGTTGAGCTCGCCGTTGGCGGTGTTCTTCTGCACGAACTCGTTCACCGCCTTGTGCAGCTCTTCCTGGCCCGGACGCATCGCGATGCCCATCGACTGCTGCACGAGCGTGAACTTGTTTTCGAAGGTGTTGGCGGGCACGCGCTTGGCGATCTGCGCCGCCACGGTCACCGAGCAGCCGATGGCATCGACCTGGCCCGAGATCAGCGCCTGCATGGCCGAGGCGTCGTCGTCGAAGCGGCGGATTTCGGTGCCTTCCGGTGCGGCCTTGGTCACGGCCACGTCTTGCGTCGATGCGCGGGCCACGCCCACGCGCAGGCCCTTCAGGTCGGCTGCCGCCTTGATAGGGGCCTTGGTCGCGCCGTACAGCACGATGGTGGCGGCCGCATAGGGCTGCGAGAACTGCACCTGCTTCGCGCGCTCGGGCGTCACGGCCAGCGAAGCCACCAGCAGGTCGACCTTGTTGGTCAGCAGGAAGGGAATGCGGTTCGGGCCAGTCACCGGCACGATGTTGGCCTTGACGCCCCAGTCCTTGGCCAGCAGCTTGGCCACGTCGGCGTCGTAGCCGTCGGGCTGGTTCTTCGCGTCGGTGGTGCCGTAGGGCGGGAAGTCGACCAGCATGCCGATGGTGATCTCGCCCTTCTTCTTGATGTCGGCCACGGTCTGTGCCGAGGCGAAGGGTGCGAACACGGTGAGGGCGGCGCCGAGGCCGAGGGCTGCAAGCGCTGTGCGGCGGGAGGTGATGACGGTCATTGGATGTGTCTCCTGAATAAAGGAAGGAAGCGACGAGAGAGAAAGAAAACGGAAAGGGTCAGCGCGCGAGCGCCCGGGCGCGGCGGCGTTCCATGCGCCCAGCCAGCAATGAAAGCGGCCAGCAGATCGCAAAGTAGATGGCTGCCACCACCGAGAACACGATGAGCGGCTGAAAGGTCGCGTTGTTGACGATCTGCCCCGCACGCGTCACCTCGACAAAACCGATGATGGCCGCGAGCGAGGTGCCCTTGATGATCTGCACCACGTAGCCCACCGTGGGCGCCAGCGCGATCTTGAAGGCCTGCGGCAGCACCACGTCGCGCATGCGCGAGCTGTACTTCAGGCTCAGCGCCTCGGCTGCTTCCCACTGTCCGCGCGGAATGGCCTCGATGCAGCCGCGCCAGATTTCGCCGAGGAAGGCCGCACTGTTCAGGATGAGAGCGACACCGGCGGCAACCCACGGATTGATGTCCAGCCCCAGCACCGGCGCGCCGAAGAACACCAGGAACAGCTGCAGCAGCAGCGGCGTGCCCTGGAAGATCTGGATGAAGGTGGTCGATACGGCCCGCGCCCACGTCGATTCGGACGTGCGCATCAGCGCGATGATGAGCCCCAGGATCGCGCCGCCCACGAAGGCGATGGCCGATAGCGCGAGCGTCCACTTGGCCGCTTCGAGGATGAAAAGGAATTCGGGAAAACCGAAGGTGCGCATGTTGTTGTCTCCGTCCGTCGTCTGGGTTTACCGGCGGTCCGGGTAGTTGAGCGTGCGCTTGTAGATCAGCTTGAACATGGCCGAGAAGGCCAGCGCCAGCGCGAGATAGATGGCGGCGACCACGATGTAGATCTCGAAGCTGCGGAAGGTCTGCGACTGCAGGTTGGCGGCCACCGAAGTCAGGTCGTCGGCCGAGATGACCGACACCACGGCCGAGCTCAGCATCAGCAGGATGAACTGGCTCGTGAGCGCCGGGTAGATGGCCTTCAGCGCGGGCTTGATGATGACGAAGCGGAAGATTTCCCAGGGCTTGAGGTTCAGCGCCCTGCCCGCCTCGATCTGCCCCTTGGGAATCGACTCGATGCCCGCGCGGATGATTTCCGTGGCGTAGGCGCCCAGGTTCACCACCATGGCCACCAGCGCGGCCGTCTGCGGCGACCAGCGCAGCCCGATGGCCGGCAGCGCGAAGAAGAAAAAGAACAGCTGCACGAGGAACGGCGTGTTGCGGATCACCTCGATGTAGGCATTGACCAGAAAGCGCAGCCAGCCCGGCCCCGAGGTCTTGCCCCAGGCACAGAAGATGGCCACCACCAGGCCCAGCACCGTGGCAATGAGCGAGAGCTGGACCGTGATCCACGTGCCCTTGAGCAGCAGCGGCCAGGCGGCAAAGACGGCGTCGAATTGAAACTGGTAGTTCATGGTGGGCGGACCCGAATGCGCGCCGGGTGGGCGCGTGCGTGCCCCGAAAGCAAGGCTTGCAGCTTATCTGAAACCGGTTTCAGACCCATATAGGGATTCCCCTAGGTGGTCGTTTTGTCTCACCTTCTGCCTACACTGAAGCCCATGCTGAACCCACCCGCGGCCACCATGCCCACAGAGGCACACACGCCCCCCACGGGCGCCCCCACCGTGCAGCATTTCCGCCAGGCCCTGCTCTGGCCCTTGCGGCTGATGCCCGCGTCGCACGCCGGGCCCGCCGCGCACCATCACGCGCCCTGGCACGTGCTGCGCGAGATGGGCGATGCCTCGCCGTGGCGCGAAGAGGTCGACGAATACACCGGCGACAGCAGCCGCTTTCACGAGCGGCACTACAACGAGTTCGTGAGCTTCCTGCCGTACGTGCAGCGCTTCCTGTACGGCGAAGGCCGCTCGCGCGGCAACGATGACGGCATGGGCGGCGACGGCGATTCGCCGATGCGCATCTTCCGCCGCCACGACATTGCGGCCGTGCGCCTGGTGGCGCAGCCGGGCGACGCGCCCGTCACGCTCAACGTGATTCACTGCGACCTGTACTTCTTCTTCGACATCGACGTGGTGCTGCTCAACCTCGAAGTCGGCGCAGACCACCTGAGCCTCGCGCAGGCGCAAGACATCCTCTATCGCTTCGGCCGTGCCTACCCTTCAGGCTGGGAGCCCGACGGCTCGGCGCTGCATTGCATGGCCAGCGTCGAATGGCTGGCCGCAGACGGCCATGTGCTCGCGAGCTCCGACGCGCAACAGCGCGAGGCCTTTCTCTCGCACGTGGCGCAGCACCGCGCGCCGCGCATCTCGGCCCACTGGGCCTATCTGATGCAGCCGCTGGTGAGCGACCATTCGGAAGACCCCGGCGTGCTGCGCTACCGGCAGATCGAGTACTACCGCATGCCGGTCATGGCCTACCTCTCGCTGGACGACCCGCGCCGCCTCACGCGCGACGACTTCGTGCGGCTCGCATTGGTCACGGGCGCTGGCGCCACCGACGCCCACCTGCCCTATGCCGAGCATCACCTCGCAGACTTCGAGCACAAGTACTGCTACGACCGCTTCTGGGTGAACGCGGGTGCTGCACCCAACACGCGCTACCTGTGCAACGGCCACGCACTCGTCGTGGTGGGCGATGCGAGCTCCGAGTTCTTCTGCTGCCGCGACCGCGGCGTGCTCGCGCAGTTCAGGCACCAGCACTTCCTGCTGTTCCTCATCGCGCATTTCCAGAAGGCCTCGCTGCTGATGTTCTCCGACCAGTTGGTGGAAGCGCTCAAGCGGCTGGACATCCGCAGCACGCCGAGCGTGAAGCAATTCAAGCGCGCCATCCGAGCAAGCTTCGAACGCTTTCTGCGCTTCACGCACCGCTACTGGTTCCACGAAATTTCGGAGCAGGCGCAGGTGCGCGCGCTCTCGCACATGTGCGCCACGCACCTCGGGTTGGACCCGCTCTACGACGAGGTCAAGGCACGCATCGCCGACATGAACACGTACCTCGACGCCGACAGCCTGCGCAGGCAGGCCAGCACCGTCGTGCGGCTTACGGTGGTCACGCTGTTCGGCCTCATCGGCACGATCACCACCGGCTTCCTCGGCATGAACCTGCTGGCCGAGGCCGACGCGCCGCTGTGGCGCAAGGCAATCTGGTTCGGCGTGGTGTTCGTCGCGACGACGTGGCTGACGATCTACACGATGGTGAAGTCGCAGCGGCTGTCGGACTTCATCGATGCGCTGTCGAACGACCGGCTGGGCTTCAGAGGCAAGATGGCCGCGCTGGCGCGGGTGTGGCGGCCCGGCGCGGACTGATCGATCAGAACGCGATGTCCGCGCTGGCCACCGCGCGGATCGGCACGCCGAAGCTGGTGATGTCCGACAGCGTGGCGTTGTGGTGCTCGCGAATCTGCTCGCCCGTGGCGTGCGGCTTGTCGTGCGAGGTGTGGGCATCGGCCGCGAGCACCACGTGGTAGCCCAGCCCGGCCGCGCGGCGCGTGGTGGTGTCGACGCAGAACTCCGACGAATAGCCGCAGATCACCACCCGCTTCACGCCGTGCTCCGACAGCCAGGCTTCGAGCGGCGTGCGCAGGAACGAATCAGGCGTGGTCTTGCGGATTCTTGCGTCGCGCGAGTCGGTGTTCAGCGCGCCTACGAGCTGCCAGCGTTCGGAATCGAACTCCAGGTCGACGGCGTTCTCGTGCTGGATGAAGGCCACGGGCACGCCGGCTGCGCGGGCGCGTTCGGTGAGCGCGTTGATGCGCTGCATCACCTCCCCGGCTTCGTGAGGGCGCGGTGGATCGTCGCAAAGGCCACGCTGGACATCGATGACGAGGACGGCAGTTTTCATGGGGATTAGAAAGAAGCGAGGTTCTTGACCGACCAGAGTATGGCGCCCGACAGCAGCGTCGAGATCAGCGCAATGACCGCGCTGGCGCCGAACGAGGTGCCGATGCCGATCTGAAAGCCCAGCGTGTAGGCCACGAACAGCCCCGCGAGCACGGCCACAGCGGGCCAACCGTCGACATGGTGGATGCCCGTGCCGCTCGAAAAGCTCACGAAGGCCAGCAACGCCAGCGCCACGAGCAGCGACGCATAGAACACCGACTTGAACGACTCGCCCAGCGTCGGCGAGGCACCTGCGACGACCTGCGCCGACAACTTGACCACCACCGTGACGACCAGCACCAGCGCGCAAACGGCCACCGTGAGCTTCAACGGCGTCATGAACGCGAAGAACAGGAAGGCACCGATGAAGAGCAGGTAGTGCATGTCGGCGCGATTGTGAACGATCCGACCTGACCTGCGGCCTACCCAGAGACGCTCAACCCCAGGCACTCATTCCCAGGCGCTCACCTCCAGGCGCACCTTGCCGCTGATGCCGGGCGCGGCCGGCGCGGCGCCGAGGCTGGACAGCGGCACCACGAACTGCAGCTTGCCGCCGGCCAGTTGCTTCGGGCTCATCGGCAGCGAGGCCCGCCCTGCCGTGTCGGTCTGCCAGCCGTACTTGACGTTCCAGTTCTGCGCCGGGTCGTTGGCCTGGGGTGGCGCGATCTCGATGATCAGCGTGTCGCGGAACAGCGAACTTCCCTCGTAGTGGCCGTCGAGCCAGAACTTGTTGTTGACCTGGTAGTCGGGCACGCGCACGCCGAGCGTCATAGCGTAGGCCAGCGTCGGGCGGTCCTGCTTCACGCGGGCCTTGTTGGCGAGGAACACGGTCGAGAGATAGATGGAGCGGCGGTCGGCCTTGGCCGGGTCGGTCAGCTCCTTGTGTGTGCGGCAGGCGGGCGAGTCTTCCTCAGCCACGCGCCTGCTCAGGTACCAGCGCTTGCCGCGCGGCGCGGCGAGCAGCTCGACCTGGTAGAGCGCATCGATGTCCGCGCCGGCAGGCAGGTCGGGCGGCAACGTGACGCCGTCTATGTCGAACCACAGGTCGACCCGCACGTCGCCGAACAGGAAGCGCGTGAGGTTCTGGTAAGCCTCCTCGGAATTGACGATGCCGAAGAAGCCCGAGTGCGATCGGTAGGTGAAGGCCGTGGCCACCGGCTGTGTCTTGCCCGCGGCGTCGGTAGACCAGAGCGAGGCGTTCTCGATGCGCACGAGCCCGTCGCTGCCGTGGCCCGCGAACATGCGCGACAGGCCCTTGGCGCTTTCATAGTCGCCGCGGTTGGTGCCGACCATGCAGAAGAAGCGCTCGGCCGGAAAGGCGGTGGCTGGCAGGTAGTCCATGCGGCCGTTGACCGGCTGCGTGGCCAGGAACTCCGACATCTTCTCGCGGTTGAAGGTGTTCATCTCGTTCACCGTGAGCCAGGCCGGCACGTTGATGCCGCCCATGTCGATGCCGTTGTGCGGCGTGGCATAGGTGAACACCTTGTCGACGCAGGCACGCGCGGCCGCATCGCCGAGCGCGGGGTTCTGCAGGAAGGCGCGCACCACCAGGCCGCCCATGGAATGCGCGACGAGGTAGCAGCGGAAGTCGGCGGGCGAGTAGCCCGGACCCTCGCGCAGCGCCACAAGGTCGCGCACACGCAATATCAGCTGGCTCAGGCCCTGCGCGTATACCTTGACGTCCTTGGCCTGGCCATCGCCAAGCAGTTCGGAGCCCGAGTCGTAGTAGCGGTAAATGATGACCGAGGCCGAGGGAATGCCGTCGACGTCATTGCCGTTCTCATCGGGAGAGGGCTTCCAGTCGGGGTCGAGGATGTCCAGGCCGTTCTGGTAGACGCTCTGGTACTGGAAGTCGGCCAGCAGGCGCACCATGGGCGATTCGAAAACGAATTTCTGCGCCGGCGCCTCTTTCTTGACGGTGGCGCGGTACACCGTGGAGCCGATGTTGAAGCCGCAGAACGGGTCGGCCGCGGTTTCGTCCCGCTCGGACTCGGTCATGGCGTAGCCGCGCACGTAGATGATGGGATAGCGATTGCTGCTCATGGATCTGCCGCCTCGTCGAAGCCGATGAAGCCCGGCAGTGTGCCGGACCGGGGATGTGCCCGCCATATCGCGCATGGCATAGGACTGGTCGTGCGTGATTCGTTCGGGGCACGATCACGCCGACGGCGTACTCTGCTCCGCGAATGTCCCCCGGCCTTCGGCCTCCTCCTTTATTTCGCTGCGCAGAGCACACCATCGACGTGATCGATGGACGCAGCGGTCGATCGGCCAGCACAACGACTGCGTCCATGTGCGAATGGCACCGGGTGCTCCCCGCAGCGAAATAAAGGAGGAGCCGAAGGCGGGGGACATTCGCGGAGGGGAGTACCCGGTGTCATTCGCACGCGCCCCGAACAGGAGCGCCACCAAGATACCCCCGCGCCCCAAATGTTTCTACCGCTGAAACCATTGAAACGTCAGTCGTAGCTACTCTCGCGCCATCCTGCAAACAAAGACTCAGAGGGTTTTCTCATGGCTGACGATTCGGGCTCCCAGGGCTCCTACCTGCCCCAACTGCTGCGCCGGGGTACCGTGCTGGCCGCGGCCAGCTGCGCCCTTGTCACGGGCTGTGGTGCCGCCGGCAGCGGCGAGACGCGCTACGACAGCTCGCCGCAATTCAAGGACGGCGGCTTCCACAACATGGCCAACCCCGACCTGCCCGCGCAGGCCAGCGCATGGCGCATCTGGTCGCGCTTCATCGTGGGCAGCAAGGTCGACACAGTGCCGGTCGATGCAATCCCGGTGAAGGCGCTGGACCGCAGCGCGCTCGATTCACTCGACACCAAGGCCAACCACGTCGTACGCCTCGGCCATTCGTCACATCTGCTGAAGCTGCGCGGCAAGTACTGGCTGATCGACCCCGTGTTCAGCGAACGCGCCTCGCCCGTGCAATGGGCCGGACCGAAGCGCTTTCACCAGCCGCCGATCACGCTCGAACAGCTGCCGCCGATCGAAGGCGTGATCCTCTCGCATGACCACTACGACCACCTCGACGTGGCGACCATCGAATACCTCTCGAAGAGCGTGCAACGCTACTTCGTGCCGCTGGGCGTGCGCGCGCGGCTGATCGTGATGGGTGTGCCCGCCGAGCGCGTGACCGAACTCGACTGGTGGCAAGGCGGCGAGCACGACGGCGTAAAGCTCACCGCCACGCCGGCACAGCACTTCTCGGGCCGCACGCTGAACGACCGCGACCGCACGCTGTGGGCCTCATGGGTAGTGCAAAGCGGCGACCAGCGCCTCTTCTACAGCGGCGACTCGGGCTACTTCCCGGGCTTCAAGCAGATCGGCGAGCGCTTCGGCGGCTTCGACATCGCGCTGATGGAAAACGGCGCCTACGACACCATGTGGCCCGCCGTGCACATGACGCCCGAGCAGAGCGTGCAGGCCTTCGAGGACCTGCGCGGCAAGGTGTTCTTCTCGGTGCACAACAGCACCTTCGACCTCGCCTTCCACACCTGGCACGACCCGCTGGACCGCATCGCGGATCTGGCGGAGGCGAAGAAGATCGAGCTGGCGACGCCGGTGATCGGCGAAGTGGTGACGGTCGGGCAGGCGCGCACGAACGTGCGGTGGTGGACCGGCCTGCGCTGACCGGCCCTGCCTGCTACCGGATTACTCGCCGCGCTCCTTGCGCTCACGCGCGCGCCGCACCTGACGCGTTTCGTTGGCCTGCGATGCAATGCGGTTCTTCTCGCGCTTCTTCGCCGCACGCTTCTCGCGCATGCGGCGGCCCAGCACGTAACTGCCGAGGCCTGTGACCACCGCGATGAAGATCCCGATGACGCTGATGTCGATACCGCCCATCACAGCACCCGCACGATGCTCGTCGGCTTGAAGCCCAGGTCGGCCGCCTTGCCCTTGCGCGCGCGGCTGCCGCGCGCGTTGTTGAGGGTGCGGATTTCCAGTGTCTCTTCGCGCTCCTTGGCGCCGCGCCCGATGCCTTCGATCTTCACGCTACGCGTGTAGGCGGCCGCGCCGGCCAGGGTGTCCTTGGGGTCGAGGTCGATCAGCGTGAGGCCCCGGCCGCCCTTCGGCAGGCTCTTGAGCTCGGTGATGTCGAAGGTCAGGATGCGGCCACCGGTCGAGGCGCAGGCCACATGCGTGGCCGCGAGCATCGGCTCGGCGCCGCTCGCGCCGCCCACAAGCGACGGACGGCACAGTTGCTCGCCCTCGCCCACGTCGATGAAGGCCTTGCCGCCGCGCTGGCGCGACATCATGTTCTCGACCGTGGCGATGAAGCCGTAGCCACCAGTATTGGCCAGCAGCACGCTGGCGCCCACCGGGCCCGCGAAGAAGTGCGTGACGTGCGTGCCGGCATCGAGCTCGATGAGCGTGGTGACGGGCTGGCCGTCGCCGCGCGCGCCGGGCAGCGAGGCCACGGGCACCGTGTAGACGCGCACGCTCTTGTCCTTGGCGCTGCCGAACACCAGCAATGTGTCGACGCTGCGGCACTCGAAGGCACCATAAAGCGCATCGCCCGACTTGAAGCTGTATTCGGGCGTCGCGCCCTTTTCTCCATTCGCACCGTTGCCCGCGGCCTTCTCGCTGGCCCAGCCCTTCTGCGCACGGACCCAGCCCTTCTGCGACACGATGACGGTGACGGGCTCGTCGACCACCTTCACTTCGGCCACAGCACGCTTCTCGGCCTGGATGAGCGTGCGGCGCGCGTCTTCAAAAGTCTTGGCGTCGGACTCGATTTCCTTCACCAGCAGGCGGCGCAGCGCAGTCGGGCTGCCGAGGATGTCTTCGAGCTTCTTCTGCTCGTCGCGCAGGCCTGACAGCTCCTGCTCGATCTTGATGGCCTCGAGCCGCGCAAGTTGGCGCAGGCGGATTTCAAGGATGTCCTCGGCCTGGCGTTCGCTGAGGTTGAAGCGCGCGATGAGCGCCGCCTTCGGGTCTTCCGCCGCGCGGATGATCGCGATCACCTCGTCGATGTTCAGCAGCACCAGCTGCCGGCCCTCGAGGATGTGAATCCGGTCCATCACCTTGCTGAGCCGGAACCGCGAGCGCTTCTCGACGGTGATCTCGCGGAACGCGATCCACTCGTTGAGCATCTGGCGCAGCGACTTCTGCGTGGGCTTGCCGTCGATGCCGACCATCGTGAGGTTGATCGGCGAGGAGGTTTCGAGCGAGGTCTGCGCGAGCAGCGTGGTGATGAACTCGTCCTGGCTGATGCGCGAGGTCTTGGGCTCGAACACCAGGCGCACGGCGGCGTCCTTGCTGGACTCGTCGCGCACCACGTCGAGCACCGACAGCATCGCGGCCTTCAACTGGGTCTGCTCAGCGCTCAGCGCCTTCTTGCCGGTCTTGACCTTCGGGTTGGTGATTTCCTCGATTTCTTCGAGCACCTTCTGCGTGCTGACGCCCGGCGGCAGTTCGTTGACCACAAGCTGCCATTGCCCGCGCGCCAGTTCCTCGATCTTCCAGCGTGCGCGCACCTTGAGCGAGCCGCGGCCGGTGCGATAGGCGTCGGCGATGTCGCTCGCGCTGCTGATGATCTGCGCGCCACCCGGGTAGTCGGGGCCAGGCACGATGGCGAAGAGCTCTTCTTCGCTGAGCTTGCCGTTCGACTTGATCAGCGCCACGCAGGCGTCGGCTATCTCGCGCAGGTTGTGGCTCGGGATTTCGGTGGCCAGGCCCACGGCAATGCCGCTCGCGCCATTGAGCAGTGTGAACGGCAGCCGCGCGGGCAGCAGGCGCGGCTCTTCGGTGCTGCCGTCGTAGTTGGGAATGAAATCGACCGTGCCTTCGTCGATCTCGTCGAGCAGCAGGCTGGTGATACGCGCCAGGCGTGCTTCGGTGTAGCGCATGGCCGCGGCGCCGTCGCCGTCGCGGCTGCCGAAGTTGCCCTGGCCGTCGACCAGCGGATAGCGCTGAGAAAAATCTTGCGCCATGCGCACCAGCGCGTCGTACGCGGCCTGGTCGCTGTGCGGATGGAAGCGGCCGAGCACGTCGCCGACCACGCGCGCGCTCTTCACGGGCTTGGCGCCCACGGTGCCGTTGGTGCCGCCGAAGCCCAGGCCCATGCGCGACATCGAGTACAGGATGCGGCGCTGCACCGGCTTCTGGCCGTCGGACACATCGGGCAGCGCGCGGCCCTTGACCACGCTGAGCGCGTATTCGAGGTAGGCAGTCTGGGCGTAGTCGGCGAGGGTGAGAGTGGTGTCGCCGTCGGTGGGACCCTGGGGATCGAGCGGAGGTTGGGAATCCATGAAAGAGAAGGTGAGAAAAACAGTTGCTGCGGGCCGTGCGCGAGGGTCGTCGCGATCAGCCTAGTGTGAATGCCTCGTGCACCGCGGACTGCACGGCGCCGCCGAGCACCGCGCCGCCGCCGGCGACGTAGACCCAGTCGCCGATGACGGCCGCGCCCACGGCGTGGCGCGGCGTGATCATGGGCGCGTGGCGTTGCCAGGTGTCGTCCACGGGGTTGTAGCTTTCCATCTGGCCGAAGACCTTGGCCTGGCGCGGTACGCCGCTAATGAGGATGCCGCCCTCCCCGCCCATGGCGAAGAAACGGCCGCGATACACCACGAGGCCATGGCCCGAGCGCGCGGTGGGCAACGGCGAACGCAGCTCCCAGGTGTCGCGCGCGGGCAGGTAGACGTGGTGCAGGTCGGTGTTGTATTCGAAGGTGTTGAAGCGCCCGCCGATCACGTGGATCTGGCCGCCGTTAGACACGCAGCCGACGTGGTCGCGCGCGCCAGGCAGCGGTTTGCGGGTGGACCAGCGGTCGGCCTTGGGGTCGTAGACCTCGTGCCAGCCGACACTCGCGCGTTCCGCTGCGGGCTCTGAAGCGCCGCCGATCAGGTGCAGCGCGCCGTCGAGCATCACTGCGGCCGCCGCGCCGCGCGGCCTCGGTAGCGGCGCAATGGTTGTCCAGCGGTTGGCGGCGATGTCGTAGACGTAGGCGTTCGTGTCGGAGCGGCGGTTCTGCTCGACGAAGCCGCCGAGCGCATAGACGCGGCCGCCCTCGGCCGTCACAGCGACGTGGTTGGCGCCGCGCGGCAGGGGTGCGCCGTCGAGCCAGCGATCGGCCTTCGGGTCGTAGATGTGGTGGTAGTCGCGGTTGACCTTGCCCTCGCCGTAGCCGCCGACCACATGCATGCGACCCATCGCGGCAGTGGCCCAGGCCATCTCGCTGCGCGGAATCGGCAAGGCCGCGCGCGGCTCCCAGCGGCCTTGCGGACCGGGCGGCGCGGTGCTCTCGGTGAAGCGCTGCGCCTCCTGGTCGGGCGTCATGTGGTGCGGCACGCCGCCTTGCAGCTTGGCATAGGGTTCGGCCGACGAAGGCACCGCCGGCAGCATGTCGTGCGTCGCCGGATGCTGTGCCCGTGCAGTGCCCGCCACCACGCTGGCGGCTGTCGCGAGAACGAAGCTTCGACGGTGCATCGTGGTCTCCCCCATCAGGACAGCGGTGCGCCGGGCGCATTGGCCGCGCCGGTCGGCACCGCCGAAGGCTCGGGAATGTCGGGCATGGTCGGCATGTTGCGCGGCGCGTCGGACGGCATGTTGCCGCGGCCGATGGCGCCGCCCTGCGGCACCGTCAGCTCCATGCGAATGCGGCCTGGCGTCTTGCCACCGCGCACGGCGCCACCGCCACTACCGCCCGTTGCCACGGACGGCTTCAGGTACGCATACAGCTGCAGCACGGTCTGCACGTAGTTCTGCGTTTCCTTGTAGTTCGGGATCTTGTTGCCCGCGCGCTGCACCGCGCCCTCGCCCGCGTTGTAGGCGGCCAGCGCCAGCTCGATCTGGCCCGGGAACATCGCGATCAGGTCGCCCAGGTAGCGCGAGCCGGCGGCGATGTTGATGCGCGGGTCGAACAGCTTTTTCTCGATGGTCGTGCGTTTGTCCGCCGACACACCATAGCGCTGCGCGGTGGCGGGCATCAACTGCATGAGGCCCATGGCGCCCTTGGGCGAGACGGCCTGCGCGTCGAAGCCCGATTCGGTGGCGATGAGCGCCTGCAGCAGTTCGTAGTCGATCGAATGCCTGTTCGATGCGTCGCGCAGCGCCGTCTTGGCAGTCTTGTAGCCGGGCGAGGCCTCGAACATGGCGAGCAGGCTCTGCGAGGCAGGTGACACCTTGCCGTCGAGCTTTCTGCCGCCACGGCCCAGCGGAGAAATGCCTTGCGCCGTGTCGAAGCTCTGGCCGCCGCGGAAGAAGATCTGGTAGCGCTCGTCGATTTTTTCGGAAGCGAAGTGCGCGATGCCCTTACTGTCGATGTAGCCGTAGATGTCAGCGGCGTGCGCCAGCCCCTGCTGCGTACACAGCAGGAAGGCCAATAGCAACAAGCGCTTGAAAACTGACATGCGTGGTGGAGGAGTCAAACATCGATGTCGACATCGTCGGCGCGCAACTCCATGAGTTCGCGCCGGGCTGCCGCTTCGCCCTTGCCCATGAGCTTGGTGATCTCGCCCTGGGTGGACGTGAAGTCGAACCGGCCCAATTGGACCTGCATCAGGCGCCGGGTGTCAGGATTGAGCGTGGTTTCCCACAATTGTTCCGCGCTCATTTCGCCCAGGCCCTTGAAGCGGCTGATGCTCCAGGCGCCTTCGCGCACGCCATCTTTACGCAATTTGTCGAGCGTGGCGATCAGTTCGCCCTCGTCCAGCGCATAGACCTTGGAGGCCGGCTTCTTGCCGCGCGCGGGCGCATCGACCCGGAACAATGGCGGCTTTGCGACATACACGTGGCCGGCTTCGATGAGTTTCGGAAAGTGGCGGAAGAACAGCGTGAGCAGCAGCACCTGGATGTGCGAGCCGTCCACGTCGGCATCGCTCAGGATGCAGACCTTGCCGTAGCGCAGGCCGCTCATGTCGGGCGTGTCGTTGGGACCGTGCGGATCGACGCCCACGGCGACCGAGATGTCGTGGATTTCGGTGTTGGCAAAAAGCCGGTCGCGCTCCACTTCCCAGGTGTTGAGCACCTTGCCGCGCAGCGGCAGGATGGCCTGGCTTTCCTTGTCGCGGCCCATCTTGGCGCTGCCGCCGGCGGAGTCACCCTCGACCAGGAAGACTTCGTTGTGGCTGATGTCCTTGCTCTCGCAGTCGGTGAGCTTGCCGGGCAGCACGGCCACGCCGGAGCCCTTGCGCTTCTCGACCTTCTGGCCGGCGCGCTGGCGCGTCTGCGCGGCCTTGATGGCCAGTTCGGCAAGCTTCTTGCCGTAGTCGACGTGCTGGTTGAGCCACAGCTCGAGCGCGGGGCGCACGAAGCTCGACACCAGGCGCACGGCGTCGCGCGAGTTCAGGCGTTCCTTGATCTGCCCCTGGAACTGCGGGTCGAGCACCTTGGCGCTCAGCACGTACGAGGCGCGCGCGAACACGTCTTCGGGCAACAGCTTCACGCCCTTGGGCAAAAGCGAATGCAGTTCGATGAAGCCCTTCACCGCGGTGAACAGGCCGTCGCGCAGGCCGCTTTCGTGCGTGCCGCCGGCGCTGGTGGGAATCAGGTTGACGTAGCTCTCGCGCACCGGCTGGCCGTCTTCGGTGAAGGCCACGCACCAGTCGGCGCCCTCGCCCTCGGCGAAGTTGTCGGCGTTCTTGTCGGCATGGCCGCTGCCTTCGAACAGCGGGATGACGGGGTCGCCGTTGAGCGTTTGCATCAGGTAATCGCTCAGGCCGCCCTTGTAGAGCCACTGCTGCGTTTCCTTGGTCTTCTCGTTCGTGAGCGTGACGCTCACGCCGGGCATCAGCACGGCCTTGCTGCGCAGCAGGTGCGTGAGTTCGCCCATGGGCAGCACGGCGGTTTCGAAGTACTTGGCGTCGGGCCACGCGCGCACGGTGGTGCCCTGCTTGCGCTCGCCCGCTTCGAGCTTGCGGATTTCGAGTGCCTCGATCACATCGCCGGCACTGAAGGCCAGCTTGGCGGCCGAACCCTCCCGGTGCGAGGTGACTTCGAGCCGCTTCGACAGCGCATTGGTCACCGACACGCCCACGCCGTGCAGGCCGCCCGAGAAGCTGTAGGCGCCGCCCGAGCCTTTGTCGAACTTGCCGCCCGCGTGCAGCCGGGTGTACACGAGTTCGATCACGGGGGCCTTTTCTTCGGGGTGCAGGCCGAAGGGAATGCCCCGGCCGTCGTCTTCGACGCTGACGGAGCCGTCAGTGTGCAGGGTGACCTTGATCTTCTTGCCGTAGCCCGCGAGCGCCTCGTCGGCGGCGTTGTCGAGCACTTCCTGGATGATGTGCAGCGGGTTGTCGGTGCGGGTGTACATGCCCGGGCGCTGCTTGACGGGCTCGAGGCCCTTGAGCACGCGGATGGAGCCTTCCGAGTAGCCGGAGGATTCGGACGATGAATTGGGGGGAGTCTTGGGGGGAGTCGCCATGGGGGCGGATTGTAGTCAGTCGGCGCCAAACAACTGGATACCCATACAGGAGGCGCTCAAGAAGTGCTTTGATGCCCGGCACGCATTGAAACGCAGCCGATAAATCATCAATGGCTTCGGCCGCCAGCCTGACTGCCGGAGCAGGCGAGTCGTTACATTCGAAGTCATGCAATCCCCCGCCGCTCCCGCCCTCTCGGTCAAGCAAGTACTTTTCTGCGGGGCGATGATCGTCACGCTGTCGATGGGCATACGCCACGGCTTCGGGCTCTGGCTGCAGCCGATCACGCAGGCGCAGGACTGGAGCCGGCAGACCTTCTCGTTCGCGCTGGCTATCCAGAACCTCTCGTGGGGCATCTTCGGCGTGTTCGCGGGCATGCTGGCCGACAGGTTCGGCGCGTTCCGGGTGCTGATCGGCGGCTCGGTGTTCTATGCACTGGGGCTGTTCGGCATGGCGCATTCGCCGACGCCGCTGCTCTTCACGCTGAGTGCGGGCGTGCTGATCGGCGCGGCGCAGGCGGGCTCGACCTATGCGGTGATCTACGGCGTGATCGGGCGGCAGATTCCGGCCGAGCGACGCTCGTGGGCCATGGGCGTGGCGGCGGCGGCCGGCTCGTTCGGCCAGTTCCTGATGGCGCCCATCGAGGGGCGGCTGATTGGCCATCTGGGCTGGCAGACCGCGCTGGCGGTCATGGCGGTGCTGGTGCTGGTGATCATCCCGCTGGCCTTCGGCCTGCGCGAACCGAAGACGGCGGCGCTGGCCGGGCACCGCGAACAGTCGGTGCTGCAGGCAGTGGGCGAAGCCTTCCGCTACCCGAGCTTCGGGCTGCTGATGGCGGGCTACTTCGTCTGCGGCTTCCAGCTGGCCTTCATCGGCATCCACATGCCGACCTACCTGCGCGACCGCGCGCTGCCGGCCGAGGTGGCGGGCTACGCGCTGGCGCTGATCGGGCTGTTCAACGTGTTCGGCACTTACACGGTGGGGCTGCTGGGGCAGAAGCTGGCCAAGCGCAAGATCCTCGCGGCGATCTACTTTGCGCGGGCCGTGTCGATCGCGCTGTTCTTGATGGCGCCGATCTCACCGCTCAGCGTGTATGTGTTCTCGGCGGCGATGGGCTTCCTGTGGCTGTCGACGGTGCCCGCAACCAATGCGATCGTGGCGGGCATCTTCGGCGTGGCGCATCTGTCGATGCTCAGCGGCTTCGTGTTCCTGAGCCACCAGGTCGGCTCGTTCCTGGGCGTGTGGCTCGGTGGCTACCTGTACGACACCACCGGCAGCTACGACATCGTCTGGTACATCTCGATCGCGCTGGGCGTGTTCGCGGCGCTGATCAACCTGCCGGTGAAGGAAAGCGCCATTGCGCGCTCGTCGCCGCAGCCTGCGGGTGCCGCGGGTTGATCTATAAATCAGGGCTATGACTTCGCAAATGCGCCATCACATCGTCCACGCTGGCTGGCTGGCCGCCGCGCTGGCGGTGCTGGGCGGCGTGTTCGCGCTTTACGTGCACCCGGACTTTCTGGTGACGCTGGTCGATCAGATCTGGTCCTGCTTCTGAGGTCAGGCCGGCCATGAAAGACGCAGCTCCCATGCACGGCCTGTCCGCGCCTTCCGAATGGATCGTCCGCTGGTCGCACCTGCTCGCGCCCGGGGCCTCGGTGCTAGACGTGGCCTGCGGCGCCGGGCGGCACATGCAGTGGTTTGCGGGCCGGGGGCATCCGGTCACCGGTGTCGACCGCTCGCCCGAAGCCGTCGAGGCGGCCGACGCCTTCGGCCGCACCGTCGAGGCCGACATCGAATCCGGCCCATGGCCCTTTACCGGCCAAGCCTTCGGCGCCGTTGTCGTCACCAACTACCTCTGGCGTCCGCGCATGGTCGACATCGTGGACGCGGTGGCGCCGGGCGGCGTACTGCTTTACGAAACCTTTGCCGTGGGCAACGAGACCGTCGGCAAGCCCTCGCGCCCCGACTTCCTGCTGCAGCCCGGCGAACTGCTGGCGGCCTGCGCCGGCTTGCGCGTGGTGGCCTACGAAGACGGCTTCATCCCCGAACCGGCGCGCTTCGTGCAGCGAATCGCGGCCATCCGCCCGGCCGCACCCGACGCCGGCCAGCCGGCCCGCCACCTCCTTAAGGGAAACTGAGGGGGCCGGGGCGGCTGTCTTGCGGGGCGCCGGAGTAAGTAGAATCGGCGCTTTCGTCCACCGACAAAGAGATTCCCCCTTGGAGCAACTGACAGGCAGCATCGTCGCGCTCGTCACGCCGATGCACGACGACGGCAGTGTCGACTACCCCGCCCTGCGGCGGCTCATCGACTGGCACATCGAAGAAGGCACCGACTGCCTTGGCGTGGTCGGCACCACCGGCGAATCGCCGACTGTCGATGTCGAAGAGCACTGCGAAATCATCCGCGTCTCGGTCGAGCAGGCCAAGGGCCGCGTGCCCGTAATGGCCGGCTGCGGCGCCAATTCGACCAAGGAAGCCATCGAGCTCGCCAAGTTCGCCAAGGGCGTTGGCGCCGATTCGCAGCTCCAGGTCGTGCCGTACTACAACAAGCCCACGCAAGAGGGCCAGTACCAGCACTTCAAGGCCATTGCCGAAGCCGTGGGCGACCTGCCCATCGTGCTCTACAACGTGCCCGGCCGCACCGTCGCCGATATGGCGCACGACACCGTGCTGCGCCTGGCGCAGGTGCCCGGCATCATCGGCATCAAGGAAGCCACCGGCAACATCGAGCGGGCCCAGTGGCTCATTCGCGACCTGCCCAAGAACTTTGCCGTCTACTCCGGCGACGACCCGACCGCAGTCGCGCTCATGCTCTGCGGCGGCCAGGGCAACATCAGCGTCACGGCCAACATCGCGCCGCGCAAGATGCACGAACTGTGCGTGGCGGCGCTGGCAGGCGACGTCAAGCGCGCCATGCAGATCCAGTTCGAGCTCATGCCGCTGCACCGCAACCTGTTCGTCGAGCCCAACCCGATTCCGCTGAAGTGGGCCATGGCCCGGCTCGGCCTTTGCGGTGGCGCGTTGCGCCTGCCCCTTACCGAACTCGGCGAAGCGAGCCGCCCCGCAGTCGAAGGCGCCCTGCGCGCCACCGGCCTGCTGAAGGGCTGAGCACCCCTCCCCCGTACATTCCGGACCTGCCTTTTCCCTGGTCGCAGCAAGGTTAAGCAACCTTTTGCCCGAACCGTGCTCTGAGATGGCGGGCACTGCGGCCCATAGATAGACCGAACCATTCCAACAAGGAAGACGACGTTGAAGAACCTTTCGCGACTTGCACTGCTGGCCCTCGTTGCCAGCCTCGCCGCCTGCTCCGTCCTCGAGAGCGACAAGATCGACTACAAGAGCGCAGGCAAGGCCCCAACGCTCGAAGTCCCACCCGATCTCTCCCAACTCTCGCGCGACAACCGCTACGCCATCCCCGGCGGCGCCGTGACTGCCAATGCCTACCAGGCCGGCATCGCCAACGCCCCCGGCATCCCCACCGCCGTGAGCAACATCGGCGACGTGCGCATGGAGCGCTCGGGCACGCAGCGCTGGATCATCGTCAACCGCACGCCCGACCAGCTCTGGGACCCGGTGAAAGACTTCTGGCAGGAAAGCGGCTTCCTGCTAACCACCGACCAGCGCAACCTGGGCATCATGGAAACCGACTGGGCCGAGAACCGCGCCAAGCTGCCGCAGGACATCATCCGCGGCACGCTGGGCAAGCTGGTCGACTCGGTCTACTCGACCGGTGAACTCGACCGCTTCCGCACGCGCCTTGAGCGCACGCCGACCGGCACCGAGATCTTCATCAGCCACCGCGGCATGCAAGAGGTCTACAACAACTCGCGCCAGGACCAGACCGTGTGGCAGCCCCGCCCCAGCGATCCTGAACTCGAAACCGAATTCCTGCGCCGCCTGATGGTCAAGCTCGGCGTCTCGCAAGAGCAGTCGAAGATCCTCGCCGCCACCACCGCGCCGACCAAGACCGCCACCATCGCCAAGGTCGGCAACCAGCCGGTCGTGCAGATCAGCGAAGGCTTTGACCGCGCATGGCGCCGCGTCGGCCTCGCGCTCGACCGCACCGGCTTCACCGTGGAAGACCGCGACCGCAGCGCCGGCCTGTACTACGTGCGCTACGTGACGCCCGATCCCGACAAGAAGGAGCCCGGCTTCTTCGGCAAGCTGTTCAGCAGCTCGAGCAAGGCTGACGCGCCGCTCAAGTTCCGCATCTCGGTCAAGGGCCAGGGCGAAGCCACCACGGTGTCGGTGCTCAACGAAGCCGGTGCGCCCGAAACCTCGGCGAATGCCGAGCGCATCGTCAAGGTCATCGCCGACGACCTGAAGTAACCCGCATGCTCCGCTTCCGAAGTCTCGGCAGCGGCAGCACGGGCAACGCCGCGCTGGTTGAAGCGACCAGCGGCGGCCGCACCTCCCGCCTCTTGATCGACTGCGGCTTCGGCCTCAAGCAGCTCGATCTGCGACTGGCCCAGGCGGGCCTTGCCGCCAGCGACATCGATGCGGTTTTCGTCACACACGAGCACGGCGACCACATCGGCTGCGCCCATTCGCTGTCGCGGCGCAACCGCATTCCCGTCTGGATGAGCGAAGGCACGTGGCTCGCCACCGGCGGCCGCGATTTCGAGGGCCTGCTGAACCTGGCGCGCGACGATGCGGAGTTTGCGGTCGGCGACATCTGCGTGCAGCCCTTCACCGTTCCCCACGATGCACGCGAGCCGCTGCAGCTGCGCTGCACCGACGGCAACCGCACGCTGGGCGTGTTGACCGATCTGGGCCACGCCACGGCCCATGTGCTGGCCCGCCTCAGCGGCGTGCATGCGCTGTTGCTGGAGTTCAACCACGACAGCGAACTGCTGGCCAACTCGGCCTATCCGCCTTTTCTCAAGCACCGCGTTGGCGGCAACTACGGGCACTTGTCGAACACGGCCGCGGCCGAGATCGCGCGCGCGGTGCTGCACGACGGCCTGCGCCATGTGGTCGCGGCGCACCTGAGCGAGCAGAACAACCGGCCCGAGATCGTGCGGCGCCTGATGGCCGAAGCACTCGGCGCTGATGAAGCCGAGATGCTTACCGCCACCGCGTCGGAGGGCTCGCCCTGGCTCGACGTGTGAGCCGCAGCGTCCTCACTCTCTCCTAAGAAAAAAAGCCGCCTCATGGCGGCCTTTTTCATGGCGGATGCCGAAGCCTTGCTGCTTATTGCTTCGGTGCTTCATTCTTCTTCGCGGCCTCGGTGGCTGCGTTCGCGGCATCGAGTGCAGACGAAGCACCAGGTGCAGGCGTTGCTGCAGCGGGATCTGCGGCAGGCGCAGCGGCCGGAGCGGGCGCTGGTTCGGTCACGGGCGCAGGAGGCGGCGTCACGACAGCCGGCGCTGCATCCTCCTTCTTTCCGCAGGCGACAAGCGCGGCAGCGGCAATCAGCGAGGCAATCAGGACGGACGATGACTTCTTCATGGAATCTCCTTTGGCAATGAAGGTCTGGAACGAAAAAATTCTAGACCTGCATACACGCCTGAATATGTCTCGCGGCCGCATTCGCGGCATTGGCTTACAAGCCGAGTGTCGATGCCGGAAACGCGGGCCGCCCAAGGCGCCAGCACTCGTCGATGGCCTCGCGCAACGCACGGCGCGCACGCGCGTCGTCACCGCTCACGCCCCTGCTGCGCTCGGGGTCGATGCGGTGCACGAACCACGTGGGCGTCCAGATGGCGCTCGGCACTTCGGAGCCCGCAGCCTTGCCGGTGGCGCGGCATTCGATGATGTGGTCCCACATGCGGCGCCACGGCACGAAGCGCGCGTGGCCTCGTTCGAGAACATCGAAGCGCTGTGCGAGCAGCATCAGGCGGCGGCCGCTGGCCGCCCAGGCCTGCAGCGCTTCGATGGTCGCGCGCTCGCCCAAGGGCCAATCGGCGAAATCGGGATCGCTGAAGACGATCTCTTTCCAGCCCTGCTGTGCCGCGGCCGACAGCGCGCCGCGCAGGAGTGCATCGAAGGCCTCGCGGCCATCGAAGCGCCCTTCGGGCAGCAGTGGACTGGGCGTGTCGTCATTCGGCATGAAGCCACCCTGCCTCGCACCACTCGCCCAACAGCGCGAGTGCGCCTTCGCTCGCGCGCGCCAGCTCGCGTGCGCCGAGCGCGCGCTGGTCGGCCAGACGGCGCATCAGCGTTGCGTCGGCACCGCCCGCGCGAAAGCTCTCGCCGTTGATGTAGATGTGCCGCGTGTCGTAGAGCATGCGCGTGCGGCGGTCCAAAGACACGTGCTGCATTGCATCGGGCGCCTCGCCGCCTTCGCCGAACCAGACGTTGGCCTTGGGTTCGGTGAGCGACTCGCCCAGCGCGCGATCCACAGCGTCAGGGTCGCGCAGCGCGGCCTCGATGGCCTTGCGCGCGAAGCCCTGGAGTGCGGCAGGCATGGCGGCCGGCGCATCGACCGCGGGCTGCGCCGGATCGCGGTAGCGCACCAGCTCGGCCGGCCCGGCATCTTCCAGGTCTTCCGCGTATGCCTGCGCCATGCGCGCCAGCAGGTCGGCCCCGAGCTCGCCCAGGGCAGACGAACGCAGGCCGATGGAGCAGGTCATGCAGTCGTCGCCCACGGCCACGCCGTCGTGGGCATAGCGCGGCGGCAGGTACAGCATGTCGCCGGGCTCGAGCACGAAGGTCTGCTCGGGCTCGAAGTTTTCGAGGATCTTGAGCGGCACGCCCGGCTGCAGGCGCAGGTCGCTCTGCTTGCCGATGGACCAACGGCGGCGCCCCTGCGCCTGCAGCAAGAAAACGTCGTAGCTGTCGAAATGCGCGCCGACGCCGCCGGTGTCGCTCGCGTAGCTGATCATCAGGTCGTCGAGGCGGGCATCGGGCAGGAAACGAAACTGCCGCAGCAGTTCGTGCACGCCCTCGTGATGCAGGTCGACGCCCTGCACCAGCAGCGTCCAGGCCGGTTGCTTCAGCGGCGGCAAGGCGCGCCGGGCCAGCGGCCCATGCTTGAGCGACCAGCCGGCCTTGCCATGGCGGATCAGACGCGATTCGACGTCCTCACGTTCGGCCAGGGCGAACAGCGCGCCGCGCTCGATCGGTGGCACCATCGCGGGTATCGCCTGGCGGACGAGCAAAGGTTTTTTCTGCCAGTACCGCCGCATGAACTGCGCGGCGCTCAGGCCGCCGAGCAACGGCAGCGGTTGGTTAATCTCCATGGGAGAATTCTGCAATGGAAATCTCTGAACAATGCGTGGTCGGCTTGACCTGGACCATGAAAGACACGCTTGGCGACGTGCTGGATGTGCTCGACGAGCCGGTGGAATTCATGGTCGGCGGCGACGATCTCTTCGACGTGATCGAAGCGGCCCTGCAAGGCCATGAGCCCGGCGCCCGGGTGCAGTTGCAGGTCGAACCCGAACAGGGCTTCGGCGACTTCAACGACCAGCTGCTTTTTCTGGAGCCCCGCTCGCTCTTCCCCGAAGGCACGGAAGAAGGCATGACCTTCGACGGCTCCGCCCTGCCCAAGGGCGTGAACAGCAACATTCCAAAAGACGCGATCTACACAGTGGCCGAGATCTATCCCGACCACCTGGTGCTCGACGGCAACCATCCGCTGGCCGGCATCGCGATCCGGCTCGACATCACGGTGCGCTCGGTGCGCGAGGCAACCGAAGAGGAAGTCGGCCGCGGTTCGGCGGGCACGGGCTTCTTCAAGGTGTCGCCGATGGCGCCGAGCAACCAGACGCTGCACTGACCGAAGGGCAGCCAGCGAGCGCCCACGAAAAAGCCGGGCAGCGCCCGGCTTTTTCACGCCCCGAGGGGCAAGACGACTTACATGCGCGAGATCTGACCGTTGTCGATGCGCACGCGGTCGCCAATGCGCAGGTCGCCCGGGCTCTGCACGTCGAAGGCGCGGAAGCCGCCACGGTCGGTCTGCACAGACACGCGGTAGGTTTCATAGGCGCGCGGGCCGTTCTGCTGAGCCTCGATGGTGTTGCCCAGCAGGGCGCCGCCCACGATGCCCAGTGCGGTGGCCGCCGCACGGCCATTGCCGCGCCCGAACTGGTTGCCCACCACCCCACCGATGACCCCGCCGGCGACAGCGCCGCCGCCCGTGGTGCCGGTGCCAGCGGTTTCGCTGCGCAGCACCTCGATGTTGGCCACGTGGCCGTACTCGACGTAGGAAGCTTCGCGGTACTGAATGGCCTGCGGGGGCGCCTGGTACGGATAGCGCGAGGTCTGGTAGACCGGCGCCGGTGCCACGCACGCCGTGAGCGTGGCCACGGCCAGCACGGAAGCGGTGACGGAAACAAAGCGCATTGAGATCTTCATGTTGGGAGGCTCCTCGAATAGAACGATGCACGAAGAATGCATGCATCGGCTTGTGTCTGGCTGACTAACGCCGCAGCGCCCGCTGCGATGACGTCAAAACACACACTGATACTTTCGAGGCCGCCGACCTTCGCCGGTTCCGTTCTTTACCACCCGGAAACTCAGCTCCCCTTCAGGATTCGCTCAATGTTTGCCGGTGGAACCGTAGCCGCCCTCACCCCGTTGCGAAGGTGCAAAGTCTGTGACCACCCGAAACTGCGCCTGCACCACCGGCACGATCACCAGTTGCGCGAGCCGTTCCATCGGCTGCAGCACGAAGGGCGTGTCGCTGCGG
Source organism: Variovorax nivicola (assembly GCF_051216475.1). Lineage (NCBI taxonomy): Bacteria > Pseudomonadati > Pseudomonadota > Betaproteobacteria > Burkholderiales > Comamonadaceae > Variovorax > Variovorax nivicola. The sequence goes on along the minus strand of NZ_JBPJZK010000003.1, from coordinate 758,447 downwards.
TTCCAGGCGCTGATCTTCAGCTCGCCCTGGTAGTCGCTGTCGATCAGGCCGACGAGGTTGCCCAGCACGATGCCGTGCTTGTGGCCCAACCCGGAGCGCGGAAGTATCAGCGCCGCATAGGCCGGGTCGGCCAGATGGATGGCAATGCCGGTGCCCACCAGCTGCCAGCCGTTGGGTTCCAGCGTGATGGGGGCATCGAGGCAGGCCCGCAGGTCGAGGCCGGCGCTTCCGGGAGTGGCATACGCGGGCAATTGATCCACCATGCGCGGATCGAGGATACGAACGTCGACTTTCACTTACTTGCTGCCTTGCTTCTGTTGCTGTTCTTTTTGCTTCCGGGCGGCTTCCTCGAGCACCTGCTGCCACTTGGCGATGCCAGGGGTGAGCTTCACGCCCTTCAATTTCTTGCCGAACCAGACGGCCAGGCCCGCCAGCAGGACCAGCACGCCGAATGGCACGCCGGCCGCCCACAGCACGAGGAACACCAGCGCGCCGACGGCGCCCAGCACCTTGAGGGTCATGGGGTCGAACGACCCAGGCTGTGACTTCGGCACTTCGCCGTTCGACGCCGCCTCGCTGCGTTGCTGCATGGCGGCGGTCACAGGGCCGCCCTGCTGCCCAGGTGCCGTCGTGATGCCGACATCGAGCCCGGGCTCGCCGGGCTGCGCCGCCCTCTTCGGCAGTGCCGCCTGTGCCGACAGCCGCTCGACATAGCGGGCGAAGTCGCCGTTCGGCGGCGTGTTCCATTGGGGATTCAGGTTCATCAGACCCTCCAGTCGGTAAGCCGGGCTGCAATTTCGGTCATCAGTTCGCGCGCCAGCGTGAGCTTGGGCGCGCGGGGGAGCTCGCGCACGCCGTTGGTATCGACCAGCAGCAGCGCGTTGTCGTCCTGCCCGAAGGTCAGCGGGCCGATGTTGCCGATCAGCAGCGGAATGCCCTTGCGCTCGCGCTTGGCCTTGGCGTGTTCGGCGAGGTTTTCGCTCTCGGCAGCAAAGCCGACGCAGAAGAGCTTCTTCGACTGGGCCCGTTCGCTCTTGGCGACCGTGAAGAGGATGTCAGCGTTCTCCACGAAGTTCAGCACCGGCGTCTTGCCGCTGCCGTCCTTCTTGATCTTCTGGTCGCTCTGCGTAGCCGGGCGCCAGTCGGCCACGGCAGCTGTAGCTACAAAAATGCTAGCAGACTGCGCAGCACGGGTGGTTGCTTCGAGCATGTCCTGCGCCGACAGCACGTCGACGCGCGTCACGCCGCGCGGGGTCGGCAGGTGCACCGGGCCGGCCACCAGCGTGACCTCGGCGCCCGCCTCGCGGGCCGCACGGGCAATGGCAAAGCCCATCTTGCCGGATGAATGGTTGGTAATGCCGCGGATCGGGTCGAGCGCCTCGAAGGTCGGCCCCGCCGTGACCAGCACCTTCTGCCCCGCCAGCAGCTTGGGGCTGAAGAAGGCGGTGATGTCCTCCAGCAATTGCGCCGGCTCCAGCATGCGACCGTCGCCGGTTTCGCCACAGGCCTGCCAGCCGTTGCCCACGCCCAGCACGGTCGCGCCGTCGGCCGACACCTGCATCAGGTTGCGCTGCGTGGCGGGATGGACCCACATCTCGCGGTTCATGGCCGGCGCGATCAGCAGCGGAACGCGGTCCATGGGGCGTGCCAGGCACATCAGGCTTAGCAGGTCGTCGGAGCGGCCCTGCACCAGCCGGGCGATGAAGTCTGCGCTGCAGGGCGCCAGCACGATCGCATCGGCCTCGCGGCTCAGGTTGATGTGCGGCATGTTGTTGGGCTCGCGGGTGTCCCACTGCGAGGTGTAGACGGTGCGTCCGGAGAGCGCCTGCATGGTCACCGGGGTGATGAACTGCTCCGCCGCCTCGGTCATGACGACCTGGACGGTCGCGCCCGCCTTGACGAACAGCCGGCACAGCTCGGCCGACTTGTAGCAGGCGATGCCCCCTGTGAGGCCCAGGACGATGTGTTTGCCGGCGAGATCTTGCATGGGCCGTATTGTTGCTCACATGCCATCCGGCAAGCGGCAACAAGCCCTTGGCGAAAGGTGTCGCGAAGGGCACACCTATAATCGCAATTTCCCACTGCCCGGATTCACAGCGTCCGGAACTGGCATGACCAAATTTGTCTTCGTCACCGGTGGTGTCGTTTCTTCCCTTGGCAAGGGAATCGCCTCCGCCTCGCTCGCCGCGATCCTCGAATCGCGCGGCCTCCAAGTCACCCTCATCAAGCTCGATCCGTACATCAATGTCGACCCCGGCACGATGTCGCCCTTCCAGCATGGTGAAGTGTTCGTCACCGATGACGGCGCCGAGACCGACCTCGACCTCGGCCACTACGAGCGCTTCATCAACACGCGGATGCGCAAGGCCAACAACTTCACGACCGGCCAGATCTACAAGACCGTGCTCGAAAAAGAGCGCCGCGGCGACTACCTCGGCAAGACGGTTCAGGTGATCCCGCACATCACCAACGAAATCCAGGAATACATCAAGCGCGGCGCCGGCATCGGCACGGCGCACGAGGTGGACGTGGCCATCGTCGAGATCGGCGGCACCGTGGGCGACATCGAGTCGCTGCCCTTCCTCGAAGCCGTGCGCCAGATGAGCCTGCGCATGGGCCCGAACAACTCGGCCTTCGTGCACCTGAGCTACGTGCCCTGGATCGCCGCCGCCGGCGAACTGAAGACCAAGCCCACGCAGCACACCGCCAAGGAACTGCGCGCCATCGGCATCCAGGCCGACGCCCTGCTGTGCCGCGCCGACCGCCCGATCCCCGACGACGAGCGCGCCAAGATCTCGCTGTTCTCGAACGTGCCCGAATGGGGCGTGATCTCCATGTGGGACGTGGACACCATCTACAAGGTGCCCCGCATGCTGCACGAACAGGGCCTGGACGGCCTGATCTGCGACAAGCTGCGCATCAACACCCCGCCCGCCAAGCTGCAACGCTGGGACGACCTGGTGTACGAAGTCGAGCATCCGCAAAAGGAAGTGTCGATCGCCATGGTCGGCAAATACGTCGACCTGTCGGACAGCTACAAGTCGCTGAACGAAGCACTGCGCCACGCCGGCATGAAGAACCATGCCCGCGTGAAGATCGACTACATCGACTCCGAGACCATCTCGACGCAGGACGTGTCGCGACTGGCCAAGTACGACGCCATCCTGGTGCCCGGCGGCTTCGGCCAGCGCGGCGTCGAAGGCAAGATCTCGGCCGCCCGCTTCGCCCGTGAAGGCAAGGTGCCCTACCTCGGCATCTGCCTGGGCATGCAGGTTGCCACCATCGAATACGCCCGCCACGTGGCCGGCCTGAAGAACGCCAACAGCACTGAGTTCGACCCCGAGACGCCCACCCCCGTGATCGCGCTGATCACCGAGTGGAAGGACCGCGACGGCACGGTGAAGACACGCGACGAGAAGTCCGACCTCGGCGGCACGATGCGCCTGGGCGCACAAAGCTCCGACGTGGCTCCTGGCACGCTGGCACACAGCATCTACGGCGACGTGGTCACCGAGCGCCACCGCCACCGCTACGAAGCCAACGTGAACTACCTCGACGAGCTGCGCAACGCCGGCCTCGTGATCTCCGCGCTCACGCAGCGCGAGCACCTGACCGAGATCGTCGAGCTGCCGCAGGACGTGCACCCGTGGTTCATTGGCGTGCAGTTCCACCCCGAGTTCAAGTCGACCCCATGGGGCGGCCACCCGCTGTTCAACGCCTTCATCAAGGCGGCGCTCGAGCACAAGGACAAGGGCGCTGGTAGCACCAACAAGACACTGAAGGCAGTCGCATGAGCAGCGGCTACGTCATCGCCCACGTCGAGGTGACCAACCCGACGCAGTACGAGGAATACAAGAAGTGGTCGAGCACCGCGATGCAGGCGCACGGCGCCGAAGTGTGCGTCCGCGGCGGCCAGATTCAACCGCTTGAAGGCGACTGGAAGCCCACGCGCATCGTCATCCTCAAGTTCGCCAGCTTCGAGAAGGCCAAGGCCTTCTACGAAACACCCGAGTACCTGAAGGCGCGCGAAGCGCGTGCCGGCGCGGCAATCATGAACATGATCGCCGTCGAAGGCCTCTGATCCCAATTTGTTCATCCGCCAAAGAGACCAGAAAGAGAAAGACAAAAGATGAGTGCAATCGTTGACATCGTCGGCCGCGAAATTCTCGACAGCCGAGGCAACCCCACCGTCGAATGCGACGTGCTGCTCGAATCGGGCACCATGGGCCGCGCAGCCGTGCCCTCGGGTGCATCGACCGGTTCGCGCGAAGCCATCGAGCTGCGCGACGGCGACAAGAGCCGCTACCTCGGCAAGGGCGTGCTCAAGGCCGTGGAGAACATCAACACCGAGATCTCGGAAGCCGTGCTCGGCCTCGACGCCAGCGAACAGGCCTTCCTCGATCGCACGATGATCGACCTCGACGGCACCGACAACAAGGGCCGCCTGGGCGCCAACGCCACCCTCGCCGTGTCGATGGCCGTGGCCCGCGCAGCAGCCGAAGAGTCGGGCCTGCCGCTGTACCGCTACTTCGGTGGCATGGGCGGCATGCAGATGCCGGTGCCGATGATGAACGTCATCAACGGCGGCGCGCACGCCAACAACAGCCTCGACCTGCAGGAATTCATGATCATCCCCGTGGGCGCCAAGAGCTTCCGCGAGGCCGTGCGCTATGGCGCCGAAGTGTTCCATGCACTGAAGAAGATCCTGGGCGACCGCGGCATCAGCACGGCGGTCGGCGACGAAGGCGGCTTCGCCCCCAGCGTCGAGAGCCATGAAGCGGCGATCCAGCTGATCCTCGAAGCCATCGACAAGGCCGGCTACACCGCCGGCGAGCAGATCGCCCTGGGCCTCGATTGCGCGGCCAGCGAGTTCTACAAGGACGGCAAGTACGTGCTGTCGGGCGAAAACCTCTCGCTCACGGCCGAGAGCTGGACCGACATGCTCGCGACCTGGGTCGACAAGTACCCGATCATCAGCATCGAAGACGGCATGCACGAAGGCGACTGGGACGGCTGGAAGCACCTGACCGAACGCCTGGGTAAGCGCGTGCAGCTGGTGGGCGACGACCTGTTCGTCACCAACACGAAGATCCTGCAGGAAGGCATCGAGAAGGGCATCGCCAACTCGATCCTGATCAAGATCAACCAGATCGGCACGCTGACCGAGACCTTCGCCGCCATCGAGATGGCCAAGCGGGCGGGCTACACGGCCGTCATTTCGCACCGCTCGGGCGAAACCGAAGACAGCACCATTGCCGACATCGCCGTGGGCACCAACGCCGGCCAGATCAAGACCGGCTCGCTGTCGCGCTCGGACCGCATCGCCAAGTACAACCAGCTGCTGCGCATCGAAGAAGACCTCGGCGACATCGCCAGCTACCCGGGCCGCGGCGCGTTCTACAACCTGAAGTAACGCCCGGACGCCACGCGGCATGCGCGCCCGCCTCGTTCCACCGATCGTCCTGCTGCTCCTGTTGGCCATCCTGCAGTGGCAGCTGTGGAACGGGCGCGGCAGCGTGCGCGACGTGGCGCAGTTGCGCACCAAGCTGGTCGACCAGAAGGAAGCCAACGCCAAGGCCGCGCTGACCAACGAGCGCCTGACCTCGGAGGTCAACGACCTCAAGGACGGCCTCGAAATGGTCGAGGAGCGCGCGCGCGCGGAACTCGGCATGGTGAAGCCGAACGAAGTGTTCGTACAGATCGCTCACTGACCCTTCACCTTTTCGCCTGCTGATGACCGAGCTTCTCTCGGCCCCCGCCTTCCTGCTGTGGGGCTCTCCTGTCAGCTGGCTCGAACTCGTGGCCTCACTCCTGGCGCTCGCCATGGTCGGCTGCAACATGCGCGAGATCCACTGGGGATGGCCGCTGGCCATCATCAGTTCCCTGCTCTACGTGGCGGTATTCGCGAAGGCGCGCATCTACGGCGACGCTTCGCTCCAGGTCTTCTTCGCCTTCGTCGCGCTGTGGGGCTGGTCGCAATGGCTACGCGGCCACCGGGCCGACGGCAGCGCGCTGCACGTCAGCCGGCTCTCGCCGCGCGGCGTCGCGCTCACCCTGGTGGCCTGCGCACTGGCGTGGCCGGCCGTCGCCCTCTTCCTGCGCCGCTTTACCGACACCGACGTGCCCTGGTGGGACGGCTTCGCCACCGGCCTGAGCCTGGTCGGGCAGTTCCTGCTCGGGCGCAAGTTCATCGAGAACTGGCTGATCTGGCTGGCCGTGAACGTCGTGAGCGTGGGCCTGTTCATCCACAAGGGGCTGTGGCTCACCGTGGGCCTGTATGCGGTGTTCGCCGTGCTCAGCGTGGCCGGCTACATCGCTTGGCGGCAGCGCATGCCCGCGCAGGCGGTACGCGCATGACGCCCGTGCTGCCGACCGGCTGCGTCATCGCGCTCGTGGGCGCCGAGAGCACCGGCAAGACCGAGTTGGCCCACGCCATCGCGCAACGCCTGCAGGACCGCGGCACGCCGGCCACGCTGGTGGGCGAGTACCTGCGCGAATGGTGCGAGCGCGAAGGCCGCACGCCCCGCCCCGACGAGCAGCAGGCCATTGCCGACGAGCAGACCCGCCGCATCGAAGCGGCTGCAGTCTCCGGCGTGGTGGTGGCCGACACGACGGCGCTCATGACGGCCGTCTACAGCGAGCAGCTGTTCGCCGACACCACGCTCTACGACAGCGCCCTGGCCGCGCAACGGCGCTACGCCATCACGCTGCTCACCGCGCTCGACCTGCCCTGGGTGGCCGACGACATGCGCGACGGCCCGCATGCACGCCAGCCGACCGACACGCTGGTGCGCGCCGCGCTCACGGGCGCGAAGCTCTCGTATGCCGTGGTGCACGGCACCGGCGGCGAGCGGCTCGCCAATGCCTGGAACGCCATCAATTCCATCGCGGGCAGCGAGGGCCGTCCGCGCACGCGCGCCCAGTCCGACGCGAAGCCCGCCTCATGGTCGTGGCCTTGCGAGAAATGCTCCGACCCGGAATGCGAACATAGGCTCTTCAGCGACCTGATCGCGCGCCGCGAGTAGCGCGCTCCACACCTCCTTCCTCTCACCGGAGATCCGATGCCCCTTTCGACTGTCGCGCGCGTCACTGTTCTCGCCACCGCCTTGACGGCCTGCGTGGCCACCGCAGCCCCCGTCGCCGCCACCGTCGAGAACGGCACCACGACCACTGCCTGCGCCGAGGAAGACAACGTCTCGCTGACCCTGCGCGGCGACGGCATCCGCCGCATGCGCATCGAGGCGCTGCAGCCCGGCTACCTCGACAAGATCGGCAACGACGTCACCGCCCCCGACTTCTCGGGCTGCAACTTCGACGGCGGCGCGCACCCGACCGACCCGGCACACCGCTTCCGCAAGCGCACCGTGGTGCTGATGGACAACGCCCAGTGGCGCATCGTCGGCATGACGCTGCCGACCTTCTGGCGGCCGCAGCGCGTGCCCGTGCAGGTGGGCAAGCGGAAGGACAGCGGCTTTCACCTGCTGCAGGTGTTCAAGAAGGAAAACGGCAAGGCGCTCGAAGCCATCGTGCTCTACCCGTCCGACGGCTACTGGCGCATCAAGCCGCTGCCCGAGGCCCGCTTCGGCGATGGCGTGTATGGCTCGTCGTTCCTGCTCGGCCCCGTCGAGGCGGCCGCGCGGCCGGTGGTGAACATCGCATCGATCCGCATCGTGCCCCGGCCGCTGGCCATCCACGTGCGCTTCACAGATGGCGGCAGTGCCGCGGTGCGCGTAGACGAAATCAGCCGCGCACGCACCGCGCTCGATGTGACGCTGTCGAAGCCCACCGCGAGCGCACAGCCCTTCGCGGTGCTGCGTTCGATGTACGTTGCGCCCGACAACGCCGATGTGAGCGAAGTGCGCTGGCAGGCATCGCCTCAGGCCGCGCCGCAGGTGCTGCCGCTGCCCGAGGTGAAGAGCCTGCAGGCCACGCAGGTGCGCTTTGGCCGCAGCCTGCCCTCGAAACACAACACGAGCGCGCCGGACATCGCGTTCGGCGGCTTCGACGACGCAGCTCGCTGAGTCCAGCTAGCCCGCGCGCCGCACTTCGCCCGGCGTGAGGCCGAGCACGCGGCGCATACAGCGCGCCATGTGGCTCTGGTGCGAAAACCCGCTCTCCAGCGCGACCAGGCTCGCCGGCATCTCGCTGCGCAGCAGCAGGCCGCGTGCGCGGTCGACGCGGCGGTGCACCACGTATTCGTGCACCGGCAGGCCGGTGGAGCGCTTGAACTGCGTCTTCAGGTGCGAGGCACTCAGGCCGGCGATGTCGGCCAGCATGGCCAGCGAAAGATCGCCGTCGAGATGCGCCTCGATGTACTCGGTCACGCGTCGCAGCTGCGGCCGCGTCAGGCCCTGTGCCGACGCCGTGCCAGCCGTCTCCTGCCCCGCGAGCAACTGCACCGCCAGCGCCGTGCCCAGGCTGTCGGTGTAGAGCCTTCCGTTGGGAAAGCCCGCGCGCCGCTCGGCGTCGAGCGCCCATGCGACGTGCTCGATCCGCGCGTCGCGGAACTGATGGCGTTCGTCGAGCACCGCCCGCTCGGGCGGCAGCCCCATCTCGTCAGCGGTGCGCTTCAGCAGCGCGGGCGGCATGCGTACCACGATCGATGTGCTCGGTGCTTCCTCGTGCCAGATGTCGGTGATGCCGGCCGGCAGGATGTCGAGATCGCCGCGGGTGTACAGGAAGCTGTGCAACCTGCAGGCACCAGCCACCGGGGCGCCAATGTGCAGCTTGATGCGGTGGTCGGGTAGCGCGTCGTAGCCGACCATGCCGCCGGGCGTCTGCCGCACGTCCACGCGAAGGCCGGTATCCGGATCGGTATTGCTCATCGAAACATTATCGAGCGCGGCACCGCACGCCGTCGTCCGTTCGTGCTCCGGCGCGGCCGAACGTGCGCGACCCGGCGGGCCCCGATCCGGATCATTCGCAGCCTTGAACTTCATCCATTGCAAGGCACGCGAATCATCATGACGAACGACATCTACGGCGGCAAGAAGGCCGTCATCACCGGCGGCACCATCGGCATGGGCCTCGCCACCGCGCAGGCGCTGCTGGCGGGCGGCGCCGAAGTGCTGGTGACGGGGCGCAACCCCGCGAATCTCGAAAGCGCGCGACGCACGCTCGGCCGAGGTGCCCACGTGCTTGCATCCGACGCGGGCTCGCTGACCGACATCGACGCGCTGGCGGCCACGGTGCGCGAACGCTTCGGCCAGATCGACCTGCTGCACATCAACGCCGGCATCTCCACGCTGGAGCCCTTCGAGCAGGTGACCGAGGCGGGCTACGACCGCGCCTTCGCCATCAACACCAAGGGCCCGTTCTTCACCGTGCAGCGCCTCGCGCCGCTGATCCGCGAGGGCGGCTCCATCGTCATCACCTCGTCCATCGCGGACGAAGGCGGCATGCATGGCATGAGCGTCTACAGCGCCACCAAGGCCGCGCTGCGCTCCTTCGCCTCGGGCTTTGCGGCGGAGCTGCTTGCGCGCGGCATCCGCGTGAATGTGGTGAGCCCGGGCTTCATCGACACGCCCACGCTCGGCGTTGCCGACGCCACGGATGCCGAGCGCGCGGAGTTCATCCGGCTGGGCGACCAGATCACGCCGATGCGGCGCCACGGCACCGCCGACGAGGTGGCGCGTGCGGTGCTGTTCTTCGCCTTCGAGGCCACCTTCACGACCGGCGCGCGGCTTACCGTCGACGGCGGGCTGGGCCAGAAGCTGACGCCCGCCGCGGCCTGACGGCATTCAAGAGCAACAAGGAACGGACCACGACATGACCGACGTATCCCTCATCGGCCTCGGCCCCATGGGCATCGCCCTGGCGCGCGCCCTCCAGCCCAGGTACACGCTGACCCTCTGGAACCGCACGGCCGAGCGCGCCCGCCCCCTGCTGAACCAGGGCACCCTGCTCGCCACGGATGCCCGCAGCGCCGCCGAAGCGAGCCCCATCATGCTGATGTGCGTGGCCGACTACGCGGCGGCCCGCTCGATCCTCGCCATGCCCGGCGTGGCCGATGCCCTGCGCGGCAAGGTGCTCGTGCAACTGAGCACCGGCACGCCGCAGGACGCGCGCGACGCCTGGGCGACTGCCGGCGGCGTGGCGTATCTCGACGGCGCCCTGCTCGCCACGCCCGGCCAGATCGGCCGGCCCGACACGCCGCTCTTCATCTCCGGCGAAGAACGCGCGCTGGCCATCTGCCGCCCGGTGCTCGAAACCATCGCCGGCCACGTCATGTACATGGGCGAGCCCATCGGCAATGCCGCGGCATGGGACCTGGCCACGCTGTCGTGCATGTTCGGCGCGATGAGCGGCTTCTTCCACGGCGCGCGCATCTGCGAGTCCGAAGGGCTGGGGGTGGGAGAGTTCGGCCGGATGATCGGCGCGATATCGCCGGTGCTGGGGGAAATGATCTGCGCCGAGGGCGACGCCATCGAGGCCGGGCACTACGGCGAGCCCGAAAGCTCGATGGCCACCTGCGCGGGCTCGGGCCGGCTGTTCGTGAAGCAGGCGCGCGAAGCGAGGCTCGATGCGAGTTTTCCCGATTTCCTGGCTGGCATGTTCGACCGCGCGCTGGCGGCCGGCTTCGCGAATGAGCGCCTCGCCGCAATGGTCAAGGTGCTGCGCTGAAACGCAGCCTGCCTGCCTTGCCGCCTACTGGACGACCGGGCTTCCCGGAATCTGGTCGCCCAGCGGCTTGAACAGCTGCGCTGCATCGACCGCGTCGAAGCGGTACTGCTTGCCGCAGAAGTCGCAGCCCACCTCGATGTCGCCGCGCTCGGCGAGGATGCTCTCGGCCTCCTCCACGCCCAGCCCGCGAATCATCTGCGCCACGCGTTCGCGGCCGCAAGTGCACGCGAAGTGGGGGCCCAGCAGGCCGGCCTGCGGCTCGAAGCGCAGCAGCTTTTCTTCCCAGAACAGGCGGCGCAGGATGGTCTCGATGTCGAGCGTCAGCAGCTCGTCGCGCGTCAGGCTCGACGCGAGGATCGAGATGCGGTTGTAGTCCTCGTTGCGGCCGATCTGGTCCTCGTTGGCCTGGTCGTGGTCTTTGTTGGAGGTGCCTTCGAGGTTGCCCTCGCCCTTCACCGGCAGGCGCTGGATCAGCAGGCCCGCGGCTACCTTGTCGTCGGCCGCGAGCACCAGCGTGGTGTCGAGCTGCTCGCTCTGCAGCATGTAGTGCTGCAGCACGTCGCTGAGCTTGCCGAGCTTCTCGCCTTCGTCGCCGAAGAGCGGCACCACGCCCTGGTAGGGGGTGGCGCCCGGAAGCTTGTCCTTGGGGTCGAGCGTGATGGCGCAGCGGCCCTTGTTGTTCACGTTGACCATGTCGGGCAGGCGCGCATCAGCCGGCAGGTCGCCGATCACCTTGGCGGTGGCGCGCAAGCTCAGGTCGGGCTTGGCCTCGGCCACCGCGACCTTCACGGGACCGTCGCCGAAGATCTGCAGGATCAGCGCGCCGTTGAACTTGATGTTGGCCTGCATCAGCGTGGCCGCAGCCGTCATCTCGCCGAGCAGTTCGGCCACGGGCGGCGGATAGGCGCCGGTGGCGGTGTTGGAGGCGCGCCGCGCAAGGATCTCCTGCCACGCATCTGTCAGGCGCACGATCATGCCGCGCACCGGCAGGCCATCGAACAGGAATTTGTGCAGCTCGCTCAAAACGTCTTCTTTCTCTGTGTGCCTGCAACCGGGGCGGTCAGGCGATCTTTTTCAGGCCCTTCGCGAAGCGACGGGCGTTCAACACGTAGTGCTCGGCGCCCTGGCGCAGCTTGGCGGCCGCGGCGTCGTCGAGGGTGCGCACCACCTTGGCCGGCGAGCCCATGATGAGCGAGTTGTCCGGGAACTCCTTGCCCTCGGTCACGACGCTGCCGGCGCCAACGATCGAATTGCGGCCGATCCTCGCGTTATTCAAGACCACCGCCTGGATGCCGATCAGCGTGTTGTCGCCGATGGTGCAGCCATGCAGCATCACCTGGTGGCCGATGGTCACGTTGTCGCCAATGGTCAGCGGACAGCCGATGTCGGCATGCAGCACCGACAAGTCCTGGATGTTGCTGTTGCGCCCGACGGTCAGCAGCTCGGTGTCGCCACGCAGCACGGCGCCGAACCACACGTTGGCGTTGTCCGCCAGCTTGACGTTGCCCATGACTTCCGCGCTGTCGGCCACCCATGCTCCTTCGCCCATCTGGGGGGCCACGCCGTCGAGTTCGTAGAGCGCCATTGCTTTCAGTCCGTGGAAGGTCAAAAACTAGAATTGTAGGGATGCACCCCCGATTGAGCGCGCTGGCCGCGCTACGCCTGACAGACCCCGATGAAAAAGTGGCTGCAACGCGCGCCATCTCTTTGCTCGGCGCTACCGATTCCATAGCAACCGACCCGATCCGCATTGCCGGTGACGATGTTGGCGTGCCGGGCCGCCCGGAACGGCCGCTGCGCGTGGCAGCCACCGCCGTGCAAAAGCGCTCGCCCTTCACTACCGAAGGCAGGGCCGCGCTGATCCATTCGATCTGCCACATCGAGTTCAACGCAATCAACCTCGCGCTCGACGCCGTGTGGCGCTACGACGGCATGCCCGAGGCCTACTACCGCGACTGGCTGCGCGTCGCCGACGAAGAGGCGCTGCACTTCACGCTGCTGCATGCGCACCTGCAGGACATGGGCTGGCGATATGGCGACTTCCCCGGTCACGACGGCCTATGGAACATGTGCGAGAAAACGAAGGACGACGTGCTCGCCCGCATGGCGCTGGTGCCCCGCACGCTGGAGGCACGCGGGCTCGACGCCACGCCACTCATCCAGGGCAAACTCAAGCGCGTGAACACGCCCGATGCGCTGCGCGCGGTGGAGATCCTCGACATCATCCTGCGCGACGAAGTGGGCCACGTGGCCATCGGCAACCACTGGTACCGCTGGCTGTGCGACGGCGCAGGACTCGATGCAGAAGCAACTTACCCTGCACTGGTCGCGCGCTACGATGCGCCGCGCCACAAGCCGCCTTTCAACCTCGAGGCACGCAGCCGGGCGGGCTTCAGCCCCGAAGAACTCCGTGCGCTGACCGACTCCCGCCCCGAATGAGCAACGTGATTTCCGACCAGACCTGGTCGCGCCCCGACCTGCTGGCCTGCCTGAAGGACCGCAAGGGCGCCGAGCCGCTGCATTTCGAACGCTGCAATTTCGACGAAGCCGACCTGTCGCGCCTCGACCTGCGCGGCGTGCAGTTCACGCTCTGCAACTTCGCCGAAACCTCCTTCGACCGCACCCTGCTGTCGGAGGCGCGCTGGGCCGGATGCAGGGCGCGCCAAGCCGACTTCGGCCTCGCGGACCTGACGAACGCCCGCTTTCAGGACTGCGACCTGAACAACACGCAGTGGACGCGCGCCAAGCTGGCCTCGGCGTTCTTCAGCGGCGTGAAGCTCACGGGAGCGCACTTCGGCGAAGTCTCGGCGCTGGGCATCGGCTTCAAGGATTCGCTGCTGGTCGATGCGCACCTGCGCAGCATGTCGTTCCGCAAGCAGAAGCTCGAACAGCTCGACTTCTCGGAGGCCGACCTGTCGGGTTGCGATTTCCGCGAGACAGTGTTCGAAGGCGGCAGCCTGCGCAATGCGCACCTGAAGCTCGCACGCTTCGAAGGCGCGGACCTGCGCGAAGTCGATCTCGGCGGGCTGCAGCTCGCGAACGCAGCCCAGTTCAAGGGCGCCACCATCTCGCACCGGCAGGCCGCCTCGCTGGTCGAGGAACTGGGCCTGCGCGTGGTCTGAACTCAGGCCGACGTGGGCCTGCTGTGCACCACCAGCTTCGGTGTGAAGTACTGAAGCACCTCGCCGCGCTGGTTGCGCGTCTGGCAGCGCATCGTCACCATCGCGCGGCCGGGCTTGGAGCGCGAGGGCGTGATGTCGATCACCTCGCTCACCACATGCAGCACATCGCCGGGGCGCGTCGGCTTGGGCCATTGGAGCTCGCCGCCCGAACCGATGATGCCGTCGGCCAGGGGGATGCCGCTGTCGACCAGCAGCTTCATCGTGAGGGCGGCCGTGTGCCAGCCGCTCGCGGCGAGGCCTCCGAAGAAGGTGGCTTTGGCGGCCTCTTCGTCGGTATGGAAAGGCTGCGGGTCGAACTGCTGCGCAAAGGCCTTGATCTGCGCCACGTCCAGCGCGTGCTCGCCGCTCTGGAAGCGGTCGCCTACCGCCAGGTCTTCGAGGTACAGCTTGCGCTTCGCGCCGGCTTCAGTGCTTGCCGTCATCGGGTCTCCTTGTGGTTACTGCCCGCATTCTCGGACGCTCAGACCCGCTCGAGAATGGTCGCGATGCCCTGCCCGCCGCCGATGCATTGCGTGGCCAGCGCATAGCGCCCCTTCTCGCGCGCCAGCAGCGATGCCGCCTTGCCGGTGATGCGGGCACCGGTCGCGCCCAACGGGTGGCCGATGGACAGGCCGCCGCCGTCGAGGTTGATCTTCGCCGGGTCGAGCCCGAGGTCGCGGATGCAGGCCAGCGCTTGCGAGGAGAAGGCCTCGTTGATCTCGATCACGTCGAGGTCGGCCGCGCTCAGACCGGCGCGCGCCAGTGCCTTGCGGGTCGCGGGAATCGGGCCGATGCCCATGATGGCCGGGTCGACGCCCACGGTCGCGAACGACCTGATGCGCGCCAGCGCCTGCAGGCCATGCTTGGCGGCAAAGGCGTCGCTGGTGACGAGCACCACGGCCGCTCCATCGGTCAGCGGCGACGAGGTACCGGCAGTCACGACGCCATCGGGGCTGAATGCGGGCTTGAGGTTCGCCAGCGCCTCGGCCGAAGTCGTAGGCCGGATGCAGCCGTCGGCATCGACGATGTCGCCCGAAGGCAGGCGCACGGGCACGATCTCGCCCGCCAGGCGCCCTTGTGCCCGTGCCTCGGCCGCCTTGCGGTGCGACTCCACCGCAAAGGCCTCCTGGTCGGCACGGCTCACGTTCCAGCGCCGTGCCACGTTCTCGGCGGTTTCGCCCATCGAGATGTAGGCGTCGGTGTTCTCCTTCAGCTCGGGGTTCGGCGAGAAGTTGAAACCGCCCTGCGGCACCATCGTCATCGACTCCACGCCGACGCACAGAAAAGCCTCGCCCATGCCCGCCTCGATCTGCGCTGCGGCGATGTGCACGGCCTGCATCGACGAGCCGCAGAAGCGGTTCACCGTCATGCCGCCCACCTCGTGCGGCAGACCGGCCAGCAGCCCGACGATGCGCGCGAGGTTGTTGCCCTGCGAGGCTTCGGGGTACGCGCAGCCGAGGATGACGTCTTCGAGCAGCGCAGGGTCGAGGTCGGTGCGCTGCAGCAGGCCGCGCACCACGCCGGCGGCCAGCGTGTCGGGCCGCACTTCGGCAAGTGCGCCTTTCTTCGAGAAATGGAAGGGGGAACGGGCGTAGGCGGAAATGACGGCTTTCATGGGATGTGCTCCAGCAATTTGACTACCATCCAATCGGTAGGCTTCAAGGTCAAAAAATAGGCACGCCGGAGCGTGCCTGCGTCAGGCCAGGCGGTCAGCCGGGCAGTGAACTCCTGAGTTGCGCGACGGCTTCGTCGAAGTCGTCCACGCGCCCTGTCATGCGCGCCGACAGCAGCGCGCCCTGGCAGACCGAAAACACATAGGCGGCCAGCGAAGCGACCGAGGTGCCCTTCTTCCGCTCCGGCATCAATGCGCCCAGCACGCCGGTGAGCCACGTCACCTGCGTGTTGCGCAGCTCCTGCACGGCCTGGCGCAGTTCGTCGTTGATGACGCCCCAGCCGGGCGCCAGCGCCCCGGCGGGACACATGCCCGAACCGGCCCTCAGCGTGTTGCGGTACATGCGGAAATACGATTCGAGCGCGTCCTTCGGCTCGCGCGCCCGGGCGGCGTCCCAGTCCTTGAAGCCCTGCGTGGCCGCGCGGATCACCGCGACGCCCAGCGCCTCCTTGGTCGGGAAGTGGTGGTACAGGCTGGCCTTGCGTACGCCGACCGCATCGGCCACATCCTGAAAGCTGAAGCCCAGGTAGGAACGCGTTTCGATGAACCCGCGCGCCACCGCGAGGATCTGCTCGCGGGTGCTGCCGGTGGCAAGGGCTGTGGCGCTGGTCATCTACCTACTATAAGGTAGGGGAAATCAAACCACAAGCGGAGGTGTCATTCAGGCGTCAGTCGGCCTTGATGCCCGCGGCCTTGACGATGCGGCCGTTGCTTTCGAACTCGCTGGCGATCTCTTTTGCAAACGCGGCCGCGGTGCCGCCGGTCGGCACGTTGTCGGTGGCCGTGAGCTTGGCGCGCAGCTCTGGGCTGGCCAGCGCCTTGTTGATCTCGGCGTTGTACTTCGCAACCAGCGCGCCCGGCGTGGCCGCTGGCGCGAACACGCCGAACAGCGAGTTGATGTTGGCCGCCTTGTAGCCCAGCTCGCCCAGCGTGGGCACCTGCGGCAGGCTCTCGAGCCGCGCGGGCGCCCCCACCGCCAGCGGGCGCAGCTTGCCCGACTGGATATGCGACGACAGCGTCGGGCTCGCGTTGGTCGACAGGATCTCGAACTGCCCGCCGATCGCATCGTTGAGCTGCTGGCCGCCGCCCTTGTAGGGCACGTGCGTGATGTCGACACCTGTCGCCGCGCGCAGCTGCTCCAGAACGATGTGTCCGAGCGAGGCCGGCCCCGAGGTGGCCCAGCGCACCGCGCCCGGATGCGCCTTGGCATCGTCGATCAGCGCGCGGAAGTCCTTCGCCTTGCTGGCCGGCGTGGCAATCAGCAGCACCGGCGAATACATCACGCTCGCCACCGGCGCCACGTCCTTCAGCGGGTCGAAGGGCAGCTTACTCAGGTGCGGGCTCAGCACCAGAGGGCTGATGGCCGAGAAGCCCAGCGTTGCGCCGTCGGGTGCGGCCTTGGCGACGGCGTCCATGCCGATGGCACCGCTCGCGCCAGCGCGGTTGTCCACGATCACCGTGATGCCCATCTGCGCTGCGAGCCGGTCGCCCAGTGCGCGCGCGACCACGTCGCTGACGCCGCCCGCCGGGTAGGCGACGATGAGCCGCACGGTCTTGGGCACGGCCTGCGCGTGCGCGCCGGAAGCGGCGCACAGCGCGGCGGCGGCGAGAAGACGGGTCGCCAGGCGGTGCGAGGGCTTCGAGGAAGCAAGGAAATTCATGGTGTCTGTCGTTCGTCTGCGTGGGTTGCGTCGTCTCTCATTGTCCGCCTTCAACCGCGCGGATGATGCTGCGCATGCAGCTGCTTCAGTCGCTCGCGTGCCACGTGCGTGTAGATCGTCGTCGTCGAGATGTCGGCATGCCCCAGCAGCAACTGCACCGCGCGCAGGTCGACCCCGTGGTTCAGCAGGTGCGTGGCGAAAGCGTGGCGCAGCGTATGCGGCGACAGCGGCACGTGGATGCCCGCCGCGGTGGCGTGCTTCTTCACGATGATCCAGAACATCACGCGCGTCATGCCCGCGCCGCGCGCGGTCACGAACAGGTCGGGCGTCTGCTGGCCATCGAGGATGGCAGGGCGCGACTCCTCCAGATAGCGCTCGATCCAGCGCCGTGCCTCACCGCCGAAGGGCACCAGCCGCTCCTTGTTGCCCTTGCCCAGCACGCGCAGCACGCCGTCGTTCAGGCTCATGTCGATGGCCTTGAGCGCCACCAACTCGCTCACGCGCAGGCCGCTCGCGTACATCAGCTCCAGCATCGCGCGGTCCCGCAGGCCGAGCGGCGACTCGACGTCGGGCGCGGCCAGCAGGTCGTCGACCTGCTTTTCCGACAGCGTCTTGATGGCGCGCGGCATCTGCCGTGCGGGCGCGAGCCGGATGCTCGGGTCGGCCACGATACGGCGCTCACGCAGCGCCCAGCGGTAGTAGCGCTTGAACACGGTGAGGCGGCGATTGGCCGAAGTGGCCTTGCCCTTTGTGGACAGGCGCGCGCCCATGTAAGCCTGCAGATCAGTCTCTTTCGCGGCATCGAGCCCGGCGCCGTTGCGCTGCGTGTGCAGCCATTGCGCGAACAGCGCGAGATCACGGCGGTAGGCGGCCAGCGTGTTCTTCGACAGCCCGTCTTCGAGCCAGAGGGCGTCGATGAAATCGTCGATGTCGGGTGTCTGCGTGGCGGCCTCGGTCATGCCTTGCAAGATAACAAAAGAAAAAGCCGCCCGGCATGCGGGCGGCTTTCTTTCGTGTGCGAGAAAAACTCTCGTCAGTCGAGCTTCAGGTTCTGCTTCTTCACGACCTGCTTATAGACCTCGTACTCGGCCTTGATCTGCGCGGCGAACTGCTCGGGCGAGTTGGCCACGATCAGCGAGCCCGTGTCCTCGATGCGCTTGCGCACCGCCGGCTCTTCCACGGCCTTCTTCACGCCCGCGCTGATCTTCTCGACCACTTCCTTCGGCAAGCCCTTGGGGCCGAGGATGCCGTAGTAGGCCATGCGGTTCACCGGCTCCAGGCCCACTTCCTTGAAGGTCGGCACGTTGGGCAGCGCGGCCAGGCGCTGCGGTGCAGACACCACGATGGGGATCAGCCGGCCACTCTGGATGAAGGGCATGGCCGAGGGGATGTTGTCGAACATGATCGGCACCTGGCCGGCCACCACGTCGTTCAGCGCCGGGCCCGCGCCGCGGTAGGGGATGTGCGTGACGAAGGTGTTGGTCAGGCTCTTGTAGAGCTCCATCAGCAGGTGGCCGATGCCGCCCGTGCCCGACGAGGCGTACGAATACTTGCCGGGGTTCTTCTTCAGCTCGGCCACGAACTCGGCGTAGTTCTTGGCAGGGAAGCTCGGGTTGACCGCAATGATGTTCGGCGTGGCCGCGATGTTGATGATCGGCGTGAAGTCGTTGATCGGGTCGTACGGCGTCTTCGGGTTGATGGCCGGGTTGGCCGCCGTGCTCGACACGGTGGCAATGCCGAGCTTGTAGCCGTCGGGCGTGGCGCGTGCCGTTTCGGCCGCGCCCACGATGCCGCCGCCACCGGCGCGGTTGATCACCACCACCGGCTGGCCCAGCACCTTGCCCAGCGGATCGGAGATCACGCGCGCCACGATGTCCGTCGTGCCGCCCGGTGCGAAGGGCACGCTCAGCTCGACGGGCTTGTTGGGGTAACCCTGCGCAAAGCTCTGACCCGCGATGGCGACCAGTGCGGCGCCTCCCACCAGCGCGCTCCATTGACGACGTTGCATCGAAAACTCCTTGGTATTTGAATGAATGATGTCGAAAAACGAAGCCCGCATGCTAGCGGTTCAGGAGCGCTCTTCGTGCTGTGGATTACCCATGGTCAAGCGGGTTTATCCTCGAAGCGGTGAATTACGCTCAGCTGCTTTTCCCCGACTTCTCCCTCATTGCCATCGGCTGGCTCCTGTGCCGCTACACCGCGCTCGACCGCCGTGTGTGGGATCAGGTCGAGAGCCTCGTCTACTACTTTCTTTTTCCCGTACTGCTGTTCCATTCGATCGTGCGCAGCCCGCTCGACTTCGGTGCGACATCGAGCCTGCTCACGGCGGGCGTCGGCGTCGGTGCCTGCGGCATCGCGATGGCTTATGCCCTGCCCTTCGTTCCGGGCCTGCGCTCGCACATCGACCGGCGCGACCACGCGGCCAGCGCGCAGGTCGCGTTCCGCTTCAACTCGTTCATCTGCCTGGCGTTGGCGGAGCGGCTGGCCGGGCCCGAGGGCCTGCTGCTGATCGCGGTGCTGATCGGCGTGTGCGTGCCCATCTTCAACATCGCGGCCGTGTGGCCGATGACGCGGCATGCGCAGACCGGATTCGTGCGGCAGCTGGTGCGCAACCCGCTGATCGTCGCGACGGTGGCCGGGCTGCTGGCGAATGTGCTGGGCTTGACTGTGCCTGCCTGGGCGACGCCTACGTTGACGCGTATCGGGGCTGCTTCGTTGGCGTTGGGGCTGCTGGCTGCTGGGGCGGGGATGAAGTTTTCCACGCTGGGGGCTGGGAAGGTGCTGGCTGTTTCGGTTTTGGCGATACGGCATCTGTTCTTGCCGCTTGTTGCCTGGGGGCTGGCGCTTTGGTTGCGGCTGGATGCGACGCATGCTGCCGTGTTGATGGCTTTTTCTGCTGTGCCTACGGCTTCCAGTGCTTATGTGCTGGCTGCTCGGATGGGGTACAACGGGCCTTATGTGGCGGGGTTGGTGACGTTGTCTACCTTGTTGGGGGTTGTTAGTTTGCCGTTTGCTTTGGCATTGCCTCGGTGAAGTGCTGTCTTCTGTAGTGCGTTTCGGGGCCGGGTCTCGGCCCGGCGGCCGACTCACTTTCTTTTGCTTCGCCAAAAGAAAGTAAGCAAAGAAAAGGCGACCCTACTGTCTGCGTCCCTGCGCTTCGCTACGGGCAACCTGCGGTGCTCGACTCCGGAGGGGGTCCGCAGAACTCGCTTCGCTCAAACAGCTGCGGCCCTGATCCCTCCTACGTCTGCGCTCCTCGGCGCAGCCAGAAGGGATTTCGAACTGGCCATCGCTGCGCTCGGCCACGGAGTAGCCAATACCAACCACAGCAGGCGCGAAGCGCCTGTTGTGGCCTCGCGGCCGAGCGAAGCAAAGGTCCGTTCCGTCTCCCCTCCCCTCTGGCTGCGCCGAGGAGCGCAGCGTTTCGCGGATCAGGGCTCGCCCTTGTCTGAGCGAAGCGAGTTTGGGCGAGTCCCCGCGAAACGCGAGCACCACAGGTTGCCCCTTCGCACAGCGAAGGGGTCGCAGACAGTGGGGTCGCCTTTCTTTTGCCTACTTTTCTTTGGCGAAGCAAAGAAAAGTAGGTCGCCCGCCGGGGCGAGTCCCGGCCCCGGGAAACAACCCCTCATCGCAATTCAAAAAAGAACTTCAGCGCCGCAACAAAGCAGGCAAAGCAGAAGCCAACAAAGCCACCCCAGAAGCAGTCAACAACCCCAACACCAGCTTCCGAAACGCCACCTCACTAATCCCGATATAAAGCCGCGCCCCCAGCAACACAGGCACAGCAACAGCCAGCGCAACAACCCCCAGCAGAGGCACAACAGAACGCCCGATGCTCCCGCTGAAAACATGAATGGCAAACGCCACCATCAACATCGACAGATTGAAGTTCTGGATCACAGCCCGCTGCGTATCGCGCTGAAAGCCGCGCAGCGTGCACCACAACGTGGGAAGAGTCCCCGAGAACCCGCCGATGCCCGCCATCGCGCCACCCATGGCCCCCACAACGCCATCAGCCCAACGCCCGCCGAACGAAACCTTCGGCAGATGCTGCGACATCAGCATCGCCGGGCACCACAGCACCAGCAGCACACCAAGACACAGCTTGAAGACGACAAGATCAAGGTGCGGCAGCAGCCAGACACCGAACGGCACCCCGACCAGCCCGCCCAGCACGAAGGGCCAGAGAACGCTCTTGTCGAAAGACCGCCGCACGGTGACCGCCGCGATCACCTGCCCCGTCAGCGCGCCAAAGAGAGCAAGCACCGCCGCAAGTTGCGGCTCCAGCGTCCACGCCCAGACCGACATCGCCACCAGTCCGAACGCAAAGCCCGACAGGCCCTGCACGAACCCCGCCAGAACCGCACCGGCGATCACATAGACATACAAGGCTTGCATGCGGCCGATGATATCGACCGCGCTTTCATCGAAGGAAAGCTCAGGCCGAGGCAGGCACCAGCGCCGTGCGCCGCACCCGGCGCACGTTGAACGCGCTGGCAATCAGCACGCCCTGCACAAGCGCCAGCCCCACGATCACGCTCGTGTACTGCCCGTGGTCCATCAGCCGCCCGAACACCAGCGGCGCCAGGGCCTGCCCGATGTCGAGCCCCGCGTACACCACGCCGTAGACGCGCCCGGTCGCATTGGGTGGCGTCGACTTCTTCACCAGCAGGTCGCGCGACGGCCCGGCAACACCCGAGACGAAACCCATGGCCCCGAACAGCACCGGCACCACAACCGGCGGAAAGCTCGCAAACGCCAGCACCAGCGCCAGCGCGGCCGCGATGCCGAAACCCGCGCCCACGATGCGCTCGCAGCGCGTCGGATCGGAAGCCAGGAAGCCCCCCACCACCATGCCCGCGGCACTCGCCACCATGTAGACCGTGAGGCACACCGCCACCAACGCGACCGGCACCGCATGCAGGTGCCCCGCGGCCACCGGCGCGAAGGTCTGCACCACGCTGATCACCGCGGCATAGAAGAAGAAGAAACCGAAGCACATCCACACGGCCGGAATGCGCAGGAAGTCGAACTCGCCGCCGATGGGCGCGGGCTCGCCCTGCCCAGTGGCCTTGTGCACGGCCGCTGCGTCGAGCGACAGCACACTGCGGTACGCCCACAGCACCAGCAGCACCACGAGAGCCACCACGCCTGCCGAAGCCAGCGCCACGCGCCAAGAGAAGGCAATGGCGATCGGCACCACGAACGCCGGCGCCAGCGCCCAGCCCAGGCTGCCCGTGATGCCGTGCACGCTGTAGGCATGGCCCAGCCGCGTCGGCGCGACCTTGCGGTTGAACAGCGTGTAGTCCACCGGATGGAACACACCATTGCCGATGCCGCCGACCACCGCGCACAACAGCAGCATCCAGTAGCTCTGCGCCGCGGCGTAGCCGAAAGCCGCCAGCCCCAGCGCCCCGAGCCCGACGAACAGCACCGGCCGCGGGCCCAGCTTGTCGACGATGAAGCCCGAGGCCGCCTGCACGATGCACGAGACCACGAAGAACACCGTGAGCACCGCGCCCAGCTCGACATAGCTGACGTTGAACGCGTCCTTCAGCCACGGGAACAACGGCGCCAGGATGAGCTGGCTGAAATGGCTGACCGCATGGGCCAGGCCGACCAGCCCGATCAGCTTGGCGTCGGTGCGCAAGGTGGTTGCGTGAGGAGGAGAAACAGAAACGGCGCTCGCGGACGAAGTGGAAGACATGGATTGCTACAAAAAAACGGGGCAGGCACCGATGCTATGCGCCGGGGACGCGGCAGAATGGCGATACAGCGACAACATTTGTCGAAACTATGCCAAGCGCCGCCTCACCCACTTCCAGGAGCGCCGCGCCCGCCAGGCCGCGCGGCGCGCTCCCCGCCCCGATCACCAGCGCTGCCTCCCTCACGCCGCATCTCTACGCCCCCGACGCGGTGCGCCCGCTGCGGGCGAAGGAGCATTTCCTGAGCGCGGACACGCTGGTCGAGCTGCATGAGCACCCGTGGCCACAGCTCACTTTTTCCACCCGTGGCGTGATCCGCCTGAGCACGCAGGACGGCAGCTACATCGTGCCGCCGTCGCGCGCGCTCTGGGTGCCGGCCAACATGCCGCACAGCATCACGCTGATCGAAGATGCCGAACTGCGCACCGTCTACCTGCACGCCTGGATTGCACCCACCTGGGAAAAGTGCGAAGTGCTGGAAATCAGCCCGCTGCTGCGCGCGCTGATGCTGGCGCTCGACACCACGCCCGACGGCCTGCCACCGACCGACCCGCACGCACCGCAGCGCGAACGCATGATCGCGCCGCTGCTGGTCGACGAGGTGGAGCGCGCCACGCAGATCCGCATCGACGTGCCGCTGCCCACCGACAAGCGCCTGCGGCAGCTCTGCGAGGCGCTGCTGCGCAACCCGGCCGACCGCGCCACGCTGGCCGAGCGCGCCGCCACCATCGGCGCCAGCGAGCGCACGGTGGCGCGCCTGTTCCGCGACCAGCTCGGCATGAGCTGGCAGCAATGGCGCCAGCAGGCCGTGATGGCGCATGCGTTGCCGTTGCTGGCGCGCGGCATGGCGGTGAGCCAGGTGGCGGCCGCCAGCGGCTATGCCACCGACAGCGCGTTCTGCGCGATGTTCAAGGCCGCCACGGGCCGTTCGCCCACTTCGTTCCAGCACCGCAAGCGGCCCGCCACCCCCTGATGCAGCGGGGCATCGCAGGGGATGCTTCATGGTGCTCTGGCAAGATCGGCGACCGACAACACCATGCACTCACCGATCCCCCTGCACATGGCGCCCGACGCCCGGCCCCCGACGTGGACCGCCGAGATCTGGTTGCGCGTGCGCCGCCATTTCCTGCTGAAGGCGGTCGGCACCACTGTCTTCACGTGGCTGTTCTTCATCGGCTACTTCCACCTGCTGCGCAACCCGGCCTTTCCAGTGGTGGTGATGCCACTGACGCCGCTGGACCACCTGATTCCGTTCCAGCCCTACACGCTGGGCGCGTATCTCTCACTCTGGGTGTACGTGGGCATCGCGCCGGGACTGCAGCTCACGTTCCGCGAGCTGGTGGTCTACGGGCTGTGGATCGGTGCGCTGTGCATCACCGGCCTGAGCCTCTTCTACTTCTGGCCGACCCAGATACCCCCTATGGCCATCGACGGCACCGGCTACCCCGGTTTCGCGATGCTGCAGGGCGTGGACGCGGCGGGCAACGCCTGCCCCTCGATGCACGTGGCCGTGGCCATCTTCACCGCCATCCGCGTCGAACACGTGCTGCGCGAAGCGCGCACGCCGGCCCTGTGGCGCGTGCTGAACTGGGCCTGGTTCGCCGCAATTGCCTACTCGACCTTGGCGGTCAAGCAGCACGTGGCGCTGGACGTGGCGGCCGGCGCGCTGCTGGGTATGGCCTTCGCACTACCCTCGTTGCGTTGGCGCCCAGGGGCGCGTTAGCGAGGGGATGCCCCTCAGGTCGGAGCGGATATCATCTGCAATCACTGACCACACTCACCACTGGCCGACGAGGAAGGGATCGATTCAATGGCACCACCACACGGTGGCAATCGATCAACGGCACATGACGACAGGCATTGCACGATGAGTTCGCTGAAGGAATTGCAGGACCTGATCCACGAGAAGTACGGCATCGAACCGTCGAAGCTCGACCCCCACGCCTCGATGCGGGAAACCGGCGGACTCGATTCGCTGGCCCTCGCCGAGTTTTTGTTCGCCATCGAAGACCACTTCGGCATCACCATGCCCGACGAGGACGCGAGCATCGACACCCTAGCCGAACTCGCGCTGCTGGTCGACAAGGTACGAGCCGCGAAAGTCGCGTGAACCACGAGGTCGCCGTCACCGGACTGGGTGTCATGGCGCCGCACGGCGGCGAGCCCGACGCGTTGTTCCAGGCCCTGCTGCAAGGCCGGTCGGCCATCCAGCCCATCTTTGCGGATCTGCCCAAGCCGGCCGCCGCGGCCACCGTGGCCTTCGACGAAACCCGCTGGTTCACCAAGCTGCAGCTCGCGGGCGTCGACCGCGTGAGCCAGCTGGCCGTGGCCGCCGCCGACATGGCGATGCGCGACGCGGGCCTCACCGTTGCCGACGCCGATCCCGAGCGCGTGGGCGTTTTTGCCGGCTGCGGCATGGGCGGAGCAGCGGCGCTCGAAGCGGCCTACCGCGGCAATGGCCGCGTTTCACCGCTCACCATTCCCGCCTTCATGCCGAACGCACCGGCTGCCCATGTGGCAATGCGCCAGGGCGTGCAGGGCCCGGTGCTTACCTACTCTGTCGCCTGCGCTTCTTCTTCGGCCGCTATTGCCGAAGCGGCCAAGGCCGTGCAACGCGGCGAGGTCGATATCGCCATTGCCGGCGGCAGCGAAGCGCTGATCGTGCCGGGCGTGGTCGTGGCCTGGCAGGCTATGCAGACGCTGGCCACCTTCCAGCCCGGCGAGGCGGCCGGCGCGGTGCGGCCCTTTGCCGCCGACCGCAGCGGCTTTGCGCTCGGCGAAGGCGCTGCCTTCCTGATCCTCGAATCCGCCGAGCGGGCACGCGCACGCGGCGCCCGCAGCTATGCCACGCTGGCCGGCTGGGGCCTGAGCAGCGATGCCACCCACCTCACCAAGCCCGACGCACCCGGCCAGGCCCGCGCGCTGCGCACCGCCCTGCGCCAGGCCGGCCTGCAGCCGCGCGACGTGGGCTATTGCAACGCACACGGCACGGCCACGCGCATCGGCGATGTGGTCGAGCGCAATGCGCTGGCCGATGTGTGGTGCGACGACCTCGACACGCTGCGCGTGAGTTCAACCAAGGCGCTGCATGGCCACCTGCTGGGAGCGGCAGGTGCCATTGAAGCGCTCATCACCGTGCTGGCGCTGCACCAGCGGCAACTGCCGCCCAACGCGAACTGCCGCGAGATCGACGCGGACTGCAGGCTGAACCTCGTCACGCAAGACGACGCGGCAGCGCCGTCGCTCGAAGCCGCCATCAGCAATTCGTTCGCCTTCGGCGGCACGAACTCCGTGCTGCTCTTCCGCCGCGCCTAGGCAGGCAAGGTCTCTGGCAGTGCGGCCGCCGCGCACAGCCACGCCACGAAAGCGCTGACCAGCGGATCGTCCGCGCGGCTCGGCGCCACGAACACGCTGTAGCCCCGGCTCGACGGCGCCCGATGCGGGCAGGCCAGCACCAGCTCGCCCGAACGCAACTCGCGCTCGACGAAGTACTCGGGCACCAGCCCCACGCCCAGGTCGGCGCGCACTGCCGCGACCAGCGACGAGAACAGGTCGAAGCGGTGCCCCGTCACCAGGTTTTCGGGCCGCTGCGCATGTGCCGTCTGTTCAAACCATTCTTCCCAGGCGCCCACACGCGTGCGCAGTTGCAGCAACGACGCCGCGCGGAAATCGCCGCGCGCCATGGCCGCTCGCCCCTTTGCCTGCGGCGAGCACACCACCACGCAGGACTCGCCCATCAACGGCAACGCATTCGCGCCGGGCCACACCGCATCGTCGTACTGCACGCCCACGTCGAAAGACATGTCCTCCATGTAGAGATGCGTCGGGAACACCTGCAGGTGCAGGCTGCAGCCCGGGTGCCGCGCGATGAATTCCGGCAGCCGCGGCGTCAACCAGCCCTCGGCCAGCACCGGCACCGCGCCCACCAGCAGGCGAAGGCCGTCAGTGCGCTGTGCCATGGCTTCGAGCGTGTGGTTCTGCAGCCGCAGCAGGTCGCCGGAAATCTGCCCGTGATAGCGCCGCCCGGCCTCGGTGAGCTCGGTGCCGCGCGCCGTGCGCTGCACCAGCCGCACGCCGATCTGGGTTTCCAGCAGCCGCAGCTGCTGGCTCACCGCGCTGTGCGTGAGGCACAGCTCCTCCGCGGCCTTGCCCACGCCATGGTGGCGGGCCACGGCGTCGAAGATCAGCAGCGCACGGGTGCTGGGAATGTGGCGGCGCATGGCGGGCTTTGTTAGAAAAACTGACGACGCCGAAGATTAAACCAGAGCGCTCGACTAACACAGCCGTAAGAATCACTGAAGACGCCGCGTCGGCGTTGCTCGCCTACAAGGACATCCCCGCACCATGCCCCGCCCCGTGTCGCTTCGTCTCGCCCCGCTCGTTATTGCCCTGGCCTCCGCGGCCGCCGGCCTCGCGCACGCCCAGAGCGGCAGCGTCGCGGCCACGCCTACGCAGGTGCGGCCCGACGTGGACAAGGCCTACACCCAGCTGATGGCCTCGCCCGCCATCCAGAAGCTGCTCGATGCCGTCAAGGCCGACCACGATCGCTCGGTCGAAGACCTGAAGATGCTGACCGAGATCGAGGCACCGCCCTTCAAGGAACAGAAGCGCGCCGAAGCCTTCCTCGCCCGAATGAAGGCCCTTGGCCTGACGGACGCGAAGATCGACGCCGAAGGCAACGTCGTCGGCCTGCGCAAGGGCACTGGCAACGGCCCCAAGCTGCTGATCTCGGCCCACCTCGACACCGTGTTCCCTGCCGGCACCGACGTAAAGGTGAAGGAGCGCGACGGCAAGCTCTACGCGCCCGGCATCTCCGACGACACGCGTGGCCTGTCGGTGCTGCTGTCGTGGCTCAAGGTGCTGAACGACAACAAGGTCCAGACGGTGGGCGATCTGCTGTTCGTGGGCAACGTCGGCGAAGAAGAACTCGGCAACCTGCGCGGCATCAAGGCCATCTTCCGCGACAACCTCGACATCGACGGCATGGTCGGCCTGGAGCCCGCCCCGGACGGCACGGTGCTGATGCTGGGCACCGGCAGCCATCGCTACGAAGTGACTTTCAAGGGCCCGGGTGGCCACAGCTACGGCGCCTTCGGCCAAGTGCCCAGCGCCATCCATGGCATGGGCCGCGCCATCGCCAAAATCGCCGATATCCGCACGCCGAGTTTCCCGAAGACGACGTTCACCGTCGGCACCGTTGGTGGCGGCACCTCGGTCAACACCATTGCGCCGGATGCCCGCATGGCGGTCGACATCCGCTCCGACGAAATGGCGCCGCTGCTCGAAACCGAAAAGAAGATCCTCGCGGCCATCGACGAAGCCGTGGTCGAGGAAAACAAGCGCTGGAACGTGAGCACGCTGAGCGTGAGCACCAAGCTCATCGGCGACCGTCCGGGTGGCCGCACGCAGTCGGACACCGTGATCGTCGAAGCCGCCACGCGCGCGAACAGCGCCTTCGGCCACAAGACGCTGCTGACGGGCGCGAGCACCGACGCCAATGTGCCGATGTCGCTGGGCATTCCGGCCATCATCATCGGCGGCGGCGGCAAGACCGGCGGCTTCCATGCGCTGTCCGAGTGGATCGACGTGACCGATGGCTGGAAGGGTGCGCAGAACTCGCTGGTGACGGTGCTTGGCCTGGTCGGTGTACAGGGCACCAGTGCTCCCCTGCTCGAAAAGCGCCCGCCACGCTCGAAGTAAACAGCGCGCGCAACCGGGGCTACGCCCCCGGCGTCTCCGGTATGCTGGTGGCCGCTTTCCATCACGCTTACCGACAGGAGGACACCATGCACGCTCGTTCCACCCTCATCGCCCTGGCGCTGCTCGCGGCTTGCGCCTCGGCACAAGCCAACGACCTGCTCGACCAATTGAAGGAAAAGGCCGGCGAAGCGGCCAGCGCCAACTCGCAAGGCAACACTGGCGGGTCTGCGCTCGGCAGCCTCGGCAGCAACCTGGGCTTCAAGATGCCCGCCATCGGCTCCAGCACCATGGGCAACGCAGCCGGCGTGCTGCAGTACTGCGTGAAGAACAACTACCTGGGCGGCGACGCGGCCTCGGTCAAAGACAAGCTGCTCGCCAAGATCACCGGGCAGAAGAAGCAGGAAACCGGCTTCGCCAGCGGCGCCAAGGGCCTGCTGCAGGGCGGTGACGGCAAGTCGCTGAACTTCAAGGGCCTGTCGTCGAAGGTGAAGGAAAAGGCCTGCGACTACGTTCTCAAGAACGCGACTTCGCTGATCTGACCTCGACCCGCATTCCACATCGCTCCCGCGCGGCGCACCGCGCATGTGCCTGCAGTTTTCCCCAGTGCGCCCGCAAATTTCCATGACCCCGGCTACCCCCTCTCCCTCCCTGCGCCAGCGCCTCGCGCGCTGGGTTCCCTGTCTCGCCTGGCCGCGCCCTTCCGCCGCGCTGCTGCGCAACGAGGCGATGGCCGGCATCACCGTGGCGCTGATGGTCATTCCGCAAGGCGTGGCGTATGCGGCGCTGGCGGGCATGCCGCTGGTCACGGGCGTGTACGCGGCGCTGTTCCCGGCGCTGATCGCGGTGATGTTCAGTTCGTCGCAGCGGCTGTCGGTCGGTCCCACGGCGCTCACCAGCCTGCTGGTCGGCGCCTCGCTCGCGCCGCTGGCGGTGGCAGGCAGCGCCGAGTGGGTGGCGATGGCGGTGTGGCTCACGCTGATGTCGGGCACGATCCAGATCGTGCTGGGTGCGGGGCGCTTCGGCTGGCTGCTGCGGCTGGTCAATTCGCCGGTGCTCATCGGCTTCACGCAGGGCGCGGCGGTGCTGATCGCTATCTCGCAGTTGCCCGCGCTGCTCGGATTCACGGGGCGCACCATTCCGCAAGTGCTGCAGGGCGGGCCGCTGCCCGACCTCGTGGCCATTGCCTTCGGGCTCGGCAGCATCGCGGTGCTGTGGCTGGGCAAGCGCATGCTGCCGCGCTTTCCGACCACGATGGCGCTGGTGGCTGGCGCGGCCGCCATCAGCTGGGTCATCGACTACGCGCTGCGCGGCGGTGCGGTGGTGGGCAGCCTGCCCTCGGGCCTGCCCTCGTTCTACTGGCCCGGCCTGCTGCCTGTGAGCACCTTCAGTGCGCTGGTGCTGCCGGCGCTGATGATCACGCTGGTGAGCTTTCTTGAAACCGCGTCGAGCGCCAAGGTCGACAACGCGCGCGCCGGCACGCTGTGGAACGAAAACCAGGACCTGATCGGCCAGGGTCTCGCCAAGCTGGCCTCAGGCTTCACGGGCGCGTTTCCCACAAGCTCGTCGTTCTCGCGTTCTGCCATCACGCTCTATGCGGGCGCGCAGACCGGCTGGGCGACGCTGTTCAGCGTGGTCGTGGTGGCCGGTGCGCTGCTGTGGCTGATGCCGCTGCTGTACCACGTGCCGCAGGCGGTGCTGGCGGCGGTGGTGGTCACGGCCATCCTCGGGCTGGTGAAGCCCGCGAGCTTTGCGGCGCTGTGGCGCGTGTCACGCATCGAGGCGGGCATTGCCTTCGGCACCTTCGTGCTGACCATCGCGACCGCGCCCAGCATCTACTGGGGCGTGCTCGGCGGACTGCTGGCGAGCATGGCGCACTACATGTACCGGCACCTGCACCCGCGCATCATCGAAGTGGGCCTGCACCCCGACGGCAGCCTGCGCGATCGCAACCTTTGGAAGCTGCCGCCGCTGGCGCCTCAGCTCTATGCGCTGCGCATGGACGCGGAACTCGACTTCGCCTCGGCCTCCACGCTCGAACGCGCGCTCACCGTGGCGCTGGCCGAGCGGCCCGAGCTCACCGACGTGTGCCTGTTCGCGCAACCCATCAACCGCATCGACATCACCGGCGCCGAGGTGTTCGGCTCGATCCGCCGGATGATGGAATCCAAGGGCATCCGCCTGCACCTGAGTGGCCTGAAGCTGCCCGCGATGCAGGTGCTGGAGCGCGCCGGCCTGCTGGCTCCAGGACCGATGCTGTTCAGCTACCGCACCGACGGCGAGGCGCTCGCGGCGCTGATGCCGCGCATCGACGACATGCCCGTGGTGCAGGAAGCCGAAGCCTGACCTGCCAGCGCCCATGAAGACCACCA
The DNA here is from genome assembly GCF_051216475.1 of Variovorax nivicola. Lineage (NCBI taxonomy): Bacteria > Pseudomonadati > Pseudomonadota > Betaproteobacteria > Burkholderiales > Comamonadaceae > Variovorax > Variovorax nivicola. The sequence goes on along the minus strand of NZ_JBPJZK010000003.1, from coordinate 727,556 downwards.
TCGAAGAACTGGTCGCGTTCCGCACGGTGGTGGACACGGGCTCCATCACGGCCGCATCCGAGCAGCTGGCGCAAACGGTCTCGGGCATCAGCCGCGCGCTGAGCCGGCTCGAACAGAAGCTCGACACCACGCTGCTTCGCCGCACCACGCGGCGGCTCGAACTCACGGAGGAAGGCGCGGCCTTCCTGCAGCGCACGCGCGCCATCCTCGACGCCATCGACGATGCCGAAGAGCAAATGGCCGCGCGCCGCCAGCAGCCGGCCGGCCGGCTGCGCGTGAACGCGGCCTCGCCCTTCATGCTGCACGCCATCGTGCCGCTGGTGCCGGAGTTCAGAAGGCTCTACCCGCAGATCAGCCTGGAGCTCGACACCGACGACCTGCCCATCGATTTGCTGGAGCGCCGCACCGACATCGCGATTCGCATCGGGCCGCTGCGCGACTCCACGCTGCATGCGCGGCCGCTGGGCACGCACAGGCTGCGCGTGCTCGCGAGTCCGACTTACCTCGAAGCGCACGGCAAGCCACGCAAGGTGGCCGACCTGGCCGAGCACGCGCTGCTGGGCTTCACCCAGCCCGAGTCGCTGAACCGCTGGCCCCTGCGCGGCGTGCATGGCGACGAATGGAACATCGCGCCGACGCTGATGGCGTCGAGCGGCGAAACGCTGCGCCAGCTGGCGCTGGCCGGCGTGGGCATCGTCTGCCTGTCGGATTTCATGACGGGTGCCGACCGCGCGAGCGGCGCGCTGGTGCAGGTGCTGGCGAAAGAAACGGCGGACGTGCGCCAGCCGGTCAACGCGGTGTACTACCGCAACACGCAGTTGACGGCACGCATCACGTCGTTCCTGGACTTTCTGTCGCAGCGCATGGCTTGAGCTGCGTGGCCGGCGATTGCCGCGGCTTACTGCGGCTGCCTGGCCACGAAGCGCTCGACCGCGGCCGACTTGATCTCGTAGCCGCTCACGCCCATGTCCACCGACGAATAGCGCGCCGCCTTCAGCGTGCCGCTGACGTACACCGTGTCCATCGCGTGCAGGCCCTTCACGGTGGTGGCCGCGATCACGTGAACGATCTGGTTGGCGGGCGGAGGCGGGGTGTGGATGCAGGCGCCGAAATACGGCACCAAGAGGAATTCGCGGAGGCCGTCCTGCGTGCTCTCCAGCGGTACGACAAAGCCCGCCAGCTTGGCCGGCTTGCCGTCGAGCGCCACGTTGACCGGCGCGTTGTCCCAGACGGCACGCATCTCGTCGAGCATCTGGATCGCGCGCGGGTCGTTGTCGCGCAGCGCTTCGAGGCTGATGTTGCGGTAGCGCTTGGTCGGGTCCCAACTCTTGGGAATCAGCTCTTCCCACTTGAGCTCGGGGGCCGGGGCGGCGATTGCGCCCTGCTGCGCCGCCGCTCCCGGACCGCAGCCGGTCAGGAGCGCCGCGGCCGGCACAAGCAGGAGCGCAGCCAGCACGGCGCGCGAAAAGAGCCTTCTCATGAGCACGATTGTGCTTGGGAGATGTTTCAGGCCCGTAAAGCAGGGCCTTTTGCACTCAATTCATCCCAGATCGCACAAATTCGTTGCAACGCGCCAGAATGCCGCACCACGAACAACGAGGGGATCCGCATGGCACCGACAGGATGGCTGGGACTCACGTCCCTGGGCACAGTTCATACCGCGATCAGCCTGATCGCCGTCGTTGCGGGCCTGCTGGCCCTGTTCCGCTACAAGGAGATCACGATGCGCACCGGGCTCGGCCAGGTCTTCGTCTGGACCACCGTGCTCACGTGCCTCACGGGCTTCGGCATCTTCCAGCACGGCGGCTTCGGCAAGCCGCACGCGCTGGGCATCATCACGCTGCTGGCGCTGGCCGTGGGCACGCTCGCGGGCCGGGGCGCGCTCTTCGGCAAGTCGGCGCGCTATGTCGAGGCCATCGCGTTCTCGGCGAGCTTCCTGTTCCACTGGATTCCGGCTTTCACGGAAACGCTGACGCGCTTGCCGCTCGGCGCACCGCTGCTGCCGAACGCCGACGCGCCGGAGCTCAAGGCGATCACGGGCGTGCTGTTCGTGCTGTACCTGATCGGCGTCGGCCTGCAGATCCGCCGGCTGCGCGGCGGCGCTGGCGCGCTCAGTCCCGCACCGGCCCGCGCAGGTTCTTGATCTGCGAGCGCTGGCTCTTGCCTTCGAGCCGTCGCTGCTTCGAGCCGTAAGTCGGCTTGGTGGCGCGCCGCACACGCGGCGGCGTGGCCACGCTGTCGATCACCGCCTGCAGGCGTGCGAGCGCGTCGGCGCGGTTCATCTCCTGCGTACGGTGCTGCTGCGCCTTCAGCACGAACACGCCTTCCTGCGTGATGCGGCTGTCGCGCAGGGCGAGCAGCCGCTCCTTCACGTCGGCCGGCAGCGAGCTGGCGTGGATGTCGTAGCGCAGGTGCACCGCGCTCGACACCTTGTTGACGTTCTGCCCGCCCGCGCCCTGCGCCCGGATGGCGCTGAAGTCGACCTCGTCGGGGTCGATCAGGATGGGTGGGCGGAGCATGGCGCTCAGACTCTTTCGAAAACGGCGGCAATGCCCTGGCCGCCGCCGATGCACATCGTGACCAGCGCATAGCGGCCACCCGTACGCTGCAGTTCGGCAATCGCCTTCGTCGTGATGATCGCGCCGGTCGCGCCCACCGGATGGCCCAGCGAAATGCCCGAGCCGTTCGGGTTCACCTTGGCAGGGTCGAAGCCCAGCTCCTTGATGACTGCGCAGGCCTGCGCCGCGAAGGCTTCGTTCGACTCGATCACGTCGAAGTCGCTCACCTTCAGGCCGGTGCGCTCAAGCACCTTGCGCGTGGCCGGCACGGGGCCGATGCCCATGTATGCGGGCTCGACACCGGCGTGCGCATAGCCGACGAGGCGCGCCAGTGGCTTCAGGCCTCGCGCCTTGACGCTCTCGCCGCTGGCCAGTACCACCGCGGCAGCACCGTCGTTGATGCCCGAGGCGTTGCCGGCGGTGACGAGGCCGTCCTTCTTGAAGGCGGGCTTCATCTTCGACAGTGTGTCAACGGTGGTGTCGGCACGCACGTGCTCGTCGGTGTCGAACAAGACGATGCCTTTGCGCGTCTTCACTTCGACCGGAACGATCTGCTCCTTGAAGCGGCCCGCTGCAATGGCAGCTGCCGCGCGCTGCTGGCTAGCGACGGCCAGCTCATCCATCTGATCGCGCGTGATGCCATAGCGCGCAGCCACGTTCTCGGCCGTGATGCCCATGTGGATCTTCTCCCACGGGTCGTGAAGGATGCCGAGCATGTAGTCGACCAACACCGCGTCGCCCATGCGAGCGCCGTAGCGCGCCGAGGTGTCGAAATACGGGCCGCGGCTCATCGATTCCGAGCCGCCGCCGATGGCGATGTCGCAGTCGCCCAGCGCAATGGCCTGCGCCGCCGACACGATGGCCTGAAGGCCCGAGCCGCAGAGGCGGTTGACGTTGAAGGCCGGTGTCTCGATGGGGCAGCCCGCGTCGATGGCCGCCACGCGACTAAGGTACGCGTCCTTCACGTCGGTGGGAATCACGTTGCCCATCACCACGTGGCCGATGGCATCGGCCGCGACGCCGCTGCGCTCGATGGCGGCCTTGACGGCGGTGGTGGCAAGCTGGGTGTTGGGCACGTCCTTCAGCGCTCCGCCGAAGGTGCCGATGGCGGTGCGGGCGGTGCCGACCACGAAGATGTCGCGCGAGGTCATGGAATGTCTCTCCTGATGAAAGCGAAAAGCCGCACTCAGCGGCGGCTGCAGGAGGACGATTCTGACGGCGAAAGGCGCGACGGGTTGTCGCGCCTGAAATAGCGGCGGCTTAGCCGCGCGAGACCGACTTCGGCGACACGTCGGTCACGTCGCTGGCGCTGCCGCGAATGCGCACCGGGCGCTCCACCGATTCGCCGCGCGCGCGAGCGTTGGCCACGTCGGCGGCGGTCGGTTCGGCCGGTTGTGCCGCATTACGAAATTTATCGAAACCCGAGCGCGGGTTGAAACGCATGACCCAAGGCGTCACGGGCTTGCCCGTGAGACGCCCCCAGGCGTAGCGCACACCCCACACGGCCGCCAGCAGCATGACCGCGACGGCCAGGCTGGCCGCGAAGACCAGCCCCAGGAGCAGAAGAATGACGCGAAAAATGAAGTTCATCATCGAACTTTAGGCTGCAGCCGCCGCCGTTGGTTCCCCGGCCTTGGCGAACGAGAACTTGCCCGGCGACTGGATCGGGTCGGTCGTGACCTCGATCGTGTCCTTCGGTCCGAAGCTGCCGTCGAGCAGCAGCTTCGAGAGCGGGTTCTCGATGCGCTGCTGGATGGCGCGCTTCAGCGGACGCGCACCGAACACCGGGTCGAAGCCGACCTTGGCGATCTCTGCCAACGCCGCCGGCGACACCTCCAGGCCCAGGTCCATCTTCGCGAGCCGCGCCTTCAGCACCTTGAGCTGGATCGCGGCAATCGATTCGATGTTCTTCGCGTCGAGCGCATGGAACACGACCGTCTCGTCGATGCGGTTCAGGAACTCGGGGCGGAAGTAGTTCTTCAGCTCGTCCCACACCGCTTCCTTGATCTCTTCGGAAGGCTGGCCCACCATGGCCTGGATGATGGGCGAGCCGATGTTGCTCGTCATCACGATCACGGTGTTCTTGAAGTCCACGGTGCGGCCCTGGCCGTCGGTAAGGCGGCCATCGTCGAGCACCTGCAGCAGCACGTTGAACACGTCGGGGTGGGCCTTCTCGACCTCGTCGAGCAGCACCACGCTGTAGGGCTTGCGGCGCACGGCTTCCGTGAGGTAGCCGCCCTCTTCATAGCCCACGTAGCCCGGAGGCGCGCCGATCAGGCGGGCGACCGAATGCTTCTCCATGAACTCGCTCATATCGATGCGGATCAGGTGGTCTTCGCTGTCGAACAGGAAGCCCGCGAGCGCCTTGCACAGCTCGGTCTTGCCCACGCCCGTAGGGCCGAGGAACAGGAACGAACCGGTCGGGCGGTTCGGATCGGACAGGCCCGAGCGCGAGCGGCGGATCGCGTTGGCGACCGCACCGATGGCCTCGTCCTGGCCGACCACGCGCTCGTGCAGCTTGTCTTCCATCACGAGCAGCTTGTCGCGCTCGCCCTGCATCAGCTTGGCAACCGGAATGCCGGTTGCGCGCGCCACGACCTCGGCGATTTCTTCCGCGCCGACCTGGGTGCGCAGCAGCGTGGGCGCACTGGACTTGCCCTTGTTCGCCTCGTTGGCCTCGGCTTCCTTCAGGCGCTTTTCGAGCGCAGGCAGTTGGCCGTACTGGAGCTCGGCGACCTTGTTGAAGTCGCCCTTTCGCTTCCACTCTTCGATCTGGAACTTGATCTTGTCGACGTCTTCGCGCACTTGCGCGCTGCCCTGGGCCTGGGCCTTCTCGGCCTGCCAGATCTCGTCGTAGTCGGCAATTTCCTTCTGCAGCTTCTCGATCTCGTCCTCGATCAGGCCGAAGCGCTTCTGCGAGGCCTCGTCCTTTTCACGGCGCACGGCTTCGCGCTCGATCTGCAGCTGGATCAGGCGGCGGTCGAGGCGGTCCATGACCTCGGGCTTGGAGTCCATCTCGATCTTGATCTTGGCCGCGGCCTCGTCGATCAGGTCGATGGCCTTGTCGGGCAGGAAGCGGTCGGTGATGTAGCGGTCAGACAGTTCGGCCGCGGCCACGATGGCCGGGTCGGTGATCTGCACGCCGTGGTGCACTTCGTATTTTTCCTGCAAGCCGCGCAGGATGGCGATGGTGGCCTCGACGCTGGGCTCGCCCACGATGATCTTCTGGAAGCGGCGCTCCAGCGCGGCGTCCTTCTCGATGTACTTGCGGTATTCGTCGAGCGTGGTGGCACCTACGCAGTGCAGCTCGCCGCGTGCGAGCGCGGGCTTGAGCATGTTGCCCGCGTCCATCGCGCCTTCGGCCTTGCCTGCGCCGACCATGGTGTGCAGCTCGTCGATGAAGACGATGGTCTGGCCTTCGTCCTTCGCGAGTTCGTTCAGCACGGTCTTCAGGCGCTCTTCGAATTCACCACGGAACTTGGCACCAGCCAGCAACGCAGCCATGTCGAGCGACAGCACCCGCTTGCCCTTGAGCGAATCGGGCACTTCACCCGCAACGATGCGCTGCGCCAGGCCTTCGACGATGGCGGTCTTGCCCACGCCCGGTTCGCCGATGAGCACGGGGTTGTTCTTGGTGCGGCGTTGCAGCACCTGGATGGCGCGGCGGATTTCCTCGTCGCGGCCGATGACCGGGTCGAGCTTGCCCAGGCGGGCGCGCTCGGTGAGGTCCGTGGTGTATTTCTTGAGCGCTTCGCGCTGGCCTTCGGCATCGGCGCTGTTCACGCCCTGCCCGCCGCGCACGGCGTCGATGGCGGCTTCGAGCGACTTGCGGCTCAGGCCATTTTCGCGGGCGGTCTTGCCGATGTCTGCCTTGCTGTCGGCCAGTGCGAGCAGGAAGAGTTCGCCGGCAATGAACTGGTCATTGCGCTTGATCGACTCTTTCTCGGTGGCCTGCAGCAGCTTGCCCAGCTCGGGGCCGACCTGCACGATGTCGTGGCCCTGCACCTGCGGCAGCTTCTTGATGGCGGCCTCGGCCGCCTGCGTCAGGCCAGGCACGTTGACGCCGGCGCGTTCGAGCAGGGCACGCGGGCCGTCGTCCTGATGCAGCATCGCCGCCAGCAGGTGGGCTGGCTCGATGTAGGCGTTGTCGTTGCCCAGTGCGAGCGACTGAGCGTCGCCCAGGGCTTCCTGAAATTTGGTGGTGAATTTGTCTTGTCGCATGGCTTGATTCCTGCATTCAAAATAGGGCCGTTCGCCGTCCCTTCAAGTGCAAAACCGCTTGGGGGGCTTTTTCTTGTTCTTTCCACTTTTGCAGTTTTTGGAGTTCATCATGTCCTTTTCAAGGCGCAATGTCGTGTCGCGCGGGGTGCAGCTGCTGCTGGCGCTGGGTCTGTCGGGCGCCGTGCTGGCCCCGGCGCAGGCCCAGAGCGGCACACCGATCCGCCTGCTGGTGGGCTTCCCCGCCGGCGCCGGCACCGACGCCATTGCACGCACGCTGGGCGAAAAACTCAAGGACGTGCTGGGCGTGCCCGTGGTGGTCGAAAACCGCGCCGGCGCGGGTGGGCAGATTGCGGCAACGGTGCTGAAGTCTTCCCCGGCAGATGGCCACACGCTGTTCCTGTCGCACGACCACACCATCTCGATCCTGCCGCAGGTGGTGAAGAACCCGGGCTTCAACCCCGCCACCGACTTCGTGCCCGTGGCCGGCTTCGCCACCTTTGCCAATGTGCTGGCCGTGTCGGGCGGAACGCCAGCCAAGACCATCGACGAGTACGTGAAGTGGGTCCGCACGCAGAAGGGCGGCAAGGAGACCATCGGCATCCCTGCGCCGGCCTCGATCCCCGAGTTTTTGGTGAAGATGATTTCGGACAAGTACAAGATCGACGTGCAGCCCGCCCCCTACCGCGGCAGCGCGCCGATGACGGCCGACATGCTGGGCAATCAGATCACCGCGGGCATCGCCTCGGTGCCGGACTTCATCGAGAACCACAAGGCGGGCAAGGTGCGCATCGTGGCCTCCATCGGCGCCAAACGCCAGGCCGTGATTCCGAACGTGCCGACCTTCACCGAGCTGGGCTTCGCGAACCTGGAAGACCTGCCCTACTACGGCATCTTCGCGCCGGTGGGCACGCCACAGCCGATCATCGACAAGTACGGCGATGCGCTGCAGAAGGTGCTGGCAATGCCCGACGTGAAGCAGAAACTGACGACGATGGGGCTGACGGTCGGCTATGAGCCGCAGGGCCAGTTCGCGGGCCGCGTGCGCACGTACACGCAGACCTGGGAACGGATCATCCAGGCGAGCGGCTTCAAGCCCCTCTGAGCGTCTTCAGGCATTCGGGGCGCTGATGCCCCAGCGCGCCAGCGCCGCGTCGTCGGCCACGCGCGCATCGACCCAGCGGGCGCCTTCGGGCGTCTGCTCTTTCTTCCAGAACGGCGCCTGGGTCTTGAGATAGTCCATCAGGAACTCGCAGGCCTCGAAGCTCTGGCCGCGATGGGCCGAGATCACCGCCACCATCATGATCTGGTCCAGCGGCTGCAACAGCCCGACGCGATGGATCACGCGCGCGCCCAGGATGTCGAAGCGCTTGTGCGCCTCGTCGATCATGGCTTCGATGGCCTTCTCGGTCATGCCGGGGTAGTGCTCCAGCTCCATCGAGGTGATGGTGCCGCCGTCGTCTTTCGCCGCCGGGCCGCCCCAAGGCGAAAGCGCCCCCTCGGGGGGCAGCGAGGACACGCCAGTGCCGAGCGTGGGGGCACTATTTCTGTCGCGCACGGTGCCGACGAAGCTGCAGACGGCGCCCACGCGTTTGTCGCCGTCGCGCAACGCGGCGACCTCCTGCGAAAGGTCGAAATCGGCCATCTGGATCGAAACACGCGCAACGCTCATGTCCGAATTGTGGCATCGCGATAGACTGCCGCAATGCCTTGTCTCGCCACGCTCTTCCCGGTGCCTTCGCACCCCGAAGGCCGCCGTGCGCGCCAAGGCAGCAACAAAGCCAAAAAACCAAAGCTCGTCTGACCGGAGCCGAGGTTCCGTCGTCGGATGAGCGACGGAACCTGCAAAAGGCTTTGGCCCCTCTTGGGTTGTGCGCGCATCGGACGGTGGTTCTTTCCATCGGTCGATTCCTGAAAGGAAACCCGCGTGCCTCATCAACAACCAAGCTCCATCACCCCCGATTTCTCTGGCTTCTGGGTGGCCCTCGTCACACCGTTCCGCGACGGCGCGGTGGACCATGCCGCTCTCGCCACGCTGACCCGGCGGCTCGCCGACGACGGCGTGACGGGTTTCGTGCCCTGTGGCTCCACAGGCGAGGCCGCCGCGCTCGACGAGGCCGAGCAACTGGCTGTGCTCGACACCGTACTGGCAGCGGCCGGCGGGTTGCCGGTCATCATGGGCATTTCGGGCTATCACCTGGGCAAGGCCACGGCTTGGGCGCGCAAGCTCTCGGAACGCTCGCTGGCGGGCCTTCTGGTGTCCGCGCCGAACTACATCCGCCCGTCGCAGGCCGGCCTGCTCGAATGGTTCCGCGCCATCGCCGATGCGAGCACGGTGCCGGTGCTGGTCTACGACATTCCCTACCGCACGGGCGTCACCATCGCCCGCGACACGCTGCTGGCGCTGGCCGGGCATCCGCGCATTCGTGGCATCAAGGACTGTGGCGGCGACATGGCCAAGACACGCGCAGTGATCGCCGACGGCAGGCTGCAGGTGCTGACGGGCGAAGACCACCAGATCTTCGGCACCATGGCCGAGGGCGGCGTGGGCGCCATCGCAGCCAGCGGAAACGTGCAGACGCGCCGCTTCGTCCAGCTGGTGCGCTTGCTAGCGGAAAACCGGTTGCCCGAGGCGCGCACCGAATGGCAGGCACTGCAACCGCTGGTGGAAATGCTGTTTGCCGAGCCGAACCCGGGCCCGCTGAAGGCACTGCTGGCGCACATGGGCGAAATGCGCGACGAGCTGCGCTCGCCGATGACCCGCGCGTCCGACGGCCTGCGAGAGCGCCTTGTAGCGCTGGACGCCCGGCTCAACCGCCCGTGACAGGCGGGAAGAAAGCGACTTCGCAGCCTTCGCTCAGGGCGGCGGCTTCATCGCTCATGGCCTGGTCGAGCGCCATGCGCACCGCCTTGCCGCGCGCAAGCGCGGTGGCGTAGGCGCCGCCCCTGGCGATGAGTTCGTCGCGCAGGGCCGACAGCGTTTCGGCTCGCGCGTCGACGGTTTCGCCGCTGCTGGAAAGTGCCTCGCGCACCGAGGCGAAATAACGGACCTGGACCTTCATGCGATTCAGCCCAGCAGCGATGCGAAGGGAATGAAGTTGACGGTGTCGCCCGACTTGATCGTCTGGCCCGACGGGTTGTCGACCAAGCCGTCGCCCCAGACCATCGACGTGAGCACGCCCGAACTCTGACTGCCGAACAGGTCGAGGCCGCCGGCCGCATTGCGCCGCGCGCGCAGGAACTCACGGCGCTTGTCGGCACGCGGCCAGTCGAAATCGGCGCGCATCTTCACCGCTTCCGGCGCGATGCGCGCGGCACCCTGCAGCGTCAGCAGGAAGGGCCGCACCAGCATCAGGAAGGTGAGGAAGCTCGACACCGGATTGCCGGGCAGCCCCGTCACATGACATGCGCCCTGCCCGTTGCTGCGCGCAATGGAGCCATAGGCGAAAGGCTTGCCGGGCTTCATCGACAGCGACCAGAGCTGCAGCTCGCCGAGCGACTGCAGCGCTGCGCGGATATGGTCTTCCTCGCCGACGGAGACACCACCGGTAGTGATGATCAGATCGCTGGCCTCGGCCGCGTTGCGCAGAGCGGCGATGGTGGCTTCGCGGTCGTCGGGCACGATGCCCAGGTCATTCACCTCGCAGCCCAGGCGATGCAGCAAGGCCCGCATGAAGAAGCGGTTCGAGTTGTAGATGGCGCCGGGCTTCATCGCGTCGGGCGCGACCTCGCCGGGCATCACCAGCTCGTCGCCGGTGGAGAGCATGGCCACGCGCGGCTTGCGGGCCACCTGCAGCTTGTGAAAGCCGACGCTGGCCGCGAGGCCGAGCGCGGCGGGCGCGAGGCGCTCGCCCTGCTTCAGCACGATGTCGCCGGAGGCCACGTCTTCGCCCGCGCGGCGAATCCACTGGCCGGCCGCCGGAACGATGGCGATGCGTACCGAGCCCAGGCTGCCTTCCTGTGGCGTGGCCGTGGTGTCTTCCTGCATCACGACCGCATCGGCACCCTCTGGAATTTGCGCGCCGGTGAAGATGCGGGCCGCCGTGCCGGACGCGAGCGGCGTGCCGACGGTACCCGCGGGAATGCGCTGCGCCACTGTCAGCTCGGCACCGGGCGCGGCGCAGTCGGCGATGCGCACGGCGTAGCCATCCATCGCGCTGTTGTCGCGCGGCGGCACCGTGAGGCCGGAGACGAGGTCTTGCGCCAGCACGCGGCCGTCGGCGTCGAAGGTGCCGACGCTCTCGGTGGACAGCCTCGGCGTTGCCTTCGCGAGCAGGACCGCGATGGCCTCGTCCAAAGGCATCAGCGGGGGGCGCGAAGAAGAAGCGGAGAAAGGAACGGGGGATTCAGCCATGGTGATCGGGGTTGTATTCGAAGCGGTCGCCGCTGTCGATCAACCACTTCGCAATGGCCTCGGCGTCGTTGAGGTCGAACAGCGGCCGTTCGGTGGGCGACGGCAGGCTGGCCGGCGCGTCGGTGGCCACGGCGGTGACGAAGGGATCGTTGGTGTACAGCACAGGCCGCGAAGGCTCGCCCGCCTCCGGCTCGCGCCAGACCTCGATCTTGAGCACGTCGCTGTGCCGGAAGCCCTCGACCAGCACCCAGTCGGCCGCCGGGTGCACCTCGGCCAGCAACTGGTGCACGCTGAGTTCGACCGGAGCTTCGAATTCGCGCATCACGGCCAGCCGCTTGTCGGACGCTACGACCACTTCGAAGGCACCGGCCTCCCGGTGGCGGTAGGTGTCCTTGCCAGGATGGTCGATGTCGAACTTGTGGTGCGCGTGCTTGACCACCGACACGCGCTGGCCGAGCCGCTTGAGCGCCGGAATCAGGCGCTCAAGCAGCGTGGTCTTGCCCGCGCCCGAGTAGCCGGCGAAACCGACGACTTTCATGCGGGAGCCCGGCCGTGATCAGTCACAGTTCTCTGCGATGTAGGCCTTGACGGCCTCGGCGTCCGCAGGCAGCTTGACGACGCGCTTGGGCAGCGCCTCGATGCCCTCGAACTTCTTCGGCCGCGCGGGCTCTTCGCCCAGCGCCTCGACCAGCGTGGCGGCGAACTTGATCGGCAGCGCGGTTTCGAGCACCACCATCGGCACGCCGGGCGCGAGCTGCTCGCGCGCGACCTTGAGGCCGTCGGCCGTGTGCGGATCGACCAGCGTGGCAAAGCGCTTCTCGGTGTCGCGGATGGTGGCCAGGCGGTCGGCGTGCGTGCTGCGGCCACTGCGGAAGCCGAAGCGCCCGGCAGCCTGCTTGAACGCGGGGTCGGCGCTCAGGTCGAAGCTGCCTTGCAGGCCCAGGTCGTCCACGAACAGCTTGCGCAGCTTTGCAGGATCGCGTCCCACCAGGTCGAACACGAAGCGCTCGAAGTTGCTGGCCTTGCTGATGTCCATCGAGGGGCTGGAGGTCTCGTGCGTGTCGACGGCAGCGCGCACGCGGTAGACGCCGGTGCGGAAGAACTCGTCAAGCACGTCGTTCTCGTTGGTGGCGACCACCAGCGTCTGGATCGGCAGGCCCATCATGCGCGCCACATGGCCCGCGCAGACGTTGCCGAAGTTGCCCGAGGGCACGGTGAAACTCACCGGCTTGTCGTTGCTCGCAGTGGCCTGGAAGTAGCCCGCGAAGTAGTAGACGACCTGCGCCAGCAGCCGCGCCCAGTTGATCGAGTTGACCGTGCCGATGCGGTACTTGCGCTTGAAACCCAGGTCGTTCGACACCGCCTTGACGATGTCCTGGCAGTCGTCGAACACGCCGGTGATGGCGATGTTGTGGATGTTGGCATCCTGCAGGCTGAACATCTGCGCCTGCTGGAACGGGCTCATGCGGCCGTCGGGCGAGGTCATGAAGACGCGCACGCCCTTCTTGCCGCGCATGGCGTATTCGGCCGCGCTGCCCGTGTCGCCGCTGGTGGCACCGAGGATGTTGAGCTCGGCGCCGCGGCGGGCCAGTTCGTACTCGAACAGGTTGCCCAGCAGCTGCATCGCCATGTCCTTGAAGGCCAGCGTGGGGCCGTTGGACAGGGCCTCGAGGTACACGCCGTCCTCGAGCTCGCGCAGCGGCACGATTTCGTCGGTGCCGAACACTTCGGCGGTGTAGGTCTTCGCGCAGATCGCCTTCAGGTCGGTCGGCGGAATGTCGTCGATGTAGAGCGAGAGGATCTCGAAAGCCAGTTCGGCATACGGTAGCGCACGCCATTTGGCGAGCGTTGCGGTGTCGACCTGCGGATACGTTTCAGGCAGGTAGAGGCCGCCATCGGGCGCAAGGCCTTCGAGGAGGATTTCGCAGAAGCGCTTGCGGTCAGGGTGGCCGCGGGTGCTCAGGTAGTTCACGGGATATTCCTAGAGACCGATTCCATAGTGGCGGATGTCAAGCCAGAAGCGAGAGCCGATCAACGCCAGCATGCCGAAGAAAAGAATGAAGTAGTGCGGGAGCCGGTACTCGACATTGTCGGTTGCGTCGAGCGCCGAAAAATACGCCCAGGCGGCGAGAAAGCTGCCCGCGCCGTTGAGCACAAGCTGCCGCCAGCCAAGGCTGGCGAACAGCGCCAGCGTGACCAGCACCGCGAACCAGAACGCCAGGTGCCAACGAGGCATTTCCACATGCGCGAACCGGAGCAACCCGACCAGCGCGAAGGTGGCAATGAGCGTGGGCACGGCGGCGTTCCATGGTCATTGCACGCTCAGGACAGCTCTTCCTTGCGAATGCGCACGATCGGCTCCAGCACCGTGGGCAGCGCCTGCAGTTCGGCCAGCACGTCGTTGACGGTACCTTCACGCGCGTCGTGCGTGAGGATGATGAGGTCGGTCTGCGTCGAGCCTTCACCGCCCACTTCGTCGGCTTCGCGCTGCAGCACGGCGTCGATGCTGATACCGGCGGTAGCGAGCAGGCCAGTGACCTTGGCGAGCACGCCGGCCTGGTCAGCCACGCGCAGGCGCAGGTAGTAGCTGGTGACGACCTCCGACATCGGCAGCACCTTCAGGTCGCTCATTGCGTCGGGGTGGAAGGCTAGGTGCGGCACGCGGTGAGCTGCGTCGGCGGTGTGCAGGCGGGTGATGTCGACCAGGTCGGCGATCACGGCGCTGGCCGTGGGCTCGCTGCCGGCGCCCTTGCCGTAGTAGAGCGTGGTGCCGACGGCGTCGCCATGCACCACCACCGCGTTCATCGCGCCTTCGACATTGGCCAGCAGGCGCTTCGACGGCACCAGCGACGGGTGCACGCGCAGCTCGATGCCCTTGGCGGTGCGCTTGGTGACGCCCAGCAGCTTGATGCGATAGCCCAGCTGCTCGGCGTACTTGATGTCCTGCGCGGCCAGCTTGGTGATGCCCTCGATGTGGGCCTTGTCGAACTGCACCGGAATGCCGAAGGCGATGGCGCTCATAAGCGTGACCTTGTGGCCGGCGTCGACGCCTTCGATGTCGAAGGTCGGGTCGGCTTCGGCATAGCCCAGGCGCTGCGCTTCCTTGAGCACGGTCGCGAAGTCCAGGCCCTTGTCGCGCATCTCGGACAGGATGAAGTTGGTGGTGCCGTTGATGATGCCGGCCAGCCACTGGATGCTGTTGGCCGTGAGACCTTCGCGCAGCGCCTTGATGATCGGGATGCCGCCGGCCACCGCGGCCTCGAAGGCCACCATCACGCCCTTGGCATGCGCGGCCGCAAAGATTTCGGTGCCGTGCACCGCGAGCAGCGCCTTGTTGGCCGTGACCACGTGCTTGCCGGCCGCGATGGCTTCGAGCACCAGTTGCTTGGCAATACCGTAGCCGCCGATGAGCTCGATGACGATGTCGATGTCGGGGTTGGCGATGACTTCGCGCGCGTCGCTGACCACCTTGACGCCTTCGCCGACCACTTCGCGGGCGCGGGCGGTGTCGAGGTCGGCCACCATGGTGATCTCGATGCCGCGGCCGGCGCGGCGCTTGATTTCTTCCTGGTTGCGCTGGAGCACCTTGAAGGTGCCGCTGCCGACCGTGCCTGCGCCGAGCAGGCCTACTTGGATGGGTTTCATTGGGAGAGTCGCGTTCATGGTTTGGATGGGGTGGCGGACGGCGTGGAAGTCACGACGCGGCTGACGTAGCGCGGCAGGCTCCAGGCGCCGCCGGCAAAGCCGCGGCACATGCCGTCGCCTGTGGAGCCGGTGCGCACGAAGTCCTTGCCGTTGAAATGCCAGGTCTCGCTCGACCAGCAGTCGCCGATGCCTCGGCCCTTCATGGCGGAGGTGACGCTGGCGTCTTTCTCGTCGAAGTCGCCGTTCGCCTCGATGGACACCGGCGCGTAGGGCGGCTTGTCGTTGGCGATCCAGAGCAGGCTGGAATAGTTGTAAGCGCCCATGCCGCAGCCCAGCGACAGCAGCACCTTCCGGTCGGTCAGGCGCGAGACGGTCAGCGACTTGGCGTTGATGTCTTCGCGGTTGTTGCAATCTTCCTTGGCGCTGTCCAGCTTCAGGGACGGGAAGATGCGAGCGGCCAGTGCGTCGTCGCCGGGGTGCGCCTTCGGCGGCGTGACCACGTTCACGACGGGGGCCGGTACTGGTGGCAGTACCGAGGACTCGGGCTTGCTGCCGCGGCGCACCAGCGCGCCCGGCGTGCCGACGCGACCCTGGGCCTCATCCATCTTCAGCAGCACGGCGTTGAGGCCGGCGAGCGAAAGAGTCCACTTCTTGCCACCGCCGGCCGTCACCGTGGCGTCGTCGCCCTTGAGCAGCTCGGGCAGGACGGTGCGGATCTGGCTCTCGTCGAAGCTGGCGGTGCCCGCAGCCAGGCCCGAGACGGTGGCCTTGCCGACCTTGAAGCGCAGCGGGCCCTTGACGCCGTCGTCATCGCCGATCTGCAGCTGGATGTCGATTGCCGTGCCGGGCCCGGCCTTGCGGGTGATGAGCATCGACACCGGCTCGCTCGCCCCGCTGTCCGGCTGGTAGCCGGCGGCGCGGCAGGTGCGCGTGTTGTCGCAGGCCAGCTCCCAATCGTTGTGCGAGAACGAGACGGTCTCCTTGTCGGCAGCTCCGGCGGACAACGCGGCGAGCAACAGCGCCGCAGCGATGCAAGCAGACTTCATGAGCGCGACTTGCGGCGCAAACGGTACTGCTCCAGGAACCTCGCGATGCGGTTGATGGCCTCGCGCAGATCGTCTTCGTGGGGCAGGAACACGATGCGGAAGTGGTCGGGCGTGGCCCAGTTGAAGCCGGTGCCCTGCACCAGCATCACGCGGGTTTCCTTCAGCAGCTCGAGGAAGAACTGGCGGTCGTCCTCGATCGGATAGACCTCGGGGTCGAGCTTGGGGAACATGTAGAGCGCAGCGCTCGGCTTGACGCAGCTCACGCCCGGAATGGCGGTGATGAGTTCGTAGGCCAAGTCGCGCTGGCGGCGCAGGCGGCCGCCCTCGCACACGAGGTCGTTGATGCTCTGGTAGCCGCCGAGGGCCGTCTGGATCGCCCACTGGCCCGGCACGTTGGCGCACAGGCGCATGTTCGAGAGCATGTTCAGGCCCTCGATGTAGTCCTGCGCACTGCGCTTGTCGCCCGACACCACGAGCCAGCCGGCGCGGTAGCCGCACGAACGGTAGCTCTTGGACAGCGAATTGAAGGTGAGCGTGAGCACGTCGCTCGACAGGCTGGCAATGGCGGTGTGCTTGACGCCGTCGTACAGCACCTTGTCGTAGACCTCGTCGGCGAAGATCACGAGGCTGTGCTCGCGCGCGATGGCCACGATGCTCTTGAGCAGGTCGGTGGAGTACAGCGCGCCAGTCGGATTGTTCGGGTTGATGACCACGATGCCCTTGGTGCGCGGCGTGATCTTTGCGCGGATGTCGTCGAGGTTCGGCATCCAGCCGTTGGCTTCGTCGCACAGGTAGTGCACCGGCGTGCCGCCCGACAGGCTCGTGGAGGCGGTCCACAGCGGGTAGTCGGGGGCCGGCAGCAGCAGCTCGTCGCCGTCGTTGAGCAGCGCGTTCGTGGACATGGCGATCAGCTCGCTGGCGCCGTTGCCGAGGTAGATGTCGTCGAGAGTGACGCCCGCAATGCCCTGCTTCTGCGTCTCGTGCATCACCGCCTTGCGCGCGGCGAAGACGCCCTTGCTGTCCGAATAACCGGCCGAGGTGGGCAGGTTGCGGATCATGTCCTGCTGGATTTCCTCGGGGGCATCGAAGCCGAACACGGCGAGGTTGCCGATGTTGAGCTTGATGATCTTCTGGCCGTCCTCTTCCATCTGCTTGGCGGCGTCCATGATGGGACCGCGGATGTCATAAAGAACGTTGGCCAGCTTGGCCGATTTCTTGAGCTGCTTCAAAAGGCCCTCCCGGGCGCGGGTTACGGAGTTGCTTGGATGCGCTTGATGCGGGGTCACCGCGGAGTCAAAGGCCCTTGCGAGCCCCGTGGCACTAGGGAAAACCTATAATTTGACCACAGTTCCCAGTGCCCAGATGAAGCTCCAGCCCGACAAATCCGACGCTCAGTCCCTCACCGCACACGGCCCCGGCTGGGTGGCAATCAACAACGAAAAAGTCGAAGGCAGCGTAGTGGTTGGCTCGCGCGGCGAGCGCTTCGAATGGAATTGTTCGAGCTTCGATCAGCTCGGCGCCGAACATTTCGCGCAATTGGCGGCCCTGGGTGCGGAATTGATCATTTTCGGCAGCGGAAACCGTATCCGCTTCCCCCAGCCCGCATGGCTGAAGCCCCTGATGGCGCAGCGCACCGGCGTCGAAACCATGGACACCGCGGCAGCCTGCCGAACCTACAACATCCTGGCCGGAGAAGGCCGGCATGTGATTGCCGCCCTGCTGGTCGAGAGCCCGGCAGGTGGCTGAGAGAGGTATTTTCGGGGTAAAATACCGGGTTGCGAACAGGCCCGCTACCCCAAAGTTAGCAACGACCAATCCTCCATTCCTTGAGCAAGTCCCGTCCGAAACGGGACGAGAGGGCTCGGGAACGGAATCTAACGGAGAAAACAAGTTTCATGGCGATCGTTGTCAACAAACCCATTCCTGAATTCGACGCCAACGCCACGGGCGGCCTCAAGGTCTCGAATACCTCGCATCTCGGCCACGTGCTGGTCATGTATTTTTACCCGAAAGATAACACTCCGGGTTGCACCACCGAAGCCATGCAGTTTCGCGACCGCTACAAGGACTTCGAAAAGGCCGGCGCCACGGTGTTCGGCGTGTCCCGCGACAACATGAAGTCGCACGACGAATTCAAGGCCAAGCTCGAGCTGCCCTTCGAGCTCATCGCCGACACCGAAGAAAAAATGTGCCACATGTTCGGCGTGGTCAAGAACAAGATCATGTACGGCAAGAAGGTCAAGGGCATCGAGCGCAGCACCTTCCTGATCGGCGCCGACGGCATCCTGAAGGCCGAATGGCGCGGGCTCAAGGTTCCGGGCCATGTCGACGACGTGCTCAAGGCCGTCAAGGCGCTCAAGAAGGCAGCCTGACCACCGCCCGGCGAGCCGGCCGTGCACTTTTCCGCTCTGGCGTGGGGAATGCCCAACGCAGCGCGTAAAGAGCCTTCGGCTCGTCATCTGCGGTGTGCATAATGGTTTCATGCCGTTGAGCTCCACGACCGCATCCCCCGAACAAAGCCGCCTTGGTCTTCAGGCGGCTTTTTCGTTTTCTGGTTCCCACTTTCTGCGAGCGATCTGACACATGCCACTGCCCCCCGCCCCCACGAAACGCGCTGCATTGCTCTCGCCGGACGCACTCGATGCGCCTGCCCGGTCCTCGCACAGGGGCTCGCGCCGTTCCGGCGATTCGCGCGCTGACGAAGCCACGGTGCACAGCCCGCAGCCGCTGGAGTTGTTCGACAGCCTCGGCACTGAAGGCGCCGGCGGCACCACCGTGCGCCCGACGCGTCGGGCCAGATCCAAACCCGCACCGGCCCCCGCGCCCGTGAGCGCACCGCAACCGGAGGCCCTGGTGCAGGTCGAGACGAGGAAGGCGCCGGTCATCGAAGTCGCACCAGCTCCCGCCCCTGCGCCGCAAGCGCCGACGCGCCCCAAACGCAACAAGTCCACCGGTCCGGCCAAGCTGTTCGTGCTCGACACGAACGTGCTGCTGCACGACCCCATGTGCCTGTTCCGCTTCGAGGAGCACGACATCTTCCTGCCGATGATCGTGCTGGAAGAGCTCGACGGCCACAAGAAAGGTACCACCGAAGTCGCGCGCAACGGTCGCCAGACCAGCCGCACGCTCGATGCCCTGGCCGGTGCCCAGGACGCCGACATCGACAAGGGCCTGAAGCTCGACACCACCGGCCACCGCGAAGCTGGCGGCCGGCTGTTCTTCCAGACCGCCCCGCTCGACTACTCGCTGCCGATCAGCCTTCCCCAGGGCAAGGCCGACAACCAGATCCTCGGTGTGGTGCACGCTCTGCGCGACGAGTACGCCAAGGACCGCCCGGGCAAGCCGAAGCAGGAAGTGGTGCTGGTGTCGAAAGACATCAACATGCGCGTCAAGGCGCGCGCGCTGGGCCTGGCCGCCGACGACTACCAGAACGACAAGACACTGGAAGACGGCGACCTGCTCTACGCCGGTTCGCTCGCACTGCCGCCCGACTTCTGGACCCGCCAGAGCAAGACGATCGAAAGCTGGCAGAGCGGCAGCAATACCTTCTACCGGATCAGCGGTCCGCTGGTGCCCAACCTGTACATCAATCAGTTCGTGTACTTCGAGGCGCCCGGCGAGCCGAGCATGTACGCCCGCGTCACCGAAATCCGCGACAAGACCGCGGTGCTCAAGACGCTCAAGGACTACAGCTCGGGCAAGAACGCGGTCTGGGGCGTGAACACGCGCAACCGCGAGCAGAACTTCGCGATGAATCTGCTGATGGATCCGGAGATCGACTTCGTCACGCTGACCGGCACCGCCGGCACCGGCAAGACGCTGATGGCGCTGGCCTCGGGCCTCACGCAGGTGCTCGACGACCGCCGCTACACCGAGATCATCATGACCCGCGCCACCGTGAGCGTCGGTGAAGACATCGGCTTCCTGCCCGGCACGGAAGAGGAAAAGATGGGCCCCTGGATGGGCGCGCTCGACGACAACCTCGAGTTCCTGGCCAAGGGCGACGGCGGCGGCGCCGGCGAGTGGGGCCGCGCGGCCACCAACGAGCTGATCCGCAGTCGCATCAAGGTCAAGAGCATGAACTTCATGCGCGGACGCACCTTCCTCAACAAGTACGTGATCATCGACGAGGCGCAGAACCTCACGCCCAAGCAGATGAAGACGCTGATCACCCGCGCCGGCCCCGGCACGAAGATCATCTGCATGGGGAACCTCGCGCAGATCGACACGCCGTACCTGACGGAAGGCTCCTCGGGCCTGACCTTCGCGGTCGACAAGTTCAAGGGCTGGCCGCACGGCGGGCACATCACGCTGGCGCGCGGCGAACGCTCGCGGCTGGCGGATTTCGCAAGCGACGTGCTCTAAAACCAGCGGCACAAGCCGACACAAGCCCGCGCATGCTCCCCGGAGCATCGCGGGCTTTTTTTCGCCCACCATGACAGGCTACTGACAAGACGTTGTCAGTAGGCGGCTCGCACCATCAAGGCTCCTTCAACCGATACGAGAGAGAGCTCAAAAATGCAAAAGCAGAACGCCATCAGCTGGTTCGAGATCCCGGTCGCCGACATGGACCGCGCCCAGACCTTCTACGAAGCCGTGCTGGCCCGCAAGCTGCGCCGCGAGAACTTCGGCGGCGAGACGCTGGCCGTGTTCCCCTACGACGATCCCGCCACGGGCGGCGCCCTGCAGGCTGGCGCCAACGCCAGTGCGCGCGCCGGCACGGGCATTCGCATCTACCTCGACTGCATGCCCAGCATCGACGCGGTGCTCGCGCGGGTCGAGGCCGCTGGCGGGCAGATCGTGGTGCCCAAGTCCGCGCTGCCGCCCGGCATGGGCTTCATCGCCCACTTGCGCGACACCGAAGGCAACGAAGTCGGCCTGCACTCGCTGGAGTAATCCCGTCATGACGCAACGCAACTGGATCGCCGTGGCCAGCGCCGAGCACGCGCGGCTCGGCCGCGACCACCGACCGCTCGGCTTCATGCAGGTCGGCCACGGCAAGCATTCGCCGCTCAAGCGGCTCGCGGCAGGCGACCGCGTCGCCTACTATTCGCCGTCCACGGTGTTCGGTGGCACGGACAGGCTGCAGAGCTTCGTGTCGATCGGCGTCGTGCAACCCGGCGAGCCGTATGAGTTCGACATGGGCAACGGCTTCGTGCCGTGGCGGCGCGACGTGACCTATGCAGCCGGGCACGAGGCGCCGATCGCACCACTGATCGAACGCCTGGCCTTTATCGAGAACCCCAAGCAATGGGGCTACAAGTTTCGTTTCGGCATGTTCGACGTCACCGACGCCGACATGAAGCTGATCGCCCAGGCCATGAAGGCCGATCTGAAAACACTGTCGCTTTGAGGAGAAGCCCCCTATGGAACCTACCCGCCAACACCAGGATGCCTTTCACGTCGCAGGCCTCACCATCCGCACCACCAACCGCGAGGAGAACGAACCCGCAACAGCCCGCATCGGCAAGCTGTGGGGCCGCTTCTTCGGCGAAGAGACTTACGCATCGACGCCGGATCGCACCGGCGACGTCCGCATCTTCAGCATCTACTCGGCCTACGAATCCGACGCCCACGGCGCCTTCGACGTGACGGCGGGCGTCGCCGTCTCGGGCGGCGAAGGCTGCCGCGCCGTCGAGGCCGGCGACTACCTCGTGTTCACCGGCCAGGGAGAAATGCCGCAGATGGTCATCGCCACATGGCAGCGCATCTGGCAGTATTTCGAAGCGCACCCGGAAGTCGCGCGCCGCTACCGCAGCGATTTCGAAGCCTACGAAGGGCCGGACAAGGTGGCGATCCACATCGGAGTTTCATGAGCCCCAAGAAGAGCTGGCGCGACCGGCTGGCCAGCTACCCTCACCTGCCGAACGTCAAGGAGATTCCCGCCGCCATGCGCCCCCGGCGCGGCGAAGGGACCATCGCCACGCCGTCGCCGCAGGAAGTGGAAGCCGCGATGCGCAGCATTCCGGAAGGCCGGCTCGCAACGGTAATGGGCATTGGCGAGGACATCGCGCTGCGCCACGAGGCGACCATTGGCTGCACGGTGACCACGGCGATCTTTGCCCACATGGTCGCGCATGCGACCGAGGAGGCAGCGAAGGCGGAAGACCAGACACCCTACTGGCGCACCCTCAAGACTGGCGGCGAGCTCAATGCCAAGTACCCCGGCGGCATCGAGGCGCAGATGTCGAAGCTCGAAGCCGAGGGCCACACGGTCGTGCAGCGCGGCAAGCGCTACTTCGTCGAAGACTTCGCGAAGAAGCTCACCGGAACACGCTGATGCGCCGCGCAGACCGCCTGTTCCAACTCGTGCAGCTCATTCGCGGACGTCGGCTGACCACGGCCGCATTCCTGGCGCAGCGCCTCGAGGTGTCGGAGCGTACGGTGTACCGCGACGTGGCCGACCTTCAGCACCAAGGCGTGCCCATCGAGGGCGAAGCAGGTGTGGGCTACCGTCTGGGCGCAGGCTTCGAGCTGCCGCCGCTGATGTTCACGCAGGACGAAGCCTCGGCGCTGGTGGCTGCGGCGCGGCTCGCGCAGAGTTGGGTTGATCCAGCGCTGGCGCGCGACATCGAGATCGGGCTGGGCAAGATCCTGTCAGTGCTGCCATCGGCGGCGCGCGTTTCGGCCGAGGCACTGGCGCTCTACGCACCGGCGATGGGCCTGGATGAAACCCTGCGCGCGCGGTTGCAGACGCTGCGCGAAGCGGTGCAGTCGCACAACAAGCTGCTGCTGCAGTACCACGACGTGTCGGGCGACGCCAGTGAGCGCACGGTACGGCCGCTCGGCTGTTTCTATTGGGGCAAGGTCTGGACGCTCTCGACCTGGTGCGAACTGCGGAACGACTTCCGGGGGTTTCGTCTGGATCGCATGGACACGATCGAGGTACTGCCCGAGCGCTTTCGCGACGAGCCGGGTAAGACGCTGGCCGACATGCTGCGGCAGATGAAGGCCAAGACGGCGCAGGGCAAGGTGGTGCCCCAGGAGCCGCCGGCCTCGCCGCCCTGGTCCGGCAACGGCGCCAGCTGACGACCTTCCGCGTCAGCTCAGTACTCGTCGTTGTGGCTGTAGCCCACCAGGTTCTCGAACTTGGTGATCGGCTTCAGGAAGGCCAGCTTGATGGTGCCGGTCGGGCCGTTCCGGTGCTTGCTGATGATCACCTCGGCCACGCCCGGCTCCTTCGACTCCTTGTTGTAGTAGTCGTCGCGGTAGATGAACATGATGATGTCCGCGTCCTGCTCGATGGCGCCGGATTCGCGCAAGTCGCTCATCATGGGGCGCTTGTCGGTGCGGCTTTCCACGCCGCGGCTGAGCTGCGACAGCGCGATCACCGGGCACTTCAGTTCCTTGGCCAGCATCTTCAGGCCGCGCGAGATTTCACCCACGGCGGTGGCGCGGTTCTCGTCGCCCGAAGTGCTGGTCGACATCAGTTGCAGGTAGTCGACCACGATCAGGCCCAGGCGCCCGTACTGGCGCGCGAGGCGGCGCGCGTTGGCGCGCAGTTCGCTGGTCGAGAGGCCCGGCGTTTCGTCGATGTGCAGCGACACAGTGCGCAGCTTCTCGATGGCTTCGGTCAGGCGCGGCCACTCTTCGTCGCTGAGCTTGCCGGTGCGCAGGTGGCCCTGGTCGATGCGGCCGATGGAGCCCACGATACGCACCGCCAACTGCGCGGCGCCCATTTCCATCGAGAACACCGCCACCGGCAGCCCTTCTTCGAGCGCCACATGCTCGGCGATGTTGATCGCGAGCGAGGTCTTCCCCATCGAGGGACGCGCAGCCAGCACGATCATGTCGCCCGGCTGCAAGCCCGAGGTCATCTTGTCGAAGTCGTTGAAGCCGGTGCGCACGCCCGTGATGTCGTTCGGGTTCTCGGCCATCTCCGTCACGCGGTCGAGCAGTTCGACCACCAGGGCATCCATGCTCTGGAAGCCCTGCTTCATCCGCGTGCCTTCTTCGCCGATGTTGAAGATCTTCTGCTCGGCTTCGTCCAGGATCTTGTCGACCGCCTTGCCCTGCGGATTGAACGCATTGGTCGCGATCTCGTCGCTGGCGGAAACCAGTTTGCGCAGGATCGAGCGCTCGCGCACGATCTCGGCGTAGCGCCGGATGTTGCTCGCGCTGGGCACGTACTGCGCGAGCGAGTTCAGGTACACCAGCCCGCCAATCTCGTCGGCCTTGCCGAGGTTCTGCAACCGCTCGAAGACGGTGATCACGTCGGCCGGCTTGCTGGCGTTGATCAGCCCGCCGATGGCGGCATAGATCAGCTTGTGTTCGTGGCGGTAGAAGTCGCCGTCGACCAGCAGGTCGCCCATGCGGTCCCAGGCACCGTTGTCGAGCAGCAGGCCGCCGAGCACGCTGGATTCGGCCTCGATGGAATGAGGCGGAATGCGCAGTTGGGCAACCTGGCGATCGGCCGACGGATCATTGTCGGCATAGGAGAAAACGGCGGACATGGACTTCCCTTGCAACCCTGCATGCTAAGCCGCGCGCGCCGATGCGCGTGTGGACAAGGTTGTGAATAAACGGTGATCTTCCAGTGCAGTCGGCTGGAAAACTCGGGCGCAGAAAAAGAAAAGCCGCCCGAAGGCGGCTTTTGCTGCAGCGCACAGGCGCTGTGGACGATCAGATCAGGCGGTTTCGCCGTACACCGTCACGGTGATGTCGACCACGACGTCGGTGTGCAGGGCCACGCTCACGGTGCTGTCGCCAACAACCTTGATCGGGCCGTTGGGCAGGCGCACTTGCGACTTGGCAACCTTGTAGCCTTGCTTGCCCAGTTCTTCGGCGATGTCGCCGTTGGTGACCGAGCCGAACAGACGGCCGTCGACGCCAGCCTTTTGCGTCAGCTTGATGGTCGTGCCACCGAGCTTTTCGCCTTGAGCTTGCGATTCGGCCAGCTTGGCGGCCGCAGCCTTTTCGAGTTCGGCGCGCTTGGCTTCGAATTCGGCCTTGTTGGCGGCGGTGGCGCGGCGGGCGCGGCCCGTCGGGATCAGGAAGTTGCGTGCGTAGCCGTCCTTGACCTTGACGATGTCGCCCAAGGCGCCGACGTTGACAACCTTGTCCAGAAGAATGATTTGCATGGTGTCGACTCCTTAGACGCGGTGCTGGTCGCTGTACGGCACCATGGCCAGGAAGCGCGCGCGCTTGATGGCGGTGTTCAGCTGACGTTGGTAGATCGCGCGCGTGCCGGTCAGGCGGGCGGGGATGATCTTGCCGTTTTCGCTGATGAAGTCACGCAGCGTGTCGATGTCCTTGTAGTCGATTTCCTCGACGCCAGCGACGGTGAAGCGGCAGAAGCGCTTGCGCTTGAACAGCAGCGACTGGGTGTTGCGCTTCGGGCGCTTGTCTTTGTTGAATTTCTTGAACGTGGCCATTTGGGGACCTCTTGTCGAAAATTAATCTTGCTGAAAATCCTGGATGTGCAGGACCGGATGCTTGCCGTTGCCCGGTGTCGCGAGAAAACCCTGAAAACGCCAGAGACTTCCCATCGACTGCTTTGCGAGCCGTTCGGCGATAGCGCCGAAGGCAACGGCCTTGAGGGCCGTCTTCACCTGCCTGGGTTTACCTGCCTCCTGGAGCGTCGACTCGTGTTCGAGCTTCAGGTCAATGGCGGGCAAGCCGGCTGGCGTGAATCGCAATGCTCCGAGTTCGGCAACGGAGGCGGTCAGCAGAAGCTGGTTGACCCCGGTTGCCGCAGCGGCAGCAGTCACGCCATCAGTTGTTGTTGGCGGCGTATTCGGCCTGCTGGGCCTTGCGAGCCTCTTCGCGCTCGACCGTCTTCATCATCGACGAAGGACCGGTTTCGGCCTTCTTCTTCTGAACGGTCAGGTGGCGCAGCACGGCGTCGTTGAACTTGAACGCGTGTTCGAGTTCGCCCATCACGGTTTGCTCAGCTTCGATGTTGACGCACAGATAGTGGGCCTTGTTGAGCTTGTTGATCTGGTAAGCCAGCTGACGGCGGCCCCAGTCTTCAACGCGGTGGATCTTGCCGCCGCCGGCCGTGATCAGGCCCTTGTAGCGCTCCAGCATGGCCGGAACTTGTTCGCTCTGATCCGGGTGGATCAGCAAAATGATTTCGTAGTGACGCATGGCACTCCTTGTGGATTCTTCCGAAGAAGAGGAAAAGCCACCTGCAGCGTCGGGCGCAGTGTGGCAAGGCAAAGCCGGCGATTATAGCCCTGTAGCGCGCACTTCGGCAAGCTGCCTCAGTCGTTGAGGGCCTTGTCCAGGGCGGAGGCCTTTTCCGGGCCCACCGCCGCCCGGATCTTGGGCGCCAGCGCCAGAAGGTCTTCGTAGCTCGTCGTGCCCTCGACCTGCAGGTTGAGCCGGAAGCCCATCAGGCCAAGGCTGCCGGTGAGTTGGGTGGCGATGGGATAGGCGTCCTTGTAGCGCTGCTGCTTGCTGCGCCCGGAGGAGCCCACAGCGGGAGCAGCGGGTGCGGCCGGCGCGACCGGTTTCGCCACTGCCTCGGCGGATGCGCCTCCAGCGGCCGGCGGTGCTGCACTGCCCTCCGCCGGTTCGAGCAGCCCCAGCGTCACCATCTGGTCGATGTCTTCGCGGGCAATGCCCATGCCGTTGGCCAGCACCTCATCGACCGAGCGCTTGCCATCGAACAGGATGAAGGCCGAGCGCTGACGCGGCGACAGGGGGACCGAGCGGTCCTTGAGAACCTGATGGCCTGTTTGCGTCTTGACAAGAATCATGGTGGTCTTCCCTTCCGGGATGCGCCCGTGAATCTCACAAGTCTGGCATCAATTACGCAATTCGTTTCAATAACACCCCACTGCCGCGGGAATCCCCCCATGGGGATTTCCGCAGTCCGGGCTTCAGCGCTTGGCGAGCTGCTGCCAGGTGTCGATCACGCTGTCGGGGTTCAGCGAGATCGATTCGATCCCCTCCTCCGCCAGCCACAGCGCGAAGTCCGGGTGGTCGCTGGGGCCCTGGCCGCAGATGCCGACGTACTTGCCCTCGGCCTTGCAGGCCTTGATGACGCGGCTCAGCAGCGCCTTGATGGCCGGGTCGCGCTCGTCGAAGTCGGCGGCCAGCAGCTCGAGGCCCGAGTCGCGGTCCAGGCCCAGCGTGAGTTGGGTCAGGTCGTTCGAGCCGATCGAGAAGCCGTCGAAGAACTTCAGGAACTCCTCGGGCAGGATGGCGTTGCTCGGCACCTCGCACATCATGATCAGCTTGAGGTCGTTCTCGCCGCGCTTCAGCCCATGCTCACCCAGCAGCGTGGTCACGCGCTCGGCCTGGCCCAGGGTGCGCACGAAGGGCACCATGATCTGCACGTTGGTCAGGCCCATGTCGTTGCGCACGCGCTTCAGCGCTTCGCACTCCATGGCAAAGGCTTCGCCGAAATCGGCGCTCAGGTAGCGCGCGGCGCCACGGAAGCCCAGCATCGGGTTTTCTTCTTCCGGCTCGTAGCGGCTGCCGCCGATCAGCTTGCGGTACTCGTTCGACTTGAAGTCCGAGAGGCGCACGATGACCTTCTTGGGCCAGAAGGCGGCCGCGATGGTCGCGATGCCTTCGGCCACCTTGTCGACGTAGAAGGCACGCGGCGAGGCGTGGCCGCGGGCCACCGACTCGACAGCCTTCTTCAGGTCGTTGTCGACGTTCGGGTAGTCGAGGATCGCCTTCGGGTGCACGCCGATGTTGTTGTTGATGATGAACTCGAGCCGCGCGAGGCCCACGCCGTGGTTCGGCAGCTGCGCGAAGTCGAAGGCGAGCTGGGGGTTGCCCACGTTCATCATCAGCTGGATGTCGATCTCGGGCATCACGCCGCGCTGCACTTCGGTCACTTCGGTTTCGAGCAGGCCGTCGTAGATGAAGCCGGTGTCGCCCTCGGCGCAGCTCACCGTGACCAGCGTGCCGTCTTTCAGCAGGTCGGTGGCGTCGCCGCAACCGACCACGGCCGGAATGCCCAGTTCACGCGCGATGATGGCCGCGTGGCAGGTGCGCCCGCCACGGTTGGTGACGATGGCGGCAGCGCGCTTCATCACCGGCTCCCAGTTGGGGTCGGTCATGTCGGTGACGAGCACGTCGCCGGCCTGCACCTTGTCCATCTCGCTGATGTTGTGCACCAGCCGCACGGGGCCGGTGCCGATCTTCTGGCCGATGGCACGGCCTTCGGCCAGCACGGCGCCCTTGCCCAGCAGCTTGTAGCGCTGCTCGGCCTTGCCCTGCTGCTGGCTCTTCACCGTCTCGGGACGCGCCTGCAGGATGTACAGCTGGCCGTCGGTGCCGTCCTTGCCCCACTCGATGTCCATGGGGCGGCCATAGTGCTCTTCGATGACCAGCGCGTACTTGGCGAGCTGCTCGACATCGGCGTCGCTCAGCGAGTAGCGGTTGCGCTGCTCGGCCTTGACGTCGGTGGTCTTCACCAACTTGCCGGTCGCCTTTTTCTCTTCGGGCGTGGCGAACTCCATCTGGATCAGCTTGGAGCCGAGGTTGCGGCGGATCACCGCGCGCTTGCCGGCGCGCAGCGTCGGCTTGTGCACGTAGAACTCGTCGGGGTTCACGGCGCCCTGCACCACCGTTTCGCCCAAACCGTAGCTCGATGTGATGAACACCACCTGGTCGAAGCCCGATTCAGTGTCGATGGTGAACATCACGCCAGCAGCGCCGAGGTCGGAGCGCACCATGCGCTGCACACCGGCCGACAGCGCGACCACGTCGTGCTCGAAGCCCTTGTGCACGCGGTAGCTGATGGCGCGGTCGTTGTAGAGGGAGGCGAACACCTCCTTCATCTTGTGCAGCACGTCGTCGATGCCGACCACGTTCAGGAAGGTTTCCTGCTGGCCCGCGAAGGAGGCGTCGGGCAGGTCTTCGGCGGTGGCCGACGAGCGCACGGCGAACGAGGCAGCCGGGTTGCCGGCGCTCAGCGTGGCAAAGGCCTCGCCGATGGCTTTCTGCAGGTCGGCGGGAAACGGCTGGGCTTCGACCATGGCGCGGATCTCGGCGCCGGCGGTGGCCAGTGCGCGCACGTCCTCGGTGTCCAGCGCGGCGAGCCGCTTGCTGATCTTGTCGGCCAGGCCGTCGTGGGCCAGGAACTGGCGGAATGCGTGCGCCGTGGTCGCGAAACCGGTGGGCACCCGCACGCCTTGCGGCAGCTGCGAGATCATTTCGCCGAGGCTGGCGTTCTTGCCGCCAACCGCCTCGACGTCGGTCATTCTCAGGTTTTCAAACGGTACGACCAGGGCGGTCGCGTCGAAAAGTGCAGACATGGGGAAGCTCCAGAAGTTGAAACCGGTGCCGCATGCAGACGGCGCGGCACGATCGTTGTCGTTGCTTTGGGTGCGGTCGCGGTGTGCATGGAAAGAATGGGGGGTTGGGAAGCGGATTCCCGATAATGGCCCGGATTGTAGGCGTGGCAAGGTTGCACGCGCCGCAGGACAAGGCCGCATGACCATGCACTCACGCACTGTTTTCTTCATTTCCGACGGTACGGGCATCACTGCCG
The DNA here is from genome assembly GCF_051216475.1 of Variovorax nivicola. Taxonomy (NCBI): domain Bacteria; kingdom Pseudomonadati; phylum Pseudomonadota; class Betaproteobacteria; order Burkholderiales; family Comamonadaceae; genus Variovorax; species Variovorax nivicola. The sequence continues at coordinate 698,279 of NZ_JBPJZK010000003.1, read as the reverse complement.
AGACCTTTGGCAACGCCGTTCTCGCCCAGTTCGAGATGAAACCGCGCCATGTTCGACTACCTTTTACCGACACGGTCGACAAGGCGCACCAGGCGGTGCGGCAGATCAATCACACGGCCGAACTCGAGGGCGTGCGCCCCATCGTCTTCACCACGCTGGCCAACATGGACGTGCTGGAAGTGATCGAAACCGGCTGCAAGGGCATGCTGCTGGACATGTTCGGCACCTTCGTGCGGCCGCTCGAGATCGAGCTGGCAGTGAAGTCGAACCACCGCATCGGCCGCTTCAGCGACGTCAGCAAGAGCAAGGAATACAACGACCGCATCGCCGCGATCGACTTCAGCCTGCAGCACGACGACGGCCAGAGCAACCGCGACCTCGAGGGCGCCGACGTGATCCTGGTGGGTGTGAGCCGCAGCGGCAAGACGCCGACCTCGCTCTACCTGGCGATGCAGCACGGCCTGAAAGCCGCCAACTACCCGCTGATTCCGGAAGATTTCGACCGCCGGCAGCTGCCGCCGGCCCTGATCCCGCATCGCAAGAAGATCTTCGGCCTGACCATCCAGCCCGAGCGGCTCAGCGAAATCCGCAATGAGCGCCGACCGAATTCGCGCTACGCCAGCCTGGAGAACTGCCGCCACGAGGTGAGCGAGGCCGAGGCGATGATGCGGCGCGCCGGCATCCGCTGGCTGTCGACGACCACCAAGTCGATCGAGGAAATCGCGACCACGATCCTGCAGGAGTTGCGGCCCGAGCGGCTGGTCTACTGAGGTCGGTTGCTATCTTTTGGATAGCAAGCAGCGACATCAGCGACAAGAGCTACCCGAAAAGATACTGGACCGTGCCGTCCGCGCTCGTCACGGGCTGGCACGGCGTGCCCCAGACCGCCTCGATCAGCCCCGGCTGCAGCACTTCAGCCGCCGCCCCCTGCATCAGCCCGCCCGAAGCACCGCCCAGCACCACCACCTCGTCGGCATAGCGCCGCGCCAGGTTCAGGTCGTGCAGCACGGCCACCACGCCCACACCGCGCGCGGCCCAGGCGCGCAGCAGGCGCATCGCCGAATGCTGGTGCGCGAGGTCCAGAGCCGCGGTGGGCTCGTCTAGCAGCAGCCAGCGGGTCGCGCCGTCGGGCCGCGGATGCCACAGTTGGGCAAGCGCCCGCGCCATGTGGGCCCGCGCTTTCTCTCCGCCCGACAGGGTGTTGAGGATGCGCGGCGCCAGCGCCGACACGTCGGTCAGCGCCATCGCCTCGTCGATGATCGCGTCCTCGTCGCGGCCCGGCGATCGGCGATGCGGATAGCGGCCCAGCGCCACGATCTCCTGCGCGGTGAAGTCGAAGGCAACCGCGCTCTCCTGCGGCATCAGGGCCCGGCGCAGCGCCAGCGCCGGCATGCCGTGGTCTTCGAGCAGGCGACCGTCGAGCGTCACGCTGCCCCGCGTCGGCGCACGCTGGCCGGCCAGCACCGAGAGCAGCGTCGACTTGCCGGCGCCATTGGGGCCGAGGATGGCTGTCACCCGGCCCGGCGCCAGGTGAACCGAAGCGCCGGCGAGCAACGTCTTCGCCCCGACGCGGACCTCCACACCGGCGCAGCACAGCGCCATCGGATCGCGTGATGTCACCGCCGCAGTCATATGCGCCCCTTGAAGTGCCGCAGCATCCACAGGAACATCGGCACGCCGATGAACGCCGTGAGCACGCCCAGCGGCAGTTCGGCCGGCGCCATCACCGTGCGTGCCACGGTGTCGGCCGCCAGCACCAGAGCAGCGCCCAGCAGGGCGGAGGCCGGCAACACCACGCGGTGATCGGGCCCCGCCACCATGCGCACCCAGTGCGGCGCAATCAGACCGATGAAGCCGATGATCCCGGTCGTCGCCGTCACAGCCCCCACGGCCACGGCCGTGACGACGATGGCGGCCCGCTTGATGCGTTCGACGTCCACGCCGAGCAGCGCCGCTTGCGCCTCGCCCAGCGCAATGGCATTCAGTGGCGCGGCCAGCGACCGCGCCGCCACGCATGACAGCAGCACCGCCGCGCCGACCAGCAGCACGGCGCTCCAGCGCGCCCCGCCCAGGCTGCCCAGCAGCCAGAACTGCAGGCTGCGCAGTTGCTCGTCTGTGGCCATCACGCTGAGAAAACCGAGCCCCGCGCCCGCCAGCGCGTTGACCGCGATGCCCGCCAGCAGCATCAGCGCCATGCGCGTGCCGCCTTCGCTGCGCGACAGGCCGTAGATCAGCAGAGTCACCGACAGCCCGCCGCCGAACGCCATGAGCACCAGCGTCCAGCTGCCGAGCGTGCGCGGCAGCACGGGCCACAGCCATGCGCCGAGGATGATCGTGACGCCCGCCGCCAGCGCCGCGCCGCTGCTGATGCCCACCAGCCCCGGGTCAGCCAGCGGGTTGCGAAACAGCCCCTGCATCAGCGTGCCCGCCATGCCAAGCCCCGCGCCCGCCGCCACGCCGAGCACGAGGCGCGGCAGGCGGATGTTGAGAAACACCAGGTGCTCGGGCGACTTGTCGGCGCCCTGCCCCAGCGAGGTCAGCACGCCCCAGAGCTGCGACAGGCTGATGGCATACGCACCCGAAACGGCCCCCACCACGAAGGCTGCGACGAGCAGCAGCGCGCTGCCGCCCAGCACGGCCCGTGCCGTGAAGCGCTGGCTCATGCCAGGGCTGCGAGAAATTTCTCGTGCAGGTCGGAGACAGCCACCGGCATGCGCGGGCCGAAGCCCAGCAGCAGCAAGGCGTCCTGCGTGATCAGGCTGCGCTTCTTGAACGCCGGCGTGAGCGCAAGCTCGGGCCGTTGCCAGAACTTGTCGATGCCACCGTGGGCTTCGATGCTTTGCGTGCTGGTGAGGATGATGTCGGGCGCGGCGCTGGCCATGGCTTCGGCGGTCATCGGCCTGTAGCCCTGGAAGCCGCCGAGCGCGTTGACCCCGCCCGCAAGGCCGATCACCGAATGCGCGGCGGTCTTCTCGCCCGAAACCTGCGGGCTGGCGCTGTGCGACAGCACGAACAGCACGCGCGGCTTGCGCCCCTTCGAGGTAGCAGTCACACGCTGCTGCACCTGACTCCATTCAGCATCGAGCTTCGCCTGCAGCTCGCGCGCCTGCGCCTCGCGCGCGGCCGCGCGACCAACGGCCTGCACCTTGCGCTGCACCTCGCCCCAGCTGTGGTCGGCCTCGATGATCTCGACCTTCACGCCCGCGCTGCGCACCTGGTCGAGCACCACGGCGGGGCCCGATTCATTGGTCGCAATGATCGCGTCAGGCTTCAGCGACAGCAGGCCCTCGGCCGACAGCTGGCGCATGTAGCCCACCTTCGGCGTGGCGCGCGCGGCAGCGGGGTACAGGCTGGTGGTGTCGGTGCCGACGAGTTGCGCTTCCGCGCCCAGCAGGTAGACGACTTCGGTGATCGCGCCGCTGACGGTCACGAGCTTGGGCAGCTTCGCGTCCTGCGCGAACAGGGGCAACGCGGCGGCGCCCAGCGACGAGGCGCCGAACAGGCGCAACACGTCGCGGCGATGCAGCGGAAAGCGGGCGTTCATTTCGTGAGAGGCGGTCATGGGGTTTCGGTCGTGGATTGAAGACGCGGCAGCTCGCGCACGATGCGCCGCCACTCCTCGCGCTCCGGCATGCCGGGCTTGCGCGCACCGAAGAACATCGCCATCAGCTCGCCCTGCTGGTCGAAGGCTTCGACCGATGTCACGACGCCGTCGCTGGTCGGCTTCTCGACGATCCAGACGCTGGCGATGCGGTCTTCGCGCAGGTGCAGGTTGAAGCCCGGGTCGAGCACGTTGAGCCAGCGCATCGGCGTTGCGTTCTCGCCGTGGCCCTTCATTTCCATCGGCTCGATGCGCACCACCGGGCCGGAGTGGATCTGGATGCAACCCGGGCTGCCCACGAACACCATGATCGGGGTGCCGTCGAACGCGGCTTCGTTCAGCAGGCCGCTGATGGCGCTCAGTTCGGCGCGCTGCGTGAACTCGCCTTCGGTCAGACGAAAGCTCTGCTGGCGCTCCACGCCGAACTTGTTCAGCAGGCCGAAGAACTCGTGCGTGTCCTGCATGCCGCGCCAGGCCTCGGCGAGGCCTGGCGTATCGATGGTGCTGTCTTCGCGCGGTACAGCCTTGTCCTCGGGCGCGAGGAACACCACCGGTTCGTCGGGCGCGGTGAAGCTGTCGACGACCGACTGGAACGCGTCGCGGTCGGTGGCGTCGCGCACGAAGATCTTGTGCACGGCCACGCCTTGGGGATTGAAGAACTGCAGGCTCAGCGAAGGCGGCACACCCGGGTTGGCCGCCGCCTCGCTCACCGCGAAGCCCGCATGCCAGCGGCTGAAGAACAGCCGCAGGTCGATGGCTTCGCCCAGCGCGATCCCCATCGCGTCGCTGCCCGACACCTTTTCATAGACGCCGGTCTTCTCGTGCACCGTGGTCTCGTTGCGCGTGAGCGCCAGCACGGGGCCGCACAGCTCCAGCGCCTGCAGCAGCTCGACCCACGGGCCGTGCAGGCGCGTGGCGCGCAGGGCCTTGTCGTGGGTGCCGGTGTGCGCAGCCACCGCCGCGCCTTCGGACAGGCCCATGGCAGCGGCGGCGTCCTTGTGGCGCATGCCCTTGGCGCGCAGTTCGGCGAAGCGGTCTCGGATGTCTTCGGCGTTCATCATCGGGTTTCCTTTTTGTGGTGAAAGCGGTGTCGTGCGGCGATCAGAAGTCCGCCACGAGCGACACGTTGAAGCTGCGGCCCGGCTGGGTGTAGGCGTCGCGAATCGTCGAGGTCGAGGTCAGGCCGCGCACGTCGCTCCACATCCAGTAGCGCTTGTTGGTGAGATTGACGATTGCCGCGTTCAGGCGCAAGTCCTTGCGGATGCGCCACTGTGCGCTCAGGTCAAAGGTTGTGGCAGCGGGAGTCCGGAACTGGGTGCCGGTCGTGACCTCGGTGCCGTCGATGTCCGACCACTTCTTGCGCGCGTGATTCACGGCGTCGAGGCGCACGCTCCACACCGGCGCCTGGTACTTGACGCCGACGCTGGCCTTGCTCGGGTCGATCGAGTTGAGCGGCCGGTTGTTGGTGCGGTCGCGCCCGCGCGTCTGGCCGTAGGCGAAGGGCACGGAGAAGCCGTTGCCGTTGTTGGTGAAGTCGAGTTCGCCCTTGATCTCGAAGCCGCTGATGCGCGCGCGCCCGATGTTCACCGACTGGAAGGTCGCCGGATTGGTGCGCGAGCCGAACACGCCGCCGACCTGCCGGTCGTTCTCGATCAGGTCCTTGTAGTCGCCGGTGAACGCGGCCAAGTCGAAGCTCAGCACGCCGGTGCGCCCGCGCAGGCCGAGTTCGATGTTCTGGCTCTTCTCGGGCTTGAGATTCGGGTTGGGAATCGTCTTGTAGCCCGAGATCACGTTCTCGAAGAAGTTGTTGACCTGGAACGCATTGGGCGCCTTGAAGCCCGAGGCGTAGTTACCGTACACGCTCCACTGCGGCGTTGCGCGGAACAACACACCGAGCTTGGGCGACACGGCCGAGCCCGAGAGCGACACGGCCTGCGCGCCGAAGCCGGCCTGCTTCGCGTCAAGCGAAAAGCGGTCGAAGCGAATGCCCGGGGTGATGCTCCAGCGGTCGTGGATGAACTCGTCCTGCACGTAGAACGCAGACGAGGTCTCGCGCGTGTCGGGAAAGCGCTTGAGCGGATAGGTCTCGCCGGCCGGCGGCACCAGGCCTGTTTGCAGGTTCTCGACGTTGGTGCGCGTGTAGTCGAAGCCGTAGGTGATCTTCTGCGCCCAGTCGCCCGTGCGCACGGTCTTGTCGGCCTGCAGGCCGAACTGCCAGGTGCTTTCGTCGTAGGTGACGTCGCGCGTGCGGTCGGCGGCGGTGAAGCGGTCTTCGTAGATGAACTCGCGCGACTTCGCCTTCTGGTAGCTCACCACGGCGAGCAGGCTGTCGGCCATGAGGGAGTTCAGGCGCAGGCGGCCGTCGTAGGTGAAGCGGTCGCGCTGCAGATCGTTCTTCGCGTTGAGGCCGATGACCGAGGTGGACGCATACGGCGGCTTGGCGACGCCCGAGAGCAGGTCGTAGCGGCTGGTCTTCTCGATGTGCTCGAAGGTGAAGCCGTGGCGCTGGTCGGCATTGGGCGTGAGGATGACCTTGGCCAGCAGCGCCTTGTTGCGGTCGCGCTCGGGGTTAGGCGTGGTGCGGTCGACGTTGGCGGCGTTGTTGGTGCCCATGTTCTCCAGCGCGCTGGAGCGGCCCATGTTGGCCGAGATCAGCCACTGCAGCGTGTCGTTGGCCTTGCCCGCGAGCGTGACGCCGCCATGCGTGCCGTTGTCGTCGCCGCTGTAGCCGATGCTGGCGCTGCCACCAAAGCTCTTGCCGTCGCGCAAGTAGGACGACGGATCGCGCGTGATGAAGTTCACCAGGCCCGCCAGGCCGTCGGAGCCATAGAGCGCGGAGGCCGGGCCCTTGATGATCTCGATGCGCTCGACGAGGCTGATGTCGAAGTAGTCTCGCCCGAAGGCGTTGGCGCTGAAGACGTAGCTGCGTGGCGTGCGGATGCCGTCCGTGAGCAGCAGCACGCGGTTGCCATCGAGGCCACGGATGTTGAAGCCCGCATTGCCGTCGCGGCCGGTGTTGCCCTGCGCGAGGCCGAAGCGCGCGGGGGCGCGCTTGACGGACACGTTGGGCAAGTCGCGCACCGCGTCGCGGATGTCAGTGATCTGCTTCGATTCGATGTCGTCGCGGTTGATGACCTCGGTGCTCACCGGAAGATCGTCCCTCGCCTGCTCCGAGCGCGAGCCGCTCACCACCACTTCATTGAGCGCCGCGACGCGCTGAGCCCACGAGGGTGCCGAAAGACCGAGCCCGGAGGCGATCAGGCACGGCAGGAGAGCGAGGCGATGGGAGGGACGTCGGTTGAGTTTGGAGGCCACGAAAAAGGTCCAGAAACAGTTAAGGAACTGCTTGCTGGACCTTCGGGCGCAGAAGACTGCGCGAACGACCTGGCTGGCAATGGAGGGCTGTTGCCCGAGCTTTTTATTGTATGAGAATAATTCTCATCTAAACAACTTAAGGCTTACTCATGCAGGGGCCGATGTGCGGATCAGATGGTCGAACGCACCGAGCGCCGCCTTCGCGCCGTCGCCGGCCGCGATGATGATCTGCTTGAACGGCACCGTGGTTGCGTCACCCGCCGCGAACACGCCCGGCACCGAGGTCTGGCCGCGTGCGTCGACGATGATTTCGCCGTGCTTCGACAGCTCGACCGTGCCCTTGAGCCAGTCGGTGTTGGGCACGAGGCCGATCTGGATGAACACGCCTTCGAGCTCGACCTTTTTCAGCTCGCCCGTGGCGCGGTCCTTGTAGACCAGGCCGTTGACCTTCTGGTCGCCGGTGATCTCGGTGGTCTGTGCGTTGGTGAACACGTCGACGTTCTTCAGGCTCCTGAGCTTGCGCTGCAGCACGGCGTCGGCGCGCAGTTGCGTGTCGAACTCGATCAGCGTGACGTGACCCACGATGCCGGCCAGGTCGATCGCCGCTTCGACGCCCGAGTTGCCGCCACCGATCACCGCCACGCGCTTGCCCTTGAACAGCGGGCCGTCGCAGTGCGGGCAGTAGGCCACGCCCTTGTTCTTGAACTCGTGCTCGCCGGGCACATTGATGTTGCGCCAGCGCGCGCCGGTCGAAATGATGACCGACTTGCTCTTGAGCGACGCGCCGCTTTCGAGCTTCACCTCGATGAGGTCGCTGCCGGGTACCAGCGCTTTTGCGCGCTGCAGATTCATGATGTCGACCTCGTAGTCGCGCACATGCTCTTCGAGCGCGTGGGCGAACTTCGGTCCTTCGGTTTCCTTGATCGAGATGAAGTTCTCGATGCCCATGGTGTCGAGCACCTGGCCGCCGAAACGCTCGGAGGCAACGCCGGTGCGGATGCCCTTGCGCGCTGCGTACACAGCGGCTGCGGCACCGGCGGGGCCACCGCCGACGATCAGCACGTCGAACGGGTCTTTAGCTGCGATCTTCTTCGCTTCGCGCTCGACGCCGCTGGTGTCGATCTTGGCGAGGATTTCTTCCAGGCTCATGCGGCCCTGGCCGAACTCGGTGCCGTTGAGGAACACGGTGGGCACGGCCATGATCTGGCGTTCCTTCACTTCTTCCTGGAAGGTGCCGCCTTCGATCATCGTGGTGCGGATGCGCGGGTTCTGCACCGCCATCAGGTTCAGCGCCTGGACCACGTCGGGGCAGTTGTGGCAGGTGAGCGAGACGTAGATCTCGAACTCGAAATCGCCGTCGAGCGCCTTGATCTGGTCGAGCACTGCTTGCTCGACCTTCGGGGGATAGCCGCCGATCTGCAGCAACGCAAGGATCAGCGACGTGAATTCATGGCCCATCGGCAGGCCGGCAAAACGCGGGCCGTGGTTTTCGCTCGGGCGGTTGACCGAGAACGAGGGCTTGCGATGGTTGTCGTCGCGGCTTTCGGTCAGCTTGACCAGCGGGGACGATTCGGCAACGTCCTTCAGCAGCGACAGCATTTCGCCCGAGGCCTTGCTGTCGTCGAGCGAGGCGACGATCTCGATCGGCTGCGTGGCGCGCTCGAGGTAACTCTTCAATTGGGCTTTGGTGCTTGCGTCGAGCATGAAAGACTCTCTTTCGATAACTGAAAACTATCAACTGGGGACAAAAAAGCCCGGGGCCTCGTGAGCGCCCGGGCTTTCGCGCGGGAAGCGCTTAGATCTTGCCGACGAGGTCGAACGAGGGCTTCAGCGTTTCGGCGCCTTCGGTCCACTTGGCGGGGCAAACTTCACCGGGGTGAGCGGCGACGTACTGGGCTGCCTTCACGCGGCGCAGCAGTTCGGCGGCGTCGCGGCCGATGCCGTTGTCGTGCACTTCGATGGTCTTGATCTTGCCTTCGGGGTCGATCACGAAGGTGCCACGGTAGGCCAGGCCGGCGTCTTCGCCTTCTTCGATCAGCACCTGGAAGGCGCGGGCCAGTTGCTGGCTCGGGTCGCCGATCAGCGGGTACTGGACCTTGCCGATGGTGTCCGAGGTGTCGTGCCATGCCTTGTGGGTGAAGTGGGTGTCGGTCGACACGCCATACACCTCGACGCCGAGCTTCTGGAATTCAGCGTAGTGGTCGGCCAGGTCGCCGAGTTCCGTGGGACACACGAACGTAAAGTCCGCCGGGTAGAACACCACGACCGACCATTTGCCCTTGAAGTTGTCGTTGCTGACGGGCACGAACTTGCCGTTGTGATACGCGGTGGCCTTGAAGGGAATGATTTCGGTATTGATCAGGGACATGCTGGTTCCTAGTGGTGGTGACTGATGAAAAGGGCGAAGCATCAGTATAACTACCAATCCAGATATTTTGATAGTTGATATCTATCAAAAGTATTGCAAGTCGCTATGTTCACGATGAGCCTGGAGCCTCCTTTTCGAGGTCGCAATACGAACGTGTATCACCATCACACGCATGCAGACCGGCGCAGCATGGGATTGCTTGCAAGTGCCACTGCGCCCCTCTGACAATCGCTGCTTTCAGAACAAGGAAAAACCATGAAGGGCGACCCCAAGGTCATCGAACATCTGCAGGCGCAGCTCAAGAACGAGCTCACCGCAATCAACCAGTACTTCCTCCACTACCGCATGCTCAAGCACTGGGGTCTGGATAAGCTGGCGAAGAAGGAATACGAGGAATCGATCGGCGAAATGAAGCACGCCGACAAGCTGATGGACCGCATCTTCATGCTCGACGGCCTGCCGAACCTGCAGGACCTGGGCAAGTTGAACATCGGCGAAGACGTGCCCGAACTGCTGCGCTGCGATCTCGGCGCGGAAACCGGCGCGCAGGCCACCATCAAGGACGGCATCGCGCATTGCGAATCGGTGCGCGACTATGTCTCGCGCGATCTGCTGCAAGAGATCCTGGACGACACCGAAGAGCACATCGACTTCCTCGAAACCCAGATCGACCTGATCGACAAGGTCGGGGTACAGAACTACCTGCAATCGCAGATGGGCGAGCTCGAATAAAGCGAGACTTTCGCACCAGCCAATCAACGGGACTTCGGTCCCGTTTTTTATTGCTTTACGTAACTTAACCACGCACGAATAACAGTCATTCTCATTCGCACGGATAAAATCCGCGCCTTCGATGACTGCCACCCGCCCCGACAACCGCCGCCGTGCCTATTGGCTCAAGACCCTGCACGAATGGCATTGGGTGAGTTCGGCCATCTGCCTCATCGGCATGATCCTGTTCAGCGTCACCGGCTTCACGCTCAACCACGCGGGGCAGATCGAGGCCAAGCCAGCAATCACGAAGCTGAGCGGTTCAGTCGACGAAACCCTGCGCGCGCAGCTCGAAAAGCAGGTACCCGCCGCCAAGGCCCAGAAAGGGAAAGCGCCCCTGCCCCCTGAACTCCAGGCCTGGGTGCAGAAGCACTGGGACGTCGGCACCGCTGGCCGCGAGGCCGAGTGGTCAGACGACGAAATCTACCTGTCGCTCCCCCGCCCCGGCGGCGATGCCTGGCTGCGCCTGAGCCTGGCCGACGGCGAGATCGAATACGAGCGCACCGACCGCGGCTGGCTCTCCTACTTCAACGACCTCCACAAGGGCCGAAACACCGGCGCCGCGTGGAGCTGGTTCATAGACATCTTCGCGGGCGCCGCACTGATCTTCTCGATCACCGGCCTGTTCATTCTCAAGATGCATGCAGGCAACCGGCCGTTCACCTGGCCGATGGTGGGCATGGGGCTGGTCGTGCCGGTGCTGCTCGCGCTGCTGTTCATTCACTGATTCATTCATCAATCGTCGATCCAGGAAAAGAGGTTTCCCGTGCACGTTCGCTATTCACTCGCTCCGCTGGCCATGTCGGCGCTGTTCGCGGCCCCGGCCTTCGCGTCGGGACTGGCCGTCAACATCGAGATTCCCCGGCTGAACGTCTCCGAGTACCACCGCCCCTACGTGGCAACCTGGATCGAGCGCGCCGACAACACCGTCGCCGGCACGCTGGCCGTCTGGTACGACGTGCGCACCAAAACCAACAACCCCGAGGGCGAAGGCACGAAGTGGTTGAAGGACATGCGCCAGTGGTGGCGCCGCGGCGGCCGCGAACTCGCGGTGCCGGTCGATGGCGTGACGGGCGCTACCAAGCCCGCCGGCAAGCACCAGTTGAGCTTCACCGAGGGCACGGCGCCCATGCCCAAGCTCGCACCGGGCGCCTACAAGCTCGTGGTGGAAGCCGCGCGCGAAGTCGGTGGCCGCGAGGTCGTGAGCATTCCCTTCCAGTGGCCGCCGACGGCAGCCGCGCAGCCGACCGCCACGGGCAAGGAAGAGCTCGGCGAGATCAAGCTCGAACTCAAGCCCTGAGCGGCACCGCCCAGCCTTCCGCTTTCACCGCCAGCCCGTCACATCAAGGAACTGCCATGACTCATTTCAATTTGCGCGTTGCCTCTCTCGCCATCGCCCTGTCGGCCGTCGCTTCGCTTGCCCAGGCCCACAACGCCTGGCTGCTGCCCTCTTCCACCGTGTTCTCCAAGGCCGACACCGTGACCGTCGACGCCGCGGTGTCGAACGACCTGTTCGTGGCCAATCACGCACCGCTGCGGCTCGACGGCCTGCAAATCACCGCGCCCGATGGCAGCACCATCAAGCCCGAGACTGAAGCCAAGCTCAAGCTGCGCAACGTGTTCGATGTGAGCGTGGCGCAATCGGGCACCTACCGCATCGCTGTCGTCAATGCCGGCGCCTTCGCGAGCTGGAAGGACAAGGCCACGGGCCAGACCAAGCGTGCGCGCGGCACGGCCGAAACCATCGGCAAGGAAATCCCGGCCGATGCACAAGACGTGACGGTCACCCAGTCAGCCGGCCGCATCGAGACCTTCGTGACGGTCGGCAAGCCTTCTGCGCTCAAGCCGACCGGCCAGGGGCTGGAGCTGATTGCCACCGGCAGCCCGACCGATCTGGTCAAGGGCGAGAAGGCCACCTTCACGCTGAACCTCGACGGCCAGCCCGCCAAGGGCCTCGAAGTGACGGTGACGGCAGGCAACACCCAGTACCGCGACAAGCTCGAGGAAATCAAGCTCAAGACCGACGACAAGGGCCAGTTCAGCGTGACCTGGCCAACCGCCGGCATGTACTGGCTCGACGCCAGCACCAAGGACAACAAGACCACGGTGCCACAAGCCAAGGAACGCCGCCTGAGCTACGCGGCCACCCTTGAAGTGATGCCCTGACACAGCAAGCCACCTTGGGCATTTCGTTCAGCACCTGGCGCGCTGGCGGCTACGCCAACGCAGCCGTACCGCGCCCCGCCGATCCCGCGACCCTGCAGCAGTTGGGCGGACAGACCATGGGCACCACCTGGTCGCTGCGATTCGACAATCCGCGGATGCTGCCGCTGGAGCAGGTGCGCGCGGCCGTCGAGTCGGCGCTTGGGCGCGTGATCGCGCAGATGAGCCACTGGGAGCCGGACTCGGACATCAGCCGCTTCAACCGTGCGGCTGCCGGGTCGCGGTATGTGCTGCCCGCGGAGTTCGCCGAGGTGATGCGCTGCGCTTCCCGATGGGGAGCGGCCAGCGGTGGCGCGATCGACCCGACGGTCGGTCCGCTCGTCGCTTGCTGGGGCTTTGGCCCCGAAGCGCAGGAAGGCGGCTTGCCCGCTGCAAAGGCCTTGGCCGATGCGCGTGCGCGCGTCGGCTGGTCGCGGCTGGCCTTCGATGCGGCCGATGGCTCGCTGCTGCAAGCAGGCGGCATCGCACTCGATCTTTCGGGCATTGCCAAGGGCTTCGCGGTCGACCATGGCGTCGAGGCGCTGCGCGCACTCGGCCTTGTCGATCTTCTCTTTGAAGTCGGCGGAGAACTCCGAGGCATCGGGCGGCGCCCCGGTGAGCAGCCTTGGCAAGTGCTCGTCGACGGCGACCCGACCAAGGCGCGTCGCGTGGCGCTTGCCGACATGGCCATCGCCACCTCGGGCGACCGATGGCATCAACGCTCGCACGAGGGGCGCCGCTGGTCGCACACCATCGATCCGCGCACGGGCGAGCCGGTCACTCATGCACTGGCCAGCGTCACCGTGCTGCACGCGGAATGCATGCAGGCCGACGCACTGGCTACCGTGCTGACGGTGTTGGGGCCGGATGAAGGATTCGACTTTGCGCAGCAGCATGACATTGCCGCGCTGTTCGTGAGCCATGGCGGCGCATCGCCTGCGGCGAAGGCCACGCGCGCATGGCCCGCACCGGCCGGGGCATGAACGACTTCGGCTTGCGCGCACTTGGCGCGGGTTCCACCGTAGCGGCGTACGCGGCGCTCTGCGCATCGATCTACATGCGCGAGCGCAGGCGTCAAGCCGCTGTCGCGCGCGACGCCGTGGCGCTCTCGGGGAGCGGCGACGAGCCCCCCGTTCTCGTGCTGTTCGCCAGCCAGACGGGCCAGGCCGAAGCCATCGCATGGCAGACCGCAAGGCAGCTGAGCGCCGCAGGCATGCCGGCTCGCGTGATGGAGCTGAACGCGCTCGATACCCCGACGCTGGCCGGCGCGCGGCGCGCGCTCTTCATCGCCAGCACCTACGGCGAAGGCGACGCACCCGATGGCGCCAGCGTGTTCGCCGAGCGCGTGATGAATTCGCCACCCCAGCTGCCTTCGCTGCGCTATGCCGTGCTGGCATTGGGCGACCGCCAGTACGCCAACTTCTGCGGCTTCGGCCGCGCGCTCGACGAGTGGCTGCTGGCGACGGGCGCCAAGCGCGAGTTCGATCGCATCGAGGTCGACAACAGCGACCCTGCTGCACTGGCCACATGGCAAGCGCAATGGGGCGATACGCCAGCGGCCGACGACAGCGCGGTTATCAGCTTCACGCAGTGGCGGCTCATTGCACGCGAGCGGCTCAATCAAGGCAGTGCGGGTGCACCGGTATTCCACCTCGGACTGGTACCGCAGGCCGGCGCGATGCCGCATTGGGCTTCAGGCGACCTGGCGCAGGTGGCGGTGGCGAGCGATCCGGCGCGCCCGCGCGACTATTCGATCTCATCCGTACACGCCGATGGCGAACTGCAGTTGCTCGTCCGGCAGGAGCAGCATCCCGATGGCACGCTTGGCGCGGCATCGGGACTGCTCACGTCCACCCTCAGCATCGGCGACACGGTGGCCCTGCGGCTGCGGCCTCATCGGGGGTTCCGCCTGGATGGCAACGAAGCGCGGCCGCTGATCCTCATCGGCAATGGCACCGGCCTGGCTGGCCTGCGCGCGCACCTGCGGGCCCGTGCCGCCGCGGGCAGGCACGACAACTGGCTGGTGTTCGGCGAACGCCAGGCCGCCCACGACCTTCTTTACCGCGAAGAACTCGAAGCCTGGCAAGCCAACGGCGTGCTGCAGCGGCTCGACATGGTGTTCTCGCGCGATCAGGCGGAGCGCTTCTATGTCCAGCACCGGCTGCTGCAGTCGGCCGACACCCTGCTGCGGTGGCTGCACGACGGCGCGGCCGTCTATGTCTGCGGAAGCCTCCAAGGCATGGCGTCGGGCGTGGATGCCGCGTTGCGGCAGGTTGCGGGCGAGGCGCTGGTGAATGAGCTGACAACCAGCGGGCGCTATCGCCGCGATGTCTATTGAGGCCTGCGCGCCTTGCGTCAGTTGCGCGATAGCAACAGAAAGCAAAACTTTCGGATTAGAAAGGGCTCCATCTGCGCCTCTCCGTATTGAGAAACAATATCATTCGCAGCGATTTACAAACGCTTTGTAAATCGACTCACCCAGCCAGTCCGCCCTCGCTTCTCCAGAAAACGCAGGCCGCCAGGACATCGCCAGTCGAGTCCTGCCGCCGCCCTTTTCGGAGAAGAACTTCATGGCCTACATCAAGAGCCGCAAACACACTGTTGCGCGCGCCGTTCCACACCTCTCAGGCGCTGCCGCCGCCACGCTGATGGCCCTTGCAGCCCCAGCCGCTCTCGCCCAATCGGGTGGCGCGCTGCCTGAAGTCCGCGTGCAGGACTCCACCGCCGCCGACTACAAGACCGACAACTCGTCGAACCCCAAGTTCACGGCTCCTCTGGTGAACACACCCCAGACCATCCAGGTCATCAAGGAACAGATCATTCGCGACCAGGGCGCGACCACGCTGACCGAGGCGCTGCGCAACACGCCCGGCGTGGGCACCTTCTTCCTCGGGGAAAACGGCAACACCAACACAGGCGACGCCGTCTTCATGCGCGGCTTCGACAGCTCGAGCGCGATCTTCGTCGACGGCATCCGCGACCTGGGCTCGGTGTCGCGCGACGTGTTCAACATCGAACAAATCGAGGTCGTGAAGGGTCCGTCGGGCACCGACGTGGGCCGCACCTCGCCCACCGGCTACATCAACCTGGTCACCAAGAAGCCAAAGCTCGAAGACAGCTTCCTTGGTTCGCTGAGCTTCGGCAGCGCCGACTTCAAGCGCGGCAGCGTCGACTGGAACAAGTCGCTGAGCAGCGCCAACGGCATCGGCGCGGCGTTCCGCCTGAATGCAGTAACCGAAGACGGCGGCGTGGCCGGACGCGATTTCGTCAAGAACAAGCGCACGGCGATCGCCCCGTCGCTGGCCCTCGGCCTGAACAGTCCGACGCGCATCTTCTTCGACTACCTGCACGTCAAGCAGAACAACATTCCCGATGGCGGCGTGCCCACCATCGGCCTACCGGGCTACAGCACGCCTGACGCCACCGCGATCACGCGCGGCCTGGCGCGCCGCACCTACCTGAACGCCGCCGCGCGCGTGGATTCGAGCAACTTCTACGGCACCAGCTCGGACTTCGACAACGTGACGGCCGACATGTTCACCGCACGCATCGAGCACGACCTGACGCCCGACATCACCATCCGCAACACCACGCGCTACGGCAAGACCTCGCAGGACTACATGCTGACGTCGTTCATGGGTGGCGGCCTCACGGCATCGGCAACCGGTGTCGGCCAGTTGCCGGCAGCGAACGCGGGCTTCCTCAACACGGTGATCCCGACGATCCCGGCGAGCTGGACCGTCACGCGCAACCTGCCCACCAACAAGGACCAGGAAAACACGATCTTCACCAACCAGACGAGCGTGTCGGCCAAGTTCAACACGGGCAGCATCAGCCACTCGTTCAACGGCGGCCTCGAATTCATCCGCGAGACGCAGCGCGCCAATAACTACTACGCCGCGGGCTACCCCAGCGTGGGCACCACGCTGGCAGCGGCCGGCTCGTGGCCGGCCGCCAACCTGTACAACCCGAACCCGTACGTGAGCGGCTACAACCGCATCGCCAACGGCACTGGCTCGGACGGCAGCACCGACACCATCGGCCTCTACGCCTTCGACACGCTCAAGTTCAACGAGCAATGGCAGCTGACCGCCGGCCTGCGCTACGACCATTACTCGACCACGTACAACGCCACCGCGCTGACGCTCGCGCGCACCGGCAACGGCCCGCAGACTTCGACGATCACGCCGACCAACCTGAAGCTGTCGGACAACCTGCTCTCCGGCAAGATCGGCCTGGTCTACAAGCCGACCGAGAACAGCAGCATCTACGCGGCCTACGGCACCGCCGCACAGCCGCCGGGCGGCGCCAACTTCCAGCTGGCCGCCAGCGGCACCGGCAACAACACCGGGCGGACCGACTTCCTGCCGCAGAAAGCCAAGACCTACGAGGTCGGCACCAAGTGGGACGTGATGAACAAGCGCGTGGCCCTGACGGCGGCGCTGTACCGCACCGACGTGAGCAACGAAGTCGTGCAGGACACGGTCTCGCAGCAGTACTTCCAGACCGGCAAGAAGCGCGTGCAGGGCGTCGAGCTGGGCGTGTCGGGTGCGCTGACCGACAACTGGGGCGTGAGCTCGGGCTTCACCACCATGAACACCCGCGTGGCGAGCGGCCCCTCGGTGCTGGCCGACGGCTCGACCGCCCTCGCCTACACGCCGAAGAAGGCCTTCACGCTCTGGACTACCTACCAGTTCCCGTTCGGCCTGACTGTCGGCGGCGGCGCCCGCTACAACGGCAAGCTGCAGCGCGGCACCGACGGCGCGGTGGGAACGCCGGCGTATGTCGATTCGTACTGGGTGTTCGATGCGATGGCCTCCTATCGCATCAACAAGAACATCGACATCCAGCTGAACCTGTACAACCTGTTCGACAAGGACTACGTGGCGGCCATCAACAAGAGCGGCTACCGCTACACGCCGGGCACGCCGCGCTCGGCCAAGATCACCGCGAACTTCGCGTTCTGACGGTCCTTGCGCGCGCCGGGTTCGCCCGGTGCGGTGCGACACTCGAGCCCCGGCCTGCGCCGGGGCTTTTCTCATTGCGGAGTTCCTGAAAATGATGCTGCATGTGCCCGAAGTGCTGAGCCCTGACCAGGTGCGCGAAATGCGCGCCGCGCTCGACGCCACACAATGGACCGATGGGCGCGAGACGGTCGGCGCACAAGGAGCGCAGGTCAAGCGCAACCGCCAGTTGCCGGAGCAATCGCCCGTCGGCCGGGAGCTGGGCAACATCGTGCTGGCCGCGCTGGCCCGGCACGCGCTCTTTTTCTCGGCCGCGCTTCCGTCGCGCTTCGTGCCGCCGCTGTTCAACCGCTACGAGGGGGGCGAGCACTACGGCGTTCATGTCGACGGTGCGGTGCGTGCCCTGCCCGGCAGCGGCCAGCAGCTGCGCACCGACCTGTCATGCACCCTCTTTCTGTGCGATCCCGAAGACTACGAGGGCGGCGAACTGGAGGTGATCGACACCTACGGCTCGCACGAAGTGAAGCTGCCGGCCGGCGACCTCATTCTTTACCCGGCCAGCAGCCTGCACCGCGTGCACCCTGTGACCCGGGGAGCACGGATCTGCTCGTTTTTCTGGCTGCAGAGCATGGTGCGCAACGATCAGCAGCGCAGCATGCTGTTCGAACTCGACCAGAACATCCAGAAACTGCGCGCGCGCCTCGGCGAATGCGAGGAAACGGTGGCGCTGACCGGGCATTACCACAACCTGCTGCGGCTCTGGTCGGAGGTCTGATCCCAGGGCACAAGATGTTGCATGAATCAGTAACACATAGTTATTGCAAATGCGATGGATTCTTATTTATAATCAGCCACATCCAACAGCCAGCCAACTGCCGCTTTCACAGCCATGATCGTTTGCGTCTGCCGCCGAGTCTCCGACCGAGAAATCGCACGCCATGTGCGGGCCGGCATGACTTTTGACGAAGTGCAATTCGAACTTGGCGTGGCCACTCAATGTGGTCAATGTGAAGGTTGTGCGCGCGATATCGTCGCGCAGTGCAGCGCTTCGCATCCGGTCGCCGCGCTGAATTGCGATTCGGGTCCGAGAGCGATCCAGCTTGCCAACTCCATCAAGGAAAGCAAGGCATGGAACTCGTCTCGGCACTCGGCGGCAGCCTGATTCTGGTCGCAGGTTCGGTCTGGTGGATCTTTCGCAAGTAACGCAACTGGCGTCTTCGTAGCGGTTTTTGCTGCAATCGGGGCACCTTTCGCGGTGCCCGCATTCGAATGGTTGATCGTGTCTGACCGCTTTGCTCCCCCCCCCTCCGTCCTCGGCCTTTCGCGCAATGTCGTCATCGCCGGCGGTGTCATCCTGTTTCACGCGGCCGCGCTCTGGGCGCTTCAAAGCGGATTACTGCGCCGCGCCGCCGAAGTGGTGATTCCGGTCGAAATACTGAGCCAGTTCGTCGAGCCACCGAAGCCGAAGGCGGACCCGCCTCCGCCGCCCCCTCCACCACCACCCCAACCCAAGGTGACCAAGGCTCCGCCTCCGCCGCGGCCCCAGGCCATTCGCGAGCCAAAGCCCACGCCGGCGCCCATGGCGCCCGTTGGCGTAACGGAACCGCCGCCCCCGGCAACGCCGCCGGCACCTCCCGCTCCACCGGCACCGCCCGCGCCACCACCTGCGCCCCCAGCACCGCCAGCCGTGCAACTGCCGTCGAGCAACGCCGACTATCTTCAGAACCCGAAAGCCACCTACCCCGCCATGAGCAAACGGCTCGGCGAACAGGGCAAGGTGATCGTGCGGGTGCTCGTCGGTGTCGACGGCCTGCCCAAGAGCGCCGAGGTCAAGAAATCCAGCGGCTTCGATCGCCTCGACGAGGCGGCCGTGGAATACATCATGAAATGCCGGTTTGTGCCCGGCAAGGTCAACGGCGTGGTGCAGGCCATGTCTTATGACGCCCCCGTCAACTACGTCCTGAACTAATTTTTCTCTGGAGCAACTTCGTATGGATTCCCAATTTGGCTTGATGCACGTCTGGAACCAGGGCGATTTCGTCACCAAAGCCGTGGCCGTGCTGCTGATCGGCATGTCGCTCGCGTCGTGGATCGTGATCATCGTCAAGGCACTCGACGTCATCCGCTACAAGCGCCTCGCCAAGCACTCGCAGGATTTCTGGCACAGCGAAGACTTCGCCACCGCACTGAACAAACTGGGCAAGGACGACAGCAACCCGTTCCGCGCGCTGGCCCTCGAAGGCCGCGAGGCGGCTGCCCACCATCGCAACACCAAGGCCCATCTGCACGATGCGCTCGATGTGAGCGACTGGATCACGCGTGCACTACGCAACGGCATCGACGCCTTCACCGCCCGCCTGCAGACCGGCCTCGCGATCCTGGCTTCGGTCGGTTCCACCGCGCCGTTCATCGGCCTGTTCGGCACCGTCTGGGGCATCTATCACGCGCTGATGAGCATCGGCTCGGCCGGCCAGGCGACCATCGACAAGGTGGCCGGCCCGATCGGTGAAGCGTTGATCATGACGGCACTCGGTCTGGCCGTGGCCATTCCCGCGGTGCTGGGCTACAACGCACTGGTGCGCGGCAACAAGTTCGTGCTGACCAAGCTCAACGCCTTCGCCCACGACCTGCACGCCTACTTCGTGACCGGCGCCCGCGTCCAGAGCGGTAGCGGCGATGCCGTCGTGGTCCCGCTCAAGAAGGGCTGAGCAACATGGCCTTCGGAACACAAGACGAACCCGATGAGGTGATGAACGAGATCAACATGACGCCGCTGGTCGACGTCATGCTGGTGCTCCTCATCATCTTCATCATCACCGTGCCGGTGATGAAGCACGCGGTCAACATCGACCTGCCGCGCGCTTCCAGCGAGCCAGAGCAGCCCAAACCGCAGAACATTCTGTTCAGCGTCACGGCTGATGGCTCCTACTACTGGAACGAACAGAAGATCGACGACAGCGAGCTGCCCAATCGCCTTGCCGCCGAAGCCGCCAAGGAACCGCAACCCGAGTTGCACATCCGCGGCGACAAGGCCGTGCGTTACGAGCGCGTGGCCAAGGCGATGTCGGAAGCTCGTGAAGCCGGTGTGCGCAAGATCGGCTTCATCACCGAGCCCGACGCGAAGTGATCTGAAATCGCAAACTAAAAAAAGTTGATCGCAGCGATTGACTTTTTATTGAGAATCATTATCATTCACTCATCGCTTCGATAAGGGAACTCCAGATGCCAGCCACACCGAATGCCTTTTCTGTCCTGAACCATCCTTCGCTCGACCAGTCGGGTGGTGGCCATGCGTCCATCCAGGCAACGCGTCCGGTGCCAATGGTCGAAAGCACGGAGCTTCTGAAAGGAAGCAAGACCGTGGGCATCATGCACAACGGTTCTCTCTATCGGCTTCAAGCCACCAAACTCGGCAAGCTGATCCTGACCAAGTAGGTCATTTAGCCCGCCCTTCGCGCAAGTTTCATCGTGGGGCGACTCAAGGAGATTCATCTCCGAAGGGTCGTTTTTTGCTAGCCAACGGTTCGCCGACTAGCCAAGCTTTTTTTCACGCTGAAGCCTCCAAAAGAAAACGCCGACTTCGAAGTCGGCGTTTTGCTTTGAGCGGAAGAAAAACTCAGAGGCCGAGAGCCGCAATGCCTGCCTTGGCGATCTGCGCATCTTCATTCGACTTCACGCCGCTCACGCCAACGGCACCGATCACGTGGCCATCCTTGACGATCGGCACACCGCCTTCGAGCAGGCCCTGCACTTCGGGCGCCGTCAGGAACGCCGTGCGGCCACCGTTGATGATGTCTTCGTAGACCTTGCTTTCGCGCCGGCCCATGGCTGCCGTGTGCGCCTTGGCGGGAGCGATGTGCGAAGACAGCGCCGCGGCGCCGTCCAGGCGCTGCAGCCAGAGCAGGTTGCCGGCGTCGTCCGAGATCGCGATGGTCACGGCCCAGTTGTTCTTGAGGGCCTCGGCTTCGGCCGCTGCGGCAATGGCCTTGACATCGGCGAGTTCGAGGAAAGATTTGGTCTTCATGATGAGCTCAGTTTGCGTGAAAACCCGACAGCATAACGACCATGCCGCCAAGGGTGTCTTCAGGGCTTGAGAACACCCCGCATACGGTCTTTGCGACACCCCCTCTTGCAGCCCCCTAGAATGCGCCCAACTGCATCATTGCAGCAATCACAGGAGCTCCGGCCATGAACGACCGCGTTACCACCCTAGACACTTCAACAGGCTACGGCCAGCCGCTGGCGCAGGCTGAACGCCAGCGCGTGCTGCGCAACACCTACTGGCTGCTTGCACTGAGCCTGCTGCCCACCGTGCTGGGCGCCTGGGTCGGCGTGAGCACCGGCATCACCCGCTCGCTCACCGGTGGCCTGGGCCTCATCGTCTTCCTCGGCGGCGCCTTTGGCTTCATGTTCGCCATCGAGAAGACCAAGAACTCTGCCGCTGGCGTGCCGGTGCTGCTGGCCTTCACCTTCTTCATGGGCCTGATGCTGTCGCGGCTGATCGCGATGGTGCTCGGCTTCAAGAACGGCTCGGAACTCATCATGACGGCCTTCGGCGGCACTGCCGGCGTGTTCCTCGTGATGGCTTCGCTGGCTACGGTCATCAAGCGCGACCTGTCGGGCATGGGCAAGTTTCTGTTCGTCGGCGCGCTGGTGTTGATGTTCGGCGCCATCATCAACGTGTTCGTTGGTTCGACCACGGGCATGCTGGCCATCTCTGTGGCCGCCATCGGCATCTTCTCGGCCTACATGCTGTACGACCTGAAGCAGATCATGGACGGCGGCGAAACCAACTACATCAGTGCCACGCTCGCGCTGTACCTCGACCTGTTCAACGTGTTCCAGAGCCTGTTGGCGCTGCTTGGCATCTTCGGCGGCGAACGCGACTGAACTAGCGAGCGAATCGCGCTCACCAGAACAAAGGGCCCCGAGGGGCCCTTTTTCATTCCAGTTCGAAGACCGCGATCGACTCGACGTGTGCGGTGTGCGGAAACATGTTGACCACCCCCGCGAACGTGCAGCGGTAACCCGCCTGATGCACCAGCAAGCCCGCATCGCGCGCGAGCGTCGACGGATTGCAGCTCACGTACACGATACGCTTGGGCGGCGTCCAGCCATCGGTGCGCAGCTCAGGCTGCTGATGGAGGTCGGCCATGGCCTTTGCCAGCGCGAATGCGCCTTCGCGCGGCGGATCGACCAGCCACTTGTCGGCGCTGCCGTCGGCTACCAGCATGGCCGGCGTCATGTCGAACAGATTGCGCGCCACGAAAGTCGCCGGTGACAAGGCACGGCGGGCAGACGTTGCAGGCTGATTTCTCTTGAAGTTGTCGGTCGCGCGCGCCACCAGCGTGTCGCTGCCCTCAATGCCCAGCACCTCGCGCGCCTGGCTTGCCAGCGGCAGGGTGAAGTTGCCTAGGCCACAGAACCAGTCGATCACGCGCTCGTCCGATTGCACGTCGAGCAGGCGCAGCGCCTTGCCCACCAGCGCCCGATTGATGTGCGGATTGACCTGCGTGAAATCAGTAGGCTTGAACGGCATCGTGACGCCAAATTCCGGCAGCCGATAGGCCAGTGGCGTGCCGCCCTCTTCCAGCAGCTTCACGGTTTCCGGCCCCTTGGCCTGCAGCCACCACTGGACGCCTTCATTGCCTGCGGCAAAGGCCTTCAACCGGTCGATGTCCGCACGCGAGAGCGGCTCGAGGTGACGCAGCACCAGGGCGATCGTGCCGAGCCGCGTGGAATCGGGTGCGTCGCCGCAGGCCAGTTCGATCTGCGGGCAGGTCTCGCGCGCGTCCATCGAACCGATCAACGCGCGCAGCGGCATCAGCATCTCGCTGACCTGCTTCGGCAGCACCGGGCACACCTGCATGTCGGCCAGATAGCGACTCTTGCGCTCGTGAAAGCCGATCAGCACCGTGCCCTTCTTGACCACATGGCGCACCGAGAGGCGCGCGCGGTAGCGGTAGTGCCAGGCCGGCCCTTCGAGCGGCCGCAGCAGGTTTTCTGGCTTGACCTTGCCGAGGTGCCACAGGTTGTCTTCCAGAGCTCGCTGCTTCACGGCCACTTGAGCGGCAGCGTCCAGATGCTGCATCTTGCAACCGCCGCAGGCGCCCGTGTGCAGGCCGAAATGCGGGCAGCCCGGGCGCACCCGCTGCGACGATTCGCGGCGGATGGCTGTGACCGTGCCCTGCTCCCAGTTGTTCTTGCGGCGATGAACATTGAACTGCACTTCCTCGAAAGGCAATGCACCTTCGATGAACACGACCATGCCGTCGGCCTTGTGCGCTACGCCCTGCGCATCGAGGTCGAGAGACTCGACCTGCAGCCATTCTTCGCCGGGATTCGTGGGGACTTTCTTTTCTTCGATGGATTCCGTCATCCCCCGATTGTCTCAGCGTGGCCGGGGCCCCCTAGAACAGTGCGTCGCGACCCACACCCGAGCGGGCCAGTTGGCGGCGCATCTTGGCCAGCGCCTCGTTCTGGATCTGCCGCACGCGCTCGCGCGTGAGGCCGAGGCGCACGCTCAGTACTTCCAGCGTTTCGGGCTCGCGGTCGTGCAGGCCGTAGCGCCCTTCCAGCACCTCGCGTTCGCGCGCGTCGAGGGCGTGCACCCATTGGTCGAGCAGGCGTTCCACCTCGTGCGTGTGCGCCACGCCGGTCGGACTAGCCTGCTCGTCTTCGGAAGCCACGGTGTCGGCCAGCGTGAAGCCCTCGTCTCCGTGGGCGTCGCCCGCATCCAGCGAGCGCGGGGCTTCGGACAGGGCCAGCAAGTCGGCCACCGCCTGCACCTCGCGGCCCAGCAACGCGGCAATGTCTTCCACGCGCACACCGTCGGGCCGGTGCGCAAGGAACTCGGCGTCGCCTTCGAGCGTGCGGCGAGCCCTCAGAACCTGCTGCAGTTCGCGCACCACATGCACCGGCAACCGGATCGCGCGCGCCTGCGTCATGACAGCGCGCTCGACGGACTGGCGGATCCACCAGGTCGCATACGTGGAAAAGCGAAAGCCGCGCTCAGGCTCGAACTTGGTGATGGCGTGCATCAGGCCCAGATTGCCCTCCTCGATGAGGTCGGACAGCGGCACGCCCCTGCCCAGGTAGCTCTTGGCGATGTTGACCACGAGCCGCAGGTTGTGCTCGATCATCGATTGCCGCGCCGCAAAGTCGCCGGCCCGCGCGGCGCATGCAGTCTGGTATTCCTGCGCAGGCGTGAAGAGCTCGGTGCGCCGGACCTGACGCAGGTAGATGGTCAGTGCATCCGCGCCCTCGCCGCCAATCAGTTCTCTTGCGACGCCATTGGGCAGCGCGGTGTCTGCCGACGATGGATCTACGCCTTCTTCCGGCGGACCAGCACTCTCGCTGGTGAACTCGCGCTGACCATTGCTGGAAGATGGGCTGCTGCCCCTGCCCGCCAACCCGCGCACAGGCAACAGCGTGCGGCGGGGGCGGGAGGCAGCCATGGCATCACCGGCCGGGCAGGTAGCGCGAGGGATCGACGGGCTTGCCTTGGCGGCGGATCTCGAAATGCAGCTTCACGCGATCAGCGTCGCTGTTGCCCATCTCGGCGATCTTCTGGCCCTTCTGAACCGACTGGTCTTCCTTCACGAGCAGCGTCTGGTTGTGAGCGTACGCCGTGAGGTAGGTGTTGTTGTGCTTCAGGATGATCAGGTTGCCGTAGCCACGCAGGCCTGCGCCTGCATAGACCACGCGACCGTCGGCGGCGGCCAGTACGGGGTCGCCTGCCTTGCCGCTGATGTCGTAGCCCTTGTTCTTGGCTTCGTCGAAACCCGCGATCAGCGAACCGCTGGCGGGCCAGATCCAGCCGAGGTCTTCATCACCCGAGTTGCCGCTGCCAGGACTGGCCGGGGAAGCCGTAACCGGGGCCGGTGGTTTGCTCGCACCGCTGGCAGGCGTCGTGGGCACCACAGCAGGCTGCGGCGTCACAGGCTTCGTGACCGCACCTTCGGAAGAAGTAGCCGGAGGCGTCGCGGGCGCGGCCGCGACAGCCGTTCCCGAGCCAACTGGCGGAATCACGCGCAGCACCTGGCCGACTTCGATCAGGTCTGGGTTATCGATGTTGTTCCAGCGAACGATGTCCTGCCAGCGCTGGCCGGTTTCAGTGCCGATACGGCGGATCGTGTCGCCCGGGCGCACGGCATAGTAGCCAGGCTTGCCATAGTTTTCGATACCGGCGAGTGGCTTGCCGTTGGCATCTGTGGTGATGGGCGGGCCGCCGGGCACTGCTGCGCCTGGCGCGCGCGTCATGGTGCCGCGGTCTTCGACCGGTGCCGGCCCACGCGGTGTGGAACAGCCCGCGATCACGAGCACAAAGGCCAACGTGACGCCAGCGAACCAACTCCGATTGCCAAAACCCTGCATTTGTTATTCCTTCAAGCGATACCTGATTTTAGGGGGACAAAGTGAACCGCCTCAAGAATGAGCCGCTCCAGTCCCCGCGAGGTCTTGTCGATGACGACAAGGGCTTGACCACCACTCGCTGATTGGGTCGGCGCCACGATGCGGCCGCCCACCGCGAGCTGCGTAATCCAGGCCTCGGGCACCGCCTCGCCACCTGCCGCAGCAATGATGCCGGCATAGGGCGCGCCCTTGGCATAGCCGATCATCCCGTCGCCCAGCATCAGATGCACCGTGGCCAGCCGGAAGTGCCGCAGATTAGCTCGCGCTCGCTCGTGCAGGCCACGCAGTCGCTCGATGCTGTAGACCTCGGTCGCCACATGATTCAGCACGGCGGCCTGATAGCCGCAACCGGTGCCGATCTCAAGCACGCGGCCCAGCTTGTCCTGCGGCTTTCCTGCCAGTGCGGGTGCACCCATCAGCAGCTCGATCATGCGGGCCACCACATTGGGCTTCGAAATGGTCTGCCCCAACCCGATCGGCAGGCTCGTGTCCTCGTAGGCTTGGTTGACCAGTGCACTGTCGACGAAACGATGTCGCTCCACGGCGCCCATCGCGCGCAGCACGCGCGGATCGGAAATACCTTGTGCCGCGAGCCTCTGCACCATGCGCGCGCGCACGGCATCGGACGCCATCGAGGGCGTGGAGTGCACCAAGGGCTTGGCCGGCACGGCAGGCATGCGCCCACGCGTGGCGGCAGAAGCAGTAGGTGTCAGGCGAACGGGGAAACTGGGCCGCTGTGTGGCCATGTCAGTTGCCGAGACGGGCCACCGTCTCGCGCCATTGGCCGAGGTTGGCGTGGTCGGTCAGGTCGATCTGCAGTGGTGTCAGCGCGATGTGGCCGGCTGCAGTGGCATGGAAGTCGGTGCCTTCACCGCTGTCTTTGGCACCGCCCGCGCTGGCGATCCAGTACATGGTCTCGCCGCGCGGACTGTCCTGCGTGATCACCTTCTCTGCCGCATGGCGACGGCCGAGCCGGCAGACCTTGACGGGCTTCAGCTCGTCAAAAGGCAGGTTCGGCACGTTCACGTTGAGCAGGAAGGCGCCGCCTTCGAGCATGCGTTCGCGTTCGATCTGCTGCACCAGGCGGCGCGCCACCTGGGCGGCTGCATCTACATGTGCCCAGCCTTTTTCGATCTGCGAGAAGGCAATGGCTGGAATGCCGAACAGATAAGCCTCCATCGCCGCACCGACCGTGCCTGAATAGATGGTGTCGTCGCCCATGTTGGCGCCGTTGTTGATGCCGGAAACCACCAGGTCGGGCCGGTAGTCGAGCAAGCCCTTGAGCGCGATGTGCACGCAGTCGGCCGGAGTGCCGGTCACATAGCGAAAGCCGTTGTGCGCCTCGAGCACGTACAGCGGTGCCGCCAGGGTCAGCGCGTTCGACTTGGCGCTGTTGTTGTGCTCGGGTGCAACCACCTCGACCTCGGCGATGTCCTTGAGCGCGTCGTGCAGCGCGACGATGCCCGGCGCCTGAAAGCCATCGTCGTTGGAAATTAGTATCTTCATGGTGTCCTGGATGCGCTCAGATTGTAGGCGTCGGGTGCGTCGCAGCAGGGACAAGCACACCCCACCGCGCCACCTATCATCGCCCG
Source organism: Variovorax nivicola (assembly GCF_051216475.1). Classification (NCBI taxonomy): domain Bacteria; kingdom Pseudomonadati; phylum Pseudomonadota; class Betaproteobacteria; order Burkholderiales; family Comamonadaceae; genus Variovorax; species Variovorax nivicola. The sequence goes on along the minus strand of NZ_JBPJZK010000003.1, from coordinate 671,051 downwards.
CATTCATTGGCCGAACATTACCCACCCGAAGGAGACCCGAGCATGCACGCATGGATTTGCGAAAACCCCACCGGCGTCGACGCGCTGACCTGGAAAGAACTGCCGACACCGACACCGGGCCCGGGCCAGGTGCTGATCGAAATCAAGGCGGCGAGCCTGAACTTCCCCGATCTGCTGATCGTGCAGAACAAATACCAGATGAAGCCGCCCCTGCCCTTCGTGCCGGGCTCCGAATATGCAGGCGTCGTCCAGGCGGTTGGCGGCGGTGTCACGCACCTCAAGGTCGGGCAGAACGTGGCCTGCCTTTCGGGCACGGGCGGCTTCGGCACCCACACGCTGGCGCCCGCGGCCCTGTGCATGCCGTTGCCCGAAGGTTTCGGCCATGTCGATGCGGCGGCTTTCATCATGATCTATGCCACATCGTGGCATGCACTGATGGACCGCGCGCAACTCAAAGCCGGCGAAACCGTGCTGGTGCTCGGTGCGGCCGGCGGCGTGGGCACGGCGGCCATCCAGATCGCAAAGGCTGCAGGGGCCAAGGTGATCGCGGCAGCCTCCACCGACGAGAAATGCGAGCTTTGCCGTTCCATCGGTGCCGACGCGACGATCAACTACACGACGCATGCACTGCCCAACGGTTTTCGCGACGCCATCAAGGCCGCCACCGACGGCAAAGGACCGGATGTCATTTACGACCCGGTGGGTGGTGATTTTGCAGAGCCGGCCTTTCGCTCCATCGGCTGGCGCGGCCGTTATTTGGTCGTCGGTTTTGCGTCCGGCCCGATTCCGTCGCTGCCATTGAATCTGACGCTGCTGAAAGGCGCTTCGCTGGTTGGCGTGTTCTGGGGCGATTTCGCCAAGCGGGAACCCAAGGCCAATGCACAGATGATGGCGGAATTGGCGCACTGGTACGGCCAGGGGAAGATCAAGCCAGTGATCGACAGCACGATGCCGATGGCGGAATTGAAGGCCGCTTACGCCCACATGGGCTCGCGCGGCGTTAAAGGAAAACTGGTGATGGTGAACTGAGCGCGCCATCCTTCAACGCCCAATAAAAAAGCCCGCGCATGCGGGCTTTTTTATTGGGCACCTGCCCAGCGAAAACATGGGCACTTACTTGATCTCGTAATCAGAAAGCGACTTGCCTGCGGCCAATGCCTCAGTCACCCAACGCGGCTTGCGACCACGGCCACCCGACCAGGTTTCGCCCGTCGGGCCGCGGTATTTGGCGGCAGCCTTGGCCGGTGCGGCGCCTGCGCTGCGCTTGGCCGCGCCCACACGGCCGGTAAGTTTCAGATCGGAAGCCGTCAAACCGTATTCGGCGATCTTCTTGCGCAACTCTTCAACCACGCCTGCGCGCTCCTGGTTGCGCAGGTCTTCGGCCTGCTTGCGCAATTGCGCAATCTGCTCATCATGCTTCTTGATCTGGGAATTGATATCGGCGAGGGTCGAAGCCATTGTTGGACTCCTGAAATTGAAAACGGGTGGATTTTAATTCAGTTTACATTTGCCACAAGTACCTTACCGAGCGAAAAAATTGGCGGCGCATTGCATTAATGCAACAACTCGCAACGTAAAGCGCACCACTTTGGACGCGTTATATGCGAGTGAGATGGGGAAAAGAGTCCGCGGCGCGCAGGCAGAAGAAGAAGTTGCGGCGGCCAGAAATGCCAACGCCGGGGCAAGCCCGGCGCTGTGATCCTTTGAACGCTATTGCGCAATAGCACAAAGGAGATATGAGATATTTTTGGGGTGGCTGATGGGACTCGAACCCACGACGACCAGAATCACAATCTGGGACTCTACCAGCTGAGCTACAGCCACCGCAGAGCCTACGATTGTAGCGTTAAAAATCGCGGTTTTGACGGCAGCAATCAATGGCGAGGCTTGAAAGCCACATTTTCACCCAGCCGCCATTGGCCCGCCCGGGGTCACGCCTTCGCGGATCTTGATCGAGCCATCGGATCGCTCGTGGGTGCCGATCAACAGTCCGCTGGCAATAGCGTGTTCGCGCAAGGCATCGACGATTTCGTCACGGCCGGGAGTTTCTGAAAGCTCCGGAACGCTTGCAAGCGCAAACAACTGGAACGCGTACCGATGGACCCCGTGCCCAGGAGGCGGATCGGGCGGCAGCCAAGCTGCCTGCAGCGTCGAATTGCGCCCGACGTGCAATCCCGCGCCCTCATTGCCCTGACTGGGAATGGCAGCCTGGGCCAGCGCCCCGCTATCCACCGCCAGATTCACCACGATGGCGTGCACCAGCGGATTCGGCGTGGGCGAATCGGCGTCCTCCACGATCAGCAGCAACGACGCCGCGCCAGCCGGCAAGCCAGTCCACTGAAGCGGCGGCGATACGCCTTCGCCATCAGCGGTATAGCGCCTCGGCAGCGGCGCATGGTCCGCAAAGGCCACACTGGTGAGCGCAATGGAAGCCATCCCTTCCCGCATGCCGAGAGTGTTGAAGACGATGTTGTCCAAGCCGGCGCGCACACCCTGCAGCGCCTGACCAATGACTTCGGGTAGTTTTTCCAGCATGCGAACGGTGTATCGCGGCGCTGGCGGCCGACCTGTAGGACGCCGCGCAGCCTCCACGTCACGAAGTCCGGCACAAATTCTCGCGCGCCTGTTCGATGTGCATCGCCAGCACCGACACGCATATCGCTCCGCTATCATGATTGCGGCCCGCGCAGACGGGCATGGCTTCCGGCCACCTCCACCACTTCACCACCAAAGGAATTTCTTCATGAGCATCGTCTGGACTATTCTGATCGGGTTCGTCGTGGGTCTTGTGGCACGGGCCGTCAAGCCGGGCGACGACTCCGCGGGCTTCATCGTCACCACCATCATCGGCGTTGCAGGCTCGCTGATCGTCACGTACCTCGGCCAGTCGCTGGGCTGGTACACCGCCGGCCAGGGCGCTGGCTTCATCGCCTCCGTGCTGGGCGCGATCGTGCTGCTCATCATCTACAGCCTGATCAAGCGCAAGAGCTGATGCGAAGGGGCCGTGCCGCTTCATGCGCACGGCCAATGTGATGCCCCGCAAACCACGCGCCAAGCATCATGTCTATGTGGTCGAACTCGACGACCGCGTATGGAACAACGGCCGCTTCAGGCGCGCCAACCCCGACTACCAACTCGGCAAGCCCTTCGTCTACGTCGGCATGACCGGCCTGGACCCCGACATCCGTTTCGACAAGCACAAGGCCGGCATCCAAGCCAACACCTTCGTGCAGGAGTTCGGCTTGCGCTTGCTGCCCGCGCTCTATGAACGCTACAACCCGATGACCTACGAGGACGCGCGCCTGATGGAAGTCGACCTCGGCATCGCGCTGCGCAAGGCCGGCTACGGCGTTTGGCAGGCCTGATGCGGCAAGCCTTCAGGAGTAGGTGATCCAGTCTTCATACGCCGGACCATCCAGGTGCGGCAGCGTGTTGTAGGTCATGAGCATGTGCCGCTTGGGCGTGAAGGCGAACTCCGTCACCGACGTATTGCGGATGCGCAGGTTGAGCTCGATCGTCGTCTCGGCGCTCGTACCGAGCACATGGCCCACCGCAGTGCTGATTGGCCCACCGCTCGACACCACCAGCACCTTCGCGCCATGGTGCTTGTCACGCACGTGGTCGAGCGCCGTCGTCACTCCAGCCAGAAAGTCGACATAGCTTGGCATGCCGACTGGCGCCGTCTTGCCCTGCATCCACGCACTCAATCCTTCGCGCAGCAGGCGGAAGTGACGGCGGTACATCTCGGGCGAATCGGGCTTCTCCAGCTTGCCTTGGTGGATGGTGGCGATGACCGCCTCGCTGTCGTACTCGTTGAGGCCAGGCCACGGCAACACGTCGTCGCGCTCGAGACCAAGGCCCTTGGCGATGCCCTCCCAGGTCTGGCGGTGGCGCTTCAACGTGCCTGTGATGACGGCATCGAACTTCATGCCGCGCTCGCGCCAGTACTCACCGAGGCGAACAGCTTGCCGGTGTCCGAGTTCGCTCAGATTGTCATAATCGGCAGCGCCAAAGCTGGCCTGTCCGTGGCGCACGAGGTAGAGGGTTCCCATGCACGAGATTCTGGCAAGAAGCGAAGACGCCGCTTGTCCCTCGTGCGACCGGTTCGCGCGGCCATGAAAAAAGCCCGAGCCTTTGATTGGCTCGGGCTCTGTCTGGCAGCGCGTTCTGTGCGAATTAGCGGCCTGCGGCAGGCGGCAGCGTCTCTGCCGGCTTCGGCACCAGGATCTCAGCCTTGAAGCGGTCCTTCAGCATGTTGTAGTAGGCGGCATCTTCAGCCGCGGCCACAGACTGGCCGACCTGCGCCTGCTCCTGTTTTGCGAGCTCGGGCGGCGGCGGCGTGCGGGGAACAATTTTGGTCACGCGGACCACGGAATAGCCCTGCGCGCCGAGGTCCACGCCCACGATCGCGGGCAGCTTGGAGCCATCCGCACGCAGCGCGGCGTCGATGACCGGCAGCGGCTGCGATTGCGCTTCGCGGCGCGACACCGTCATGGGCGCGCCGAAGGTCGCACCGTCCGCCTTGGCGGTCCACGCGGCGAGCTTGGCCTCGCCCTCGGTCTTGGCCAGCACCGCGGCGCGCTCAGCAACGAGCTGCGCACGGATCTTGTCCTTCACGTCGGCCAGCGGCACCGGGTGCGCCGGCGTGTACTTCGTCACACGGCCCGAAGCAAGCTGGCTGGGGCCGACTTCGATCGCTTCGGTGTTCTGCTTGCGGTCGAGCGAATCGGCCGCAAACAGCGCGCTCAGGAAGTTACGGCTGGCCAGCGGGCCGGTGGCGCCCAGTGCAGGCAGGCGCGCGACGTTGTCGGCTGTCTTGATCGTGAGCTTCAGCTTGTCGGCGGCCGGCTTCAGGCTCTCGGGCGACTGGTAGACCGCATCGGTGAATGCCTCGGCGGCCTTCGCGAATTCCTGTGTCGCCTGCTGCGAGCGCATGTCGTTCTCGATGGTCGCGCGCACTTGCTCGAAGGGCGGAATCACGGCCGGCTTGATGTCGGTCAGGTGAATGATGTGATAGCCGAATTCGGTTTCGACGACGCTGCTGATCTCGCCCTTCTTGAGCGCGAACATCGCGTCCTCGAAAGGCTTGACCATGGCACCCTTCGTCACGAAGTCGAGGTCGCCGCCCTTCTCCGCCGAACCCGGGTCCTGCGAGTTCTTGCGTGCGACTTCGGCGAAGGTGTTGGGCGCCTTCTTCACGTCGGCCAGCAGTTGCTCGGCCTTGGCCTTGGCTTTTTCGCGGTCGGCGGCAGACATGCTGGCCGGCGCGGTGATCAGGATGTGGCTCGCGCGGCGCTCTTCCTTGGTGCCGAAACGCGAGCCGTTCTGCTCGTAATAGGTCTTGAGGTCGGCCTCGTTCACGACGACGTTCTTCTTGGCCGCCTCGAGGTCGAGCACGAGGTATTCGATGCTGGCTTGCTCGGGTGCCTGGAACTGTGCCGTGTGGTCCTTGTAGTAGGTGTCGATGTCGGCATCGCTCACCGTCACCTTCGATGCGAAGCTCTCGGGGCTGAAGCGAGCCACCTGGATTTCGCGGCTGTCGTAGAAGGCATTGATAGTGGTGGCGGCCAGTGCCGGCGGCGTGAAGGCCGTGCCCGAAACGCCCAGCAGCACCTGCTGCGTTGCCATGTCGGAACGCACCGACGCTTCGTACTGCTCGGGCGTACGACCGGTCACGCGCTGGAAAGCCTCGCGGTCGAACTTGCCGTCGGGCGTGCGGAACGCAGCCAGACCCGTGTCCTGCGCGAACATGCGCGACAAGCGGTCTTCAGACACCGTCATGTTGGCCTTGGAAGCCGCGGTAGCCAGCACGCGGTCGCGCACCATGCGCTCCAGCGTGGCGTAGCGCAGGGCATCGGAGTCGAGGAGCGTCGGGTCGACGTTGGGTGACTGCTGGCGAATGCGGTCCGTCTCGACGCGATGCTGCTGATCCCATTCGGGCTTCGTGATGTCGTGCCCTTCGATGCGCGCGACCTTCTCGTCGCGGCCGAACCCCTGATAGCGCTCGACGCCGAAGAACACGAACGACGGGATGATCAGCAAGAACAAGAAAATCATGACGACTTTGTTGTACTTGCGGAAGGTATCAAACATGCTTGAACACTCTTTTTCGACGGCTGTCGGACGGCAATAAAAAAGGCGAACTTGTGGTTCGCCTTTGCATCGGGTGGTGGTGGGTGCTGAGGGGCTCGAACCCCCGACCTACGCCTTGTAAGGGCGCCGCTCTACCAACTGAGCTAAGCACCCCACCGGGAATACTTTCCGAGTCTAACGTCTTAGTTCAGCGCGTCTTTCAGCGCCTTGCCCGGACGGAACTTCGGGATCTTGGCTGCCTTGATTTTAATCGCGTCGCCGGTGCGGGGATTTCGGCCGGTGCGAGCCGCGCGTTTGCCTACTGCGAAAGTGCCGAAACCGACGAGCGAAACGGAGCCGCCCTTTTTGAGCGTGGTACGAATGGCGCCGATGGTGGATTCGAGCGCACGGGTCGCTGCGGCTTTGGAAATATCGGCGTTCTTTGCGATGTGCTCAATCAGTTCGGTCTTGTTCACAAGGGCCCCTTGTAGAAAAAAAGTTGGTCGGCTTCCGTCAGCTGCGACCTGGCCGCAAACGGTGCGACTCAAGAGCCTGGCAGGCCTGACGCCTCGGCAGCGCACTGCCAGCGAGGATTACAACCACTGGTCTGCAGGGTGTCAATAAGACACAGAGCCATGCCGATCAGCGGAGCGCGCGATTTTAGGGGCCTTTCGTGAACTCCTTTTTCAAAGCGCCTCGGCGATCGCCTTGCCGAGGTCGCTGGTGCTCGCCTTACCGCCGATGTCCGGGGTGCGCGGTGCTCCGCTTTGGGGCGCGAGCACCTTCTCGATGGTCGAAAGAATGGCGTCGTGCGCCTGCTTGTGGCCCAGAAACTCCAGCATCATCGCGCCGCACCAGATCTGCCCGATGGGGTTCGCGATGCCCTTGCCGGCGATGTCGGGCGCCGAGCCATGCACCGGTTCGAACAGCGAGGGCGTGGTGCGCTCGGGGTTGAGATTGGCGCTCGGCGCAATGCCGATGGTGCCGGTGCAGGCCGGGCCCAGGTCCGACAGGATGTCGCCGAACAGGTTGCTCGCCACCACCACGTCGAAGAAGTCGGGCCGCTGCACGAAGTGCGCCGTGAGGATGTCGATGTGGAACTTGTCGAGCGTGATGCCCGGGTAGTTCTTGCCCATCTCGGCCACGCGCTCATCCCAGTACGGCATGGTGATCGAGATGCCGTTCGACTTGGTGGCACTGGTCAGATGCTTCTTCGGCCGCGATTGCGCGAGCTCGAACGCGAACTTCAGTACCCTGTCGACGCCCACGCGCGACATCACGGTTTCCTGCACCACGATCTCGCGCGGCGTGCCCTGGTACATGCGCCCGCCGATGCTGGAGTACTCGCCCTCGGTGTTCTCGCGCACGATGTACATGTCGATCTCGCCGGGCTCGCGCGGCGTGCCGTCTCGCCGCACCACGGGCGCGATGATGCCGGGCATCAGGCGCGCGGGGCGCAGATTGATGTACTGGTCGAACTCGCGGCGGAACATCAGCAGTGAGCCCCACAGTGACACGTGGTCGGCGATTTTCTCGGGCCAGCCGACCGCGCCGAAGAAGATGGCGTCGTGCCCACCGATCTGGTCTTTCCAGTTGTCGGGCAGCATCTGGCCGTGCTTCTCGTAGTAGTCCCAGCTCGAGAAATCGAAGTGGTCGAACTTCAGGTCGATGCCGAATTTGCGCGCCACGGCATCGAGCACGCGCACGCCCTCGGGCATGGTTTCCTTGCCGATGCCGTCGCCGGCGATGACTGCGATTCTGTGAGTACTCATGGGTTGGCTCCTGCGTGTGCGTGTTGTAGAGGTAGAGAGAAGAAGGCTTGGGCCTCGGCGAGCAATTCGTCCGGGGCCTCTTCGGGAACGTAGTGGCCACACGGCAAGGCGCGGCCCGACACATCGGCGGCACGTTCGCGCCACAGCGCGAGCACATCGAAGGCCTTGCCCACCGCACCATGCTCGCCCCACAGCACGCGCAGCGGCTGTGCCAGTTGCCGGCCGGCTGCGATGTCTTCGCGGTCGTGCACGAGGTCGATGGTGGCAGAGGCGCGATAGTCCTCGCAGATGGATTCGGCGGTGCCCGCGATGGCGGCGCAGCGTTCGTATTCGGCCAGCACCTCGGGCGCAAAGGGCGCGAGGCCGGCATGCCGCCCGCCCATCACGCTGCGCACGTAGCGCACGGGGTCGGACGCGATCAGCGCCTCGGGCAGCGGCGGCGGCTGGATCAGGAAGAACCAGTGCCAGTAGGCCTTGGCAAATGCCTCTGAGGTTTGCTCGTACATCGCGAGCGTGGGCGCAATGTCGAGCAGCAGCATGCGCTCGACTGCCGCGGGGTGGTCCATTGCGAGCCTGTGAGCCACACGCGCCCCACGGTCGTGCGCCAGCACGCCGAAACGCTCGAAGCCGTGACGCCGCATGGCGGCGAGTGCATCGAGCGCCATCTCCCGCTTGCTGTAGACCATGTGCTCGGCATCGGCGGCCGGCCGACCCGAATCGCCGTAGCCGCGCAGGTCGACCGCGACCACCGTGAATCGCTCCATCAATGCCGGCGCCACGCGATGCCAGATCGCATGCGTCTGCGGATGACCATGCAGCAGCAGCAAGGGAGCCCCGCGTCCGCCGATGCGGCCGTGGATGCGCACGCCGTTGCGCTCGATGTCGAAAGTGGGAAGGGAAAGAAAAGAGGCCGTCACAGGAACGATTGTGCGTTGCGCCCCGGCGATCATCAAGCAACAATCAGCCAATTCATACTTTCCCATTTGGCATGAATCCTCCCTCGATGGACCGCAGCGATCTAGCGCTGATGCTGGCCATTCGCGACCAGGGCAGCCTGGCGGGCGCGGCCGCCACACTCGATGTCGTGCCCTCCGTGATCACCAAGCGGCTGGGTGCATTGGAGGCCCGCCTGGGCCAACGCCTGTTCGACCGCACCACCCGGCGGCTCAGCGTCACAGCCGAAGGCGAAGCGGTCTGCCTGCATGCACGGACGCTGCTCGACGGCTTTGCCGCGCTCGAAAGCGAGCTCGGCGAACGCCAGAACGAGTTGACCGGCACGGTCCGCCTTGCAGCGACATTCGGCTTCGGCCGGCGCTGGCTCGGACCGGCAGTGGCCGCCTTCCAGGCGCGGCACCCTGCGCTGCAGATCGAGCTGATGTTGACCGAACAGCTGCCCGACCTCGGCGCCGAAGGCTACGACGGCGCGGTCTGGCTCTGGGCCGTACAGCAGCGCCATGCGGCCGACTGGGTCTCACGGCGCATCGCGCGCAATCAGCGCGTGCTGGCTGCTTCGCCCGGCTACCTGAAGCGCCGCGGCACGCCGGCCACCGTCGAGGCATTGGCTTCTCACGATTGCCTGGTCGCGCGCGAGAACGGCGATGCCAGCCAGCGCCAGTACGCGCTCTGGACCCTGCGCCATGCGCGCGACGGCAGCACGGCGCGCGTGCGTGTTCAAGGGCCGCTGGCCAGCAATTCGGGCGAGATGGTGCGCGACTGGTGCGTGGCCGGGCACGGCGTCATGCTGCGCAGCCTGTGGGACATCGCGCCGCAACTGGCGAGCGGCGAACTCGTGCGCGTGCTGCCGCAATACGCGATGGCGGAAGCCGACATCCACTGGATCGCGCCCTGGCGGCCAAAGACGCCGCGCCGCGTGCGCCTACTGGTCGATCACCTCGTGGAACAGTTCCGCGGCGAGCCCTGGAAGCCGAGCAAGGCCGGCGCGCGTTGAAGCAAGAAAAGCGCGGACCGCTCAGCGGCCGCTGCGCACCACGAGACTCACGCCCACGGCGGTGAGCGCAATGCCCAGCACCGTCACCAGCGTGATCGGCTCGGCGAACAGCAGCCACGCCATCACGGCCGTGCAGGGCGGCACCAGGTACAGCAGGCTCGTAACGGCCGTCGCCGTGCCGCGCTGGATCAGCATATAGAGCAGCGAACTGCCGCCCAGCGACAGCGCCAACACCGACCACGCCATCGCGCCGCCCGAGTACGCGTTCCATTCGATGCCCTGGGACTCCAGCGCAGCGAACGGCAGCGTGACCAGCAACGCCGCCGCCATCTGCACGGCGCTGGCACTGCGCACATCGCAGGGCGCGACGAAGCGTTTCTGATAGAGCGTGCCCGCCGTGATACACAGCAGCGCCATCACCACCAGCGTCATCGTCAACGCATTGACCTCGGCGCCCTGCCCGAATTTGCGCGACACCACAAGCACCAGCCCCGCAAAGCCCAGCACCAGCCCGGCCCACTGCCGGCCCGTGATGCGCCCGCCGTTGAACGACATCCACACCGCCGTCAGCACCGGCTGTATGCCGACCAGCAATGCCACGAGCCCCGCGCCCATGCCGGCATGCACCGCGGCCCAGACGCCGCCCAGGTAGCCCGCCTGCATCAGGATGCCCGTGACCGCCAGGTGCCCCCACTGCGCACGCTGCTTCGGCCACTCGACCCGCGCCAGCGCAACCCACACGCCGAAGCACGCCAGCGACAACGCATATCGCACGGCCAGAAACTTGAGGGGTGGCGCATACGGCATGCCGTAGCGCGCGACGATGAAGCCCGTGCTCCAGATCAGCACGAAGACCGCCGGCATCGCCCGCAGCCAGCCCCCGCCGGGGGCCGTGGCCGCCGAGGTCATTTGGTACGCGCCCGGATTTCCGGAATGGCCTTCTGCAGGTAGTACACCATCGACCAGATGGTGAGCACGGCCGAGATCCAGATCAGCCACTGGCCCCAGACGCCGGTGTCGATCACCTTGAACAGACGCCCGTCATAGAGCAGGAACGGAATGGCGATCATCTGCACGGTCGTCTTGACCTTGCCGATCATGTGGACCGCCACGCTCTTGCTGGCTCCGATCTGCGCCATCCATTCGCGCAGCGCCGAGATGGCGATCTCGCGGCCGATGATGATCAGCGCCACGAACACGTCGGCCCGGTTCAGGTGCACCAGCACCAGCAACGAGGCGCACACCAGGAACTTGTCGGCCACCGGATCGAGAAAGGCCCCGAAGGCCGAGGTCTGATTGAGCCGGCGGGCCAGGAAGCCGTCGAGCCAGTCGGTTGCCGCGAAGACGATGAACATGACCGTGGCGATCAGGTTGCGCATCGGCTCGGCCATCGGCAGATAGAACACACCGACGATCAAAGGGATCGCGACGATGCGCGTCCAGGTCATGATGGTCGGTAGTGTCCAGAACATCGCTTGATTGTGTCATGGAGGCAGTAACCCCCTGCAGGGGTCACGCCCTCAATGCAACGCCTTGTAGATTTCCTCTGCCAGGTCGGAGGCAATGCCCTCGACCGACGCGATGTCTTCCACGCTCGCCGCCGCCACGCCCCGGATGCCGCCGAAGCGCTGCAACAGCCGCGCACGCCGCTTCGGCCCGATGCCCGGAATGTCTTCGAGCTGGCTGCCACCCACCCGCACCTTGGCGCGCTTGGCCCGCATGCCGGTGATGGCGAAGCGGTGCGCCTCGTCGCGGATCTGGGCCACCAGCATCAGCGCGGCCGAGTCCTTGCCCAGGTAGACCTTCTCGCGGCCATCGGCGAACACGAGTTCTTCGAGCCCGACCTTGCGACCCTCGCCCTTCTCGACCCCGACGATCAGCGACAGCGGCAGGCCCAGTTCGCTGAACACTTCGCGCGCCATCGACACCTGCCCCTTGCCGCCGTCCACCAGCACCAGGTCGGGCATGCGTGCGGTCCGGGGCTTCGGCGGTGCGTCGCTGTTGTCGCTTTCGGCGTCACCCGGGGGCAGCGCATCGGTCTCGGCCGCCATGGCCTCTGCCAGCTTGCCGTAGCGACGATGCAGCACCTGGCGCATGGCCGCATAGTCGTCGCCGGGCGTGATGCCTTCGATGTTGTAGCGGCGGTACTCGCGGTTCTGCATGGTGTGGTGCTCGAACACCACGCACGAAGCCTGCGTTGCCTCGCCCGCGGTGTGCGAGATGTCGAAGCATTCGACGCGGAAGTTTTCGAGGTCGTCCGATGCCAGCTCCAGCGCATCGACCAGCGCGCGCGTGCGTGCCTGCTGCGAACCCTCTTCGGCCAGCAGCCGGGCCAGTTGCAGCTTGGCGTTGGTCTCGGCCATTTCGAGCCAGTGCCGGCGCTGCTCGTGCGGCTGGAACACCGCCGTCACGCGCGCACCGGCCTGCTGCGAAATCGCCTCGATCAGCTCGCGGCTCACCTGCTCGCTCAGCACCAGCGTGGCCGGCACGGGCACGTCGATGTAGTGCTGGGCGATGAAGGCTTCGAGCACCTGCACCTCGATCGGGTCGGCGGCAACGGGCGGTGCATCGTCTTCGTCGTCGTCAAGTTCGCCGTGATGGATCTGCGCCGCGTCTTCCACGTGCACGGGGAAGTACGGCCGATCGCCCAGGTGCCGGCCGCCGCGCACCATCGCGAGGTTCACGCAGGCCTTGCCGCCCTGCACCTTCACGGCCAGGATGTCCACGTCCTTGTCGGACGCGATCTCGATCGACTGCTGGTGCAGCACGCGCGAGATGGCCGACATCTGATTGCGCAGCTCGGCCGCCTGTTCGAACTCGAGCTTCTCGGCATGCGCCGTCATGCGCTGCTCGAGCTTCGAGAGCACGAGTTGCGTGTCGCCCATCAGGAAGGCTTCGGCGCTGGCCACGTCCTGCGCATAGGCCTCGGGCGCGATGTAGCCGACGCACGGCCCGCTGCAGCGCTTGATCTGGTACAGCAGGCAAGGCCGCGTGCGGTTGGCATACACGGTGTCTTCGCAGGTGCGCAGGCGGAACACCTTCTGCAGCAGCTGGATCGATTCCTTCACCGCCCAGGCAGTCGGGTACGGCCCGAAGTAGCGGTGCTTCTTGTCGACCGCGCCTCGGTAGTAGGCCAGCCGGGGAAACTGGTGCGACGCGATCTTGAGATAGGGATAGCTCTTGTCGTCGCGAAACAGAATGTTGTAGCGCGGCTTGAGCGTCTTGATCAGGTTGTTCTCAAGCAGCAGCGCCTCGGCCTCGGAGCGCACCACCGTGGTTTCCATGCGCACGATCTTCGAGATCATGTGGCCGATGCGGGTGCCGCCGTGGCTCTTCTGAAAGTAGTTGGCAACCCGCTTCTTGAGGTTGCGCGCCTTGCCCACGTAGAGCACCGCACCCGCCGCGTCGAAATAGCGGTAGACGCCGGGCAGCTGCGGCAAGGCCGCGACTTCGCTGAGCAATTGATCTGAATGCACGTCTGACATGGCGGCTATTGTGGCGCGCGGCACGCGGTGCGGCGCCCGCGTGCGCGCAAACCCCGACGTGGCTGGAATGGAATGTGCTGAAGATGGCCACGGGCGCGAGGAGCGCCCGTGGTTTTTTCAACATACCTACTCGGGAAATCTGCATGAACAAAAACAACAGACGCGTCTGGTGGGCGCTCTCGCCCATCGCGCTCTCGCTGAGCCTGGCAGGCTGCGGCGGAGCCTCCCGCAACGACGCCCAAGACACGGCAACGATTCTTGCCACCATCGCCGCGATCAACGCGGCCAACCAGCCACCCCCGCCCGACAACGGCTGCCTCACCTCGACCGGCAATTCATCCGTGGTGGTCGGCTCGGGCGACGCCGGCGACCCAGCGGCACCCGAGGCGGCGTCGGGCTATGCACCGGGCCACAAGCTGGTGTATGCCAAGACCTACATGGTGGTCGCGAACCATCCGCTCGCCACCCGCGCCGGCTGCGACGTGCTGAAGGCCGGCGGCAGCGCCGTCGATGCGGCGGTGGCCGTGCAGGCCGTGCTGGGCCTGGTCGAGCCGCAATCGAGCGGCTTGGGCGGCGGCGCCTTCATGCTCTATTACGACGCCGCAACCAAGAAGGTGCAGGCCTACGACGGCCGCGAAACCGCGCCGGCCGCCGCCAACGAGAACTACCTGCGCTACATCGATCCGACCGGTGCCGACACCACGCCGCCCGTGCCCGGCGGCGCGCGCGCCAGCGGCCGCTCCATCGGCACGCCCGGCGCGGTGCGCATGCTCGACCTCGCCTACCAGGACCACGGCAAGCTGCCGTGGAAAGACCTCTTCGGCTACGGCATCACGCTGGCCTCCGACGGCTTCCTGATCGGCGGACGCATGGCCGCCGCCATCTCGTCATCGGCCACGAGCCTAAAGCGCGACGCCGAAGCCACGGCCTACTTCTTCAACGCCGACGGCACGCCGAAGGCGCTGGGCACGCGGCTGCAGAACCCGGCCTACGCCAAGACGCTGACCACCATCGCCACGCAGGGCGCCAACGCCTTCTATACGGGCGACGTCGCCAAGGGCATCGTCGACAAGATCAGCATCACGACCGCCGCGAACGACGGCTCGGCCATCACGCCCGGCATGACCACGACGGCCGACCTGGCCAACTACAGGGCCAAGCGGCGCGACCCGGTCTGCGGCACCTACCGCGACTACTACGTGTGCAGCATGTCGCCGCCGTCCTCAGGCGGCATCGCGGTGGTGGCGAGCCTGGGCATTCTCGAGACCTTCAACCTGAGCCTGTACAAGCCGACCGCCATCGACATCGAAGGCGGCAAGCCGACCGTGATGGGCGTGCACCTGGTGAGCGAGGCCGAGCGCCTGGCCTATGCCGACCGTGACAAGTACGTGGCTGACACCGACTTCGTGCCACTGCCGGGCGGCTCGGTCGACACGATGATCAACAAGCCCTACCTGCAAAGCCGCGCCAGCCTCATCAGCCTGACGAAGAGCATGGGCATCGCCCAGGCCGGCAATCTGGGCGCAGTGCCGCTGGGCATCGACAAGACCGAGGAGCACGGCACCACGCACTTCACCATCGTCGACAAGCAGGGCAACGTGGTCTCGATGACCACCACGGTGGAAAGCACGCTGGGCTCGTTCCACATGACGCAGGGCTTCATGCTGAACAACCAGCTCACCGACTTCTCGGCCAACCCGAACGACACAGTCGATCCGAGCATCAAGGTGGCCAACCGCGTCGCCCCGGGCAAGCGCCCACGCAGCACGATGGCGCCGACGCTGGTGTTCAGAAAGAACACCGACGGCAGCATGGGCGACTTCGTGATGGGCACCGGCTCGCCCGGCGGCGGCACCATCATCCAATACGTGGTGAAGACGCTGGTCGGTGCGCTCGACTGGGGTCTGGATGCGCAACAAGCCACGTCGCTGGTCGACTTCGGCGCCAACAACACCGCTATCAGCGCCGCCAACCCGAACAGCGCCACCAACGTGGGCGGCGAGCATCCCAACGTGGACATCACCAACAACGGCAACAACGACACGCTGATCGCGGGGCTGCGCGCCCTGGGTCACACGGTGAACTTCGGCGCGCAGTCGAGCGGCACCAGCACCATCATCCGTGCCAACGTGGGTGGCAAGCCGACGCTGACCGGCGGCGCCGACCCGCGGCGCGAAGGCATCGTGCTGGGCGATACCTTCACGCCCTGAGGGCAGAAGCAGGAGCGGCCGCGGGGCCGATGAACGCGAGGATGCGCCGGCTCACGTCGACGCCCTCCTCGTGCAGCACCCAGTGCCCCGCGCCCTCGATGCGCTGCAGCTCGCCCTGATCGCACAGGTCGATGCTGGGCTGGGCCATCTCGATGCCGAGCGCCTGGTCTTGCACGCCCCAGAGCAGCAGCGTGGGCACCGGGATGCGCGCATCGGCGCGGATGCTCGACCGGTTGCGCATCAGCGCGCGATACCAGTTCAGCATGCCGGTCAGCGCGCCCGGCCGGCCCCAGGCCTCGCGGTACAGCGCAAGCTCCGCATCGGTAAACGCACCGGCCCGGCTGCCCTGCGTCAGCACCCGGACCAGCCCGCGAAAGCCGTGGCGGCTCAGCAGGCGTTCGGGCAGGCGCGGAATGCGGAAGAAATGCATGTACCAGCTGCGCAACCGCTGCCGTCCGCGCGACATGTGCTGGAGCATCACCGCCAGATGCGGCGAGTTCACGATGACCAGCCGCTCCACCAGCGCCGGGTTGCGCGCCGCCACGCGCCAGCTCACGGCGCCTCCCCAGTCGTGGCCGAGCAGCGTCACCGCCTCCCGGCCCGTGCTGCGGATCAGTGCGCAGACATCGTCCGCCAGCGTTTCGAGGCCGTAGGCATCAACGCCCTCGGGCTTGTCGCTCTCGCCGTAGCCGCGCTGGTCGGGCACCCACACGCGATAGCCGGCAGCCGCCAGCGCGTCGATCTGGCTCGCCCAGCCGCGCCAGAACTCCGGAAAGCCGTGCAGCAGCAAGGCCACCGGCCCGTCGACAGGGCCGGCCTGCACCACGTGGAAGCGGATGCCGTTGGCCTGGACGAAATGGTGTTCGTAAGCGTCGCTCATCGGCGCGCGCTTACTTGGCCAACTCCGACACCAGCCGGTAGAGGAACTCGCGGCCGTCGTACAGCCGCTGGATCTCGATGCGCTCGTCGAGCCCGTGCGCCCGCGCATCGGCCGGCTCCAGGAACATGCCGGTCACGCCGTACATCGGGATGCCCGCGTTGCGCATGAAGCGGCTGTCGGTGGCGCCGGTGCTCATGGCGGGCACCACGGGCACGCCTGGCCACATCTGCTGCGTGATCGACTCCACCGTCTTCACGAGGTCGCCGTTCAGCGGCGACGCCGGGCTGCGCAGCGGCTTGCCCAGGTTGCGTACCACGATCTTGTCGTTGCCGACGGCCTGGGTCAGCAGGCGTTCCACTTCCTCGGGGTCGTCGTGCGGCAGGATGCGGCAGTTGACCGTGGCCTTGGCCGATTGCGGCAGCGCGTTCTCGGCGTGGCCGGCCTGCACCATCGTCGCGACGCAGGTGGTGCGGAACTGTGCGCTGTAGGCCGGGTTGGCCGACATGCGCTCGATGACCGCGGGATCGGGATTGCCGTTGCCAACCGCGCGCATGTCGTCGGCCAGCTGGCCGGTGGCGAATGGCGCGCTGCGCGCGAAGTAGGTCTTGGTGACATCCGCGAGCTTGACCGGGAAGCTGTAGTTGCCCAGCCGCTCCAGGCTCGCCGCGAGCGCATAGATCGGGTTGTTCTTCGTCGGCACCGAGCTGTGGCCGCCCACGTCGCGCGCCTCCAGCATGTAGGTGGTGTACATCTTCTCGGCGACCTGCATGCGGTGCAGGTTCGGCTTGCCACCGCGCAGCTCGCCGCCGCCGCCCTCGTTGATGCCGAACTCCGCCTGCAGCAGCTCGGGCTTGTTGTTGATGAGCCAGAAGGCGCCGTTGCTGAGCGCATCGCCGCGCTCTTCGTCGGCGGTGAGCGCGAGGATGAGGTCGCGCTTGGGCTTGAAGCCCTCCTGCTTCAGTTGCCCCACCACCGAGACCAGCGCCGCGGCCATCGCCTTGTCGTCGATGGCGCCGCGGGCGGTGAAGTAGCCGCCGGTTTCCTGCAGCTTGAAGGGATCGGTCTTCCAGTCTTCGCGCCGGGCCTCGACCACGTCGATGTGGGCCAGCAACAGCAGCGGCTTCTTGCTGCCGTCGCCCTTGAAGCGCAGCACCAGGTTGCCCTTCTTCGGGAAGGGTTCGAAGATCTGGATCTCGCCGGGCGCGAAGCCAGCTTCGACCAGGCGCTTTTCCATGGCGCGCGCCGCCACGGTGTTGTCGCCCACCGAGTGGGTGGTGTTGATCTCGATCAGCTCTTTGTAGATGTCGTGAAAGCGTTGCTGCTGCGGCGTGAGCGCAGGAGCCGAAGTCTGGGCCGACGCACCGGCCATGCCGCACAAGGCCAGCGACAGGGCGAGTACGGTTCTCGCGGAACGAAAGGACAGGGGCGAGCGGCGACGGGTCTGCATCCTCATGGGTTCTCTCTCCGGTGGTGGTTGTGCCGTCAGCATAGCAAGCACCGCTGGAGAACACGGGCACACTCGCGGCCATGCAATCCAGGCAATGGGACATCTTCTGCAAGGTCATCGACAACCACGGCGACCTCGGCGTCTGCTGGAGGCTGGCCTGCCAACTGGCTGCGCTTGGCGAACGCGCGCGGCTGTGGGTCGACGACGCATCGGCGCTGCGCTGGATGGCGCCCGAGGCTCGCACCGGCCGTGACGGCGTGGAGGTGATCGACTGGCTCGATCCGGCCGCACTTCAGACGGCCGTGGCGGGGCCGGCGCCCGATGTGCTGATCGAAGCCTTCGGTTGCGAGCCGGCGCCGAAACTGATCGCCCGCTTCGCCGAAGGGCCGGGCCTTGCCTGGATCAACCTCGAATACCTGTCGGCCGAGCCGTATGTGGAGCGGCTGCACGGACTGCCCTCGCCGGTGTTCAAGGGCCCCGGCGCCGGGTTGACGAAGCGCTTCTTCTATCCAGGCTTCACCCCCGCCACGGGAGGACTGCTGCGGGAGCCCGACCTGATGGAACGCCGGGCGCACTTCGACCGCACGCAGTGGCTGGCCGCACAGCAGATCCCGTGGCAGAACCATGAGCGGCTGGTGTCGCTCTTCTGCTACGAGCCCCCCGCGCTGGCCGCCCTGCTGGCCCGGCTGGCGGAAGGCCCCGAGCCCACGCGCCTGCTGGTGACGGCGGGTCGCGCCACGCAGGCAGTCCAGGCATGCTTTGCGGGCACGCCATTGCCCGACGGGCGCGGTGCGCTATCAATTTCATACCTTCCCCACCTCACGCAGCCCGATTTCGACCACCTGCTGTGGGCCTGCGACCTGAACTTCGTGCGCGGTGAAGACTCGCTGGTGCGCGCCCTGTGGGCCGGCGCGCCGCTGGTCTGGCAGATCTACCCACAGGACGACGATGCCCACCACGTCAAGCTGAACGCCTGGCTGGACTGGCTCGGCGCCCCGGCCTCGCTGCGGCTTTTTCACCACGCCTGGAATGGCTTCGGCGACGGCGCCCTGCCCGAGCCGCAAACGCAAGGCCCGTGGCTCGAAACGGCCCTGGATGCCCGCACGCGACTGCTCGCGCAGGACGATCTGGTCACGCAACTGCGGAAACTGATCGCCCAAAAAAGCTAAAATAGTGGGCTTTGCGGATTTCGGCCCGGATCTCATCGATCCGAGATGCTCTCCGCTAAACCTGCCGCGGGACCTGTACCGCGGGGCCAGACATAGCGGCAAACGTCCAAACACATTGAGACGGTCGCCGATGGCTCCGTGCACCGAGCGGCCAACATCCAGAGACCCTGTTATGAAAATCGCTCAAGAAATCCGCGCCGGCAACGTCATCATGCACGGCAAGGACCCGATGGTCGTCCTCAAGACCGAATACAGCCGCGGCGGCCGCAACTCCGCCACCGTGCGCATGAAGATGAAGAGCCTGATCGCCAACTTCAACACCGAAGTGGTCTTCAAGGCCGACGACAAGATCGACCAGATCGTGCTCGAGAAGAAGGATTGCACCTACTCCTACTTCGCCGACCCGATGTACGTCTGCATGGACGCCGACTACAACCAGTACGAAGTCGAAGCCGAGAACATGGGCGACGCCCTGAACTACCTCGAAGACGGCATGGCTGTCGAAGTGGTGTTCTACGACGGCAAGGCCATCTCGGTCGAACTGCCAACCAGCGTCGAGCGCGAAATCACCTGGACCGAACCCGCCGTCAAGGGCGATACCTCGGGCAAGGTGCTCAAGCCCGCCAAGATCGCCACCGGCTTCGAAGTGCCCGTGCCGCTGTTCGTCTCGCAAGGCGACAAGATCGAAATCGACACGCGCACCGGCGAATACCGCAAGCGCGTCTGAGTGCCGGCTCCCCCGCTGACCCCACCCTCGAAAAAGGCTCCGAAAGGAGCCTTTTTTGTTTGGTGGGCATGGTGGTTGCAACGCTGCACAATCTCCAAGGTACTTCTGTCTGGTTTCCCCATGAACAACACGCACAACATTCACGACAAACGCCTGGCCGATGCCTGGGCCACCCTCCGGTCCCATGCCGACCAGGGCCTGCCGCTCGACCCCGATCCCTCGCGCATCGCCTTCGCCGACCCCGAATTCCTGTTGCGCCGCGAGACGCGCGGCATCCGCATGCAGCTCGAGCTGATGAAGCCCGACATCGAGCAGCGCGCCCATGGCATCGAAAACACCGTGGTGGTGTTCGGCAGCGCACGCTTTCGCAGCGAGGAAGACGCTGCCGCCATGATCGCGCAGGCCGATGCCAGCGGCGACGCAGCGGCGTCCGAGCGCTGGCGCCGGCTCGCGCGCAACTCGCACTACTACGAGAAGGCGCGCGCCTTCGGCAAGCTGGTCGCCCAGTACAGCAACGACAAGGAGCCGCAGGACAAGCTCTTCGTCTGCACCGGCGGCGGCCCCGGCATCATGCAGGCGGCCAACCGCGGCGCGCACGAGGGCGGCGGCCTCTCCGTCGGCCTGGCCATCGCGCTGCCGATGGAAGAAGAAGCCAACCCGTACGTCACGCCGGCGCTGAGCTTCAAGTTCCACTACTTCGCCATCCGCAAGATGCATTTCATGATGCGTGCGAAGGCGCTGGTCGCATTCCCGGGCGGCTTCGGCACGCTCGACGAGCTCTTCGAGGTGATCACGCTGGTGCAGACGAAGAAGTCGAAGCCGGTGCCGATCGTGCTGTTCGGCTCCGACTACTGGAAGCGGCTGATCGACTTCGACTTCCTGGTCGAAGAGGGCGTGATCTCGCCGGGCGACGTGAAGCTCTTCGAATACGTCGACGCGCCGGAAGACGCGTGGAGCGCAATCAAGCGCTTCTACAAGCTCTGAACTGAACCGCGCCGGGTTCAGTCGGCGCTGTCATCCTCGGCCGGATGCAGCGCCTGCTCGAGGAATCTCGTGAGCGTGCGCGCGCGGCGCTGGCGTTCCGCTTCGCCGGTCTGCCCCATCGCCACTGCATCGTCGGCCACGCCGTGCAGCGCATTGAAGAGGATCACGGCCGAGAGGGTTGCGTCCTCTACGTCCCAGAAGCCGGCGGCATCGCCCTGCTTCAGCAGCCCGACCAGTTGCGTGATGACCGCGTTGTCGTTGCGCATGCGGCGGTCTTCGGGCCGGTACTCGTGGAACACCACGTCGTGCAGGGCGACGTTGTCCAGGTAGGTTTCGAGCCCCGTTTCCACCCAGGCCTTCAGGCGCGCGTGATAGTTGTCGGGCCGGTGGCGGTCCATGGCCTCTTGCAGCCGCGCGCAGAAGGTGTCGACAAAGCGCTGCTGCAATGCGCCGAGCATCGCCTCCTTCGACGGAAAGTACAGGTAGAAGGTGCCCTTGGCCACCTGCGCGCCGGCCGCGATGTCGTCGATGCTGGTGGTGGCGATGCCCTTCGCGATGAAGAGGCGCTCGGCGGCGTCCATCAGCGCGGCGGCGCGCGTTTCGGGCGCCTTGGTGCGGCGGCGTGGCGCAGCCTCTCCCTCGGGAGACGTGGGAATCGTGACGGTGTCGCTGCTCTTGACCATCGGCTGCCTCAGGAAGCGGCCGCCGCCAGACGGGCCGAGCGGATCGCCGCACGCACGGCCGCCAGATCGAAAGGCAGGCCGCGCGGCGCCATCACGCGCTCGCCGAGCCACACCAGCGCGTCGTCGGCGTCGGCAAAGATGCTGGCGGGCACGCCGAAGAGTTTCTCGACATTCATCTTGCGCATTTTCTCGTACTGGTCGGCGGGCACCACGCTCGCCATGCCCATCATATGGCGGCGGATGTCGGCGCCGCGCTCCTGCAGCCACTGCCTGGCGCTCTGCGCGCTGCCTTCGGGGTGGACCAGCGCATCGGCGTCGGCGAACACGCGCAGCGAGGCAAAGGGCTCGCCGCGGTCGAGCCAGCGGTTCCAGTCTTCGGTGAAGGCCTGCATGCCTTCGAGTGTCTGAAGCCCGGCCGAAACGCTGATGACGAGAGGCCATTGGCTGAGTTCGTGATGGATCATGAAAAGCTCCTTGGGAAAAATCGAACGAAGGCGCGCACGAAAGCGCACCGGCACGTATGCGGCGGGCATGGCTGGACGAAGCCTCAGGCGCGCGCGGGCAAGGCGGCGGCGCGGGGCCGCACGCTCACGAGCAGCCCCGCCGCCAGGAGGCCGGCGATGCCGGCGCAGGCCACGGCGGCGTGGAAGCCACCGGCCAGTGCGCTGGTCAGGAGGCTGTGCGCGGTAGACGCGTCGAGCGATGCCAGCGCGCTCAGGTCGTGCCTGCCAACCGCTGCTGCGGCCGCCTGCCGCGCATTGGCCAGGCCCGCCTGCCCGAGCGCATCGGCAAGCAGCGACGTGGCGCGCGTGCTCATCAGCGTGCCGAGCAGCGCGATGCCGATCAGCATGCCGGCCTGGCGCAGCGCGTTCATCGTGGCCGAGGCCATGCCCGAGCGCTGCGCCGGCACCGACGCCATCACGGCCGTGCTCGTGGCCGGCACCGCGAGGCCGGTACCCGCGCCGAGGAACACGAACAGCAGCGCCAGCAAGGCATAGGGCGTGTCGGCGGAGAAGAGCGTCAGCAGCAGCATCGCACCGCCGATGAGGCCGTAGCCCACGACCATCAGCGTGTGCACGTCGAAGCGCTTTGCGAGACGGCCGAACTGCGAGGCCACGACGCCGGTCGCGACGAACTGCGGCACCAGCCGCCAGCCGGTGTCGCTGGGCGACCAGCCCTGCACCTGCTGCAGGAACAGCGAGAAGAAGAACAGGCTGGCGTACGCCGAGAACCCGAGCACGAATGACGCGAAATTGGTGACCGAGAAGCGCGCATCGCGGAACAACCCGAGCGGCAGCAGCGGCCGCGCCACGCGAGCCTCCACCATCAGGAACAGCGCGAGGCCGATGGCGGCCGCCACCAGTGCGCTCGCCGCCTGCACCGAGCCCCAGCCATGCTCGCCTGCCACGATCAGCCCATAGGTCAGCGCGCCCAGCCACAGCACGCTGAGCACCTGGCCGACAGGATCAAGCGCCGCATGCTCGGGATGCGAGCTTTCCTTGATGCCCCAGAGCCCCAACCCCACCGTCAGCAGACCGATCGGAATGTTGATGAGGAAGATGCTCTGCCAACCCGCGTGGTCCACCAGCAGTCCACCGAGCAACGGCCCGAGGATCAGCGACAGCGCCGTGAACGACGACCAGCCGCCGATCACCCGCGCCCTTTCGGCCGGGTCTGGAAATGCATGGGCCATCAGCGACAGCGCGCCCGGAATCATCAGCGCGCCGGCCACGCCCTGCACCGCCCTGCCCGCCAGCAAGACCGGCAGGCTGCCGGCCATCGCGCACATCGCCGAGCCGATGGTGAACACGGCCACGCCGGCCAGCCAGGCGCGCTTGCGGCCGTAGCGGTCGCCCAGCGGCCCCGCCGACAGCATGAAGGCCGAGAGGCACAGCGCGTAGATGTCGATCACCCACTGCAGGCCGGCGAGGTCGGTGGAGAGCGCCCGCTGCAGCGTGGGCAACGCGACGTTGACGATGCTCACGTCGAGCGTGGCGATGAAGCTGCCGAGGTACACCGCGGCAACCAGCGCGAGACGGCGGCGCGGGTCGGCCGCAGCCTGAGTGTGGGAGTCCATGAACGCCTTCAAGGTCGTTGAAGAAGGCGCTGATACTGACTTCAAGTCAGTAAATTGTCAATCAAATGAGAATTGCTCTTATTTGGAACGTGGATTTCCCGCCCTCACCCCGTCAGACCTTGAGGCCCCAGGTAGCGCGCGCGCCAATCGCCACCACGCCCCCCACCACCCAGAACACGCCGCCGATGCCGATCACCGCGCCAAGCGAGCCGAACAGCATCGGCATTGCCACGCTCGACGCGTTGATCGTCATGAGCCGCAAGCCCAGTGCCTCGCCGTGGCGGGTGTGCGGCGTGATCTGGTGAAGCATGCTCATCACCATCGGCTGCACCGCGCCCAGCGCGAAGCCAAGCACCACCGAGCAGATGCCCATGGTCCAGGCCGAATCCAGCAGCGGATAGATCGCGAACACCATCGCCGTGACCGCCGTCGAGCTCAGGATCACGCTGCGCTCCGACGCCCGCGAGGCAATCATCGGCAGAACCACGCGGATGACCGCTGCCGCGATGGCGAAGGCGCCGAGGATCGAGCCGATCACCGAAGCGCTGATGCCCCGGTCGTGCCCCAGCACTGGCAGCACGAAGGCGTGCACGTCCCAGCTCGACGACTGCAGCCAGTTCACGAACAGCAGGCGACGGAACATCGGCTCGCGCAGCAGGTCCCAGGCGCGCGTCGGCTTGGCGCCCGCCACGGGGGCGGTGGGCGGCGGCTCGTGCGCGCCGCGCGCGAGCATCCAGCAGAGGATGGGCAGCGCCGCCATCACCGCGAAGCAGATGCGGAACGCGAGCATGTCCGCGGGCGCGCGGCCCGCATGGTCGATCAGCATGCCGGCCAGGAACGGCCCGACGAAATTGGCCACGGCCGGCGCAATGGCGAGCCAGCTGAACACACGCTTGAGCTGCGTTGCGTTGGTGGCCGAGCGCCCCACGTGCCGCTGCAGCGCGATGACTGTCGCCCCCGTCGCGCCGCCGGTCAGCAGGGCTGCGACGCACATCACCGGAAAGATCGGGAAGATCCCCACCAGCCCCGCGCCGACGACCGCCGCGATGACCGACAGCCACAGCGGTCGCTTGAAGCCGTACCGGTCGGCAAAACGCCCTGCCGGCAAGGCGAGAAAAACCTGGGTCAGCGCAAACAGCGAGATCAGCACGCCGACCGCTGCCGCGCTGTAGCCCTGCTGAAGTGCCAGCAGCGGCGTGGCGAGCCGCATGCCGGCCATGGTGGCGTGCAGGCACACCTGGGCGCCGATGACACGCAGCAGTTCGGAGCCTTTCACGGGGTGTCTTCGCCCTCGCTGTCGGGTTCGGCGTCGGTGCCGGCCGTGGGCGGCAACAGCGCCTGGGCCTGCGCCTCGGGCAGCGCCTCGACCTTGCGCAGCGCCAGGCGCATCTGCCGGGCGCGCGTATCGGCCTTATCGAGCGTGTCCGAGGCCTTGGCCACCTGTTCCTTGATGCGCGCGACCCATTCGCCATAGCGCTCGAACTCGGTCTTCACCGCGCCCAGCACCTTCCAGACCTCGGACGCCTGCCGCTCCAGCGCCAGGGTGCGAAAGCCCATGTGCAGGCTGTTGAGCATCGCGAGCAAGGTGGTCGGGCCGGCCAGCGTCACGCGATGCTGGCGCTGCACCGCATCCATCAGGCCGGGCCGGCGCAGCACCTCGGCATAGAGGCTTTCGACCGGCAGGAAGAGGATGGCGAAGTCGGTGGTGTGTGGGGCCGCGAGGTAGTTGTCGGCAATCGACTTGGCCTCGGTGCGGATGCGCGCTTCGAGCGCCTTGGCAGCCAGCTCGGCGCCCGCGGCGTCGGCTCGTTCGTGCGCATCGATGAGCCGCTCGTAGTCGTCGCGCGGGAACTTGGCGTCGATGGGCAGCCACACCGGCGCGCCGTCGTCGCCGCGGCCCGGAAAGCGAATTGCGAAGTCAACACGCTGCCCGCTGCGCGGCTTGGTCTCGATCTGCTTGGCGTACTGGTCGGGCGTGAGCACCTGTTCGAGCAGCGCTTCGAGCTGCACCTCGCCGAAGATGCCGCGCGTCTTCACGTTGGTCAGCACGCGCTGCAGGCTGCCGACGCCCACGGCCAGCGTCTGCATTTCGCCGAGGCCTTTGTGCACCTGCTCGAGCCGGTCGGCCACCTGCTTGAAACTTTCGCCGAGGCGCGCTTCGAGCGTGCTCTGCAGCTTTTCGTCGACGGTCTTGCGCATCTCGTCGAGCTTGGCGGCGTTGGTCTGCTGCAGCTGTGCGAGCTGCGTTTCCATCGTCTCGCGCACTTCCGACAGGCGCCGTGCGTTCGATTCGCTCAGGCCCTGCAGCTGGGTGTTGAGCGTGTCGGCCAGCGTCTTCTGCAGCGACGCGAGCTGCAGCGAGAAGGCATCGAGCTGCGCGTTCTGCGTGCGCGTGGCTTCCGCGCCCTGCTGCACCAGCGCCTGCTGGAAGGTGGCAAAGGCCTGCGCGGTTTCCTGCCGCGCGCCGCGCGAACTCTCGCCGATGTCGTTGCGCAATTCGCGCTCGGTGCGCTCGTTGGCCGAGCCCAGCGCAGCCAGCACGCGCAACACGTCGCCGTGGTCGGGCGGGGGCTGCCGGCCGGCCAGCAGCCAGATCACCAGCACGAGCTGGATGACCGCGAGTACGGCCAGTGCGATAAGAACCAGTGAAGTGTCCAAGGTTGCGGTATCGCCTCTGCCTATTTGCCGGGCACTGGCGTCACGGGCGTCAGCGGTCCCTTGCCGCCGAAGTACGCGATGAGGTTGTCAGCCGCGAGGTCGGCCATGGCGCGGCGCGTGGGCACGGTGGCGCTGGCGATGTGCGGCGTCAGCACCACGTTGGGCACGGTCAGCAGGTCGGGGTGGACCTTGGGCTCGCCCTCGAACACGTCGAGGCCAGCGGCGGCAATGCGCTTTTCGCGCAGGGCCACGGCCAGGGCCGCGTCGTCGACGATGCCGCCGCGCGCGATGTTGACGAGCGTGGCGGTCGGCTTCATCAGCGAGATCTCGGCCGCACCGATGGTGTGATGCGAAGCCGGCGAGTAAGGCACCACCAGCACCACGTGGTCGGCGGTCTTGAGCAGCTCTTCCTTGCTCGCGTAGCTGGCCTTGCATTCGGCTTCGAGCGCCGCGTCGAGCTTCGAGCGGTTGTGATAGATCACCTTCATGCCGAAGCCGTGCGCGCCGCGCTTGGCAATGCCCTGCCCGATGCGGCCCATGCCGATGATGCCCAGCGTCGAGCCGTGGATGTCGGAGCCCGCGAACATGTCGAAGCTCCACTTCTGCCACTTGCCCGCGCGCAGGAAGTGTTCGCTCTCGGTGATGCGGCGTGCCGTGGCCATCAGCAGCGCAAAGCCGAAGTCGGCGGTGGTCTCGGTCAGCACGTCGGGTGCATTGGTGCCGAGCACGCCGTGCGCGGCCATCGCATCGACGTCGAAGTTGTTGTAGCCCACGGCCATGTTGGCGCAGATTTTCAGGTCGGGGCAGGCGTCGAGCACCGCGGTGTCGATGCGCTCGCTGCCGGTGGTGAAGGCGCCCTGCTTGCCTTGCAGCTTGGCGATCAGCTGTTCCTTGCTCCAGCTCTCGTCCGACTGGTTCGACTCGACCTCGAAATGCTGCGACAGGCGTTCGATGGTCTCGGGAAAGATCGCGCGCGCGACCAGGATCTTGGGCTTGCTCATGATGTTGTCTCTCTGCGAAAGAAGGTCAGCGGAAGAAGATGAAGGTGCAAATGACGAACAGCGGAACCAGAATGGCCACCGACCACGCCATGTAGCCGAAGAAGCTCGGCATGCGCACGCCGCGGCTCTCGGCGATGGCCTTGACCATCAGGTTGGGCGCGTTGCCGATGTAGGTGTTGGCGCCCATGAACACCGCGCCGGCCGAAATGGCAGCCAGCGTGCTGGCGTAGGTGGTCATCAGCGCAGCCGGGTCGCCGCCCGCGGTGTTGAAGAACACCAGGTAGGTCGGTGCGTTGTCGAGGAAGGAGCTAAGCACGCCGGTGGCCCAGAAGTACATCGCGGGATCGGGCTGGCCGTCGGCGCGCGTCACGGCCGAGACGATGGCGCCGAACGGGCCCTGCGTGCCGGCCTTGAGCATCGCGATCACCGGGATGATGGTCAGGAAGATGCCCGCGAACAGCTTGGCCACTTCGGCCATGGGTTCCCACTCGAACTGGTTGTCGGCGTGCACCTTGGGCGCGGTGAGCTTGTACGAGACCAGCGCGATCAGCGCCAGCCCCACGTCGCGCACCAGCCCCGGCAGGCCGACTTCGGTGCCGAACACGTCGAAGGTCACGGGCGACTTCCAGAAGCCGCTGAGCAGCACCAGCGCGACAACGCCGCCCAGCAGCCAGAAATTGGCGGCACCGTCGAAGCCGATGCCTGGCGTGTCGGGCGTCGGGTCGACCGGCATCACGCCTTCCTTGCGGTAGTAGTGGCGGTCGATCACGTAGAACAGCACCAGCAGCACGCCGAGGATGAAGATCGTTTCAGGCAGGATGTTCTGCGCGGTCCAGAAGAAGCCCACGCCCTTCAGGAAGCCGAGGAACAGCGGCGGGTCGCCCAACGGCGTGAGCGCGCCGCCCGCGTTCGACACGATGAAGATGAAGAACACGATCACGTGCACCTTGTGCAGGCGGTTGTCGTTGGCACGGATCAGCGGCCGTATCAGCAGCATCGAGGCGCCCGTGGTGCCCATGAAGCTCGCGAGCACCGCGCCGATGGCGAGGATCGCCGTGTTGAGGCCGGGCGCACCGTGCAGGTTGCCGCGAATGTGGATGCCGCCCGCCACGGTGAACAGCGCCGTCAGCAGGATGATGAACGGGATGTACTCGGCCACCAGCGCATGCACGAGCTGCACGCCGGCAAGCTGCACGCCGAAGGCCCCGGCAAAGGGCAGCAGGAACGCCAGCGCCCAGGCCGCGGAAATCTTGCCGTAGTGGTGGTGCCAGAACACGGGCGCGAGCAGCGGCAGCAGCGCGATCGACAACAGGATGCCGGCAAACGGCACACCCCACAGCGGCGAGAGGCTGCCGCCGTCGAAGTCGGCGGCCGAGGCCAGGGCGGGAAGAAAAAGCAGCGGCAGCGGCACTGCGGCCGCCTTCAGTCGAATCGTTTTTTGCATGGGGGGCTGTACCGTACCAGAGAGGTCAGTACAGCCTTCAAACCGGGGGTTGTTCGATTTCGAACACCTGGCGCAGGTACGCCAGGTATTTTTCGTCCTCGCACATGTTCTTGGACGGCGTGTCCGACAGCTTGGCCACCGGCTGATCGTTGCAGTGGATCATCTTGATGACGATCTGCAGCGGCTCGTAGCCCAGGTCGTTGGTGAGGTTGGTGCCGATGCCGAAGGCCAGCTGGCAGCGGCCGCGGAACTGCTGGTACAGCTCGATGGTGCGCGGCACCGTGAGGCCGTCGCTGAAGATCAGCGTCTTGGTGAGCGGGTCGACCCGGTTGGCGATGTAGTGCGCGAGCATGCGCTCGCCCCACTGGAACGGGTCGCCGCTGTCATGGCGCGCCCCGTCGAAGAGCTTGCAGAAGTACAGATCGAAGTCGCGCAGGAAGGCGCTCATGCCGTACACGTCGGACAGCGCAATGCCCAGGTCGCCGCGGTACTCGCGCGCCCAGCTCTCGAAGCCGAAGATCTGGCTGTCGCGCAGCCGCGGGCCGAGCGCCTGGCAGGCCTGCAGGTACTCGTGGGCCATGGTGCCCAGCGGGATCAGGCCGAGCTTCATGGCGTACAGCACGTTGCTGGTGCCCGCGAGCTGCGGCAGCCGCGTGCCGGGCGGTGCCTGCACCGGCGGCGAAGTGACGGCGCCGAGGCGCGCGGTGAGAGTGCGCAGCACCTCTTCGTGCCAGTCTTTCGAGAAGCGGCGGCGGGTGCCGTAGTCGGCGATCTTCAGGTCGGCGAGGCCGGCGTCCTGCAGCTGGGTGATCTTGGTTTCGAGGCGGCGGCGGCCTTCCGCGATGTCTGGCTTCTTCTGCGTGTTGCGGAAGTACACCTCGTTGACGATGGCCAGCACCGGGATCTCGAACAGGATGGTGTGCAGCCACGGCCCCTTGATGCGAATCTCGAGCTCGCCCGAGGGCTGGGGAATGATGTTGATGTACTTCTCGTTGAGCCGGAAGAGCCCGAGGAAGTCGACGAAGTCGCTCTTGATGAAGCGCATCGAGCGAAGGTAGGCCAGCTCGGCGTCGCGGAACTGCAGCGAACAGAGGCTGCGCACCTCGTCGCGGATCTGGCCCGCGAACTGGGCCAGGTCGACACCGGGGTTGCGGCACTTGAAGCGGTACTCGACCCGGGCCCCCGGGAAGTGATGCAGGACCACCTGCATCATCGTGAACTTGTAGAGGTCGGTGTCGAGCAGGCTGTGAATGATCATGGTGCTGGGCGCGGTGTCTCAAACTTTTCGGCGGCCGTTCGATTATCACGGGGCGCGTCGGCCTCTGCCTACGGGGCCTGGACAGCACGTCCTACCGGGAGGGTGAATCGCCCCCGCGACAGTGATTTCACGGCGGCGCACACAGCCCGTCGAATCAACTGTCTCAAGGAGATTCGCATGAACAAGGACACCATCGAAGGCAACTGGAAACAGCTCAAGGGCAAGGTCAAGGAGCAATGGGGAAAGCTGACGGACGACGACTTCGACGTCATCGCCGGCAAGCGCGACCAGTTGCTCGGCCGCATCCAGGAACGCCACGGCATCAGCCGCGAAGAGGCCGAGAAGCAGGTCAAGGACTGGGAATCGCGCGACGGCCGCACGCCGGACGCGATCTGGTTCGAACGCTACTGAGCGCTGAGCGCCCCTGAATTCCATCAACTTCCAAAGGAAAACATCCCATGAAAAAGCATCTACTCATGCTGGCCCTCGCCTCCACCTGCTTCGTGGCCACGCAAGCCAGCGCCATGACCAAGGACGAATACAAGGTCTCCAAGGAAAAGATCGAGGCCGACTACAAGGTCGCCAAGACCCAGTGCGACACGATGAAGGACAACGCCAAGGACGTCTGCCAGAAGGAAGCCAAGGGCAAGGAAGACGTTGCCAAGGCGGAGCTCGAGCAGCAGTACCAGCCGAGCGACAGCCACGCCCGCAACGTGGCTGAAGAGAAGGTGAAGGCCATCTACGAAGTCGCGAAGGAAAAGTGCGACGACCAGAAGGGCGAAGCCAAGACCGCCTGCGTGAAGCAGGCCAAGGCGGATGAAGCCCAGGGCAAGGCCGACATCAAGGCCATGAAGAAGACCATGTAAGGTCTTCGTGGCGGGTGGCCTCGCTTGCTCAGGTCAGTTCTTGAGCGAATCGACCACCCGCTGCAGCGCCTCGGGCAGCGGCACCGGCCGCTGCGTGGCGCGGTCCACGTAGACGTGGACGAAGTGGCCTTGCGCCGCGGCGGTATCAGCCCCCTCGGCGAACAACGCGATCTCGTAGCGCACGCTCGAGCGCCCCGCTTGGGCCACCCGGACGCCAGCTTCCACCGTCTGCGGGAACGCGATTGGCGCAAAGTAGTTGCACTGCGTCTCCACCACGAAGCCGATGACCTGGCCCTGGTGGATGTCGAGCGCGCCGCGCTCGATCAGCAGCGCATTCACTGCCGTATCGAACCAGCTGTAGTAAACGACGTTGTTGACGTGGCCGTACATGTCGTTGTCGGCCCAGCGCGTCGGGATGCTGCGAAACGCGCGGTAACCATTGCGTGCGTGCGGGGTGGGTTTGGTGGGGGCACTGCTCATCGCGCGGCATTTTGCCAGTGGCCAGACGCCGTCGAAGGCAGCCTAGGACTTGAACGGGCCGGCCCGACGACCGAATTTAGAAGACGGCTTCTAAATTGCTGCAGGGCAGCAAAAACCCCTTGATCGCAAAACTCAGCTGCCTATACTTGAGGCCATGCTGCACCGCAACATAGACGGCGAGACAGCGCAACGTGAACCGACCACTCAATCATCCCTTCTGGAGATCCCAAATGGCCCTGACCGCTGACCAAATCCTCGCCGCTCAAAAAGCAAACCTCGAAACCCTGTTCGGCCTGACCACCAAGGCTTTCGAAGGCGTCGAAAAGCTCGTCGAACTGAACGTGACCGCTTCGAAGGCCGCCCTGGCCGAAGCCCAGAACACCGCCCAGGCTGCCCTGAGCGTCAAGGACGCACAAGAACTGCTGACGCTGCAAGCCAGCCTGTTCCAGCCCCTGGCTGAAAAGACCGCTGCCTACAGCCGTCACCTGTACGACATCGCCCAAGGCACCGGCGCCGAATTCTCCAAGGCTTTCGAAGCCAAGGCTGCTGAAGCCCAGCAAGCCTTCGTCGGCCTGGTCGACAGCGCTTCCAAGAACGCCCCCGCCGGTTCGGAAACCGCCGTTGCCGTCCTGAAGAGCGCCGTGGCTGCCGCCAACAACGCTTTCGAATCGGTTCAAAAGGCCGTCAAGCAAGCGTCGGACGTCGCCGAAGCCAACTTCAACGCCGTGTCGACGCAAGCCGTTGCCGCTGCGAAGACCGCGACCGCTTCGCGCAAGCGCTAAGCCGCCGACCACCACCAGTTGTCTCCTTGGGTCCTCACGGATCCAATTCAGGGCCTCATCCTCGGATGAGGCCTTTTTTTTGGCCCGGCGGGCGTCTTCGATAATGCCGGTCTAATCCAGGAGACTTCAATGCAGATCGATGGCAAGGTTTTTATCGTGACCGGTGGCGCTTCGGGCCTCGGCGAAGGCACGGCGCGCATGCTGGCCGCCAACGGCGCCAAGGTGGTGATCGCCGACATGCAGGCTGACAAGGGCGAAGCCGTTGCAAAGGAAATTGGCGGCGTGTTCGTCAAGTGCGACGTGAGCCAGGAAGCCGACGGGCAGGCAGCCGTGGCCGCCGCGCTCAAGCTCGGCAAGCTGGTCGGCCTCGTCAACTGCGCCGGCATCGCGCCAGCCGAGAAGACGGTGGGCAAGAACGGCCCGCACGCGCTGGCCGTGTTCAGCAAGACCGTCACGGTCAACCTGATCGGCAGCTTCAACATGATCCGGCTCGCGGCCGACGCCATGAGCAAGAACGAGCCCGAAGCCACCGGCGAGCGCGGCGTGCTGATTTCCACCGCCTCGGTCGCCGCCTACGACGGCCAGATCGGCCAGGCCGCCTACAGCGCCTCGAAGGGCGGCGTGGTCGGCATGACGCTGCCCATCGCCCGCGACCTCGCGCGCAGCGGCATCCGCAACATGACCATCGCCCCCGGCATCTTCGGCACGCCCATGCTGTTCGGCATGCCGCAGGAAGTGCAAGACGCGCTGGCCGCCAGCGTGCCCTTCCCTTCCCGCCTGGGCACGCCCGAGGACTACGCCAAGCTCGCCAAGCACATCATCGAGAACGACATGCTCAACGGCGAAGTGATTCGTCTGGACGGAGCGATTCGATTGGCGCCCCGCTGACCTCGGAGGCTGGCAGCTTCGTGCTGCCGGTGCGATCCAGGCGCTCGTAGTTCGCGATCACCTGGGCCCCGAGCAACACCAGCATGGCGGCGATCTCCAGGCTCAGCAGCACCACGATGGCCGTGGTGAGCGAGCCGTAGACCACGTTCACCTGCGACAGCGTCGAGAAATACCAGATCAGCACACGCCGCGTGGCCTCCCACAGCAGCGCGGCCGTGATGCCGCCCAGCAGGGCATGGCGCAGCGACATGCGCCCGGCCGGCATCACGAGGTAGAGCGAGGTCAGCATGAAGATCTCGCCGCCCAGCCCCAGCAGGTACAGCAGCAGCCCCGAAACGCCCGACAGCGACCAGCTGCGCCCCAGCAGGTCAACGCTTTCCCGCCCCACCAGCTGCAGCGCGCCCGACACCAGCGTGACCAGCAGCAGCCCCACGCACAGGCACAGGATGTAGATGTACGGCATGGCCACCGACACCAGGAAGTGGCGCTTGTGGTCGGCCTTGCGGTGGTGAAAGATCACCGCCATCGCGCTTTCGAGCACGCTGAAGGCCAGCGAGCTGAAGAAGAGCATCGTCACCAGCAGCACCGGCCCCAGCACGTCGCGGTGGTCCAGAAAGCTCGACAGTTCGGCCACGATGGCTTTCGACTGCCCCGGCAGCAGCCAGCCCAGGTACTGTCCGATGGTGCGCAGCAGCTCGGCCTGCTCGATAACGTGCGACAGCGCGATCACACTCACGATCAGCAGCGGCACGATGGACAGCAGCGCGTAGTACGCCACCGCCCCCGCGAGCAGCAGCCCCTGGTTGGCGCGAAATTCCTTCAGGGCATCCCAGGCAAATCTCAGCGGATGGCGCAGCAGCGGCGCGATGTGTTGCAGGGGTTTGGGCGTCGTCATGCGTTGATTCCGGTCGCATTCAGTATGCCGTCCGGCCGCGAGCCTTCGGCCGCTTGCGTATGATTTGCCGCTCTTCGCCTACATGACCATCCCCGCTTCATTCATCCAGGAACTCATCGCGCGCGCCGATGTGGTCGAGATCGTCGGCCGTTATGTGCAGCTCAAGAAGGCCGGCGCCAATTTCATGGGGCTGTGCCCGTTCCACGGCGAGAAATCGCCCTCTTTCTCCGTCAGCCCGACCAAGCAGTTCTATCACTGCTTCGGCTGCGGGGTGCATGGCAACGCCATCGGCTTTCTCATGGAGCATGCGGGCATGGGCTTCGTCGAGGCGGTGCACGACCTCGCCGGCCAGTACGGCTTGCAGGTGCCCGAAGACGACGCCTCCCCCGCCGAGCGCGCCCGCGCTGCCAGCCAGCGTCAGAAGCAGGCCACGCTGACCGACGTGCTCGAAAAAGCCGGCGACGCTTACCGCAAGCACCTGCGCCAGGCACCCGGCGCCATCGAATATCTGAAGGGCCGCGGCGTCTCGGGCGAGGTGGCCAAGCAGTTCGGCATCGGCTATGCGCCGGCCGGCTGGCGCGCGCTGGCCAGCGTCTTCCCCGACTACGACGACCCGCTGCTCGCCGAGAGCGGGCTGGTGATCGTCAACAACGAAGAAGGCAAGCTCAGCGACGAAGAAGCCAAGCGCTACGACCGCTTCCGCGACCGCGTGATGTTCCCGATCCGCAACGTGAAGGGCGAGTGCATCGGCTTCGGCGGCCGCGTGCTGGGCGACGAGAAGCCCAAGTACCTGAACTCGCCCGAAACGCCCGTGTTCAGCAAGGGCCGCGAGCTCTATGGCCTCTATGAAGCCCGTGCCGCCTTCCGCGACCGCGGCTATGCGCTCGTCACCGAAGGCTACATGGACGTGGTGGCGCTGGCCCAGCTCGGTTTTCCGAACGCGGTGGCCACGCTCGGCACGGCTTGCACCACGGAGCACGTGCAGAAGCTCTTTCGCTTCACCGAATCAGTAGTGTTCAGCTTCGACGGCGACGCCGCCGGCCGCCGCGCCGCGCGCAAGGCGCTCGACGGTGCCCTGCCCTACGCCACCGACGTGCGCAGCATCAAATTTCTGTTCCTGCCGGCCGAACACGACCCCGACAGCTTCATCCGCGAGCACGGCGCCGAGGCCTTCGCCCGCTTCGTCAACGAGGCCACGCCGCTGTCGCGCTTCATGCTCGAAGCCGCTCGCGAAGGCTGCGACCTGACCACCGCCGAGGGCCGCGCCCACATGACGAGCAACGTGCGCCCGCTCTGGAGCGCCATGCCCGACGGCGCGCTCAAGCGGCAGCTGCTGAGCGAGATCGCGACGCTGGTGCAGCTCGACGCGCCGGCGCTGTCGGAGCTCTGGGCCTCCACGCCCGGTCCGCGCAAGGCTGGCGGCGCACCCGCGCAGCAGCAGCGCCACGGCGAGCCCTCCAGCTACAGCGGCGGTGGTGGCGGTGACGACTACTACCCGGACATGCCCCCGCCGCAGGACTTCGAGCCGCCACGCTATGAAAGCGATAGCAAGCCCAAGTTCCAGCCGCGCAAGTTCGTCAAGGGCAAGCGCTGGGGCGGCAAGTTCGAGGAACCCATCGAGCCGCTGCGCGGACGCGGCGCCCCGCCCAGTCGCCCGGACGTGGCGGTGCGGCTGCTGCTGTCGAACATGGCGCAATGGGAAGCCCTGTCGCACGAGCTCCACGTGATGCTGTGCGACCTGCCCGGCTCGCATGGCGCGCTCTTCACCTGGCTCGACAGCCAGTTGCACGAGCACGGCGTCCAGCCCTGGGCGGCCCTGCGCGAAGGCCTGCGCGGACTCGACTTCGAGCCGCTGGCCGAGCGGCTGATGTCCGTCTCCGAAGCCGGTCCGGTACCCGAGGGCGAGGAGGCGCAGCATCTGGCCGACGCCGCCCGAGAACTCTCCAGCGTGCTCGATTTCATGCTCGACGACCTTCTCAAGGCCCAGCAAAGCGAGGCCATCGCCGCCGTGGGAAAAGACCCGAAAGCCCTGGAGCGCTACAAGGCGCTGGAAACCCGGCGGCTCGAATTGCGTGCCCGTCTGCGCGCCTCGGGTTCAGAAACCGCTTGAAATTTGCGCAACACGCTATAATGTAGGGCTTCGCAACTGGCGAAATTAGGCAAGAGCGACAGCAGCACCTCCGGGCCGACCCCTAGCGCAACGCACTCCAACGGTAAATTCCGGCGGAAAGGGTCAATAACCGCAAGGACTGCATACCAAATGTTCGCCCGACATCTTGCCTGTTGAGGAATTAGTTCCTCTTTCCCATTTGTTTTTAGTCCGTGCCTGTGCACGGGCTGTGGTGGCGCTGTCCGCGTGACGGTGCGCCTGTGATCCCGCTTGTTCTTTCTTGCCGTAACGAGGTCGTATGCCCAGTTCAAAGAAGCCTGCTCCTTCACTTGCCAAAAGCGTCGCCACCAAGCCCGCAGCAGAAAAACCGTTGAAAGCCGGCGCGAAGCCGGCAACCAAGACGGCCGCCGCCGCATCCAAATCGGCAGCCGCAACGAAAGTGAAAACCGTGCCCACGAAATCGACCTCTCTCGAAGATCCCAAAAAAGCAGCCGCCCCCGCAGCCAAGAAAGTCGGCCGCCCGCCCAAGGCCGCCGGCGCCGCCACGCCCGCCACCGGCGCCAAGCGCGGCCGCAAGCCCAAGGCTGACAAGGAAGCCCCCGAGAGCGACGTCGACCTGTCGGACATCGAAGACGACCTGGCCGGCGACGAACCCGCGGTTGCCACGACCACCGAAGAGAAGGTCAAGCCGCTGCGCATGAAGATCAGCAAGGCGAAGGAACGCGCCTTGATGAAGGAGTTCGGCCTCGACGAGACCGTGCTTTCCGAAGAAGACCTGGCCAAGCGCCGCTCGCGCCTGAAGACCCTGATCACGCTGGGCAAGACCCGCGGCTACCTCACGCACGGCGAAATCTCCGACCACTTGCCCGACAAGCTGGTCGACGCCGAGACCATGGAAGTCGTGGTCACCATGCTCAACGACATGGGCGTGGCGGTGTACGAGCAGACGCCCGACGCCGAAACCCTGCTGCTGAACAACACCGCGCCCACCGCCACCACGGTGGAAGAAGCCGAGGAAGAAGCCGAAGCCGCGCTCTCCACGGTGGACAGCGAATTCGGCCGCACCACCGACCCGGTTCGCATGTACATGCGCGAAATGGGCACGGTCGAGCTGCTGACGCGCGAAGGCGAAATCGAAATCGCCAAGCGCATCGAAGGCGGCCTGATGGCCATGATGGAAGCCATTTCGGCCTCCCCCGCCACCATCGCCGCGATCCTCGAAATGGCCGCAACGATTCGTGAAGGCAAGGTCGTCATCTCGACCATCGTCGACGGCTTCTCGAACCCCAACGAGGCCGACGACTACGTGGCCGAAGAAGACTTCGACGAATTCGACGAAGAAGACGACGACGACGGCAAGGGCGGCTCCAAGGCCCTGACCAAGAAGCTCGAAGAACTCAAGCGTGAAGCGCTCGATCGCTTCGACCGCATCGCCGGCATGTTCGAGAAGATCCACAAGATCTACGAGAAGGAAGGCTACGGCACGCCGGCGTACGTCAAGGCTCAGCAGGCCGTGTCCGACGAGCTGATGACCATCCGCTTCACCGCCAAGACCATCGAGAAGCTGTGCGACCTGGTGCGCACGCAGGTGGACGACGTTCGCAAGAAGGAACGCGAGCTGCGCCGCATCATCGTGGACAAGTGCGGCTTCCCGCAGGATGAGTTCATCCGCGACTTCAGCGGCTACGACAAGAACGGCAACCGCATCGCCTCCAACCTGCTCAACCTGAAGTGGGTCGAGAAGCAGGCCGCCGCCGGCAAGCCCTGGAGCACGGTGCTCTCGCGCAACATCCCGCCGGTGCAAGAGTTGCAGCAGAAGCTCGCCGACATCCAGTCGCGCGTGGTGGTGCCGCTGTCCGAGCTGAAGGACATCAACAAGCGCATGAACGAAGGCGAATCGTCTTCGCGCGATGCCAAGAAGGAAATGATCGAGGCCAACCTGCGCCTCGTGATTTCCATCGCCAAGAAGTACACCAACCGCGGCCTACAGTTCCTCGATTTGATCCAGGAAGGCAACATCGGTCTGATGAAGGCGGTCGACAAGTTCGAATACCGTCGCGGCTACAAGTTCTCGACCTACGCCACGTGGTGGATCCGCCAGGCCATCACCCGCTCGATCGCCGACCAGGCGCGCACCATCCGCATCCCGGTGCACATGATCGAGACGATCAACAAGATGAACCGCATTTCGCGCCAGCACTTGCAGGAGTTCGGCTTCGAGCCCGACGCCGGCATCCTGGCCGCGAAGATGGAGATCCCGGAAGACAAGATCCGCAAGATCATGAAGATCGCGAAGGAGCCGATCTCGATGGAAACCCCCATCGGCGACGACGACGATTCGCACCTGGGCGACTTCATCGAGGACAGCAGCAACACGGCTCCTATCGAAGCCGCGATGCAGGCCGGCCTGCGCGACGTGGTCAAGGACATTCTCGACAGCCTCACGCCGCGCGAAGCCAAGGTGCTGCGCATGCGCTTCGGCATCGAGATGAGCACGGACCACACGCTGGAAGAAGTCGGCAAGCAGTTCGACGTGACCCGCGAGCGCATCCGCCAGATCGAGGCGAAGGCACTGCGCAAGCTCAAGCATCCGTCGCGTTCGGACAAGCTGCGCAGCTTTATTGATACGCTCTAAGCCGGTCTCCCGGTATTTCCCCGACGAGGAGGCGCCCGCAAGGGCGCTTTCTTTTTTGGCCCTTGCGATAAAAAGAACGGAGCAAACCTCATGAATCCCGATGCAGACAAACTCTGGCAAGCCCCGCGCTGGGCGCTTGCCGTGCTGCTCGCGGTGCTCGGCATGCTCGGGCCCTTTTCCATCGACACCTACATTCCGGCCTTCTCGGGCATTGCGCAATCCATCGGCGCGACGCCGGCCGAGATGCAGCAGACGCTTTCGGCCTACCTGTTCGGCTTCGCATTCATGAACCTGTTCCACGGCGCGCTGTCGGACAGCTTCGGCCGCCGCCCGGTGGTGCTGTGGGGCCTGGCCGTGTTCACGCTGGCCTCGCTGGGCTGTGCGCTCTCGCAGAACATCACGCAGCTGGTGCTGTTCCGCGGGCTGCAGGGCCTGTCGACCGGTGCCGGCATCGTGGTTTCGCGCGCGGTGATCCGCGACATGTTCCCGCCCGCCGAGGCGCAGCGGGTGATGAGCCAGGTCACGATCTACTTCGGCGTGGCCCCGGCCATCGCGCCCATCGTGGGCGGCTTTCTCTTCGTGCACGCGGGCTGGCATGCGGTGTTCTGGTTTCTCGTGGCGGTGGGCGTGGTGCTGTTCACGGCCAACTACAAGCTGCTGCCCGAGACGCTGCACAAGGACCACCGCCAGCCCTTCCAGGTGCGGCACCTGATGCGCGGCTACTGGGACCTGTGCTCCGACCCGCGCTTTCTGTTGCTGGCTTTCGCCAGCGGCGTGCCCTTCAACGGCATGTTCCTCTACGTGCTGGCCGCGCCCGCATTCCTCGGCGACCACCTCGCGCTGCAGCCGCAGCAGTTCTTCTGGTTCTTCCTGCTGACCATCGGCGGCATCATGCTCGGTGCGCGCGCCAGCGGCCGCATGGCCGGCAAGGTCGCACCCAAGCGGCAGATCCGCGACGGCTTCGTCATCATGCTGGCCACCTCGGTGGTCAATGTGGTGGCCAACACCTTCTTCCAGGCGCACGTGGCCTGGGCGCTGTGGCCGCTCGCAGTGTTTGCCTTCGGCTGGGCGCTGATGGTGCCGGTGGTCACGCTGCTGGTGCTCGACCTGCACCCCGAGCGCCGCGGCATGGCCTCGTCGCTGCAGGCCGTGATCGGCTCCACCGCCAACGGCATCGTGGCTGGCGCGGTGGCGCCGCTGGTGATGCACTCGACGCTCGCGCTAGCGCTGACCTCCATGGGCATGCTCGCCATCGGCCTGGTCGCCTGGGTGTGGCTGCATGACCGCTGGCCCGAGATCGGGCGCATGGTGGCGCACGAAGGCTGACAGCAGGAACGAGGCTCCGATGCGCTTCGAAGCATTCCTGACTCATGCGCGCGCCTGGCTGCCGGGCCGCACCACCGTCGATGCCCGCGAACGCTTGCGCGCAGTGGCGGGCGCGGGCCTCGGCCTGCTGGTCACTGCCCTGCTGTGCCGCTGGCTGGCCGGCCCGCTCGCCGCCTCTGTCTGGTTGATCGCGCCGCTGGGCGCCAGCGCCGTGCTGGTGTTCGCGGTTCCGGCCAGTCCGCTCGCGCAGCCGTGGTCGGTCATCGGCGGCAACACGCTGTCGGCGGTGGTCGGCATCGCGGCCGCCAACTGGATTCCCGACCCCGCGCTGGGCGCCGCCGTTGCAGTGGCCGCTGCCATCGGCCTGATGTTCAGCGCGCGCTGCCTGCACCCACCGGGTGGCGCCGCAGCCTTGCTCGCGGTGCTGACGCACACCACGCATTTCTCGTCCGCCCTGTTCCCGTTCTTCACCAACTCGCTGCTGCTGGTGCTGGCCGGCGTGGCCTACAACTCGTTGACCGGGCGGCGCTATCCGCATGTGCAGGTGGCACGCCCGCCCGCGTCCGATGCGCGCTTCAGCCAGGCCGACATCGACGCCGTGCTGGCCCGCTACAACCAGGTTCTAGACATCAGCCGCGACGACCTCCAATCGCTGATCCAGCAGACCGAACTCGAGTCGTACAAGCGGCGCCTGGGCACGCTTCACTGCGCCGACATCATGTCGCGCACTCCCATCTCGGTGGAGTTCGGCACGCCGCTGCAGGAAGCCTGGGCGCTGATGCACGAACGCCGCATCAAGGCCCTGCCCATCACCGACCGCACGCGCCGCGTGGTGGGCATCGTCACGCAGGCCGACTTCTTCCGCCAGCTCGACCTGCAGCACCACGAAGGCATCGCCGGCAAGCTGCGCGACCTGATCCGCGCCACGCGCACGGTGATCTCGAACAAGCCCGAGGTGGTCGGCCAGATCATGACGCGCCAGGTGCGCGTGGCCAGCGCCGACCGGCCCGTGGTCGATCTGGTGCCGCTGTTCTCCGAAGGCGGCCACCACCACATCCCGATCATCGACGGCGAGAAGCGCCTCGCGGGGATGATCACGCAGTCGGACTTCGTGCGCGCTCTCTACCGCGCGGTGGCGCCGGCGTAGGCAACCTCGCCTTACTCAAGGACCACGTTCGCCTTCTTCACCAGCACCGCATAACGCGCC
Organism: Variovorax nivicola; assembly: GCF_051216475.1. Lineage (NCBI taxonomy): Bacteria > Pseudomonadati > Pseudomonadota > Betaproteobacteria > Burkholderiales > Comamonadaceae > Variovorax > Variovorax nivicola. Next base: position 630,047 of record NZ_JBPJZK010000003.1, on the reverse strand, counting down.
GCCTCGCTGCGGAAGTAGCTCGCCGCCTGCTCCGGCGTCGAGGGCTTGATGACGTTGCCCTGCTTGTCCATTGCATCGCGCACTTCGGCGCTGGTGAACGCAGCGGCGACCGCGTCGTGCACGCGTTGGACGTCAGCCGCCTGCATCTTCGGCGGGCCGATCACCGCGAACCAGCCTTCGACCGCGTAGTTCGGCAGCCCCTGCTCCGCGATGGTCGGAATGTCCGGCGCGGCTGGCGAACGCGCCGCGCCACACAGGCCGATGGCGCGCAGCGCACCACTCTTGATGTGTTGCTGTACGGCCGGCAGCGCGACCACGCCGATCTCGACCTGCCCCGCGATCATGTCGGTCACCATCGGGCCGGTGCCTTTGTAGGGAATGTGCCGCGCCTTCACGCCGGCTTCGTCCATGAACATCTCGCCGGCCAGATGAATGATGGTGCCGTTGCCCGACGAGGCGTAGTTGTAGTTCTCGGGCTTCGCGCGCAGCAGCGCGACCAGTTCCTTCACGTTCTTCGCGGGCAGCTTCGGGTTCACCACCAGCACCAGCGGCGTCGCGCCCACCACGCTGATCGGCGTGACGTCGTTGATCGCGTCGAAGGGCATCTTCCTGAACACCGCCGGGTTGATGACGTGGTTGTTCGACACCATGCCCAGCGTGAGCCCGTCGGGCGCGGCCTTGACGATGGCCGCGGCGCCGGTAATGCCGCCCGCGCCCGGCAGGTTCTCGATCACCACCGGCTGGCCGAAGGCCTTGCCGAGCGCGACCGATGCGGCGCGCACGATGGTGTCGACGCCCGAGCCCGCGCTGATCGGCAGGATGAAGCGAATGGGTTTGTCGGAGCCCTGCGCGAGTGCGGGGCATGCGGCCATGGCGGCGGCGCACGCGCCGAGGCCTAACACCGCGCGGCGGTTCATCGAGGAAAGTGTCTTGGTCATCGGTTTTGTCTCTCTTTATGGTTTTGAAAAGCGCTTCGATCAGGCCACCGCCGACTCGGCGTGCAGCGCATCGACCTGCTCGCGCGCGTAGCCCAGCTCGGCCAGCAGTTCGCGCGTGTGCTCGCCCAGCGTCGGCGGATGCAGCCGCACGCCGAGGCGTTCGCCGCCGAGCGTGATCGGGAACAGCGTCGTCTGCGCCATTTCTCCGGCGCGCTCGCCGTCCGGCAGGCGGATGTCTGCCAGTCCGCCAGTGGCCTTCAGGTGCGGGTCGTCGTAGAGATCTTCGGGCCGGGTGATCGGCGCGAACGGCAAGCCCTTGGCCTCGAAGATCGCCGACAGCTCCGCCGCCGAACACCCGGCCAACCGCTCGCGCAAATCGGCCAGCAGCGTGGGCCGCAGGCGCACGCGGTCGTTGTTGGTGCGCAAGGCGGGGTCGGCCTTCAGGTCGTCGAAGCCCAACGCGTCGCAGAAGGTGTTCCACTGCGCGTCACTCACCGCGGCCAGGAAGATCTGCTCGCCGTCCTTCACGGTGAATACGTCGTACAGCGCCCAGGCCGAGATGCGATCCGGCATCGGCGCAGCGGCCTGCCCGGTGATCGCGTACTGCAGCATGTGCTGTCCGACCAGGAACACGTTGTTCTCGAACAATGCCGACTGCACCTCCTGCCCCTTGCCGGTCTCCGCGCGCTGCATCAGCGCGGCGATCGCGCCGATGGCGCCGAACATGCCGCCCATGATGTCGTTGACGCTGGTGCCCGCGCGCAGCGGATCGCCGGGGCGGCCGGTCATGTAGGCCAGCCCGCCCATCATCTGCACCACCTCGTCCAGCGCGGTGCGATGTTCGTAGGGGCCGGGCAAGAAGCCCGCGTGGTTCACGTACACGAGACGCGGGTTGAGCTTGCCGAGGGCGGCGTAGCCCAGGCCGTACTTGTCCATGGTGCCGGGCTTGAAGTTCTGCGCCACCACGTCGGCCGTGGCGCACAGGCGCAGCGCGGCTTCCAGCCCCTGCGGGTGCCGCAGGTCGAGCGCGATGCTCTTCTTGTTGCGGTTGAACATGGGGAAGAAGCCCGCGCCCGCGCCCAGCAGGTGTCGCGTGCGGTCGCCCTCGATGGGCTCGACCTTGATGACCTCCGCCCCCAGGTCCGCAAGCACCATGCCGCAGGTCGGGCCCATGACCATGTGGGTGAACTCGACCACGCGGATACCGGTGAGCGGCAGGCGCTTTTCTTCGGTGTTTGCCGCGCTCATGCCGCGACTCCCACTGTTGCCGCGAAGGTCTTCGGAAAGCCCGCGCGCCACACCGTACCCTGCAGGGTCTCGCCTTCGAGCCAGCCCGCCACGCGCCGGCGCAGGTCGAGCAGCTTCGGCAGGTCGACGCCGGTTGCAACGCCCATGCTCTCGAGCATGAAGACAAGGTCTTCGGTGTCGACATTGCCGCTGGCACCGGGCGCATGCGGGCAGCCGCCGATGCCGGCCAGGCAGGCGTCGAAGCGCGTGATGCCCACTTCCAGCGCGGCATACGCGTTCGCGAGCCCCATGCCGCGCGTGTCGTGGAAATGGCCGCACCACAGCCTGTCGCCAGCGATGCGCAGGGCGCGCTCGAACAGGCTGCGCACCATCGCTGGATCGGCATAGCCCACGGTGTCCGCAAGGCTCACGCGATCGGCGCCCGCGTCGAGTAGCGCTTGCATCAGCCGCAGCACTTCGTCGGGCGCGACATGGCCCTGCAGCGTGCAGCCGAAGGCCGTGCCCACGCCGCCATCGATCAGCGTCTTCGAGCCCGCCGCATCGCGCGCCGCGCGCATGCGTGCGACCTCGGTCACCACCTCGTCGGGCGTCTTGCGCAGGTTGGCGAGGCTGTGCGCGTGGCTGGCCGAGAGCGGCACGACCATCAGGTCGGCCTCGCCTGCAATGGCCCGTTCGGCACCTTTGAGATTGGGCACCAGCACCGAGGCGAAGAGCCCCGGCAGCGTCTTCGCGTACGCCAGCAACTCGGCCGTGTCCGCGAGCTGCGGCAGCAGGTGCGCCGGCACGAACGAGCCGACCTCGATCTCGCGCTGCCCGGCCGCGTGCGCGTCGCGGATCCATTCGAGCTTGCGTTCGGTGGGCAGTACGCGGGCGATGCTCTGGAGCCCGTCGCGCAGGCCCACTTCGCGGACGACCGCGCGCGGCGGCAGGAATGCGTGAATCAAGACTTTGTCTCCGTCGTGAGGGTACGGAGTCGATGTTAGAAGTTCCGATTTGATCCAGAAGGTATATTTTGGAAGCCATCTGATTCCGGAACGGAACATCATGAGAGACCTAGACCTGACCACCCTGCGCCTCTTCGTCGCCGTCTGCGAAACGCGCAGCATCGCGCGCGCCGGTGAGCAGGCCAGCATCGTCGGCTCGGCCATCAGCAAGCGGCTGGCCCAGCTCGAAGAAGCCGTCGGCACGCCGCTGCTGCTGCGCAAGCGCCGCGGCGTGCTGCCCACTCCCGCCGGCGAGACCCTGCTGGAGCACGCCCGCGCGATGCTCGGCAGCGTGAACCGTATCGAGCGTGACATGGCCGCCTATGCCGGCGGCGCGCGCGGGCACGTGCGCATCCTGGCCTCGGCGTCGGTGATGGCCGAATCGCTGGCCGAGGACGTGGCGGACTTTCTGCAAGACCCGGCCCACCGCAACATCCGCGTCGACATGGAAGAGCGCGTGAGCCCCGAGATCGTGCGCGGCATCCGCGAGGGCAGCGCCTCCATCGGCCTATGCTGGGACGCGGCCGACCTCGAAGGCCTGGAGCGGCACGACTACCGCACCGACCACCTCGCCATCGTCGCGCACCCTTCGCACCCGGTGGCGAAGCACGAGCAGGTGCGCTTCGAGCAGGTGCTCGACCATGAATTTGTCGGCATGCCCGCGCTGAGCGCCGTGCAGTTGATGCTGGCGCGCGAGGCCGCGGTGGCGGGCAAGCCGCTGGTGTACAGGGTGCTGGTGTCCAACTTCGACGCGGCACTGCGCGTGGTGCGCGCCGGGCTGGCGATCAGCGTGGTGCCGGCGGAGGTAGCCCGGCCTTTCACCGATGCCTTCGGCTTGCGCCTGATGCCGCTTACCGATGCGTGGGCACGGCGGCGCTTTGCGATCTGCTTCCGCAGTGAGGCGGCACTGTCGCCGTCTGCTCAATTGCTGGTCGCGCACCTGGAGCGGCGCGCCACGGACTGACGGCCAATCGCCCCATTCGACCGGAATCTGAAACTATTCATTACCCTGGAGCAGGTTTTTATTTCGATTCGCGCAACCTACATTCGAACGGTCAGAGCTGTCACTCCTTCACACCGCATACAGAAAGACCACCGCATGTTCCGCAGAGCCCTCCTCTCCGCCGCCGCCCTCGCCACCACCCTGAGCCTTGCCCCGCTCGCCGCACAGGCCGCGCAGCCGCTCAAGCTCGACGTCTACAACCCCGGCACGAAGTCGATGTTCCCGGTCTCCTCCGAGATCGTCACAGGCCAGACCGACGCCGTGCTAATCGACGCGCAGTTCCAGCGCAACGACGCCGAGGCGCTGGTGCAGAAGATCAAGGCCACGGGCAAGAAGCTCACCACGGTCTACATCAGCCACAGCGACCCCGACTACTACTTCGGCCTCGATGTGATCCAGGCCGCCTTCCCCGACGCCAAGATCGTCGCCACGCCCCAGACCGCGGCCGCCATCCAGGCCTCGAAGGACGGCAAGCTCGCGCACTGGGGCCCGATCCTGAAGGACAACGCGCCCAAGGCGCTGGTCGTGCCGCAGCCGTTGACTGGCGACAGCCTCACGCTCGAAGGCCGCAAGATCCAGGTCGTCGGACTCGACGGCCCGACGCCCAAACGCAGCTTCGCGTGGATTCCCTCGCTGAAGGCGGTGGTTGGCGGCATTCCGGTGTCGGCCAACATCCACGTGTGGGTGGCCGACACGCAGACGCCCGAATCGCGCCGCGAATGGATCAAGACGCTGGGGCGCATCGAGGCCCTGCACCCGAAGACTGTCGTGCCCGGCCACTACCTGCCGAATGCGGACGGCAGCGCGCCCTACTCGCTCGCCTCGGTGAAATTCACGCGAAGCTATCTGCAAGCCTTCGAGACCGAAGCCGCCAAGGCCAAGGACTCGGCCGCACTCATCGCCGCAATGAAGAAGCGCTACCCGAAGCTGGAAGACGCCTCGTCGCTGGAACTCGGCGCCAAGGTCATCAAGGGAGAAATGAAATGGCCGCAATGAACGAAGCAGTGAACGAAGCAGTGAACGAAGCAGTGAACGAAGGCGCCACGCTGCACTACGTCTTCGACCCGCTGTGCGGCTGGTGCTACGCCGCCGCGCCGCTGGTCGACGCGGCGCGCAGCGTGCCGGGCCTGAAGGTCGAGTTCCACGGCGGCGGCATGATGACCGGCGCCAACCGGCGCGCGATCACGCCGCAGTGGCGTGAGTACGTGATGCCGCACGACCGGCGCATCGCCGAACTCACGGGCCAGCCCTTCGGCGAAGGCTACTTCGAGGGACTGCTGCGCGACACCGGCGCGACGATGGACTCCGAACCGCCGACCACGGCCATCCTCGCGGCCGAGTCGCTGCGGGCGGGCGGCGGGCTGGACATGATCCACCGCCTGCAACGGGCGCACTACGTCGAAGGCCGGCGCATCGCCGATGAGCAAGTACTGAAAGCGATAGCCGGCGAACTCGGCTTCGATGCCGAAGCCTTCGCATTGGCCTTCGAGCACCTGTCGGGAGAAGCGACCTCGCGGCACATCGCCGAAAGCCGCCAGTTCCTGCAGTGCGCAGGCGGCCAGGGCTTTCCAACCTTCGTGTTGACGCAGGCCGATGGCCGCGCCAACCGCATCGACATCGGCCCATGGCTCGGCCGAGCGGAAGACTGGAAGGCGCGCCTGGCGGAACTTATCTAGCGCGCGACGCCCAGCAGGCGGTCGAGCACTTCAGGCTGCGTGCGCAATGTCGCGGCCTTGTCGGTATGCACGATGGTGCCGTGGTCGAGCACCACCGCCTCGTCGGAAATCGCGAGGATCGCCTGCGGATGCTGCTCAACGATGATCGCGGCCAGCCCTTCGTCCTGCGTGATGCGGCGGATGGCGCGCAGCAGTTCTTCCACGATGATCGGCGCCAGCCCTTCGAGTGGCTCGTCGAGCAGCAGCAGCTTCGGGTTCAGCACCAGCGCGCGGCCCACGGCGAGCATCTGCTGCTCGCCGCCTGAGAGCTGCGTGCCCAGGTTCGTCTTGCGCTCGGCGAGGCGCGGGAACATCTCGTACACGCGCTGCGGATTCCACTTGCCGGGCCGCTCGACCGCCGTGAGGTTTTCGTGCACCGTGAGCGACTTGAAGATGTTGCGCTCCTGCGGCACCCAGCCGATGCCGGCCGCCGCGCGCTGATGCGGCGCGAGCTTGTGCAGGGCCTGGCCGCCCAGCGCGATGCTTCCGCCGTGCTGGCGCGTCGCGCCCGCGAGCGTGTTGATCAGCGTCGTCTTGCCCGTGCCGTTGCGGCCCAGCAGCGCAAGCGTCTGGCCTTCGCCGAGCGCGAACGCCACGTCGTGCAGCACCACGGCCTCGCCGTAGCCGGCGCTCAGGTTCTCGATGCGCAGCAGCTCAGACATGAGCAGCCTCCCCGTGGCCCAGATAGACCTCTTTCACCTTCGGATCGTTGGCGATGGTTTCGGGGTCGCCTTCGGTCAGCAGCGTGCCGTTGACCAGCACCGTCATGCGGTCGGCAAAGCTGAACACCAGGTCCATGTCGTGCTCGATCAACAGCACCGACACATCGGCCGGTAGTGCGGCCACGGTCTGCAGCAGCTCTTCGCGCTCGCCGGCAGGCACGCCTGCCACGGGCTCGTCGAGCAGCAACACGCGCGGCTCGCAAGCGAGTGCAATCGCAATCTCCAGCAGGCGGCGCTTGCCGTAGGCCAGGTGCTTTACCTGCTGTTGCGCCACGTCGCCCAGGTGGAACTGTTCGAGCAGTTGCCCCGCGCGCACGGCAATCGCCTTGCTGGCACCGAGCGGCCGCCACCATTGCGCGCCAATGCCCCGGTGCTGCGACACCACGAGCGCCAGCGTTTCGAGCGGCGTCATCGAGTCGAACAGCTGGTTGATCTGGAAGGTGCGCACCAGCCCGCGCGCCACGCGCTTGTGCGGCGCGAGCGTCGTGATGTCTTCGCCCAGCAGCGTGATGCGGCCTTCGGTCGGCGTGAGCACGCCCGTCAGCTGGTTGATCAGCGTGGTCTTGCCCGCGCCGTTGGGGCCGATCAGCGCGTGGCGTGCGCCGCGCTTGAGCTCCATCGTCACGTTGTTGGTGGCCGTGATGCCGCCGAAGCGCATCACGAGGCCGTGGGTGGAGAGCACGGTGTCGGTCATGCCACACCACCTTTCTCGCCCTTCTTCTTGCCCCCCAAGCCGAACCATGTCCACGGCTTGAGCAGGCGATCGCGTCCCACCAGCACCAGCAGCACCAGGATCAGGCCGATCCAGAACATCCAGTACTGCGGCGTCACGGCCGACAGCCAGGTCTGCAGCAGCTTGAACACGATGGCGCCCGCCACGCCGCCATAGAGCCAGCCCACGCCGCCGATGACCAGCATCAGCAGCACGTCGGCCGAGCGGTCGAAGGCCAGCACGTCGAGCGAGGCAAAGCCGGTGGTCTGCGCCAGCAGCGCGCCCGCTGCGCCGGCGATGCCGGCCGCCACGGTGTAGATCACCACGAGCCGCGACACGACCGGAATGCCGATGGCCATGGCGCGCAGCCGGTTGTCGCGGATGGCCTTCAGCGTGGCACCGAACGGCGAATGCACGAGCCGGCGCATCACGAGGAACAGCACCAGCATCACGGCCAGCGAATACCAGGCGGCCGTGCGGCCGTACAGGTCGAACTCGAACAGGCCGAGCACCGGCCCCATCACCACGCCCTGCAGGCCGTCGGCGCCGCCAGTGAGCCAGTCGAGCTTGTTGGCGAGCTCGAGCAACAGCAGCGCGGTGCCGAGCGTGACCATCAGCCGCGTGAGGTCGCTGCCGCGCAAGATCGTCACGCTGGCCACGAGGCCAAGCAAGGCCGACAGCACGGTCGCGACCACCAGCCCCACGGTCGGGTCCGGCATCACGAGCTTGGCGAACAGCGCCGCTGCATACGCGCCGAAACCGAAGAAGGCGGCATGGCCCAGCGACACGATGCCGGTGTAGCCAAGAATCAAATCGAGCGACATCGCGAACAGCGCGACGATGGCGATCTCGTTGACCAGCAACGAGTGCGAAGGCATCACGAGCGGCAGCGCGAAGGCCGCGGCCCAGGCCACGAACTCGAGCGGGTGCCAGCGCGCCTTGCGCAGCAGGGCCGACTGAAACTCGGCGGTGGAAGGCGCACTCATCAACGGCCTCCCTTGCGCGTGAACAGGCCCTGGGGCCGCCACATCAGGATCATGATCATCAGCAGGTAGACGGTGAACGCACCCATCTTCGGAATGAAATACTTGCCCGCCACGTCGGCAATGCCCAGCAGCAGCGCCGCCGCGAGCGGCCCGGTGATCGACGAGGTGCCACCGACCGACACCACGATCAGGAAATAGATCATGTACTTGAGCGGAAAGGTCGGGTCGAGCCCGAGAATTTCCGCGCCCAGCGCACCGCCCAGCCCCGCGAGCCCCGAGCCCACCGCAAAGGTCAGCAGGAACACGATGTTCACGTTGATGCCCAGGCCCGCCGCCACGCGCGGGTCATCGACCGCAGCGCGCAGCCGGCTGCCGAAGCGCGTCTTCGAAAGAATGAGCTGCAGCACCACCGTGAGCACCGCGCACACGCCGATGATGAAGAGCCGGTAGTGCCCCATGCCAAGCAGCAATGCGCCGTCGCCGATCTCGGTGCGCCCGCGCAGCCATTCGGGCAGCTGCACGTTCTGCTGCGACGAGCCCACGAAGTAGTCGATGGCCGCCACCGCCATGAAGGCGAGGCCGATGGAAAAAAGCACCTGGTCGAGGTGCGGCTTGCCGTACATCGGCCGGTAAAGCGTGCGTTCGAGCAGCGCCCCTGCCAGCGCCACGACTATGAATGCGAGCGGCAGGCACACCAGGAACGGCACGCCCAGCTTCTGCATGGCGAACACCGTGAGGTAGCCGCCAGCCATGGCGAAGGCGCCGTGTGCGAGGTTGATGAAGTTCATCAGGCCTAGCGTCACGGCGAGGCCTACCGCCAGCACGAAGAGCAGCATGCCGTAGGCGATGCCGTCGAAAAGAATGGTCAGCATGTCGTGTTTTTTACGAAGCTATTTCTGGGGCTGTTCGTTTCGTTCGGGGTGCGTGCGAATGACACCGGGTACTCCCCTCCGCGAATGTCCCCCGCCTTCGGCTCCTCCTTTATTTCGCTGCGGGGAGCACCCGATGCCATTCGCACATGAGCGCTGCCGTTGTGCCGGAGGTTTAACCGCTGTGCTGAACGATCACGTCGATGGGGTGCCTTGCGCAGCGAAATAAAGGAGGAGGCCGAAGGCCGGGGGACATTCGCGGAGCAAGGTACCCCGTCGGCGTGAGCGCGCCCCGAACAACAACATCCCCCAGAGACAAACCTCACTTTGCCTTGCCCGGATCCTTCACACCCTTGATCACATCGAACTCGACGTTGTAAAGCTGCCCGTCCTTCTTCTCGACCTTGCGCAGATACACGTCCTGCACGATGTCGCGCGTCTGCGCGTCGATCAGCACCGGGCCGCGCGGGCTCTCGAAGACCTGGCCCTTCATGGCAGCCAGCAGCGCTTCGCCGCCGCCCTGGCCCTTGGTGATCTTGAGCGCTTCGTAGATCACGCGCATGCCGTCATAGCCGCCCACGGCCATGAAGTTGGGGCGCATCTTGGGGTTGGCCTTCTCGAAGGCTTCGACGAACTTCTTGTTCAGGGCCGAGGGGTGCGCGGCCGAGTAGTGGTGCGAGGTGACCACGCCCAGCGCGCCGTCGCCCATGTCGTTGAGCTGGTCGTCATCCGTCACGTCGCCGGTGGCGATCATCTTGATGCCGGCCTTGTCCATGCCGCGCTCCAGGAACTGCTTCATCACCGCCGCGCCCGCGCCCGAGGGCACGAAGACGAACAGCGCGTCGGGCTTCACGTCGCGCACCTTCTGCAGGAACGGCGCGAAGTCGGGGTTGCGCAGCGGCACGCGCAGCTTGTCGAGCACCTTGCCGCCGTTGAGCTGGAAGCGCTCGCTGAAGAACTTCTCGGCGTCGTTGCCGGGGCCGTAGTCGGCCACCAGCGTGACGACGGTCTTCACGCCGTTCTTCGGCGCCCAGTCGCCCATGGCCACCGACACCTGCGGCAGCGTGAAGCTCGAACGGATGATGTAGGGCGATGCCTCGGTAATGCTCGATGTGGCAGCAGCCATCACCACCTCGGGCGTCTTCGACTGGGTGGCGATGGGCGCCACGGCGAGGGCCAGAGGCGTGAGGCCGAAGCCGGCCAGCACGTTGACCTTGTCGTTCACCACCAGTTCCTGCGCGAGGCGCTTGGTCACGTCGGGTAGGCCGGTGTCGTCCTTGACGATCAGCTCGACCTTCTTGCCGGCCACGGTGTCGCCGTTCTGGGCCATGTACAGGCGCGCAGCGGCTTCGATCTGGCGGCCGGTGGAGGCCGACTGGCCCGTCATTGGAAGGATCAGGCCGATCTTGAACTTGTTGGCGTCCTGGGCACTGGCCAGCGACATTGAAAGCGCAAGTGCCGAGAGGGCGGCGGTCTGGATGAGATGGCGTCTTTGCATGTTTTTTCCTTTGAGGGGCGGAACGCGAACCGGGGCTATTTTCAACACTTTGCAACATCCGGCGGAGCAGGCAATCACCTAGCCGGCCACCATCGTTGACCTTTGTTGCGCGATTGCCAAATGAACTGCGCGATCATCGCGCAAGGTGGCTTGCGGAGCGCGCGGGTCAGCTGTCGGCGCGGTAGGCGGAGTCGAGCGTGAGGGTGCCCACGGCGCGCGACACGCAGGCGCAGATGCGCGTGGTCGACTTCTTTTCGTGCTCGCTGAGGAACACGTCGCGGTGATCGATCTCGCCGTCGACGGCGATCACGTCCATGGCGCACAGGCCGCATTCGCCGCGCTTGCAGTCCGAGAGCGTCTGCACGCCGGCCGCGTCGAGCGCTTCGAGCAGCGTGCAGTCGGCCGGCACGGTAATGGCCAGGTCGTGCCGGGGAATGCGCACCTGGAAGGACTGCGTGGCCAGGCGGCCGCTGCTGCCGAAGGTTTCGAAGCGCAGGTCTTCGATGGCACGGCCGGCTGCGTGCCACGCACGCTTGACGGCTTCGAGCATGGGCACCGGGCCGCAGGTGTAGAGCTGGCCGCCGGGCGGCAATGCGGCAATGGCGGCGGCGAAGTCGATGGGAGCCGAGCCTTCATGAGCTTCGACGCCCTCGCCCAGTGCTTCACGCAGATGCGACAGGTAGCCGAGCTCGCCCGCATGCCGCGCGCCGTAGAGCATCTTCACCGGCACGCCGGTGCGCCTTGCATGCGCGCCCAGCCGCTGCGCCATCAGCACCAGCGGCGTGATGCCGATGCCGCCCGCCACCAGCAGGTAGCCGGGCGCCGAGAGGTCGAGCGGGAAGTGGTTCTGCGGCGCGCTCACCTGCAGGCGGTCGCCCACGGCCAGCCGCCACATGGCGAGCGAACCGCCACGGCCGTCGTCAAGGCGCTTGACGGCGATGCGCCAGCACTGACCATCGCCCTCGCCCACCAGCGAATACGAGCGGGTCTGCACCTTGCCCTGCGCCGTCAGCACCTGCACCTGCAGGTGGGCGCCGGGTTCATGGGATTCGGCAAAGCCGCCGTCGGGGCGCAGTTCGAATTCGCGCACGGTGGGCGTGACGTCGCGCAGCGCAACGACCTGCGCCTGCATCCATTGAAGATCGCTTTTCATCGGGGGAGCAACACGAAAGAGGAGGGAAAAAGAAGAAACCGATCAGCCGCGCCGGCGGATCAACTGCACACCCGGCAGCGGGCGCTGCTCGGCGGTGGGCGTGCCGTGCAGCGCGTCGCGCAGGTTGCGCCGCGCGATGCGGCTGTGCTCGCGCATCAGCGCCTCGGCGCGCGAGCCTTCGCCGGACTCGATGGCGTCGAGCACCTGCACATGCTGGTCCTGCGCGATCACGAGCATGTCGCGCGCGGCCGGCGAGTTGGCCTGCACGATGACGAAGCCCGAGGGCGACGCAAACGGCAGGTTGATCACGCGCTCGAGCTGCTGCGCGATGACGGGGCTGCCCGCCATTTCGCAGAGCAGCGCGTGGAAGCGCTCGTTGTGCGTCACGTAGCGCGAGAAGGCCGCGTCGTCGAGCGCGGGCTCGCGCAGCAGTTCGTCGATGCGCTGCAGGCAGGCGCGTGCCTCGCGCAGCACCACGGGCGCCGCGCCGCGCTCGGCCGCGAGCCGGGCGACCAGCCCTTCGAGCGTGCCGCGCAGCTCGATGGCGTCGGCCACGTCGCGCTCCGAGAAAGTACGCACTGCATAGCCGCCGTTGGGCAGCGCTTCGAGCAAGCCCTCCTGTTCGAGCCGCATGAGCGCGGTGCGCACCGGCGTGCGCGACACGCCGAGCTGCTCGGAGATGGCCACTTCGGCAATGCGCGCGCCACCGGGCAGCTCGCCCGCAAGGATCATCTCGCGCAGCCGCAGCTGCGCTTTCACGGCCTGCGAACTGCCGCTGTCGCCGGGCTCGGCGGCGGTGGAGACGGCAGCGACCTTCACGCGGCTTCCTTCTCGGCCGGCCGGATCGGGATCGCCGCGCGCGCGGGCTTTTCCTTCTCGATCATGCGGTCGATCAGCCGCCGCGCCCACATCGAGCCGGCGTCGATGTTGAGGTTGTAGAACTTGTGGTCGGGGTGGTCGTCCATCGCCTTCTGCTGCGCCTCGAGCACGAGCTCGTCTTCACGGAAGATGCCGGCGACGCCCTCGCGCAGCTCGTGCGTGAGGCGCTGCTCGCCCAGGCAGTAGTTGCGCGAGAAGGCCCAGAAGTAGAGGCAGGTCTTGTCGGTCTCGGGCGTGATGGTGTTGAGCACGTAGCCGTTCACGCCCTTGCTGCGGTCGCCGGGGTTGCTGCCCTGGGGCACCGCGCCGCTGCCCGCCTCGGCCACGCCGACGTCGATGTTCACAGTGCACGGGCCTTCGAAACGGATGATCTGCCAGCGGTCGACCTTGCCGGTGTAGCCGCGCGCGTGGCGGATCTGGTTGCCCCAGAACGGCGGCGGGTCGATGTCTTCCATCCAGCGCGTGACGGTGGCCGAGCGGTCGCCGTGCGTGGCGACGAAAGGCGCCTCGGCCACTTCGCGGTTGCCGATGGACGAGCCGTGCACGAAGGTCTCGTGCGTCAGGTCCATGAGGTTGTCGACCACGAGGCGGTAGTCGCAGTTGACGCGGATCATCTTGCCGTCGCCGGCCCAGGCGGGGTCGTCGTTCCAGTGCATGTCGGGCACCAGCGCCGGGTCGGCCTTGGCCGGATCGCCGGGCCAGATCCACACGAAGCGGTGCTTCTCGACCACCGGAAAGCTGCGCACGCAGGCCGAGGGGTTGAGCGTTTCCTGGCTCGGCATGTGGATGCAGCGGCCCTGGCTGTTGTAGACGAGGCCGTGGTAGCCGCAGACCAGTTCGTCGCCTTCGAGGCGGCCCAGCGACAGCGGCATCAGCCGGTGCCAGCAGGCATCTTCGAGCACGGCCACCTGGCCGTCGGTGCGGCGGAACAGCACCACTTTCTGGTTGCAGATCGTGCGCGGCAGCAGTGCGTGACGCACTTCGACGTCGTAGGCGGCGGCATACCAAGCGTTCAGTGGAAAGGCGGTCGTGGGCGTTTTCATGAATACTCAATGTATACAGAAAAGCAGAAATTTCCAGTCTTTTGAAGCATTTCAAGGGTAAACACCGAGATATCTGTATACAGACATCGGCATTTCGAAGGCGATACGATGTTCCGTTCATTCCCCAAGATCACGACGGAGTCATCCATGTCACAGCACGCCGCCTTGCCTGCCCGCTACGACCACGTGGGCAGTTTCCTGCGCCCCAAGTACCTGCTCGAAGCCCGCGAGCAAAAGGCCAAGGGCGAGATCACGCCCGAGCAGCTTCGCCTCGTCGAGGACAAGGCGATCACCGAGATCGTCCGGTTCCAGGAAGACATCGGGCTCAAGAGCATCACCGATGGCGAGTTCCGCCGCACCTACTTTCACATCGACTTTCTCGACCAGCTCGGCGGCGTGAAAACCGACATTCCGGTCACCATCCGCAAGCCCGATGGCACTGAAGAACTCGCTCCGCCCGCGATGCGCGTGCTCGACAAGGTGCGCCACATCAAGGACATCCAGCTCGCTGACTTCCAGTACCTCAAGAGCCAGGTCTCGGCAGGCCGCACGCCGAAAGTGACGATCCCCTCGCCGACCATGCTGCACTTTCGCGGTGGACGCGCCGGCATCAGCAAGGAGGCATACCCCGAGCTCGACCCGACCTTCTACGACGACGTGGCCAAGGCCTACGGCGACGAACTGCGCTCGCTGGCCGCCGCCGGCTGCACCTACGTGCAGATGGACGACACCAACCTCGCCTACCTGTGCGACGAGCACATGCGCGAAGCCGCCCGCAAGCGCGGCGACGACCCGAACGAACTGCCGCACCGCTACGCCGCCTTCATCAACAAGGTGGTGGCGCAAAAGCCGCCGGGCATGCTGCTGGCCATGCACCTGTGCCGCGGCAACTTCAAGAGCACGCACGCCGCGGCCGGCAACTACGAGCCGGTGGCCGAGGCGCTGCTCAAGGAGATGGACCTCGACGCCTACTTCATGGAATACGACGACGCCCGCTCGGGCGACTTCAAGCCGCTGCGCTACCTGCCCAAGGGCAAGACCGTGGTGCTCGGCCTCGTGACCACCAAGTTCGGCGAGATGGAAGACAAGGACGAACTCAAGCGCCGCATCGAGGACGCCGCCAAGTACGCCTCGCTCGACCAGCTCGCGCTGTCGCCGCAATGCGGTTTCTCCAGCACGGTGCACGGCAACAACATCGCGGTGGAAGCGCAGCGCAACAAGCTGCGCCTGGTGGTCGAGACCGCGCAGGAGGTCTGGGGCTCGACCTGACGCGCCGTTTCTGGTGAAGTCGGGGGCATGACGACTCACATCTACTCAGGTCCCCTCAGCATGTTCGGCGCCAAGGTCGAGATCGCGGCACGCGAAAAAGGCGTGCCCTTCGAACTGGTCATGGTGCCCTTCACCAAGGACGACGCCTACGAGCCCAAGCACCCCGAGGTGCTGCGGGTCAACCCGGTCAAGCAGCAGGTGCCCGTGCTGGTCGACGACGAGGTCTCGTTGTTCGACTCGACGCAGATCTTCGAGTACCTCGAAGACCGCTACCCCAGCCTCGCGCTGTGGCCCGAAGGCATCGCCGAGCGGGCCCGCGCGCGGCAGCTGGAGCAGAAGTCCGACGAGGTCTTCTTCCCGAACGTCATCAAGCTCTTCGGCCTGCAGGAGGCCATGCAGAGCGCTCCCGCGGTCGCGGCCTGCGCCGGCTGCGCGCGCTTCTACGAAGAGCTGGAAGGCCTGCTGGCCACGCGCGAGTACCTGGCTGGCCCCTACTCCTTCGCCGACATCGCCTTCTACATGGCCTATGTGTTCGCCGACCGCAAGGGCGCCGGCATGACCGATGCCACGCCGCGCCTGCTGGCATGGCGCACGCGCGTGGGAGAGCGGCCCGCGGTGCGCGCGGTGGTCGATCCGATGATGCGGTTCCTGGCCTCGGAAGGGCGCGGGGTGCCAGCCTTCCTTCAACGCTGAGGGACTTGGGCACGGCGCCGGCAGCGCTGAGGCATCATCGACCCATGCCCAATGCAAGCGTCTCGAGGTTCGACTGGCTGCCTTCTGCTTCGCAGCATTTCCTCGTCGTCACTTTCGCGCTGCTGGTCTATGTGCTGACCACGCGCGCGCGCCGCGAGCAGCGCGCCCCCACCACGGCCATCGCCTGGGTCATGGGGCTGGTGCTGATGCCCTACTTCATCCTGCCGATGTACCTGCTGTTCGGCCAGCGCAAGCTGCGCCCGGCGGGTTCTCCCCGGCCGCCGCGCTCGGTGCCGCCGGGCCACTGGGCCGCCGACCTGATCGAGAGCTTCGGCCTTGCGCCGCCGGGGCGCTGCGCAATCCGCATGCACGCCGACGGCGAGGCCGCGCGCGAGGCACTGTGGCAGGTGATCGACGGCGCGCGCGAGCGCATCGATGTGTGCACCTTCATCATCGGCGACGACCCGCTCGGTCATGCGGTAATCGACCGGCTCGCCAAGCGCGCGCGCGAGGGCATCAAGGTGCGGGTGCTGCTCGACGGCTTCGGCGCGCTGTCGCTGCCGCGCCATCACTTCGACCGGCTGCGCACGGCAGGCGGTGAGGTGGCCGTGTTCCGCCCCTTCTTCAGCCTGCGCCGCATCGGCCCGCGCAACCTGCGCAACCACCGCAAGTTCACCATCGCCGACGACGGCTGGCTCTGGTCGGGCGGACGCAACCTCGCGGGCGAATACTTCACCGGCAACGACAAGCACCCCGAGGCCTGGCGCGACCTGTCGTTCGACCTGCGCGGCAGCGTGGCCGCGGCGGCGGCACGCCAGTTCGACCACGACTGGGCCTCGGTGCGCAGCCGCAAGGCCCGCGCCATCACGGCCGACGACGTGCCCGCGGGCCCGGGCACGGCCATGGCCCAGTTCCTGCCGAGCGGCCCCGACCAGACCGAAGACACGGCACATGCGCTGCTGATCGACGCGTGCTTTCGCGCGGAGCACCGCATCCTGGCCATCACGCCCTACTTCGTTCCCGGCGACGGCCTGCGCGATGCGCTGCGGCTGGCCGCGCGGCGCGGCGTGCAGGTGACCATCGCGATGCCCGCGCAGTCCAACCACCGCCTTGCCGACTTCGTGCGCGCACGCGCCATGCGCGACCTGGCACGCGCGGGCGTGAGCTTCAGCATGCTGCCGTTCATGGCGCATGCCAAGGCCGTGGTGGTGGACGACGAACTCGCCATGTGCGGCTCGATCAACCTCGACCTGCGCAGCCTGCTGCTGAACCACGAGGCGGCCGTGGTGTTCTACGGCCACGACAACGTCGAATGGCTGGCCGAGTGGATCGAAACCACCGCCTCGGCCGGCGAGCCTTATCGCGCGCGACGCCCGGGGCTGATGCGCGACGTGGCCGAGGGGCTGCTGCTCACCGTCGCTTTCCAGCTTTAGGCGCTGCGGGCGACTCAACGGCCTTAGCTTCTTTCGCCACGGCATCGAGCCCCGCGAGCACATAGCGCACAACTTCTTCGGCCAGGGCCTGCGTGTCCTTCAGGGCCGGCAGAACCTTGCTGCTCAGGTCCTTGGGCGCTACCGTCATCACGAGGCACGGCAGCACCGTGAGCAGCAGGCTGCGCTGCACCGAGGGATGGTCGTCGGGCAGGCCCATGATCTCGCCGACGATGCCGCGCAGCAGCTTGGCCTTGGGCAGCACCGCCCGCTGGATCAGCGCCGGCATGGCCGGCGACGGCGACAGCGCCTCGCGCAGCACCACGCGGAACCCCCACGGCGCCTTCGGCTGGGCGCTCATCTCGACCATGTGCGTGAGAAAGGCGCGCAGTTTCAGGCGCGGATCGGTCGACTCCAATGACAGCGCCATCAGCTCGTCGAGGCTCACCAGCTGCTTGTGCGCCTCGACCAGCACGGCCTCGTAGAGCCCGTCGCGTCCGCCGAAGTGGTAGTTGATGGCGGCCATGTTGGTGCCGGCGCGGGTACAGATTTCCTTGCTGGTGCTTTCTGCAAAACCCTGCGCCGCGAACAGCCGGCCGGCGGTTTCGAGGATGTGCAGGCGCGTGGTGTTGCCGTCGGGACGCGGAGTGCGGGTTGCCATGCCCCGAGGCTAACCCAAACAAAAAAATACTTCAAATTCAAATTTGAATTTGATAACATCGCGCCGACTTCCGGGCAGCAGCCCAGTCAGGACACACGCCATGAACAAGAAACCCCTCATTGCCATCGCCGCCGTGGCCATCGTCGCGGCGGTGGGCGGCTGGTGGTACGCGCACCGCTCGGCCACGCCCTCTGACCAGCTTGTGCTGTACGGCAACGTCGACCTGCGCCAGGTCTCGCTGGCCTTCAACGCCAACGATCGCGTGGCTGAGCTGGCTGTGCGCGAGGGCGACCGCGTGCGCGCCGGGCAGGTGCTGGGCCGGCTCGACACCCGCTCGCTGGTGCTTCGCGTGGCGCAGTCGCAGGCGCGCATCGGCGTGCAGGAACAGGCCCTGCTGCGCCTGAAGACCGGCAGCCGCCCCGAAGAGGTGGCGCAGGCCAAGGCCCAGGTGGCCAGTGCGCAGGCCGATGCCGATCTGGCGCAGCAGCAGCTCGCGCGCCTGCAGGCCATCGGCGCCACCACAGCCGGACGCGCCGTGAGCCAGCAGGATCTCGACAGCGCGCAGGCCAGGCGCAAGGTGGCGCTGGCGCAGCTCGACAACGCCCGCAAGGCGCAGCAACTGGTCGTCAACGGTCCGCGCAAGGAAGACATCGGGCAGGCGCAGGCCCAGCTCGAATCGGCCCGTGCCGAGCTCGCGCTCATGAACCACCAGCTCACCGAGGCCGAGCTCAAGGCACCCATCGATGCCATCGTGCGCGCCCGCCTGCTCGAGCCCGGCGACATGGCCTCGCCGCAGCGCCCGGCCTTCACACTTGCCATCACCGATCCCAAGTGGGTGCGCGCCTATGTGGCCGAGCCCGACCTCGGCCGCGTGCGCGCCGGGCAAGAGGCCAGCGTGAGCACCGACAGCCAGCCCGGCGAAGCCATCGCGGGCAAGGTCGGCTACATCTCCTCGGTGGCCGAGTTCACGCCCAAGACCGTGCAGACCGAGGAACTGCGTAGCAGCCTCGTCTACGAGATCCGCGTGATGGTCGACGACCCGCAAGACCGGCTGCGGCTCGGCATGCCAGCCACCGTTCGGCTGCAGCTATCGCCCGCTCCCGCCACCGGCAAGCCCTGATGACCGCCACCGGGCCGGCCGTGGCCGGACGCTCGCTGCACAAGCGCTTCGTGCCGAAAGCGCCGGCCGCGGCCGTGCACGCGCTCGACGACGTATCGCTCGACGTACCCGCCGGCACGCTCACCGCGCTGGTCGGCCCCGACGGCGCCGGCAAGACCACGCTGCTGCGCCTGATGGCCGGCCTGATGCGCGCCGACGCGGGCGAGCTGCGTGTGCTCGGCATCGACGTGTCCGCTGATCCGCAGGCGGTGCAGGACCGCATCAGCTACATGCCGCAGCGCTTCGGCCTCTACGACGACCTGAGCGTGCAGGAGAACCTCGACCTCTACGCCGACCTGCACGGCGTGCCCCGCGACAAGCGGCGCGAGCGCTATGCGCGGCTGATGGAAATGACCGACCTCGGCCGCTTCACCGACCGCCCGGCCGGCAAGCTCTCCGGCGGCATGAAGCAGAAGCTGGGGCTGGCCTGCACGCTGGTGCGTTCGCCCGACCTGCTGCTGCTCGATGAGCCGACCGTGGGCGTGGACCCGCTCTCGCGCCGCGAGCTGTGGGAGATCGTGCAGCAGCTGGTGGACGAAGAAAAGCTCTCGGTCATCGTCAGCACCGCCTACCTCGACGAGGCCGAGCGCTGCAGCCATGTGTTCGTGCTGCACAGCGGCAAGCTACTCGCGCAAGGCGCACCCGCCGAGCTGCGTGACCGGGCACACGGCCTCTGCTTCATCGCGACACCGCCCGACGGCGAGCCGCCACGGTTGCTGCAGGCCCGCCTGCTCGACGCGCGGCAGGACATCGTCGATGCGGTGCCGCAAGGCGGCGAGGTGCGCTTCATCCGCCGCGACGAGGCGGACGCTGCACGGCTCGATGCATTGCTCGAAGGCGCGCGCACCGAGCCGGTTGCGCCGCGCCTCGAAGACGGCTTCATGACGCTGCTGCGCGCACAACCATCGTCCAGTGACAACACTAATCCGGTCGCTGCCGCGGTCAGTGCTCAACCGAACACAGGCCAGCCCGGCGAAGTGGTCATCGAAGTCAAGGACCTCGTTCGCCGCTTCGGCGATTTCGTGGCCGTGGCCAGCACCAGCTTCTCGGTGCGGCGCGGCGAAATCTTCGGCCTGCTCGGCCCCAACGGCGCGGGCAAGACCACCACATTCCGCATGCTCTGCGGCCTGCTGCCCGCCAGCGGCGGCCAGTTGCGCGTGGCCGGCGTCGATCTGCGGCATGCCCGCGCGCAAGCACGCCAGCGCATCGGCTACGTCTCGCAGAAATTCGCGCTCTACGGCAACCTCACGGTGCGCGAGAACCTCTCGTTCTTCGGCGGCGCCTACGGCCTGCGCGGCGCGAAGCTACGCGAGCGCATGGACACGGTGCTGCGCCAGTTCGACCTCGCCCATTCGCTCGATTCGCCCAGCGGCCAGTTGCCCGGCGGCTACAAGCAGCGCCTGGCCATGGCCACGGGCCTGCTGCACGAGCCCGAGATCCTGTTCCTCGACGAACCCACCAGCGGCGCCGACCCGCTCGCGCGCCGCGAGTTCTGGCGGCGCATCACGGCGCTGGCCGAAGGCGGCACCACGGTCGTCATCACCACGCACTTCATGGAAGAGGCGGAATACTGCGACCGCATCGTGATCCAGGACGCGGGCAAGGTGCTGGCCATCGGCACGCCGCAGGAGGTGCGCGCGCAAGCGCTTGGCGAAGAGGAAGACAGCGGCAGGCGCATCGACATGGAGCAGGCCTTCATCGGCATCGTCGAGAAGGCGCGGCAAAAAACAAATGCGGAGGTGCCAGCATGAGCGGCCTCTGGTCCCGCCTGATCTCCCTCACGCGCAAGGAATTCCGGCAGCTCCTGCGCGACCGCAGCAACCTGGCCATCGGCATCCTGCTGCCGATGGTGCTGATCCTGATCTTCGGCTACGGCATGTCGCTCGACGTGAAGAATGCGCCCGTCGCGGTGGTGATGGAAGACGCCTCGCCAACCGCGCACGAGGCCATCGCCGGCTTGCAGCTCTCGCCCACCATTGCGCCGGTGCTGCTGGGCTCGATGCACGACGCCGAAGAGCTGATGCGCAAGCGCGAGATCGACGGCATCGTGCGCGTGCCTTCCGATTTCTCGCGCTCGCTCGCCGCAGGCAACGCGCGCATACAGCTCATCGTGCATGGTTCGGACGCAGGGCGCGCGAGCATCATCCAGGCGTACGTGACGGGTGCCCTCGCGCAATCGGCAATACGGCAGATGGACCGTAATGGCAACGCCTCCGGCGCCGACGCCCCGTTGGTCGGCAGCGTCACGGTCGAGCAGCGCATGTGGTTCAACGCGGCGAACACCAGCACCTGGTATCTGGTGCCGGGGCTCATCGTGCTCATCATGACGCTGGTCGGCGCCTTTCTCACCGCGCTGGTGATGGCACGCGAGTGGGAGCGCGGCACGCTGGAGGCGCTGTTCGTCACGCCGGTGCGGCCGGTCGAGATCCTGCTGGCCAAGATCATTCCGTACTTCGCGGTCGGCATGCTGGGCCTTGCGCTGTGCCTGCTCTCTGCCCGCTACCTGTTCGCGGTGCCCATGTACGGCTCGCTGCTGGTGGTGGTGTTCAGCTCGATGCTGTACCTGATCGTGGCGGTGAGCCTGGGCCTGGTGATCTCGTCGGTCACGCGCAACCAGTTCCTCGCGAGCCAAGTGGCGCTGATCGCGACCTTCATGCCCTCGATGATGCTGTCGGGCTTCCTGTTCGACCTGCGCAACGTGCCCACCGCCGTTTGGCTGATCGGCCACCTGCTGCCGGCCACCTACTTCATGGATCTCATCAAGACGCTGTTCCTCGCGGGCGACGTCTGGCCGCTGGTGTGGCGCAACTGCGCGATCCTGATGGCGTACGCGGTGGGCCTGCTGCTGGTGGCGCGCGCTGTGACGCGCAAGAGCCTCGACTGAAAGCCCCGGCCATGAACGCCCTCATCGATTTCTTCCTGCGCGTTGCCAACCTCTGCCGCAAAGAGCTGCTGACGATTCTCAAGGACCCGGCCACGCGCGCCATCCTGATAGCGCCGGCGATCATGCAGAGCCTGGTCTTCGGCTACGGCGCGACCTACGACCTCACCAACGTGCCCTATGCGCTGCTCGACCAGAGCCACAACGGCGCCTCGACGGAGCTGATTGCGCATCTCGACAGCACCGGCGTGTTCCACCGCGTGGCCACGCTGCGCTCGCAGGCCGACATCCGCGAAGTGATCGACACCGAGAAGGCGCTGCTCGTCATCCAGATACCCGCCAACTTCGAGCAGCAGCTCAGCGCGGGGCAGACGGCGGCCATTCAGCTGATCCTCGATGCGCGCAACTCCAACACTGCCGGCTCGGCGGCCGGCTACGTGAGTGCGGTGGTCGAGCGCTACAACGCCGAGCTGCGCACGCGCGTGGGCGCACCGCCGTCGCCGCTGGTCGTGGAATCGCGTGCGTGGTTCAACCCGAACCTCGAGACGCGCTGGAACCTGCTGCCCGGCATGATCGCCGCGCTCAGCATGCTGCAGACGCTGCTGCTCACCGCGCTGTCGGTGGCGCGCGAACGCGAGCAAGGCACCTTCGACCAGTTGCTGGTAACGCCGATGTCGCCGCTCGAAATCATGATCGGCAAGGCGCTGCCGCCTGTGCTGGTGGGGCTGGTGCAGTCGTCGCTGATCCTGCTGGTGGCGCTCTTCTGGTTCGGCATTCCGATGGCGGGCTCGCTCGTCACGCTGTACACGGGGCTGCTGTTCTTCACGGTGGCGAGCGTGGGCATCGGCCTGTCGATCTCGGCCGTGTCGGCCAACATGCAGCAGGCCATGCTCTACGCCTTCGTGCTGCTGATGCCGCTGATGCTGCTGTCGGGCCTGACCACGCCGGTGCGCAACATGCCGCACGCGCTGCAGGTGGCAACGCTGGCCAACCCGCTGCGCTTTGCCATCGACCTGGTGCAGCGCGTGTATCTCGAAGGCGTGGGGCTGGGCACGGTCTGGCACAACCTGATTCCGCTCGCCGTCATCGCCGCCGTCACGCTGCCGCTGGCGGCGTGGCTGTTTCGCAATCGTCTTGTCTGAAAACGGGAGCACGTCATGCCCCTTCCCTTTGCTCTTCGCGCGGCAGTGACCGCGCTCGCCCTCGCTCTCGTTCTCTCCGGCTGCGCCGTGGGGCCCGATCACAAGCCGGCCGAGGCCCGCGCGCCCGCTGACTGGTCTGCATGGCATGGCGGCTCGCCTGCGCTGCTCGGCGCGGAACGGCAAGGCACCTCCACCGGTGGCATCGCTTCCGGCGACTGGAAGGCCTTCAACGATCCGGTGCTGGACCGCCTCGAAGCCATGGTGCTCGCGAGCAACCCCGACCTGCAGACGGCCGCCCTGCGCTTCGCGCAAAGCCGCGTGCAGCGCACCACCACCGCGGCCCAGCAGGGGCCGCAGCTGAATGCAAGCGCCGGCGTCACCCGGCAGCGCCAGAGCGAGAGCGGCGCCGCCACGCGGATGATCGATGCGCTGGGCTCGTCGGTCTCCAACCGCGACCAGCTCATCCGCACGCTCAGCGAGCCCTACAACCTCTACCAGGCCGGTTTCGACGCCTCGTGGGAAATCGACCTGTGGGGCCGCGTGCGCCGCGCCATCGAGGCGGCCGATGCCGACGCGGGCGCATCGGCGGCATTGCTACAGCAGGCCCGGCTCAGCGTGCAGGCCGAGCTGGCGCGCAACTACTTCGAGCTTCGCGGCACGCAGCGCGAACTGCGCATTGCGCGCGCCGACATCGCGGCGGCCGCCGAGTCGCTCGAACTGGTGCAGGCGCGCGCCGACGGCGGCCTCGTCACAGACCTGGACCCGGTGCGCCAGCGCGCGCTGGTGGCCGAACTGCGCGCGCGCATTCCTGCGCTGCTGCAGCAGGAAGCCGATGCGATGAACCGCATTACGCTGCTGGCTGGCGCCGCGCCGGGCGCGCTGAACACCGAGCTGGCCGACACCGCCACCGGCGATGCACTCGACGCCCCCGTGCTGCCCCCTCTCGCGCTGGGCTTGCCCGCCGACCTCGCACGCCGCCGCCCCGACATCGCAGCCGCCGAGGCGCAACTGCACGCCGCCACCGCCCGCATCGGCGTGGCCGTGGCCGACCTTTATCCGCGCGTGACGCTGGGCGCCGGCTTCGGCTACGAATCGGTGGGCAGCGAGCGTTTTGGCGAATGGGGCAGCCGGCAGTGGCAGGTGGGCCCGTCGATCAGCCTGCCGATCTTCGACAACGGCCGCCGTCGCGCCACCATCGAACTGCGCGAGCTGCAACAGCAGGAAGCGGCCGTGACCTTCCAGCAGACCGTGCTCAAGGCCTGGCACGAGATCGATTCAGCGCTCAGCGCCTACGCCGCCGAGGGCCAGCGCCAGGCCGAGCTGGCCGAGCGCGAACGCCGCAGCCGCGATGCGCTGGTGCTGGCGGCGGCTCGCTACAAAGGTGGGCTCACCGACTTCGGCGTCGAGCTCGATGCGCGCCGCACCTTGCTGCAGGCGCGGCGCGACCAGGCGCAGAGCACCAGCCGGCTCTCGGTGGGCCTGGTGGCGGTCTACAAGGCACTGGGTGGTAGCACTGTGGCGCCAGAAGCACAAATGCAACACAATTGAAACAAGTTGAACATGTGCACTAAAATACCCACCGGTTTCCGGGATTGACAAGCCTGCCTGCCCACTGATTCGTCATCGGGCAGGCGCGAACGGATCTTCCGGCACCCCCTGCATTGCGGGGCAGCCCGCCTGGGCCCGGCCCCTGAAAAGGCCGACCGAGGCGCCATCCGTTTGAGTCCTGCGCCCCTGCCCCGGGGGAAAACCGATGCGAGCTTTCTTCTCGCTGCGTGCATTCGCGAATCTGGCGCTCGTGCTACCAGTTCTATTCGCACTTTCTGGAATGGCGCCTGCCTTCGCCGCCATGGACGAAGTCGGCCGGGCGGCCCCCAGCACCCACCGCCTGAAATTCATCGTCGACCCCGAGTTGGCCACCGACATCGGCCCCGCCGAAGCCGCCCGCCGGCTCGCGCAGTACGTGGCCGACGTCAACACGGTGTTCACGCGCGAGACGGTGCGCAACTTTACCTTCGACCCCGCCGCTGACCTGCAGCTCGCCGCGCCCGCCAGTGCGCCGCAGTGCAGCTACAACGGCCTGGTCAACGGCGAAGTGGTGGTGTGCGTCTCGAAGTCCACCCGCGGCTACAGCCACGGCGGGCTGTCCACCAGCTGGACCTTTCCGCAGAAGGGCGTGACCTGGAACCTGAACTGGATCGCCATCCACGACCCGCTGCGCCTGTCGCGCGCGCCCAGCCCGGGCGCGCCCGAGTCCACCGAAAAGGACTACCTCGGCCGCCAGCTCAAGACCCTGCTGCACGAGCTGGAGCACGTGTTCGGCGCCGGCGCGGGCGAGTACTACAACGGCGTGGCGGTAGCCGACACCACCGGCGTCGCGCCCATCGTCGACCTCGCCCTAGCCAACGACAACGACCGCTACTGGTGGACGCGCCAGCACTGGCGGCTCGACCCGCTGCTGGGCACTGTGTTCGAACAACGCCGCGACCCAGCGGCCAACCGCATCGCCACGCTGGAGATGATCCGCTTCACGGCCGGCACCAAGGCCAACATCGACACCGACTGGACCGACTGGCCCAAGCTCGGCAGCTCGAAGTTCATGGCGGCCACCACCGGCACCCAGGTGCGCGTGACCGACCGCGACACCGGCGCTGCGCTGCCCGGCGCACAGGTGTCGGTGTGGCGCGACCCCGGGGCCGGCAAGCCGCTGGTCATGCTGGTGACCGGCGTGGCCGATGCATCAGGCCGCTTCGCGTTCGACTGGAACTGCGGCTTCAGCTGCTTCGCCGTCGGCAAGACGACGCTGCTGGTCAAGGCGCGCGCCGCCAACCGCGCGCCCGGTGCGAGCTGGTTCACCATCTTCGATGCGTTCGAGCAGAAGGCCGTGCAGGGCCAGCCGATGTTCACCATCGACCTGGCGCTCGGCGGCACCGACGCGACGCCGCCTACCGTTTCGCTGGCCGCGCCCTCCATGGCCGTAGTTGGCCAGCCCACCACCATCGCGCCAGCCGTGGTGGACAACGTGGGCGTGTGGGGCGTCAAGGTGCTGGGCAGGGACAGCATCCCGATCTGCACCTTCACCGCCCCGCCCTACACCTGCAGCTGGACGCCGACCTCGCCCGGCGTGCAGACGATCCGCGTGGTCGCGCTCGACGCGGCGGGCAATGCCGCTGTGGCCTCTGCCAACGTGATCGTCAATCCGCCTTCCGACACGGTGGCGCCGACAGTTGCGCTGGCTCCGCCGCCGACCGCCGCGGTAGGCATGGCGACAAGGCTTTCCGCCACCGCATCCGACAACGTCGCCGTGGCCGAGCTGAAGTTCGTCGTCGATGGCAAGACCGCGTGCACGTTGCACGCCGCGCCGTACGTTTGCACGTGGACGCCGAAGAGGCCCGGCGCCGCGAACATCGAAGTGCGCGCCATCGATGCAGCAGGCAACGTCGCCACCGTCTCGGCCAGCATGCGCATCGAAGGCCTGCGGCCCGAGGACCTGTAACGCCGCTTCTAGAGGCGGTTGGTGAAGCTCGCGTTGCCCAGCCCCGTGCCGATGGTCAACACACCCCAGTGCCGCACATCGCGCATGAAGGGCAGCTCGCTCAGGCCCTGCACCACCGCGTCGTTGTGCATCAGCACCAGCGTCGGGCCGGAGCCCATCATCGGCATGCGGCGCCACAGCTGGCTCGGCAGGTGGAAGGCGTGGCCTTCCCAGTCGCCCGGCAGGTTCTGCGCACCGCGCGCAATCGAGCCGTCCTGCCGGATCAGGCCCGGGCAGCCGATGCCGACGAAGGGTGCCAGCCGGATCTTCTTGCGCTCGCTGTAGCGCACCATGTCCTCGAGCATGCCGGCGATGTGGTCGACCATGCCGCCGCGGTTGGGGTCCTCGTCCGCATGGCGCCACTTCTCGCGCCGCACCACCTTCGCGAGCGAGAAGTCGAGCGCCTTGCGGTGGCGCGTCTTCACGATGCCGCAGCGCACGTTGGTGCCGCCGATGTCCACCGCGAGGATCGCGTCGTGCCCCTTCAGCATGGCGGGCGGCACGAGGTGCGCCCAGCCGATCAGGCCGCCGTCGTCCACGTCGTGCGAGAGGCGGCCGATCTGCACGTGCAGGCCCATCTCTTCGAGGATGGCGCCGGCCTGCAGGATGGCACGCTCGCCCGCATCGCTCTCGGGAAAGCCGCCGCCGATCACGATGCGCTGCACCTTCTGCCACGAGGGCTGGCGCATGAAGCGCTGGATCACGAAGGCCAGCTCCTGTGCGAACTCTTCGATGGCTGCATGCATCACGTCGGTGGCTTCGGACGCCTTCTTCTCCTGCAGCGCCTGGTCGAGCTGCCTCTTGCTCAGGTCGCGCGAATGCGAGGGGCCCAGCGGGTCTTTCCCCTTCCTGCGGCGGCGCTTGCGCCAGCGTTCGAGCAGTTCGCGGAAGGCCGTCTGGCTGGCCTGGTCGCCAACGAAGCCGTCCTTGTCGCGCAACTGCAGGCTGTAGCCGTCCACCTGCACGCCCGGCAGTTCGCGCAGGCCGTGGACGTCGGGGCCGGGGAGTTTGTCTTTCCTGGGCTGGGTCTTCATGGCCATCGACTGTGGGGCCGATCGGCGGCCCGCCGCATCGGCACCGCGCACCACGGCGTGTAGGAGATTGACGGGTACGCCGAACGGGGCGATGTCTATACACTGGCCCGGATGCACTTGCCCCGCAGCCTCTGGCGCGCCGCCCTGTTGTTCGCCCTTGCCTGGCTTGCCGCGTCCGGCGCCGCACGGGCCGCGGACGAGACGCTGCGCGTCGGCTCCAAGCGCTTCACCGAGTCGTACATCCTGGCCGAGCTGCTGGCGCAGACGGCGGCGCCGCACACCGCGTCGCCGCCCGTCGTGCGGCAGGGGCTGGGCAACACGGCCATCGTCTACGAGGCGCTGCGCTCTGGCGCCATCGACCTGTACGCCGAATACACGGGCACCATCGCGCTCGAGATTCTCAAGGGCTCACCTGCTGACACGCGCGAGGCCATGAACGCGGCGCTCGCGCCGATGGGCCTGGGCGTGGCCATTCCGCTGGGCTTCAACGACGGCTACGCGCTCGCGGTGCGCGCGCCCGATGCAGAGCGGCTGGGCCTGCGCACGCTGAGCGACCTGGCGAAGCACCCCGAACTCAAGCTCGGCCTGTCAAACGAATTCATCGGCCGCGCCGACGGCTGGAAGGGCCTGGCCGACCGCTACGGCTTCACGCAGGTACCGACCGGCCTCGACCACGGGCTGGCCTACGACGCGGTGGCTGCCAAGCAGATCGACGTGATCGACATCTACACCACCGACGCCAAGATCGACCACTTCGGCCTGCGCGTGCTGGAAGACGACAAAAAATACTTTCCGCGCTACGACGCCGTGGTGCTCTACAAGCTCGACCTGCCCACGCGGCTGCCCAAGGCCTGGGCCGCGCTGCAGACGCTCGAAGGCAAGGTCGACGAGCACGCGATGATCGCGATGAACGCACGCGCCGAGCTGCAGAGCGTGCCCTTCGACGTGATCGCACGCGACTTCCTGGCGAACACGGGCAAGGACGCGAAGGCACAGCCGCAGGAAGCGCGTCGCGGCTTCATGGCCAAGCTGTTCGGGCCCGACCTGTGGAAGCTCGCGCGCCAGCACTTGCTGCTGGTGGCGCTGTCGGTCGGCATCGCCATCCTGATCGGCGTGCCGATCGCGATCCTGGTGTTCCCGCACGTGCGGCTGCGCGCGGTGGTGCTGGGCTTGGCGAGCCTGCTGCAGACCGTGCCGTCGCTAGCGCTGCTGGCCGTGCTGATCTCGATGCTGGGCGCCATCGGCGCGCTGCCCGCGCTGATCGCGCTCACGCTCTATTCGCTGCTTCCGATCATGCGCAACACGGTGACGGGTTTGGCCGAAGTGCCCAACGGCCTACGGCTTGCCGGCACCGCGCTCGGCATGACGCCGCCGCAGAGCCTTCAGCTGGTGCTGCTGCCGCTGGCGCTGCCTACGCTGCTGGCGGGCGTGCGCACCGCCACTGCGATTGCCATCGGCACGGCGACCATCGCGGCCTTCATCGGTGCGGGCGGTTTCGGCGAGCGCATCGTGACGGGGCTGGCGCTCAATGACCGCGAACTGCTCGTGGCGGGCGCGCTGCCGGCGGCGGCATTGGCGCTGCTGAGCGAAGGGATCTTCGAGCTCGTGGAGTACCTGATGCGGCGCAGGCGGCGAGCCCCGCCGAGCTCGCTGCCACCCGCCTGAATGAAGATCAGGCCAACGTGTAGGCCGTCTTCACCGTCGTGAAGAACTCCTGCGCATAACGGCCCTGCTCGCGCGGACCGTAGCTGCTGCCCTTGCGGCCGCCGAACGGCACGTGATAGTCCACGCCGGCAGTCGGCAGGTTGACCATCACCATGCCAGCCTGGCTGTGGCGCTTGAAGTGCGTGGCGTACTTCAGCGAAGTGGTGGCAATACCGGCCGACAGGCCGAACTCGGTGTCGTTCGCCGTGGCCAGCGCCTCTTCGTAGTTCTTCACGCGGATCACGCTCGCCACCGGGCCGAAGATCTCTTCCTTGTTGATGCGCATGGCCGCGGCCGATTCGCTGAAGAGGGCTGGCGACATGTAGTAGCCGTCGGTCTCCAGCTTCAGGCGTTCGCCGCCTGCGGCCAGCGTGGCACCTTCGCTCTGGCCGATCTCGATGTAGTTCAGGTCTTGCTCGAGCTGCGACTTCGACGAGACCGGGCCCACGTCGGTGCCTTGCGCGAGCGCATCGCCCACCTTGATCTTCGCCATGCGTTCCTTCATGGCGGCAATGAACTTCGGGTAGATGCCTTCGGTGACGATGAGTCGGCTCGAGGCCGTGCAGCGCTGGCCTGTCGAATAGAACGCGCTCTGCACGCTGAGCTCGACGGCCTGGGCGAGATCAGCGTCGTCAAGAATCACCTGCGGGTTCTTGCCGCCCATTTCAAGCTGCACCTTCTTGTGCTTGGTGACGCACTGGATCGCGATGTTGCGGCCCACGCCCACCGAACCGGTAAAGCTGATCGCGTGGATGCCGGGGTGGTTGACCAGCGCCTCACCGATCACACTGCCGCGCCCCATCACCAGGTTGAACACGCCGGCCGGAATGCCCGAGCGGCTGATGATTTCGGAAAGCGCCCAGGCGCTGCCCGGCACGAGGTCGGCGGGCTTGAGCACCACGCAGTTGCCGAAGGCCAATGCCGGTGCGATCTTCCATGCGGGAATGGCGATGGGAAAGTTCCACGGCGTGATGAGGCCGACCACGCCGACCGGCTCGCGCGTGATTTCCACGCCGATGTTGGGGCGCACCGAAGGCAACAACTCGCCCGACAGGCGCAGGCATTCGCCCGCGAAGAATTTGAAGATCTGGCCTGCGCGCGTGGCCTCGCCGATGCCTTCGGCCTTGGTCTTGCCTTCTTCGCGCGCCAGCAGCGTGCCCAGCTCTTCCTTGCGCGCGAGAATCTCGTTGCCGATCTTGTCGAGCGCATCGGAGCGCGCCTGCACGCTGCCCGTGGCCCAGGCCGGGAACGCGGCGGTGGCGGCTGCTACGGCAGCGTCGACATGGGCGGCATCGCCCTGCGTGTACTGGCCGAGCACGTCGGACAGGTTGCTCGGGTTGACGTTGGGGCTGTAGCTTGCGCCGGCACGCCATTCGCCGGCGATGAGGTTGTCGAAATTCTGCATTGCGTCGTTTCCTTCAGCGCACCATGCACGGGCGCTTGTTGTCGAAAGTCCAGTTGGGAATCAGATATTGCATCGCCTGCGCGTCGTTGCGCGCGCCGAGGCCATGCTTCAGGTACAGCTGGTGCGCCTTCTCGACTTCGTCCATGTCGAGCTCCACGCCCAGCCCACCACGCGTCGGCACCTTCACGAAGCCGCCTTCGATCTGCAGCGGCGCCTTCGTCAGGCGCTGGCCGTCCTGCCAGATCCAGTGCGTGTCGATGGCCGTCACCTTGCCCGGCGCGGCTGCCGCCACGTGCGTGAACATCGCCAGCGACACGTCGAAGTGATTGTTCGAATGCGAGCCCCAGGTCAGGCCCCAGGCCTGGCACAACTGCGCCACCCGCACGGAGCCTTGCATGGTCCAGAAATGCGGATCGGCCAGCGGAATGTCGACCGATTGCAGCGACAGGCTGTGCACCATCTCGCGCCAGTCGGTGGCCACCATGTTGGTCGCGGTGGGCAGCCCGGTGGCGCGGCGGAACTCGGCCATTACCTCGCGGCCGGAGAACACGCCTTCGGCGCCGCAGGGGTCTTCGGCATAGGCCATTACGCCGTGCAGGTCGCGGCACAGGCGGATCGCGTCCTGCAGCAGCCAGCCGCCGTTCGGATCGAGCGTGACGCGCGCCTTCGGAAAGCGCTCGTGCAGCGCGCGGATCGCCTCGACTTCGTCCTCGCCGCGCAGCACGCCGCCCTTGAGCTTGAAGTCGGTGAAACCGTAGCGCGCATGCGTGGCCTCGGCCAGGCGCACGATGGCTTCGGGCGTCATGGCTTCCTCGTGGCGCAGGCGGAACCAGTCGTTGTCGGCGCCGGGGTTGCTCTCGTACGGCAGGTCGGTCTTCTTGCGGTCGCCCACGTAGAAGAGATAGCCCAGCATCTGCACCGCGTCTCGCTGCTGGCCTTCGCCGAGCAGGGCCGCCACGGGCACTTCGAGGAACTGGCCGAGCAGGTCGAGCAGCGCGGCCTCGACGGCTGTCACCGCATGAATGGTCACACGCAGGTCGAAGGTCTGCTGGCCACGGCCGCCGCTGTCGCGGCCCGCAAAGGCACTGCGCAGGCTGTTGAGCACGGCGTTGTGGCGGCCGATGGACTGGCCGACGATGAGGTCGCGCGCGTCTTCGAGCGTCTGGCGGATCTTCTCGCCGCCGGGCACTTCGCCCACGCCGGTGTGGCCAGCGCTGTCGGTCAGGATCAGCAGGTTGCGTGTGAAGAAAGGGCCATGGGCGCCGCTGAGGTTCATCAGCATGCTGTCGTGGCCCGCGACGGGAACCACGCGCATGCCGGTGACGACGGGAGCGCCCGACACGACTTTGGAAACAACGGATTCAGGACTTGTCATCTTCGGGCTCGGTGCCTCAGTCTGCGGTGATGTGGCGGGTGTCGATCAATGTCTTCCATCGCGTCCATTCGCGCAACTGGAAGGCGGTGAATTCTTCAGGCGTGCTGGCGACGATTTCCAGGCCCTGGTCGAGCATGCGCTTCTTCGTCTCGGGGTCTTGCATGGCGGCGATCGCTGCATCGCTCAGCTTCTTTTTCACGGCAGGCGGCAGGCCCTTGGGCGCGGCCATGCCCTGCCACGAATAGACCTCCGCACCTTTCACGCCGGCTTCGGCGAGCGTGGGCACGTCGGGCAACACGGGCGAGCGCTTGTCGCCAGTGACTGCGATAGCGCGCAGCTTGCCCGCGCGGATGTGCGGCAGCACGGCATTCACGTTCTGGAACGAGAAGTCGACCTGGTTGCCCAGCAGGTCGTTGACCGCCGGCGCACCGCCCTTGTAGGGCACGTGCACGCCTTCGGTCTTGGTCTGCTGCCAGAAGAGTTCAGCCGAGAGATGGTCGGAAGAACCGTTGCCCGAGCTCGCGAACGAGACCTTGCCCGGCGTCTTGCGCAGCAGCGCCAGCACGTCGGCCACCGTGTGCTCGGGCCGCGCGACATTCGCGACGAGCACGTTGGGCGCTTGCACGGGCACGCTGATGTAGTCGAAGTCTTTGGTCGCGTCGTAGGGCACGCTCTTCTGCAGATGCGGTGTGACGACGAAGGCGCCGAGCGAGGACACCAGCAGCGTGTAGCCGTCAGGCGCCGCGCGCTTGACGAAGCCGGTGCCGATGGTGCCTGTGGCGCCAGGCCGGTTGTCGACGACGAAGCTGCCGCCGAGCTTGGTCTGCATCTGCAGCGCGATTGCGCGCGCCACCATGTCGGTGGAGCCACCGGCCGGGAACGGCACGATGATGGTCACCGGCTTCTGCTGCGGCCATGCATCGGCTTGCGCCGAGGCATGCAGGGGCAGTAACGCGGTCGAAGCAGCCACAAGGGCCGCGGCAAGAAGGAGTCTCTTCTTCATGCGGACTAGATCCGCACGGCCTGGCGGGCGAGCAGCTTCCAGCTTCCGCCCTGCTTCTGCCACACGCCGAGGATCTTCAGCGCCACCTTACCCGGCTTGCCCGAATCGTTGGTGTCGGCCGCGAGCGTGTGGCGCACGATGGCAGTGTTTGCATCGACCACCTTGATGGTCTGCTCGGTGATGGCGATGGACACGAAGTCCGACTTGCCATCGAGCAGATCGCTGATGAAGCTGGCCTTGGTGTCGACCTTGCCGCCCGAGTGGCCGTAGCTGAGGTCGTCGGACACCAGCGTGCCGAGTGCGGCGGGGGTCGGGTCGATCATCGCGATGCGCAGGCTCTCTGCGGCGGCAGCCACGTCAGGCGCGGCCGATGCCGCACTGCCCGCGGGCATCATCGAGCAGGCCGAGAACAGGGCTGCCGAAGCGGCGATCAGGAAAAACTTCTTGAGGAACATGGCGTCTTGTCTCCGTTGTTGTTTGTGGTGTTCGACGCTGCGGGCTTACTGCGGGCCGAGCGCGTCGATCAGCGCCTTGAGCTGTTCCATCTCGGCAGGCTTCAGGTCGGTGAGCGGTGCGCGCACGGGGCCTGCGTCGTGGCCGACGATCTTTGCGCCGGCCTTCACGATGCTCACGGCGTAGCCCGGCACGCGGTTGCGCAGCTCGAGATAGGGCATGAAGAAGTTCTTCAGCAGGCGGTGCTGCGTGGGCAGGTCGTCGGCGGCAACTGCCTTGTAGAAATCCATGGCGGTCTTCGGAATGAAGTTGAAGACGGCCGACGAATACACCGGCGTGCCCATTGCCTTGTAGGCGGCGGCATAGACCTCTGCCGTGGGCAGACCGCCCAGGTAGGCGAAGCGGTCACCCATCTTCTGGTAGATGGCGACCATGGCTTCGATGTCGCCCACGCCGTCCTTGAAGCCGACGAGGTTGGGGTTGCGCTCGGCCAGGCCGGCCAGCGTGTCGGGCTTCAGGCGGCTGGTGGCGCGGTTGTAGACGATCACGCCGAACTTCACGCTCTTGCAAACGGCTTCGACGTGCGCGGCCAAGCCTTCCTGGCCGGCTTCGGTGAGGTAGTGCGGCAGCAGCAGGATGCCGTGCGCGCCGGCCTTTTCTGCCGCCTGCGCGCACTGGATGGCAAAGCGCGTGGGACCACCGGCGCCGGCAATGATCGGCACCACGCCGCGGCAGGTGTCCACTGCCGTCTTGATGATGCCGGGGTACTCCTCGCCGGTGAGCGAGAAGAACTCGCCCGTGCCGCCGGCCGCGAACAGCGCGCTCGCGCCGTAGGGGGCGAGCCATTCGAGGCGCTTGGCATAGCCCGCCGGGTTGAAGTCGCCGTTGCTGTCGAAGTCGGTCAGCGGGAACGAGAGCAGGCCGGAGCCCATGATGGTCTTGAGTTCTTGCGGGTTCATCGGGAATCGTCCAGTGATGATTTGAAAAAAGAAAAATGGGTTGTGCGGCAGCCAGTCAGTCGAGCCTGACGTTGGCTTCCTTGATGACTTGCGCCCAGCGCGCGCGCTCCTTGGCGAAGAACTGGTCTTGCTCGGGCGCGGTCATGGTTACGACCTCGGCGCCCTGCCCTGCGAGTCGGGCCCGGATGTCGGGCGTGCGGATGATGCGGACCAGCTCCTTGTTGAGCCGCGCGATCACCGCGTCGGGCACGCCGCGCGCCGCGACCACACCCTGCCAGGTGCCCGACTCGTAGCCGGGCGCGCCCTGCTCCGCGATGGTGGGCACGTTGCCGATCAGCGGCATGCGCGTGGCCTTGGACACGGCAATCAGCTTGAGCTTGCCGGCCTGCACCTGCGGGTAGGTCGCGAGCATGCCGTTCATCAGCACCTGCGTCTGGCCCGACACGGTGTCGAGCACGGCCTGCACGCCGCCCTTGTAGGGCACGTATTCCCACTTGGCGCCAACCTTGCGCTGCAGCTCGATGCCCGCGAGATGCGCGGTGCTGCCGCTGGCGGTAACGGCAAAGTTGAGATCGCTTTTCTTCGAAAGCTCGACGAGCTCCTTCAGCGTGCTGGCCTGCACCGAAGGATGCACCACCAGCAGATGCGGCGAGTAGGCCAGCATGGACACGCTGCGCAGGTCCTTCGACGGATCGAAAGGCAGCTTGGGGTACAGCGACGGGCTGATGGCCAGCGCGCCGAGGTCGCACAGCATCAGCGTGTAGCCGTCGGCCGGCGCCTTGGCCAGCAGGTCGGCGCCGAGGTTGCCGTTGGCGCCCGCTCGGTTGTCGATGATTACCGACTGGCCCAGCGCCTCCGACAGCGGCTGGCTGATGGCGCGCGCAATGATGTCGGACGAGCCGCCCGGCGGGTACGGAACGATGATCCTGATCGGCTTCGAGGGCCAGTTGCCGGTGCCGCCCTGCGTGCCCTGCGCAATGGCGCGCAGGGGCAGGCTGGCGGCCAGCGTCGTGGCCAGTGCGGCGCTAAATGCGCCGCTAAGTGCCCCGCGTCGGTTGATGGACATGCTGTCTCCTGTTGTTCGATGGTCGTCGTGGTTACGCACGGCTGGCCGCGCGAGTTATCAGTCATCGTACAACTAGAAAAACAACTTGTCCAGCAGGCCGGACAAGAAAAACTCAGCGGGAAGGAGTGTCGTCAGGCGACGGTGCGGCCGCACCCGTGCCGGCAGCCGCATCGGCTTTCGCCTTCTGCTGCGCGGCCTCTTGCGCCATGCGCAGCCGCTCGCGGCTGTTGGTCAGGTGGATGCGCATGGCAGCGCGCGCCGACTCGGGATCGCGGCGCGCGATGGCCGCGTAGATCTCTTCGTGCTCGCGGTTGACGCGGCTCAGATAAGGCGCGCCACCGCCCTCGTGCGTGCGGATGGCGCTGATGCGCGTGCGCGGGATGAGCGTGGTACCCAGGTGCCGCATGATGTCGGCGAAATACGGGTTGCCGGTCGACTGCGCAATCTGCAGGTGAAAGCGGAAGTCGGGCGCCACCGTGTCCCCCGCCACTGCCACGTTGTGCTCGAAGTCGTCGAGCGCCTGGCGCATGGCAACCAGCTGCTCGTCGGTGCGGCGGGTGGCGGCGAGGCCGGCCGATTCGGTCTCCAGGCTGATGCGCAGCTCCAGCACGGCCAGCACGTCCACCGAGGCGGCGATCTCGCCCGGGTCGAGGCGAAACACCCCGCCCGCCCGCGGCTGCAGCACGAAGGTGCCCACGCCGTGCAGCGTCTCGACCAACCCGCCGGCCTGCAGCTTCGACAGCGCCTCGCGCACCACGGTGCGGCTCACGCCATAGGCCTGCATGATGGCCGACTCGGTCGGCAGCTTGTCGCCGGGGCGCAGCGACTGGTTGCGGATCTTCTCGCCCAGGTCTTCCACCAGCCCATGCGCAAGACCACGTGCGCGCTGGCGCGGACGCCCCACGAAAGCAGCGGACGCCGCTTCCGCCGGCGCCTCCGCTTCCGATATCAAGGGATTACCCGCAGTCGACTGAACCATGGCCACGATGATAATCCTCAAACTAGTTGTACGACAACAGATAACTTATCACTCAACTCCTGGCGCCGCCGGCCATTTCGCCAGCGGCTTTCCGGTCTCCACGGCACCGACCATGCAGCGCCCTTTCGACTTTGCTCCTCTGTCGGCATCGTACCGGCCGCTTTCGGAAAAGCACCGCGACGGTAGGCCCTCGGAAACCATGACTCTTCCGTGTATGGACTGGCAACGATGAAACACAACAAGATGAACCGCCTCCTCCTGACCGGCGCGGCCGGCGGCCTGGGCAAGGTGTTGCGCGAGCGGCTCAAGCCGTATGCGAACGTGCTTCGCCTGTCGGACATCGCGTCGCTGACCCCGGCTGTGGATGCGCACGAGGAAGTCGTGCCCTGCGATCTCTCGGACAAGGCCGCGGTGCATGCGCTGCTCGAAGGCTGCGACGCCATCGTGCACCTGGGCGGCGTCTCGGTCGAACGCCCGTTCGAGGAAATCCTCGAAGCCAACATCAAGGGCATCTTCAACGTCTACGAGGCCGCGCGCCGCCACGGCGTGAAGCGCGTGGTGTTCGCGAGCTCCAACCACGTGATCGGCTTCCACAAGCAGACCGAGCACATCGACGCACACGCCGCGCGCCGGCCCGACGGCTACTACGGCCTGTCGAAGTCCTTCGGCGAGGACATGGCGCAGTTCTACTTCGACCGCTGGGGCATCGAGACCGTGAGCATCCGCATCGGCTCGTCGTTCCCCGAGCCGGCCAACCGCCGGATGATGAGCACCTGGCTCAGCTACCGCGACCTGACCTCGCTGATCGAGAAGTCACTGTTCACGCCCGGCGTGAAGCACACCGTGGTCTACGGCATGTCGAACAACCGCGACGTGTGGTGGGACAACAGCGCGGCCGCGCACCTGGGCTTCGTGCCGCAGGACAGCTCGGAAGTGTTCCGCGACAAGGTCGAGGCACAGCCGCCAGTCGCGCCCACCGACCCGAATGCGATCTACCAGGGCGGCGCCTTCACAGCCCAAGGCCCATTCGGCGATGAACGCTGAGCTCGTTCTCGACGCACGCAACGGCACCGGTGAAAGCCCGGTGTGGCATGCCGCGCAGCAAGCGCTGTACTGGGTCGACATTCCGGCGCGCACGCTGAACCGCTGGCACGCGAGCGAAGGCCATGCGAAGTGGACGGCGAACGAAATGATCGCCTGCATCGCGCCGCGCGCCGATGCGCCGGGCGAATGGATCGCCGGCATGGAAAGCGGCCTGTTCTCGCTGAAGCCGCAGGCCGACGGCACGCTGGCCACCACCTCGCTCGCCCCGGTCGAACACGCGGCCCCGGCCATGCGCTTCAACGACGGCCGCTGCGACCGCCAGGGTCGCTTCTGGGCCGGCACGATGCTGCTCGACATGGCCGCAGGCGCGCGCGTCGGCCGCCTCTATAGCTACGGCAAGGGCGACGAGCGCGCCGCCCTGCGCCTCGACGACTTCATCGTGCCCAACGGCCTGGCCTTCAGCCCCGACGGCCGCACGATGTACCTCTCGGATTCGCACCCCACGGTGCAGGCCGTCTGGGCCTTCGACTACGACACGGAAACCGGCACGCCAAGCAACCGCCGCCTCTTCATCGACATGAAGCCCCTGCCCGGTCGCCCCGACGGCGCGGCCATGGACACCGACGGCTGCTACTGGATCTGCGGCAACGACGCGGGCCTGGTGCACCGCTTCACGCCCGACGGCCGGCTCGACCGCTCGCTCGAAGTGCCGGTGAAGAAGCCCGCGATGTGCGCCTTTGGCGGCCCGGCCCTCGACACCCTGTTCGTCACCTCGATCCGCCCCGGCGGCATCGACCTGTCGGACCAGCCGCTGGCCGGCGGCGTGTTTGCGCTGCGGCCCGGCGCGCAGGGCGTCCCGGAGCCGGCCTTCGGCACCTGAACCTTTTTCGACAACCACCAAGCAGAGGATGAGACAAATGAAATTCACCAAGAAGACCCTGATCGCACTTTCCGCGTGCGCCGCAGCCGCGCTGACCACACTGGCTGCACACGCCACCGAGTTCCGTTCGGCCGACATCCACCCCGACGACTACCCCACCGTGACCGCGGTGAAGTTCATGAGCGAGCGTCTGAAGGTGCTGTCGGGCGGCAAGCACAGCATCAAGGTGTTCAACAACAGTTCGCTCGGCAGCGAGAAGGACACCATCGAGCAGACCAAGATCGGCGCGCTGCAGATGGTGCGCGTGAACATCGCGCCCATGAACAACATCTGCGCCGAGACGCAGGTGCCGACCATGCCCTTCCTGTTCCGCTCGGTCGACCACCTGCACAAGGTGCTCGACGGCCCGATCGGCGAAGAGATTCTGAAGTCGTGCGAGAAGCAGGGCTTCATCGGCCTGGCCTACTACGACAGCGGCGCGCGCTCGATGTTCACGGCCAAGAGGCCGGTGCGCACCTTCGCCGACATGAAGGGCCTGAAGGTTCGCGTGCAGCAGTCCGACCTGTGGGTGTCGATGCTCGAAGCCATGGGCGCCAATGCCACACCGATGCCGATGGGCGAGGTCTACACGGGCCTGAAGACCGGCCTGATCGACGCCGCCGAAAACAACTACCCCACGTACGAAAGCGCGCGCGCCTTCGAAGTGGCCAAGTACTACAGCAAGACCGAGCACTCGATGGCCCCCGAGATGCTGCTGTTCTCCAAGCGCGTGTGGGACAAGCTCTCGACCGAAGAGCAAGGCTGGATCCGCCAGGCCGCCAAGGAATCGGTGCCCTACATGCGCAAGCAGTGGGAAGAGCGTGAAGTGAAGTCGCTGGCCACGGTGAAGGCCGGCGGCGCCGAGATCATCGAAGTCGACAAGGCCCCGTTCCAGGCTGCGATGAAGCCGGTGTACGACAAGTTCATCACCGACGCGAAGCTGAAAGACCTGGTGAAGCGCGTGCAGGAAACGAAGTAAGCCCGCCCTCGTCGATTCGACCCGCTCCCCTCCTTCCCCCTCCGGGGAAGGGCAAAGAAAATCTATGTACACCAAACTTTGCCGCACCCTCGCACGTGCCTGCATGTGGTTGGGCATCTTCGGTCTCGTCGCGGTGATCTGCGCCGTGAGCTGGCAGGTGTTCGGCCGCTACGTGCTCAACAACACCCCCACCTGGGCCGAAAGCCTCGCGCTGCTGCTGGTGCTCTACGTCACCATGCTCGGCGTGGCCGTGGGCGTGCGCGACGCGGGCCATATCGGACTCGAATCCTTCCTCGTGCTCGCGCCCGACTGGCTGCGGCTGAAGATGGAATACCTCATCCACGCGCTGATCCTGCTGTTCGGCATTGCCATGGCCTGGAACTGCGCCTCCCTCGCCGAATCGGTGTGGGACTACAGATTGCCCACGCTCTGGATCTCCGAGGGCTGGAAGTACGTGCCCGCCGCCGTGTCGGGCGTCCTCATCGTGATGTTCTCCATCGAACACATCATCGCGCTCGCTCAAGGCCGCGAAATCGAACCTGCCTGGGCCTGAGCCACCATGACCATTCCTCTGCTCATTCTCTGCATCTCGTTCACGCTCTTCCTGCTGCTGGGCGTGCCGGTCGCTTTTTCCATCGGCCTGTCGGCCCTGGCCACGCTGCTCTATGAAGGCCTGCCGCTGGCGGTCGGCTTCCAGCAGATGACCTCCGGCATGGGCATCTTCTCGTTCCTGGCCATTCCGTTCTTCATCTTCGCCGGCGAGCTGATGCTCTACGGCGGCATCGCGGACCGCATCGTCAACCTGGCGCGCGATCTCGTGGGCCACGTGCGCGGCGGCCTCGGCATGTCGAATGTGGTGGCCTGCACGCTGTTCGGCGGCGTCTCGGGCTCGCCCGTGGCCGACGTCTCGGCCATGGGCGCCGTGATGATCCCGATGATGAAGAAGGAGGGCTACCACGCCGACTACGCAGTCAACGTGACGACCCATGCGGCACTGGTCGGCGCGCTGATGCCGACCAGCCACAACCTGATCATCTATTCGCTCGCGGCGGGCGGCAAGGTGTCGATCGCGGCGCTGATCCTGGCGGCGCTGCTGCCGGCGGCGGTGCTCACCATCAGCAATCTCGCAGCCGCCTATCTGGTGGCGGTAAAGCGCGGCTACCCGGCCGGCAAGTTCCCGGGCTGGGACATCGTGGCGCGCTCGTTCGCGGCGGCGCTGCCGGGCCTGTTCATCGTGGTGCTGATTCTCGGCGGCATTCTGTCGGGCGTGTTCACGGCAACCGAGTCTGCGGCGGTGGCAGTGCTGTATGCGCTGGGCCTCACGATCTTCGTGTACCGCACGCTGAAGTGGGAGCACTTCATCAAGGCGGCCTCGAAGGCGGTGCGCACCACGGGCGTGATCCTGCTGCTGATCGGCATCTCCAGCACCTTCGGCTACCTCATCAGCCTGTACGGCGTGGCCGAGCTCACGGGCCAGATGCTGTCGCAGGTGACGAGCACACCTTGGGTGATCTTCCTGCTGATCAACATCATCCTGTTCGTGCTCGGCACCTTCCTGGACATGGCGGCCACCATCCTGCTGTGCACACCGATCTTCCTGCCCATTGCCCAGCACTACGGCATGACCTCGGTGCAGTTCGGCATCGTGATGCTGATCAATTGCGCGCTGGGCCTGAACACGCCGCCAGTGGGTACGACGCAGTTCGTCGGCTGCGCGATCGGCGGGGTGTCGGTGGGAACGGTGATGAAGACCATCTGGCCGTTCTACGGGGCATTGATCTTTGCGCTGGGAGTGGTCACATTCGTTCCCGCGTTTTCCACCTGGCTGCCCAGCATGTTCATGGTGGTGAAGTAAGCAAGGAGCCCACGATGACCGAACCCACCCGCCCACCGCTCTACATCCGCATCCACGCGGCAGACAACGTGGCCATCGTCGCGAACGACGGCGGGCTGAAGGCCGGCGCCGAGTTCGCCGACGGCCTCGTGCTGGTGGACAACGTGCCGCAAGGCCACAAGGTCGCGCTGGTCGACCTGGCCGAAGGCGAAGCCATCCGCCGCTACGACGTGGTGATCGGCTACGCCCTGAAGGCGCTGCCGCGCGGCAGTTGGGTGCACGAGCGCGTGATGCGCATGCCGGCCGCGCCCGGGCTCGACGGCCTGCCCATCGCCACGGTCAAGCCCCCTGCCCTGCCGCCGCTGGAGGGCTACACCTTCGAGGGCTACCGCAACGCCGACGGCTCGGTGGGCTCGCGCAACATCCTGGCCATCACGCAGACGGTGCAGTGCGTGGCCGGCGTGACCGACTTCGCGGTGCAGCGCATCAAGGCCGAGCTGCTGCCAAAGTATTCGAACGTCGACGACGTTGTGGCGCTGGCGCACACCTACGGCTGCGGCGTGGCCATCGACGCGCCCGATGCCATCGTGCCGATCCGCACGCTGCGCAACATCAGCCTCAACCCCAACTTCGGCGGCGAGGTGATGGTCGTGAGCCTGGGCTGCGAGAAGCTGCAGCCCGAGCGGCTGCTGCCGCCGGGGAGCATTCCCATCGTCGACAAACGCGGCGAAACCGAAGGCAAGGAAGGTGACGCGGAACTCGACGTGGTCTGCCTGCAGGACGACGAGCATGTCGGCTTCATGTCGATGATCGATTCGGTCATGCGGCAAGCCGAAGAGCACCTCGCGCGCCTCAACAAGCGCAAGCGCGAAACCGTGCCCGCCAGCGAGCTGGTGGTGGGCGTGCAGTGCGGCGGCAGCGACGCCTTCTCGGGCGTCACCGCCAACCCCGCCGTGGGCTTCTGCACCGACCTGCTGGTGCGCGCGGGCGCCACCGTGATGTTCTCGGAAACGACCGAGGTGCGAGACGGCATCGACCAGCTCACCTCGCGCGCATCCACGCCCGAGGTGGCCGAGGCCATGATCCGCGAGATGGCCTGGTACGACGCCTACCTGCAGAAGGGCCTGGTCGACCGCAGCGCCAACACCACGCCGGGCAACAAGAAAGGCGGGCTGTCGAACATCGTCGAGAAGGCGATGGGCTCCATCGTCAAGTCGGGCTCGGCACCGATCACCGGCGTGCTCGCGCCCGGCGAAAAGGCAATGCAGAAGGGCCTGATCTACGCCGCCACGCCGGCCAGCGACTTCATCTGCGGCACGCTGCAGCTGGCGGCCGGCATCAACCTGCACGTATTCACCACCGGCCGCGGCACGCCCTACGGGCTGGCCGAAGTGCCGGTAATCAAGGTCGCCACGCGCAGCGACCTCGCACGTCGCTGGCACGACCTGATGGACGTGAACGCGGGCCGCATCGCCGATGGCGAAGCCACCATCGAGGACATCGGCTGGGAGATGTTCCACCTGATGCTCGACGTGGCCAGCGGCCGGAAGAAAACCTGGGCCGAACACTGGAAGCTGCACAACGCGCTGGTGCTGTTCAACCCGGCGCCGGTCACCTGAACAACCTCACACGGAGCAACGGCATGGAAGACCTCAAGGACAAGACCGCGCTCGTCACCGGTGCCAGCACCGGCATCGGCGCCGCGGTGGCCATCGCATTCGCCGCACGCGGCATGCGCGTGGCGGTGCACTACAACAGCTCGGCCGATGCGGCGAACCGGGTGGTCGACACCATCCGCGCAGCCGGCGGCACGGCCTTCGCGCTGAAGGCCGACGTGCGCGACACGGCCGCGATCCGCGACTGCGTGAAGCAGACCGCGGCGCAGTTCGGTCGCATCGACGTGCTGGTGAACAACGCCGGCAGCCTGGTCAAGCGCGTGCCCATCGCCGAGTTCGACGATGCGCTGTTCG
This sequence comes from Variovorax nivicola, assembly GCF_051216475.1. Lineage (NCBI taxonomy): Bacteria > Pseudomonadati > Pseudomonadota > Betaproteobacteria > Burkholderiales > Comamonadaceae > Variovorax > Variovorax nivicola. The sequence continues at coordinate 586,804 of NZ_JBPJZK010000003.1, read as the reverse complement.
ACGAGGTGATGCACATCAACGCGCGCTCGGTGCTCGCGTTCTGCCGCGAGGTGGTTCCGCTGATGCGCACGCAGGGCGGCGGCAACATCATCAACGTGACCTCGGTCGCGGCGCGCACGGGCGGCGGGCCGGCCGCGTACCTGTACGCGGGCTCGAAGGGCTTCGTGAGCACGGCGACGCACGGGCTGGCGAAGGAACTGGTGGGCGACCGCATCCGCGTGAACGCGGTGGCACCGGGCGTCATTCAGACGCCGTTCCAGGACCGCTTCTCGACGCCCGCAATGCTGGAGAACTTCCGCGCCAGCATTCCAATGGGCCGCATCGGCGAGCCCGAGGAATGCGTGGGCGCCTTCCTCTATCTCGCCTCGGAGCAGCTCTCGGGCTATGTCACCGGGCAGGTGATCGAAGTGAATGGCGGGCAGTACATGCCCTGACGCGCGAGGACAGTGAGGAAGCCCACAGAGGAGACACCCCCGGGGCTGAAGGATCAGATCAACAACGGAGACAAAGACATCATGAAGAGAAGCCAACTTCTTCGCGGCATCGCCGCCCTCTCGGCCACGGCCGCGCTCTCGCTCGGACTGGCCGCGCCGGCCGCGGCGCAGGCCGATTTTCCGAACCGCACCATCGAGCTGCTGGTGCCCTACCAGCCCGGCGGCGGCACCGATGGCCTGGCGCGCGCGTTCGCCGAGGCGAGCCGCAAGCACATCTCGCAAAGCATCGTGATCGTCAACCGCCCCGGCGCGGGCGGCGCCATCGGCTGGACGGAAGTGATCAACGCCAAGCCCGACGGCTACAAGCTCGCGGTGCTCACGGTCGAGCTGCTGACGCTGCCGCACCTGGGCCTGGCCAAGTTCAACTACGACGACTTCCAGCCCATCGCACAGCTCAACGCCGACCCGGCCGCGATCACGGTGAAGGCCGATGCGCCGTGGAACACCATCGAGGAGTTCCTGGCCGCCGCGAAGAAGTCGCCCGAGAGCGTGCGCGTGGGCAATTCGGGCAACGGCTCGATCTGGCACCTTGCCGCCGCGGCGCTGGAAGACAAGACCGGCGCCAAGTTTGGCCACATCCCGTTCCAGGGCGCGGCACCCGCGGTGCTGGCGCTGCTCGGCGGCCACATCGAAGCCGTGGCGGTGAGCCCGGCCGAAGTGACGACGCACGTGCAGGGCGGCAAGCTCAAGGTGCTGATGGTGATGGCCGACAAGCGCGTGAAGGGCTTCGAGAAAGTGCCTACCGCCAAGGAGCGCGGCATCGACCTGTCGATAGGCACCTGGCGTGGCCTGGGCGCGCCGAAGAACACGCCGCCCGAAGTGATGGCAAAGCTGCGCGAGATCACCGCGAAGACCGCCGCCGAACCGCTGATGCACGAGGTGATGGACAAGCAGAACCTGGGCTACGTCTACACCGACGGTGCTGTGTTCAAGGAAACGCTGGCCAAGGACAACGTGTACTTCAAGCAGCTCATCACCAAGCTCAACATCAAACCCTGAGCCGCACAGCCATGAAGAAAACAACCATCGCATCGCTGCTGTGGCTGGCCGCCATCGGCCCGGCCTCGGCCGCGACCTGGGTCTATGTGTCGAACGCCGACAGCCAGGAAATCTCGGTGCTCGAACTCGACCGTTCCCAGAGCGCGCTCAAGCCCGTGCAGACGCTGAACGTCGGCGGCACGGTGATGCCGATGGTGGTGAGCCGCGACAAGCGCGTGCTGTATGCCGCGCTGCGCTCGCAGCCCTTTCGCGTGACGGCATTGTCGATCGACGGCGCCACCGGCAAGCTGCAGAAGCTTGGCGAAGCGCCGCTGGCCGACAGCATGGCCAACATCGACCTGGACGCGAGTGGCAAGTGGCTCTTCGCGGCCTCGTACCAGGGCGGCAAGATCACGGTCAACGCCATCGGCAAGGACGGCGCGGTGGGCCCTATCCATCAGCTGATCCAGACCGGGCCCAACGCGCACGCGATCCATGCAGACGCAAGCAACCGCTTCGTGCTCGCGACAAGCCTCGGCGGCGACAACGTGTCGAGCTGGCGCTTCGATGCGGAAAAGGGATTGCTGTCGCCCAACGATCCGCCGCTGACCACCACCGCCGCAAAGGCGGGCCCGCGCCACTTCGTCTGGGACAAGACTCAGCGCCACGTCTACCTGCTGGACGAGCTCGACGCGGCGCTGCACGTGTTCGCGTGGGATGCCGCGCGCGGCACGCTCAAGCTCGAACAGAGCACGACCACGCTGCCCGCCGGCTTCACCGGCAAGCCCTGGGCCGCCGACCTGCACCTGACACCCGACGGGCGCTACCTGTACGCGTCGGAGCGCACGTCGAGCACGCTGTCGGCGTTCAAGGTCGACGCCGTCACGGGGCAGTTGCAGCCGCTCGGACAGACCCCGACCGAGAAAACGCCGCGCGGCTTCGCCATCGATGCCACTGGGCGCTACCTGATCGCCGCGGGGCAGGAATCGAACGGCATCTCGCTCTACGCCATCGACGCCGCCACCGGCGCGCTGGGCAAGCCCCAGCACCTGGACGTGGGCAAGAACCCGAACTGGATCGAGATCGTCGACATGCCCTGAACGGGCCTCGACCGACTCGCACACCCGACAACCCAAGGAGACATTTGCATGCAACGCCGCACACTCATTCGCACCGCCCTCGCCTCTTCGCTCGCCGCCGGTCTTCCGGTCGCCTTTGCGCAGAGCAGCAACAACTGGCCCACGGGCAAGGCCATCACCTACCTCGTGCCTTTTCCCGCAGGCGGCACCACCGACGTGCTGGGCCGGCTGATCGGGCAGAAGCTCGGCACGGTGTTGGGCACGAGCGTGATCATCGACAACAAGGGCGGCGCCGGCGGCAGCGTGGGCTCGGAAGTCGGCGCGCGCGCGGCGCCCGATGGCTTCACGCTGATCGGCGGCACCATCAGCTCGCACGCGATCAACGTGAGCCTGTATCCGAAGATCGGCTACGACCCGCAGAAGTCGTTCGCTCCGGTGACGCTCATCGGCACCAACCCGGTGGTGCTGGTGGTGAACCAGGCGAGCCCCTACAAGACGCTGAAGGACGTGATCGCGGCCAGCAAGGCCAAGACGGGCGGCCTCTCGTCGGCCTCGGCCGGCACGGGCACCTCGCAGCACCTGGCGCTGGAACTGCTGGCCTTCAAGTCGGGCGTGAAGTTCACGCACATTCCGTACAAGGGCAGCGGCCCAGCGATCCAGGACGTGATCGGCGGACAGGTCGACATGATGTTCGACACCACGGTGGTCGCGGGCCCGCACATCCAGAGCGGCAAGCTGCGCGCGATTGCGGTCACATCGTCGAAGCGCCTGGCCTCGATGCCTGATGTACCGACGGTGGCCGAATCGGGCGTGCCGGGCCTGCAAGACTTCGAGGTGGTGTCGTGGCAGGCGATCTTCGTGCCCGCGGGCACGCCTGCACCGGTAGTCGACCGGCTGCACACCGAGATCCGCAAGATCCTCGCGACGCCCGAGATGCAGGACAAGCTCAAGGGCTTCGGCATGGAGCCGACCGACCTGAGCACCACGCAGATCGCGGCGTTCCAGAAGGCCGAAGTGGAGAAGTGGGCGCAGGTGATCAAGGCGGCGGGCATCAAGGCCGACTGACCGGCTGACGGCGGGTCGGACGAACCAAGGGAAGCTTCCTACGCCCCGGGGGAGAAGCGCTTTATAGAATGCCCCTCCGATTCCGCATTCCAGGCCTTCCCCACGTGTCCGACCGCTCTGCCGTACTGCCCCAATACCTGTTCCCCAAGCAGGCCCTGACCAATTTCGCCGGCTGGGTTGCGGGCAAGGAACGGGGCGCCGTGACGACGTGGATCATCCGGCGCTTCGTGGCCAAGTACGGCGTGGACATGGGCGAGGCTCTCGAGTCGGACATCCATCACTACAAGAGCTTCAACCAGTTTTTCACGCGCGCGCTCAAGCCTGGTGCGCGGCCGCTCGCGCAGGCCGACCTGGTCTGCCCGGTGGACGGCGCGATCAGCCAGTTCGGCGCGATCCAGGGCGACCAGATCTTCCAGGCCAAGGGCCACAACTACACGACCACCGCACTGGTCGGCGGCGACGCCGCGCTGGCCGCGAAGTTCGCGCACGGCAGCTTCGCCACGCTCTACCTGAGCCCCAAGGACTACCACCGCATCCACATTCCTTGCGATGGGCGTCTGGTGCGCATGATCCATGTGCCGGGCGACCTGTTCTCGGTGAACCCCACCACGGCGCGTGGCGTGCCCGGCCTGTTCGCGCGCAACGAGCGCGTGGTGTGCGTCTTTGAATCGGCGCACGGGCCTTTCGTGCTGGTGCTGGTGGGCGCCACCATCGTTGGCAGCATGGCCACCGTGTGGCATGGCGTGGTCAATCCGCCGCGCGTGGGCGAGCTGCGCGAGTGGCACTACACCGATAAGCAGATCGACATCCGCAAGGGCGACGAGATGGGCCGTTTCTTGCTCGGTTCGACGGTCGTCATGCTGTTCCCGGCGCCCGCGCTGGCCTTCAATCCGGACTGGTCGCCCACCCGCGCGATCCGCCTGGGCGAAGCCATGGCCAACTACACCAATTTGTGAGTGTTTGTCTCACAACCCGCATGCAGCATGCCCTGACAGCTATAAAACTAGTAGCATCCTCATCGATTGCGCTATAGTCGCCGGCCAACGAGACGGTTCATACCAACCACAAGAACGCTTCGAGGAGATGATGTCGATGAGTACCAAGGAAAACGCAGCCGTCAGCCAGTTGCTCGCCCTGCTCGAAGCCCGCTACGCACTGCGCGTGCTCTGGGCTCTGCGCGACGGCCATGCGCAGACCTTCCGTTTGCTTCAGGACAGCGTGGGCAGCATCACTCCCAACACGCTCAACACCCGCATCAAGGAACTGCGCGAGGCCGGCATCGTCGGCCACGGCAGTGATGGCTACAGCCTCACGCTCAGCGGGCAGGACCTGCTCAAGCGCCTTTCCGACCTGCAGGCCTTTGCCGGCAAATGGCAACTGGGACAACTCAAGAAAGCAGCGGCACCCGCACCGGTCGCACCGCCCGCCGCGCCGGCTTCGCCAGCGGTCGCGCCTGCTCCGGCCCCAGTGGCGGCGCCTGCGTCCACACCCGCGCCCCCCTCCGACGACACCAGCCAGAGCTGACGGACCACAGGCCGGCCTTCCCGGCATCGGTAAACTCCGCGCCTTCGATCCACTGATCTCACATCGACGCAAGGAGCGTTTCTCATGCCCACCACTCCCTCCGGCCTGCAATACGAAGACACCGAAGTCGGCACCGGCACCGAAGCCAAGGCCGGCCAGCACGTGCACGTGCACTACACCGGCTGGCTCTACAACGACGGCGTGCAAGGCGCCAAGTTCGACTCGAGCCGCGACCGCAACGACCCATTCGCGTTCTCGCTGGGCGCGGGCCAGGTCATCAAGGGCTGGGACGAAGGCGTGGCCGGCATGAAGATCGGCGGCAAGCGCACGCTGATCATTCCCGCATCGCTGGGCTATGGCGCCCGCGGCGCTGGCGGCGTGATTCCCCCGAACGCCACGCTGAAGTTCGACGTCGAACTCCTGGACGCTCACTGAGCATTCGAGCCGATGGCTCCAAGGCCCGATTTCGGGCCTTTTTCATGCCTCCGCGGCCCTTTTGGCCGCGTTTTTTCGCTTGAAATGCTTTGGGCCAGCCCCATGTGGCTGGCTAACGTTTGTTTTCCGGCACATGCCGGTTCTTTGAAAAATGTCTGACCCGCAACAATCCGCACAGAATTCTCAAATGCTGCAAGGCGAGCCAAGCCCCGAAGAACTGGAGGCTGCGCACGCCGCCAATGAAGCCGAGGCGCTCGACGCCCTGGCCGTGGCACAAGGCGAGCTCGCCGCCCTGCAGACCAAGAATGCCGAACTGGCCGACCAGTACCTGCGCGCCCAGGCCGATGTGCAGAACGCCCGTCGCCGCGCCGACGACGAGATCACCAAGGCCCGCAAGTTCGCCGTCGAGGCCTTTGCCGAGAGCCTGCTGCCGGTGACCGACAGCCTCGAAGCCGGCCTGGCCATCAAGGACGCCACCCCTGAGCAGATCCGCGAAGGCGCCGAAGCCACGCTGCGCCAGCTCAAGAGCGCGCTCGAACGCAACAAGGTGATCGAAGTGGCCCCCGCGCCCGGCACCAAGTTCGACCCGCACCAGCACCAGGCCATCTCGGTGGTGCCCGCCGCCGACCAGGAACCGAACACCGTGGTGAGCGTGCTCCAGAAGGGCTACACCATCAACGAGCGCGTGCTGCGCCCGGCGCTGGTCACGGTCAGCGCGCCGAAGTAAGCAGCGCGCACCAGCGTTCGCCAGCACACAAGATTCCCACAGGAAATCCCCGCTTCATACCTTGAATCGCGACGGGTTATCCACAAGTTCATAACAACATATTTTTCAGGCTTTCAGGAGTAAAGAACATGGCAAAGATCATCGGCATCGACCTCGGCACCACCAACTCGTGCGTGTCGATCATGGAAGGCAACACCACGCGTGTGATCGAGAACTCGGAAGGTGCACGCACCACGCCGTCGATCGTCGCGTACCAGGAAGACGGTGAAGTGCTGGTCGGTGCCTCGGCCAAGCGCCAGGCCGTTACCAACCCCAAGAACACGCTGTACGCGATCAAGCGCCTGATCGGCCGCAAGTTCGAGGAAAAGGAAGTCCAGAAGGACATCGACCTGATGCCCTACACCATCGCCAAGGCCGACAACGGCGACGCATGGGTGGAAGTGCGCGGCAAGAAGATGGCCCCGCAACAGGTCAGCGCCGACATCCTGCGCAAGATGAAGAAGACCGCCGAAGACTACCTCGGCGAAACCGTGACCGAAGCCGTGATCACGGTGCCGGCCTACTTCAACGACGCCCAGCGCCAAGCCACCAAGGACGCCGGCCGCATCGCGGGCCTCGACGTCAAGCGCATCATCAACGAGCCCACCGCTGCTGCCCTGGCCTTCGGCCTCGACAAGCAGGACAAGGCCGACCGCAAGATCGCCGTGTACGACCTCGGCGGCGGTACCTTCGACGTGTCGATCATCGAAATTGCCGACGTTGACGGCGAGAAGCAGTTCGAAGTGCTGTCGACCAACGGCGACACCTTCCTGGGCGGCGAAGACTTCGACCAGCGCATCATCGACTACATCATCGGCGAGTTCAAAAAGGACCAGGGCGTCGACCTGAGCAAGGACGTGCTGGCCCTGCAGCGCCTGAAGGAAGCTGCTGAAAAGGCCAAGATCGAACTGTCGAACAGCGCGCAGACCGACATCAACCTGCCCTACATCACGGCCGATGCCTCGGGTCCGAAGCACCTGAACATCAAGCTCACCCGCGCCAAGCTCGAAAGCCTGGTCGATGAGCTGATCGAGCGCACCATCGCTCCCTGCCGCGTGGCCATCAAGGACGCCGGCATCAGCGTGGGCGACATCAACGACGTGATCCTGGTCGGCGGCATGACCCGCATGCCCAAGGTGCAGGACAAGGTGAAGGCCTTCTTCGGCAAGGAACCGCGCAAGGACGTGAACCCCGACGAAGCCGTGGCTGTTGGCGCCGCCATCCAGGGCCAGGTGCTCTCGGGCGACCGCAAGGACGTGCTGCTGCTCGACGTGACCCCGCTGTCGCTGGGCATCGAAACGATGGGCGGCGTGATGACGAAGATGATCGCCAAGAACACGACGATCCCGACGAAGTTCGCGCAGACCTTCTCGACCGCCGAAGACAACCAGCCGGCCGTGACCATCAAGGTGTTCCAGGGCGAGCGCGACATCGCCGCGGGCAACAAGGCGCTCGGCGAATTCAATCTTGAAGGCATTCCGCCGGCATCGCGCGGCACGCCGCAGATCGAGGTGAGCTTCGACATCGACGCCAACGGCATCCTGCACGTCGGCGCGAAGGACAAGGGCACCGGCAAGGAAAACAAGATCACCATCAAGGCGAGCTCGGGCCTCTCCGAGGACGAGATCCAGAAGATGGTGAAGGACGCCGAGCTGAACGCGGCCGACGACAAGAAGAAGCTCGAAATCGTGCAGGCGCGCAACCAGGGCGAGGCAATGGTGCACAGCGTGAAGAAGTCGCTGGGCGAACATGGTGCAAGCCTCGAAGCCGCCGAGAAGGATGCGATCGAAGCAGCGATCAAGGACCTGGAAGAAGCCCTCAAGGGTGAAGACAAGACCGCGATCGAGGAAAAGACCAACACGCTGATGACCGCAAGCCAGAAGCTGGGCGAGAAGATGTACGCCGAATCGCAGGCTGCGGCCGGCGCCTCGGCCGCCTCCGGCCCAGGTGGCGCGGAAGCTGCTGCAAGCGCACGGGCCGACGACAACGTGGTCGACGCCGAAGTGAAGGAAGTCAAGAAGGGCTGATCTTCAGCCCCTTGAGCAAGGCTGGAACACCTGAAAAGGTGCTCCAGCCTTTCTCGCTTCAAGTTACCCGAGTTCCCGCTGCTTCCCTGATCTGTTGATCGACCTGCCATGGCCACCAAACGCGACTACTACGAAACCCTCGGCGTCCCCAAGAACGCGAGCGAGGAAGAAATCAAGAAGGCTTATCGCAAGCTCGCGATGAAGCACCACCCCGACCGCAACCACGGCGACACCTCGAAGGAGGCCGAGGCCAAGTTCAAGGAGGTGAAGGAAGCCTACGAAATGCTGTCCGACGGACAGAAGCGCGCGGCCTACGACCAATACGGCCATGCCGGCGTAGACCCCAACATGCGCGGCGGCCCTGGTGCGGAAGGCTTCGGCGGTTTCGCAGAGGCGTTCGGCGACATCTTCGGTGACGTGTTCGGTGGCGGCGGCCGAGGCCGCACCAGCAGTGGCCGCCAGGTGTTCCGCGGCAGCGACCTGAGCTACGCGATGGAAATCACGCTCGAAGAGGCTGCAGAAGGCAAGACCACCGAGATCCGCATTCCCACCTGGGACGAGTGCGACACCTGCCATGGCTCGGGCGCCAAGCCCGGCACCAAGCCCATCACCTGCACCACCTGCCATGGCGCGGGCGCGGTGCAGATGCGCCAGGGCTTCTTCAGCGTGCAGCAGACCTGCCCCACCTGCCACGGCAGCGGCAAGATCGTTCCCGAGCCCTGCACCGTGTGCCACGGCCAGGGCAAGATCAAGCGCAACAAAACACTCGAAGTGAAGATCCGCGCAGGCATCGACGACGGCCAGCGCATGCGCGTGACCGGCAGCGGCGAGCCAGGCGTCAACGGCGGCCCGCCGGGCGACCTGTACATCGAGATCAGGCTCAGGAAGCATGACCTCTTCGAGCGCGACGGCGACAACCTGCACTGCGTGGTGCCTGTGAGCATGACCACGGCGGCACTGGGCGGCGAGATCAACGTGCCCACGCTCAAGGGCGCGGCGGCCATCGACATTCCCGAAGGCACGCAAAGCGGCAAGCAGTTCCGCCTGCGCGGCAAGGGCATCAAGGGCGTGAACTCGAGCTACCCCGGCGACCTGTACTGCCACGTGCGCGTCGAGACGCCGGTGAAGCTCACCGAGTTCCAGCGCAAGCTGCTCAAGGACCTCGACGAGTCGCTCAAGAAGGGCGGCGAGAAGCACAGCCCAACCGACAAGGGCTGGTTCGACAAGGCGAAAGAATTCTTCAGCTGAGTCGGCCCACGAGCACCAAAGGCGTGCAGGGACTGGCCAACGGCCTGAATCCCCGCGCCGTCCGGTGCCAGCGTTACGCGCCGGACCTGTTTTCCATCTGAGATATGTAACGCTGGGGGCTTCACTTTCAGTGGATGCCACCACCTCCAGCCAGGGCCGCACAGCGGCCCTTTGTCATGCTGGAGTCGCCGGACTGGTGCACGCAGGCCTCCTAAGCCCGCAGCAGGCACATTGGCAGTGCGTCTTGCACCTCTGCGGTACATGCCGACCCGCGCCCAAGCTTCCTTCCCACGCCAACACGCGCAAGTGGCCCATCAAAAAGTGGCGCGAGGATTGCTTTTATATTTTTTTGGCTGCGCAATAAACCAAACGACAGACCGCGCGTTATTGCAGGAGACGCCCGTTTTTTTGAGCCCCGAGGCTCAATAGGCGATGCTTTCCCGGAGAAAAGGCAAAAACGGACGATAGCCATTTGGCATAGGTGTTTTCACCCGGGGAGAATTGGGAAAGCGAGCCTTTGAATTTAACTGAAATCCGGAAATTTGTTCCTTGTTTTTCGTTGAACTTTACTCGTCCGTGTGGTTCTGAATTAACAAATGATTTGCCGGGTTCAATCTTTGCTTTATGCTGATTGTTAGCAGATTGTTGTAAGGGAGTTTTCCGCGGCATGCAGCCATGGGCAGGCACACCTTTAAATGTTGCGCAAGGCCTTTGCTGCACGCCATCGGGCTAAAAGCCCACTGACTTGATGGAGGCGTGACCATGGATGTGATCAGCAACTTTGCCGCCCGCTACGAGCGCACCCGCGAGGAAGTCATCTCGCTGCAGGACTACCTGGATATCTGCAAGCGTGACCCCACGGCCTACGCCACCGCCTCCGAGCGCATGCTCAAGGCCATCGGCGACCCGGAGCTGGTCGACACGCGCAACGACCCCCGTCTTTCGCGCATCTTCGCCAACAAGGTCATCAAGATCTATCCGGCGTTCAAGGAGTTCTATGGCATGGAAGACGCCATAGAACAGGTGGTGTCCTATTTCCGCCACGCAGCCCAGGGGCTGGAAGAAAAGAAGCAAATCCTTTACCTGCTGGGCCCGGTCGGCGGCGGCAAGAGCTCGATCGCCGAGCGCCTGAAGCAGCTGATGGAGCACGTGCCCTTCTACGCCATCCAGGGCTCGCCGGTGAACGAATCCCCGCTCGGCCTCTTCGACACGCTTGAAGACGGCGAGATCCTTGAAAAAGAATACGGCATCCCGCGCCGTTACCTGAATCGAATTCTCTCGCCCTGGGCCGTCAAGCGGCTCGAGGAGTACGGCGGCGACATCCGCCAGTTCAAGATCGTCAAGCGCTTCCCATCAGTGCTGCGTCAGATCGCCGTTGCCAAGACGGAGCCCGGCGACGAGAACAACCAGGACATTTCCTCGCTGGTCGGCAAGGTCGACATCCGCAAGCTCGAAACCTACGCCCAGGACGATCCGGACGCCTACGCCTACTCCGGCGGCCTGTGCCTGGCCAACCAGGGCCTGCTTGAGTTCGTGGAAATGTTCAAGGCGCCCATCAAGGTGCTGCACCCTCTGCTCACGGCCACGCAGGAAAGCAACTTCAAGGGCACCGAAGGCTTCGGCGCCATCCCGTTCGACGGCATCGTGCTCGCGCACAGCAACGAGAGCGAGTGGAAGGCCTTTCGCAACAACAAGAACAACGAGGCTTTCCTCGACCGGATCTACATCGTCAAGGTGCCCTACTGCCTGCGCGCCTCGGAAGAAATCAAGATCTACGAAAAGCTGGTGCGCAACTCGTCGTTGGCCCAGGCGCCCTGCGCGCCCGGCACCCTGCGCATGATGGCCCAGCTCTCGGTGCTCACCCGCCTGAAGGAGCCCGAGAACTCCAGCACCTTCAGCAAGATGCAGGTGTACGACGGCGAGAACCTCAAGGACACCGACCCCAAGGCCAAGTCGATCCAGGAGTACCGCGACTACGCGGGCGTCGATGAAGGCATGAGCGGTGTTTCCACGCGCTTCGCCTTCAAGATCATCTCGAAGGTCTTCAACTTCGACAGCTCCGAAGTGGCCGCGAACCCGGTGCACCTGATGTACGTGCTCGAACAACAGATCGAGCGCGAGCAGTTCGCGCCCGAGATCGAGCAGAAGTACATCAGCTACATCAAGGAGCTGCTGGCGCCGCGCTATGCCGAGTTCATCGGCAAGGAAATCCAGACCGCCTACCTCGAGAGCTACAGCGAGTACGGCCAGAACATCTTCGACCGCTACGTCACCTACGCCGACTACTGGATCCAGGACCAGGAGTTCCGCGACGTCGACACCGGCGAAGTATTCGACCGCGCCTCGCTCAATGGCGAACTCGAGAAGATCGAGCGGCCCGCCGGCATCGGCAACCCGAAGGACTTCCGCAACGAGATCGTCAACTTCGTGCTGCGCGCGCGGGCCGGCAACGCGGGGCGCAACCCGGCGTGGACCAGCTACGAAAAGCTGCGCGCGGTGATCGAGAAGAAGATGTTCTCCAACACAGAAGAGCTCCTGCCGGTGATCAGCTTCAACACCAAGAGCAGCGCCGACGAACAGAAGAAGCACGAAGACTTCGTGACCCGCATGGTCGAGAAGGGCTACACGGCCAAGCAGGTTCGCCTGCTCTGCGAGTGGTATCTGCGGGTGCGCAAGAGTTCATAAAAAAGACGACCCTTCGTTCGTTCTCTCTTTGCAAGGAGCTTTGACAACATCGTGGCCATCCTGCAGCAGATCATCGACCGCCGGCTATCGGGCAAGAACAAGTCCATTGGCAACCGCGAGCGCTTCCTTCGGCGCTACAAGGGGCAGATCCAGGAAGCGGTGAGGCGCGCCGTCAGCGGCCGCAACATCCGCGAACTGGAGCAAGGCGAAGACGTGACCCTGCCGCGCCACGACGTGTCCGAACCTGTGTTCGGGCATGCACGCGGCGGCGACCGCGAGTACGTGCATCCGGGCAACCAGGAGTACCTGAAGGGCGACCGCATCAAGCGCCCCGAGGGTGGGGGCAGCGGTGGCTCCGGCAGCGGCGAGGCCAGCGACAGCGGCGAAGGCGAAGACGACTTCGTCTTCCGCCTCACGCGCGAAGAGTTCATGCGCGTGTTCTTCGACGACCTCGCGCTGCCGCACCTCATTCGCACGCAGATCGCCGACGTGCCCGAGTGGAAGAGCCACCGCGCCGGCTTCACCAGCGACGGCTCGCCCAACAACCTGCACGTGGTGCGCTCGATGCGCGGCGCACTGGCCCGCCGCATCGCGCTGGGCGGCGAGCCGCGCAAGGAGCTCAAGCGCCTCGAGGCGCACCTCGAGCACCTGAAGCTGCATCCGCAGGCCGCGCAGCCCTTTATCCAGAAGGAAATCCGCGAGACCGAAGAGCGCATTGCCGAGTTGCGCCGCACCATGCGGCACGTGCCCTACATCGACCCCATCGACCTGCGCTACCGCAACCGCGTGAAGACGCCGGTGCCCAGCGCCAAGGCCGTGATGTTCTGCCTGATGGACGTGTCGGGCTCGATGGACGAGGCGCGCAAGGACATGGCCAAGCGCTTCTTCATGTTGCTGTACATGTTCCTCACGCGGCACTACGAGACCATCGATCTTGTGTTTTTGCGCCACCACACGCAGGCGCAGGAAGTGACGGAAGAAGAGTTCTTCCACGCCACCGAAACCGGCGGCACCGTGGTGTCGAGTGCACTGGTGCTGATGGACGAGATCATCAAGGCGCGCTACCCCAGCGGCGAATGGAACGTGTACGGCGCGCAGGCCAGCGACGGCGACAACTGGCACCAGGACAGCGGCCGCTGCCGCGAGCTGCTGGTCGAGAACATCCTGCCGGTGGTGCGCTACTACGCCTACGTGCAGGTGGCCGAGACCGAGCAGAACCTGTGGCAGGAGTACCAGCAACTCGAGGGCGTCGCGCCCAACTTCGCCATGCGCAAGGTGTCCGACGCGCAAGACATCTATCCGGTTTTCCGCGACCTGTTCAAGAAGGAAGGGGTCACGTCATGAGCGCCATCATCGTCCCCCCTCGGCTCGAACGCCTGCCCAGCCCGTCCGACTGGACATTCGACCTCATCGAGACGTATCACACCGAGATCGCCAAGACCGCCAAGGGCTATGGCCTCGACGTGTACGCGAACCAGCTCGAGGTCATCACGGCCGAGCAGATGATGGACGCCTACGCGAGCGTGGGCATGCCCATGATCTATCGCCACTGGTCGTACGGTAAACAGTTCATCGCCACCGAGAAGAACTACCGCCGCGGGCACATGGGGCTGGCCTACGAGATCGTCATCAACTCCGATCCGTGCATCGCCTACCTGATGGAAGAAAACACCATGGCCATGCAGGCCCTGGTGATCGCGCATGCGGCCTACGGCCACAACAGCTTCTTCAAGGGCAACTACCTGTTCCGGATGTGGACCGATGCGTCGTCCATCATCGACTACCTCGTGTACGCGCGGCACTACATCGCCGAGTGCGAGGAGCGCCACGGCCTCGATGCGGTCGAGGAACTGCTCGACTCCTGCCACGCGTTGATGAACTACGGCGTCGACCGTTATCGCCGCCCGCAGAAGCGCTCGCTGGCCCAAGAGAGCGCCCAGCGCACGGAGCGCGAGCGTCACATGCAGCAGCAGGTGAACGACCTCTGGCGCACGCTGCCGCGCAAGAGCGAGCAGGCGGCCGAGTCCGATTCGTCAAAGCGCTTTCCGTCAGAGCCGCAGGAGAACCTGCTCTACTTCATCGAGAAGAACGCCGCGCTGCTCGAGCCTTGGCAGCGCGAGGTGGTGCGTATCGTGCGCAAGATCGCGCAGTACTTCTACCCGCAGCGCCAGACCCAGGTGATGAACGAAGGCTGGGCCACCTTCTGGCACTACACGCTGCTCAACACCATGTACGACCGCGGCCAGCTGGCCGACGGCTTCATGATGGAATGGCTCAGCTCGCACACGGGCGTGATCTTCCAGCCACCGGTGGGGCACCGCGCCTACAGCGGCATCAACCCGTATGCGCTGGGTTTCGCGATGTACACCGATCTGCGGCGCGTCTGCGAGAAGCCGACCGAGGAAGACCGCCGCTGGTTCCCCGACTTCGCGGGCAGCGACTGGCTCAAGACGCTCGACTACGCAATGCGCAACTTCAAGGACGAGAGCTTCATCGGCCAGTTCCTGAGCCCGAAGACGATGCGCGACTTCCGCCTGTTCTCGATCCGCGACTATCAGAGCGAAGCTGAGCTGGAGGTGTCCGCCATCCACGACGACAGCGGCTACCAGGCGCTGCGCGAATCGCTGTCACGCCAGTACGACATCAGCAGCCGCGAGCCCGACATCCAGGTGTGGAGCGTGGCCACGCGCGGTGACCGTTCGCTGACGCTGCGTCACACGCAGCGCAACAACCTGCCGCTGCATGACGGGGCTGAAGAAGTGCTGAAGCACGTCGCGCGGCTCTGGGGCTTCGACGTGCACCTCGAAAGCATCGACAGCGCCGGGCGCATCAGCCGCAGCTGGAAGGCCACGGCGCCGAAGCAGATGTACTAGAAGAGGCTCAGGGCACCAGCGCCGCGATGGCGAGGGTGTAGCCCTTCACCCCCAGCCCCACGATGATTCCCTTCGCCGCGGGCGAGATGTACGAGTGGTGGCGGAATTCTTCACGCGCGTGCACGTTCGAGATGTGCAGCTCGATCAGCGGCACGCTCGCGCCCTTGATGGCGTCGTGCAGCGCAATCGACGTGTGGGTGTAAGCGCCCGGATTCATCACCACGCCGAGCATGTTGCCCGCCGCCACTTCGCGGCCGGCTTCCTGGATCCAGTCGATCAGCACGCCTTCGTGGTTCGACTGGCGGCATTCGATCTCTACGCCCAGCTTCGCGCCCGTGTCCTTGCACAGGCGCTCGACGTCGGCCAGCGTGTCGCGTCCGTACTGTTCGGGCTCGCGCGTGCCGAGCAGGTTGAGGTTGGGGCCGTTGAGGACGAGGATTTTCTTCATGATGGATGAGGGTCTGGCGGACTGCAATTATGGTCTCGCGGCCGTCCTGCGGCGTCGCGCCGTGGACGATCCGACGTAGTAGTTGTACGAATCGATGTCGACCACGCAGCGCGCCATCAGGTCGACGAACGAGCGCAGCTTCTGCCCCATGTAGCGCTGCCGCTGGTAGGCGCAGTAGATGCGCCGCGGCTCGGGCTGCCACTGCGGCAGCACCTGCACCAGCACGCCCTGCTCCACCTCGGGCCGCACGAAGAAGGCCGGCAGCAGCGCGATGCCCAGCCCATCGATGCAGAAGGTCTTCATGACCCAGTGGTCGTTGGTCTCGAAGGCGGGCTCGGGCTGGAAGGCAAAGCTCGATGCACCCGACACCAGCAGCACCTGCGAGCGCACCGAAGGCTCCTTCATCACGATGGACTGGTGCGTGGCCAGTTCCTCCGGCGACGACGGCGTGCCGCGGCGCGCCAGGTACTGCGGGCTCGCATACAGCCCGTAGTTCAGCCGCCCGAGCAGCTTGGCCACGAGGTTCGGCGCATCGGGCGGCTCGGAGCACACGTAGCAGTCGACATCGCCGATCTGCGGCGCGTGAAAGCCGTTCGCCACGTCGAGCTGGCAGCGCACGTCCGGATGCGTCTCCAGGAACAGCTTGACGACATGGCAGACGAAGGAGGTGCTGAACTGCGTGTCCGACAGCAGCGAGAGGCCGCCCGAGACGCCCGTCGTCAGCGCGTGGATCTCGGTGCTGGCCGCTTCGAGCCGGCCCGTCACTTCGTCGAGCAGCCCTTCGCCGCGCGCGAAAAAAGCGCGGCCGGCCTCGGTGAGCGCGATGCGGCGCGGGCTGCGCATCAGCAACTGCGCGCCGAGCAACTTCTCCAGCCGCGTGAGCTGCCGGCTCAAGGTGGCCTTGGACACACCCGAGAGGCTTTCGGCCTTGGTGAGACTGCCGCTCCTGGCGATCAGTACGAAGGCCTCGACCAGAGCGAGATCGATCCGGCTCATGAGGCCCGGCGTTGCAGGAATGAAAAGTAGCGTCTCTTCATGTGGCTTTCATCGGTGCGGCGGAAGCGGTACGGTATCACCGGCGCCCTGTCTTGCGCCCCCACGACTCATGAACACACAGAACACCGCCACCTGGCACCCCGTCGCGCGCTCGGCCGACCTGCGCGCCGGAGCCAACATCGTCGCCGGCTTTGCCGAGGGCCAGGAGCTCGCACTCTGGCGCGCCGCCGACGGCACCGCCCAGGCCTGGGAGAACCGCTGCCCGCACCGCAGCGTGCGCTTCACGCTGGGCCAGGTCGTCGACAACCGCCTGGCCTGCGCGTACCACGGCTGGCAGTACGCGGCGGGCAGCGGGCAGTGCACCAACATTCCGGCGCACCCGGCCATGCAGGCGCCGCGCAACGTCTGCGCGAAGACCTTCGGCACAGCGGAGGCCGCGGGGATGCTGTGGGTTCACCTGTCACCCGAGACGCCGCCCGCGCCCGCCGCACTGGACGGCGCCATTCCCATCGGCTGGCATTTCTGCCGCACACTGACCGTGCGCACACCCGCCGGCACGGTGCGAGAAACGCTGGCACAGCGCGGCCTGACAGCCGATGCGGTCTCGAGCGCTTGGCGCGGCCTGCTCGACAACGTGAACACCGTCGCCCTCGTCCTCGACGCCCAGCCCCGGCTTGCCTTTGTCCACCTGTGGACCGATGCAGCCCCCGACTCGCCCGCCATGAAGACCCTGCACACGGCGGCCCGCGAACTGCGCGCCGACATCGAAGCCCTGCCCCAAGGCTGAAAGCACCCCATGCCCTTCGTCACCGACGACCCGAACATGCTCGACGACTGGCTGGTCGTCGGACCCGCGACGACAACGCCGCGCACAACCCGCCTGCTCGGCGAAACCGTGCAGCTGTGGACCGACGCCGACGGCACGCCCCAATGCCGCCTCGGCGACCAGCCGCTCACCGTGCAATCGCGCTACGGCTACCTCTGGGTCTGCCCCAGCGGCCAACCCGCGCGCGCTCTGTTCGACTTTCCGGAGCACAGCGAGCCCGGCCGCCGCATCATCGACTGCGGCGGCATCGGCGTCGCGGTGTCGGGCCTGCGCGTGATCGAGAACTTTCTCGACATGGCGCACTTTCCCTTCGTGCATGCCGACTACCTCGGCAAGGTGCCGCACACCGAGGTAGCGCAATACCAGGTGCAGGTCGAGCCCGCCACCGGCGAGATCTGGGCCACCGACTGCCGCTTCTGGCAGCCGCGCGCCTCCGCCGCCCATGATTCGGGCAGCGAGGTGCTCTACAAGTACCGAGTGATGCAGCCCTTCTCGGCCATGCTCTACAAGTCGAGCTTCCGCCCCGGCGAGCTCGACGCGATCGGCCTCTTCCTGCAGCCCATCGACGACGAGCACGTGATCGCCCACACGCTGCTCGCCTGCTACGACGACGACTCCACCGATGCCGAGCTCATCGCCTTCCAGCACACCATCTTCGGCCAGGACAAGCCCATCCTGGAGAACCACGCCTTCAAGCGCATGCCGCTCGAAGGCCGCGCCGAGACGCCGACGCGCGGCGACACATCCTCCGTCACCTACCGGCGATGGCTGCGCGAACGCGGCATGCGTTTCGGCGTGAGGGCTGCGGCATGACGATCAGGCTCTACGACTACCCGCTGTCGGGCAACTGCTTCAAGGTGCGACAGATGCTGGCCTGGCTGGACCTCGCGCACGAAACAGTGCCGGTCGATTTCTTTCCCGGCCGCGAACACAAGTCCGCCGCCTTCCTGGCGAACATCAACCCGCTCGGCCAGATCCCGGTGATCGACGATGACGGCTTCGTGCTGCGCGATGCGCAGGCCATCCTGATCTACCTGGCGAGCCGCTACGACGCGCAAGGCCACTGGTACCCCGACGACCCCAAGCTGCGCGGCCAGGTCGCGATGTGGCTCGCCACCGCCGACGAGATCACCCGCACCGCTTCGGCCGCGCGGCTGCACGACGCGCTCGGCTACCACCACCTCGACATCGAAGCCTGCCGCCGCGGCGCGCACACCGTGTTCCGCGTGCTCGACGACCATCTTGCCGAGCAAGCCAGCGCGGGCCTGCACTGGCTCGCATCCGCGCCCGAACCGACCATTGCCGACCTCGCCTGCTTCCCCTACGTCGCACTCGCCGGCGAAGGCGGCATTTCGCTCGATGAATTTCCCGCACTGCGAAACTGGGTCTGGGACTTTCGCCACTTGCCCGGCTTTGTGGGAATGTCGGGAATCTTTCCTGCCGGCCCTGTTTGAACGTCGT
The DNA here is from genome assembly GCF_051216475.1 of Variovorax nivicola. Taxonomy (NCBI): domain Bacteria; kingdom Pseudomonadati; phylum Pseudomonadota; class Betaproteobacteria; order Burkholderiales; family Comamonadaceae; genus Variovorax; species Variovorax nivicola. The sequence goes on along the minus strand of NZ_JBPJZK010000003.1, from coordinate 567,899 downwards.
CTGGGTATCCTTACCGCTTCGCCTTTCTGAAGAATCACACTCGCCATGAAAACCAAAGCTGCCGTCGCCTGGAAATCCGGAGCCCCGCTCACCATCGAAACCGTGGACCTCGAAGGCCCGAAATTCGGCGAAGTGCTGGTCGAGATCAAGGCCACCGGCATCTGCCACACCGACTACTACACGCTCTCGGGCGCCGACCCCGAAGGCATCTTCCCCGCGATCCTCGGCCATGAAGGCGCGGGCATCGTGGTCGATGTCGGCCCCGGCGTCACCACGCTCAAGAAGGGCGACCACGTCATTCCGCTGTACACGCCCGAATGCCGTCAGTGCAAGTTCTGCCTCTCGCGCAAGACCAACCTGTGCCAGCTGATCCGCGGCACGCAGGGCAAGGGCCAGATGCCCGACGGCACCAGCCGCTTCAGCCTCGACGGCAAGCCGATCGCCCACTACATGGGCACCAGCACTTTCAGCAACTACACAGTCGCCCCTGAAATCTCCCTCGCCAAGATCCGCGAGGACGCCCCCTTCGACAAGGTCTGCTACATCGGCTGCGGCGTGACTACCGGCATCGGTGCTGTGATCTTCACGGCCAAGGTGGAAGCCGGCGCCAACGTGGTGGTGTTCGGCCTCGGCGGCATCGGCCTGAACGTGATCCAGGGCGCGAAGATGGTGGGCGCCGACAAGATCATCGGCGTGGACCTGAACCCCGAGCGCGAAGCCATGGCCCGCAAGTTCGGCATGACACATTTCATCAACCCGAAGGACACCGAAAACGTCGTCGACGCCATCGTGCAGCTGACCGACGGCGGCGCCGACTACAGCTTCGAGTGCATCGGCAACACCAAGGTGATGCGCCAGGCGCTGGAATGCACGCACAAGGGCTGGGGCCGCAGCATCATCATCGGCGTGGCCGAGGCGGGCGCCGAGATCAGCACGCGGCCGTTCCAGCTGGTCACGGGCCGCAAGTGGGAAGGCTCGGCCTTCGGCGGTGCGCGCGGGCGCACCGACGTGCCGAAGATCGTCGACTGGTACATGGAAGGCAAGATCAACATCGACGACCTGATCACGCACACCATGCCGCTGGAGGACATCAACAAGGGCTTCGATTTGATGAAGCGCGGCGAGTCGATCCGCGGCGTGGTTCTCTACTAAACCCCGGGAGGCGCTCGCCATGAATCGCATGGAACCCCTGCGCAAGATCGAAGCGGGCGTCCTCGAAGTCGCCTACTACGAGGCAGGCCCTGTCGACGGCCCGCCCGTGCTGCTGATGCACGGCTTTCCATACGACATCCACACCTACGCCGAAGTCGCGCCGATGCTGGCCGACCAGGGCTGCCGCGTGATCGTGCCGTACCTGCGCGGCTACGGCGCCACGCGCTTCCTGAGCGACGCCACACCGCGCTCGGGCGAACAGGCCGCGTTGGGCGCCGACCTGCTCGCGCTGCTCGACGCGCTGAAGATCGAGCGCGCAGTGCTTGCCGGCTACGACTGGGGCGGCCGTGCCGCCTGCGTGGTCGCGGCGCTGTGGCCCGAACGCTGCGCGGGGCTGGTGTCCCTCAACAGCTACAACATCCAGAACATCGCGAAAGCGATGGAGCCGGACACGCCTGCCAACGAGTACAGCCTCTGGTACCAGTACTACTTCCACAGCGAGCGCGGCCGCGCCGGCCTCGAGAAAAACCGCAAGGCGCTCACGAAGCTGCTGTGGAAGCTCTGGTCGCCAACCTGGAAGTTCGACGGCGCCACCTTCGAGCGCAGCGCCGCCGCCTTCGACCACCCCGACTTCGTGGACGTGGTGATCCAGTCGTACCGCCACCGCTTCGGCCTCGTGCCGGGCGACCCGGCCTATGCAGACATCGAACGCCGCCTCGCGGCCCAGCCCGCGATCACCGTGCCCGCCATCACTTTCGACGGCATCGACGACGGCGTACGCCCGCCGGCCGACGCATCGGCCCACGCACACCGTTTCAGCGGCCCGCGTTCGCACCGGCTCGTGCCCGGCGCGGGCCACAACATGCCGCAGGAAGCGCCGCGCACCTTTGCAGACGCCGTGCTCGAACTCGTGCCCGCCCTGCGCGGCAAGAACCCGCAATGACCGACAACACCCCAAAGACGCTTTCCGAGCATCACGCCTTCGGCGGCGTGCAGCGCTTTCTCGAGCACCGCTCGCATGAAATCGGCCTGCCGATGCGCTTCTCGGTCTACCTGCCGCCGCAGGTCGCGCACGAGCGGGTGCCCGCCCTGCTCTACCTCGCGGGCCTGACCTGCAACGAAGAAACCTTCGCGGTGAAGGCCGGTGCGCAGCGCATGGCCGCGAGCCTGGGCCTCGCGCTCATCTCGCCCGACACCAGCCCGCGCGGCCGCGAGGTGGAAAGCATTCCGGGTGCGAAGGACGACTGGGATTTCGGCATCGGCGCCGGCTTCTACCTCGACGCGCTCGCCGAGCCATGGGCCACGCACTGGCGCATGGAAAGCTGGGTCGTGCACGAGCTGCTGCCGCTGGTCGCCAAGCACTTCGCCATCGACGGCGAGCGCATCGGCATCTTCGGCCACTCGATGGGCGGCCACGGCGCGCTCACGCTGGCGCTGCGGCATCCGGGGCGCTTCAAGTCGCTCTCGGCCTTCGCGCCGATCTGCGCGCCCACGCAGTGCCCGTGGGGCGAGAAGGCGCTCGGTGGCTACCTGGGCCAGCCCGGCGCTGACCGCGCGCAGTGGCTCGCGCACGACGCCAGCGCGCTCATGAAGTCGCAGGTGGTAGCGCCCTACCCGCAGGGCATCCTCATCGACCAGGGCCTGGCCGACAAATTCCTCGCCGAGCAGTTGCACCCCGAGGCCTTCGAGGCCGCCTGCTTCGCCGCCGGGCAGCCGCTCACTCTGCGCCGCCATGCGGGCTACGACCACGGCTATTACTTCATCCAGAGCTTCATGGCCGACCACATCGCGCACCACGCGCAAACCCTGCGTTCTTAGGGCCGCGCCTCATCGACCACAGCGGCCCCGCGCCGTATCATGGTTCGCATGTCCGCCGCCCAAATTCCCGCCTTCCACCTGCGGTTGCGCGAAGGCAGCGCCGAAGAGAACATGGTGCTGGCCGGCATCTGGCGCCGCGCGTGGATCGCGGCCAACCGGGGCGTTCCCCATTTCGAGCCGATCGGCTACTGGCTGCACCGCGTGCAGACCGAGTTCGGCCCGCCCGCCGAAGTGGTGCTGGCGGAGCGCGACGGGCAGGTGCTGGCGTTCATGGTGCTGCTGGAGCGGCGCGAGTACGTGGCACAGCTCTTCGTCGAGCCCCATCTGCGCAACCAGGGCCTGGGCAAGGCGTTGCTCGACGAAGCCTGCGTGCGCATTCCCACAGGCTGGTGGCTGCACGTGGCGGCCACCAACACGTCGGCGCAGCGCTTCTACGAACGCTATGGCCTTGAGCGCGGTGCGGTCGACCGGCACCCATCGAGCGGCCGCGAACGCATCGCCTACCATTGGTCGCCCTCGCGCCCGCCGTGGCGCATCGGCTGAACCCATCCTTCTTTTCGTGCCCATGCGCATCGACCACATCGCACTCTGGACCACCGATCTCGAACGCTGCAAGCGCTTCTATGTCGACTACTTCGGCGCTACCGCTGGCGCAGGCTACGTCAACCCAGCCAAGGGCTTCGCCTCGTGCTTCCTGAGCCTGGGCGATGGCGCACGCATAGAGGCCATGACCACGAGCACGCTCTCGCCCGTGACGGCCGAAGCCGGCGCGCAGCGCATGGGCTGGACGCACCTGGCGATCAGCGTGGGCTCCGACACCGCGGTCGACGAACTCACGCAACGCCTGAAGGCCGATGGCTACCCGCTGCTCGACGGCCCGCGCCGCACCGGCGATGGCTACTATGAGAGCGTGGTGCTCGATCCGGATGGCAACCGCATCGAGATCACCGCATGAGCGAATTCGTCGAAAGCCTGCACGAAACCTTCGAACGCCTGGGCCGCATCGAAACGCGCCGCATGTTCGGCGGCCACGGCATCTGGCATGAAGGCCGCATGATCGCGCTGGTCGCCAGGGACACGCTCTACCTCAAGGCCGATGCCGAAAGCGCCGCGCATTTCGACAGGCTGAACCTGCCGCCCTTCACCTACGTGCGCCAGGGCAAGTCAATGCCGATGTCGTACCGGCAAGCCCCGGCGGATCTCTTCGAAGACCGCGAGGAAGCCGCCCTGTGGGGCCGCCTTGCCTACGAAGCAGCGCTGCGCTCGGGCCAGCCACCGAAGCCGAAGAAAACACCCGCAAAGAAAGCCGCAGTGAAGAAAACCGCAGTGAAGAAAAAGACAGCGAAAGCAGCCTCCCGGTGAGCGAGAACCCAAAGCTCCCGCCCCTACCCGAGCGCGAACAGATCGCGCTGCTCGAACCCTTCGAAGGCCTCGGCCTGAAAGACATCGTGGTCGTGCAGACGCTGCAAGACGCAGAACACGCCGCCGTCACGCTGCTCGCCGCGGGCATCGCCGGCTTCGATACCGAATCGAAACCCACCTTCGCGAAGAACGAGGTGTCGGGTGGCCCGCACGTCGTGCAGTTCTCGACACGCGACACCGCGTGGCTGTTCCAGTTGCATCGCACCGAGTGCAACCCGGTGGTGGCCGCGCTGATCGCCTCCACCGAGCTGCGCAAGGTCGGCTTCGGCCTGTCGGGCGACCTCACGCTGATCCGCAACCGGCTCAACATCGAGCCGAAGGCGGTGTTCGACATCGATAACGAATTCCGCCATCGCGGCTACCGCAAGTCGGTCGGCGTGAAGGCGGCGGTGGCGCTGGTGTTCAACCGCCGCTTCATCAAGTCGCGCAAGGCGACCACCTCGAACTGGGCCAACAAGCAGCTCACCGAGGCTCAGATCCGCTACGCCGCGAACGACGCTTATGCGTCGATCCGCGTGTACGACGCGCTCTTCAGCGGCAACTGATCGGTAAAGTCAGTCCCGCCCCGCCTCCAGAATGGCCTGCGCAAGCCTCTGGGGGTTCGAGAAGAACATCTCGTGGCTGCCGGGGCACTCCACCAGCCGGAACAGGCCCAGCCGCTCCGACAGGCGCGGATGCCATGGCATGCCGTGCGGCAGCGCGGTGTCCTGCAGGCAGTTGACATACGACTTACCCAGCGCCAGCGCGGCCAGCGGCTGCTGCAGCCTGATCTTGTCGGTGAAGGTGCGGTACGGGTGCGGGTTGAGCTTGTCGTAGGCAGCCGTCGCGGTCGGCAGGTCTGCGTCGTTGATGAAGGCTTCGCGCCAGATCTCGAAGGGCAGCGTCACGGCATTGCCGTTGTCGGCCGCGACGGCGTCGAACATCGTCACGTAGTGCGGCGGCACCATGTCGTTGAGCGATTCGCCGTCGAGCGGCACGAAGGCGTTGATGTACACCAGCCGCTTCAGGCGCGGCGCGATGCGATCCGCCACGCCCGAAATCACCATGCCGCCGTAGCTGTGGCCCACGAGGCGGACCTGCGTGAGGTCTTTCTCCTCGATGTAGCGCACGGCGGAAGCGATGGCGTCTTCCAGGCCAATGCTGGAGCGGTCGTCGCCGGGGTTGTTGCCAGCGAGCGTCGGGCAATACACGGTGTGCCCCGCGGCGCGCAGGCCGTCGGCCACGGCTTCGATTTCTGCGCCGGTGTGCCAGGCGCCGTGGACGAGAACATAGGTGTCGGACATGGTGGGTGTGTCTCCTTTTGTTTGTGACGGAGCACGACTGTAAGGAACATCGGTGACTTGCGCATGGCCGATGTGTGCCAGCGCGATGGCCGGTTCGTGCCAGACGGGTTGCCTCAATTCAATTATTCAACGATACTTGAATCATGGAAGAAAATGACGTTGTCCGATCCCTTGCCGCACTGGCGCAACCCGTTCGCCTGCGGGTGTTTCGTGCGCTGGTGGTGGCAGGCCCTGCCGGCCTCACGCCCGGCGCGCTGACCGAAGCGCTCGAGGTGCCGGCCACAGGCCTGTCGTTCCATCTCAAGGAGCTCATGCATTCGGGGCTGGTCTCGCAGGAGCGGCAGGGTCGCAATCTCATCTACCGCGCGGCGTTCGACCAGATGAATGGCCTGCTCGCCTACCTCACCGAGAACTGCTGCCAAGGCGAGGCTTGCCTGCCTGCCAGCGCCACCGCCACCGCCACCGCCTGTGAATGCTGAAGGAGAACCCCATGAAGCGCTTCCACGTCCATCTGCACGTCGATGACCTCGCCAAGAGCATCGACTTCTATTCCAACCTGTTTGCGTCGCCGCCGGCGCGTGTAGAGGCCGACTATGCGAAATGGATGCTCGAAGATCCGCGCGTCAATTTCGCAATCTCCACGGTCGGACAGGGCAAAGGCATCGACCATCTCGGCATCCAGGCCGAGGATGAAATGGAACTCGCCGAACTGAAGGCTCGCGGCCAGGCGGCCGACCGGACCCTGCTCGACGAAGGCGAGACCGTGTGTTGCTACGCACGCAGCGAGAAGCACTGGGTCACCGATCCGCAGGGGATCGCGTGGGAGCATTTCCAGACCTTGGATGGCGCCGTGCCGGTCTACGGTCAGCCCAAGTCCGTCGCCAAGGCCGAGTCCGCCTGCTGCTGAGGGCTGCGCCATGCCCCAAGCACCATCCGAATCGCTGGTCAGATCGCTGTTCGTTCGCGCAGAGGCCGCGTCTCTGCCGCCCGTGCGGTCTCTTCTTCGGGATGTCGGCCTGCCCGAATCTGACCTTCGGGAAGAGCACATGGAGGCCTTCTTCGTGAGTCGTGCCGGCGACGAAGGCATTCTTGCCTGTGTCGGTCTGGAGCGATTCGGCGACACCGCCTTGCTCCGCTCCCTCGCCGTTCGCGCCGATGCACGCGGCAATGGTCTGGGCGACCAGGCCCTGCAGACCATGGAAACCTTCGCCGCGTCGAAAGGCGTGAATCGCCTCTGCATCCTCACCACCACGGCCGAGCCATTCTTCGAGGCCCGAGGCTTCGAGCGCTGCGACCGCATGGCGCTGCCGGCATCTGTTCAGGCGAGCACCGAATTCAAGAGCCTGTGCCCGGCCTCGGCCGTCTGCATGTTCAAAGAGATCACCCCGACTTCCACCGAGAAACATCGTCATGGCTGACAAGACCTACAACGTCCTCTTCATCTGCACAGGCAACTCTGCGCGCTCCATCCTGGCCGAGGGCCTGCTCAACTACCTGGGCAAAGGGCGATTCAAGGCCTACTCCGCTGGCAGCCACCCTGCTGGCAAGGTCAACGCCTACGCGTTGCTCACTCTGGACAAGATGCACCTTCCCGCCACCGGCTATCGCAGCAAGAACTGGGACGAGTTTGCGAAGCCGGACGCGCCGGAGATGGACTTCGTTCTCACCGTCTGCGACAAGGCCGCGGGCGAGGTGTGCCCGGTGTGGCCCGGCCAGCCGATGACCGCGCACTGGGGCGTGGCCGACCCTGCAGCATTCGCGGGGCCGGAAGAGGCCACCGAGCGTCAGTTCATGGACACGGCCCTCACGCTGAAGCGCCGGATCGAGCTGATGCTGGCGCTGCCTCTGGCCCGGCTCGACTCGATGGCCATCCAGCGCGAGATCCGCGACATCGGCAAGGTTCAGAAGGCTCCCCAATGACACTCAACGTACTCATCCTCTGCACCCACAACTCGGCTCGCAGCGTGCTGGCCGAGGGCATGCTCAACCACTGGGCCCAGAAGCTCGGCAAGGACGTGAAGGCGTTCAGCGCCGGCAGCGCGCCCAGCGGAAGAATCAATCCGTTCGCCATCGATGTGCTGCAGGCGGCCGGCGTGAACACCGAGGGCTTTCGCAGCAAGAGCTGGGACGAGTTCGCCACGCCGGTCATGCATGTGGTCATCACCGTCTGCGACAGCGCGGCACAGGAGGCATGCCCTTACTGGCCAGGCACGCGCGTCAAGGTGCATTGGGGATATCCGGACCCGTCGAATACCGAGGGCGGCGATGTCGCCAAGCGCCAGGCCTTCGAGCTGACGCGCCAGGCGATCTCCTATCGCATGCTGCAACTGCTCGCACTGGACAACCCGCAAGCAATGAGCGACGCCGAGCTGCAAGAGCGGCTGAAGCGCATCTCCACGAACTGACACCATGAGCGCAGTCATCGAAAGCCCGCGCGCCAGTGCGGCTCCCATGAGCGTGTTCGAGCGCTACCTGACGGTGTGGGTGTTCCTCTGCATCGTCGTCGGCATCGCATTGGGGCAGTTGTTCCCGGCCGTGTTCCAGGCCGTTGGCCGCCTCGAGGTCGCCAAGGTCAACATCCCCGTGGGCGTGCTGATCTGGGTGATGATCATCCCGATGCTGCTGCGAGTCGATTTCGCAGCCCTTGCGCAGGTGAAAAACCACTGGCGCGGTATCGGCGTGACGCTGTTCATCAACTGGGCGGTGAAGCCGTTCTCGATGGCCTTCCTGGCGTGGCTCTTCGTGCGCCAGGTCTTTGCGGGCCACTTGCCAGCCGACCAGCTCGACAGCTACGTCGCAGGCTTGATCCTGCTGGCCGCCGCTCCCTGCACGGCGATGGTGTTCGTCTGGAGCCGCCTGACTGGCGGCGACCCTGTCTTCACGCTGTCGCAGGTCGCCTTGAACGACGCCATCATGGTGTTCGCCTTCGCTCCCATCGTCGGGTTGCTGCTGGGCCTCTCGGCCATCACAGTGCCTTGGGACACGCTCATCACCTCGGTGGGGCTCTACATCGTCTTGCCGGTGATCTTCGCGCAGGTGCTGCGCAAACGACTGCTGAAGAACGGGCCTGCGGCTTTCGAGCGAGCGATGCATCGCATCGGGCCGTGGTCGATTGCGGCGCTGCTGCTGACGCTCGTGCTCCTGTTCGCTTTTCAGGGCGAGGCCATCATCAAGCAGCCGTTGGTGATCGCGATGCTTGCGGTGCCGATCCTGATTCAGGTGGTGCTGAACTCCGGCTTGGCCTATTGGCTCAACCGCAAGCTCGGCGAGAAGCACAACATTGCATGCCCCTCCGCGCTGATCGGCGCATCCAACTTCTTCGAGCTGGCGGTGGCTGCCGCCATCAGCCTGTTCGGTTTCCACTCGGGCGCGGCGCTGGCCACCGTGGTTGGCGTGCTGATCGAGGTGCCGATCATGCTGGCGGTGGTGAAGGTCGTGAACTCGTCGCGAGGTTGGTATGAGTCGTGAGCTGCCGAACATCGATCCGGCCTTGCTCGTAAAAGCCGATCCGGATCTGTTGATGCCGGCGCAGCGCTCTACGCACGCGCCCCGCATCCTGCTGCTGTATGGCTCGGTCCGCGAGCGCTCCTACAGCCGCTTGTTGACCGAAGAAGCAGCGCGGCTCCTGCGCGCGCTCGGCGCCGAGACGCGGACCTTCGATCCTCGGGGCCTGCCGCTGCCAGACTCGGAGCCCGACGACCATCCCAAGGTGGCGGAGTTGCGCGGGCTCGCCCAGTGGGCAGAGGGCATGGTTTGGACCTCGCCCGAGCGTCACGGCGCCATGACCGGGATCATGAAAGCCCAGATCGACTGGATTCCGCTGGCCATGGGCTCCATTCGGCCCACGCAGGGCAAGACGCTCGCGGTCATGGAGGTCTCGGGCGGCTCGCAGTCCTTCAATGCCGTGAACCAGCTGCGCGTGCTCGGCCGCTGGATGCGCATGATCACCATCCCCAACCAGTCGTCGGTGGCCAAGGCCTTCCTCGAGTTCGAGGAGAACGGACGCATGAAGCCCTCACCGTATTACGAGCGAGTGGTCGACGTGATGGAAGAGTTGGTGAAGTTCACGCTGCTCACGCGCGACTGCGCGGGCTACCTGGTCGACCGCTACAGCGAACGACGCGAGAGTGCGGAGGCCCTCTCGAAGCGGGTCAACCTGCGCAGCATCTGAGCGAGGCGAACCCAGGGTGCAAAGCAAGACCACGACGACAGTGATGCTGGGTGTGGCTCAGACCCTGGCGTGGGCCTCGTCGTATTACCTCCCCGCAGTGCTGGCCGGTGCCATCGGCAAGGACATCGGCATTTCCACGTCCACGGTCTTCGGTGCTTTCTCGGTGGCGCTGCTCGTTGCCGCCGGCATTGGACCCTACGCCGGCCGGCTCATCGACCGCTTGGGCGGACGCCCGGTGCTCATCGCCAGCAACGTGGTGTTTGCCGCAGGGTTGGCAGCGCTGAGCCAGGCCACGCATCCCGCCCATGCATTCGCCGCTTGGGCGTTGATGGGCCTGGCCATGGGCAGCGGACTCTACGAGGCCGCGTTCGCCACCGTGGTACGCCTGCATGGCCAGGATGCGCGACGAGCCATCACCGGCATCACGCTGTTCGCAGGCTTTGCGAGCACCGTGGGGTGGCCGCTGTCCGCATACCTGGAAAGCACCGTGGGCTGGCGCGGGGCGTGCCTTGCCTGGGCGGCCATGCACCTGCTGATCGGCCTTCCACTCAATGTGCTGCTGCCACGCGCTGCCCGGACCGATCAGGCTTCGAAGGAGGCAACTGTCGCCAACAAGGACGTTGGCGCTGGTCTTGCGCCAGCGCAGCAGCGCCGCGCCGCCTTCCTGATGGCCTACGTCTTTGCCGTCACCTGGTTCATCAGCACGGCAATGGCCGCGCATCTGCCGGAACTGTTGCTCGCCAGTGGTGCCACGCTGGGCGCGGCAGTTGGCATCGCCGCCTTGGTCGGCCCAGCTCAGGTGGTGGGACGGGTGATCGAGTTCACTTTTCTCAAGCGTGCGCATCCGCTTTTGTCGGCCCGGCTGGCCACGCTGGCTCACCCGCTGGGCGCTCTCTGCCTCGGCCTGCTCGGTACTTCGGCCGCCGGTGCTTTCGCAGTGCTGCACGGCTTGGGAAATGGCATCCTGACCATCGCCATCGGGACGCTTCCACTGCTGATCTTTGGTGCCGAGGGCTACGGGCAGCGCCAGGGATTCCTGATGGTGCCGGCGCGCATCGTGCAGGCCGGGGCACCGTTTTTGTTCGGCATCGCGGTGGAGCGATGGGGTGACGGGGCACTGTGGTTCTCCGCTGCCCTTGGCCTGTCCGCCTGCATTGCATTGATGGTCATGACCGCTGGCGCGCCGCGGCTGAACGCAGCAATGCAATGAAGGCCCGCACCGGCTCAGCGGAGCAAGCGGCGCAGCTCACCCGGCGTGGCGCCCAGGTGCCTGCGGCACTGGCGCACGAAGTGCGAGGCGTCAGTCAGCCCCACGCGAAAGCCGATCTCCGCGATGCCCAGGCGGTCGAAGCGCGCATCGGCCAGCATGCGCCGCGCCGCCTGCATGCGAAAGCCCGCCAACGCGGTGGCGAAGGTGGTGCCGCCTTCGCCCAGGCAGCGGTGCAGGCTGCGCTCCGATATGCCCAGCCCGCGCGCCACGCCCGCGGCTGTGAGGCCCGGCTCCGCATGGCGTTCGCGCGTGGCGTCGAGCACGCGGCGGCGCAGCGCGGCGCGCCCTTCGCTCCCAGACTCTGAAGGGCCGTGCCCCGTGGCCAGCGCCAGCAGGCCACCGAGCTGGTCACTCAGCAACGCCACCGGCAGCGGGGGCTTCGCGGCCACCTGCGGTGTCAGCTGGCGCACGAAGCTGCACAGCACGCCGCCCCACCCCGCCTGCCCGTCGATGCGCCGCGCCACCTGGTCGCCGGCATCGGGAATCCATGCATCGACCCAGGCGGTCGGCAGTTCAAGCGAAATGGTGTCGGCCGATTGCAGCAGGTGAAATTCGTAGCGCCGGCGCGAATCGACCAGCACCGCATCGCCGGGCAGCAGCCGCGCGGAGCGGTCTTCCTGCACGGCCACCCAGGCCGAATCGGTCTTGCACAGCAGGTAGAAGTAGTTGTTGCGGCTGTGGGCAATGGCGCGGCGCGTGCGGTACACGTCCTGCGCGCTGCCGCGCACCTGGTTGACGACGATGGGGCCGAGCGGCGCGGATTCGAGCGTGGCACCGAAGCTGCCCGCCACCGGGCTGGTCACGTCCATCTCCAGGAAGCCCTCGCAGACCGCGCCCACCCAGTAGTCCAGCCGCTGCGCGGGCGGCACGGCGTCGGTAGACCAGCGGTGAATGGTGTCGATGGCATCGCTCATGCGCGCCAAACATACCCATGCCGTGCCCGCTTGCCAAGCGGGTATAGACCTCCTCCGACGCCGCCCCTCGGCAGGCACCGGCAAAATGACCCGCGAACCAACCCGTGCGCGGGGCATTCCGGCGCACGCACATGAAAGAAGGGCAAGACGGGTCATGAGCAGCAACAAGCAAAGCGATTTCGGACTGATCGGCCTGGCCGTGATGGGCCAGAACCTCGTGCTGAATGTGGAAAGCCGCGGCTTCCAGGTCAGCGTGTACAACCGCACCGAGGCCACCACCGAAGCCTTCGTTGCCGCCAACCCCGGCAAGAAGCTGGTCGGCGCAAAGACGCTGGAAGAGTTCGTGCAGAGCCTGGCGAAGCCTCGCAAGATCCAGATCATGGTGAAGGCAGGCGCGCCGGTCGACCAGGTGATCGAGCAGCTCATTCCACTGCTGGACAAGGACGACATCGTCATCGACGGCGGCAACAGCCTCTACACCGACACCGAGCGCCGCGACGCCTACCTGAGCAGCAAAGGCCTGCGCTTCATCGGCGCAGGCGTGTCGGGTGGCGAAGAAGGCGCGCGCAAGGGGCCGTCGATCATGCCGGGCGGGCCGCTTTCCACCTGGGAGGTGATGAAGCCGATCTTCGAGAGCATCGCGGCCAAGGTGGACGGCGAACCCTGCGTCATTCACATCGGCCCCGGCGGCGCGGGCCACTACGTGAAGATGGTGCACAACGGCATCGAATACGGCGACATGCAGCTGATCTGCGAGGCCTACAGCCTGTTCAAGGCGGCCGGCTTCAGCACCGACGAGATGGCCGCCATCTTCAACGAATGGAACGACGGCGAGCTGCAGAGCTACCTGATCCAGATCACCGCCAAGGCGCTCGAACAGAAGGACCCGGAAACGGGCAAGCCCATCGTCGACGTCATTCTCGACAAGGCCGGCCAGAAGGGCACGGGCCAGTGGACGCTGATCAACGCGGCCGAGAACGCAGTGGTCATCAGCACCATCAACGCGGCCGTGGAAGCGCGTGTGCTCTCGTCGCAGAAGAAGCAGCGCGTGGCGGCCAGCAAGCTGCTGCAGGGGCCGAAGATCGAGCTGTCGGTCGAGAAGAAGGCGCTGGTGGCCAAGGTGCATGACGCGCTCTATGCATCGAAGGTCATCAGCTACACGCAGGGCTTCGACCTCATCAAGACCATGGGCGACAAAAAGGGCTGGGGTCTCGACCTGGGCGGCATTGCATCGATCTGGCGCGGCGGCTGCATCATCCGCGCACGCTTCCTGAACCGCATCACCGACGCCTTCCGCACCGACCCTGCACTGGGCAACCTGATGCTCGACCCGTTCTTCAAGGACCTGCTGAACCGCACGCAGCAGAACTGGCGCGAAGTGGTGGCGCTGGCGGTGAGCAACGGCATTCCGGTGCCGGCCTTCAGCGCCTCGCTGGCCTACTACGACAGCTACCGCACCGAGCGCCTGCCGGCGAACCTGCTGCAGGCGCAGCGCGATTTCTTCGGCGCGCATACGTATGAGCGCACCGACAAGCCCGAAGGCCAGTTCTTCCACACAGACTGGCCCGAAGTGATCGGCTGAGTCGACTGAGTGATGCCATGCCGGCCCTCGACTACCCCAGCCACCTGGTCGAGGACTGGCAACTGAGCGACGGCACCCCGGTGCGCATCCGCCCGATCCGCGCCGATGACCTAGCGATGCACACGGCCTTCGTGGACGGCCTCTCGAAAGAGACGGGCTACCACCGCCTGCTGTCGCCGCGAAAGCCGCAGCCCGACGAGCTGTGGCGCATGACGCACATCGACTACGACCACGAACTCGCGCTCATCGCAACGACCGAAATCGACGGCACCGAGCAGCAGATGGGCGTGGTGCGCTACGTGCGCGGCGAGACACCCGAGACTGCGCATGTCGCCGAATTCGCCGTGGTCATCGCCGATGCCTGGCAGCACCACGGCGTTGCCCACAAGCTCATGCGCAAGCTGATCGACGCGGCCGCGGCGGCCGGCGTGAAGCAGCTGGCAGACATCACGCTCTACGACAACACCGGCATGCTGGCGCTGACGCGCAAGCTGGGCTTCAAGCTGCAGCGCGATCCGGGCAACCCGAACGTCACGCGGCTGCGGCTGGCGCTCGATGCGCCGCCAACGCGTTGAGCCTTACCAGGCTGCGTTCATCACGCCCTGCTCGGCCGCGATCCAGTCACGCACTGGCCCCGGCAGCGCATGCGCCGGCGGCACGAGCCCCATGGCTGCATACGACTCCTGGTTCGGCACCAGCCCGCCGCGTCCCACGGCCGCGCCCTTCATGTAGCCGGCCGCGCACACCCTGTCGCCGCGCACGAACTCGAAGCGCATGTAGTTCCAGTGCTGGTCGGTGGCGTCGAGCCGAAAGCGCAGCGTGTACACCTGAAAGGGGTTGAGCCCGCGCCGGTAGCTGATGAGCGAGCCGCCGGACATCGGCCTCCAGCCCTGGCGCAGCATGGCGGTTGCAAAGCCGGTGCGCACGAAGTACTCGACCAGCATCAGGTCGACGACCGTCAGGTAGCGGCCGTTGTTCATGTGGCCGTTGATGTCGAGGTCGTTCGGCAGCACGCGCAGTTGCCGCTCCAGCGTGTCGCCCGGCGCAAGGCGAGGTGCGCGCCAAGCACGCAGCAGAGTCATCAGCAAGCGCAGGTAGAGGTTCATGAAAAGCCTAGAATTGGTTCAATTCAGAACATTCTAGTTCAAGACTGAACCATTTCAATGCCCGCAGCAAAGCAGCCCAAGCCCAGCAAGACCGACAAGACGCCCTCTTCGCCCCACGGCACGGCCGCATGGCTGGCGGTGGTGCGGGCCTACAACCTCTGCGAGGCGGTGATGACGGCACGGCTCGCCACCATCGGCCTGCGCGTGGGCGAGCACGAGGTGCTGGCCACCATCGCGACCACGCCGGGCATCACGCAGCAGGCGCTGGCCGCGCGCTGCTTCGTGGCGAAGAGCGGCGTCAGCATGCTGCTCACGCAGATGGAGGCCCGGGGCTGGGTGCGGCGCGACAGCGATGGCGCCGACGCGCGCGTGCGTCGCCTCACGCTCACCGACGACGGCATGGCAATGGCGCAGAAGTGCCTGGCGGTTCAGGCGGAGATGGTGACCGCGATGGTCGCGCCGGCCACGCGCGACGAATTGGACGCAGTGGCCGACGTGATGGGCCGCGTGGCCACCACGCTCGAAGGTATGCGCGCCGAACTCAAGGGCTGAGCAGCCACGCCTTCACCGCCCCCACCGACTGCGCCAGCGGCGCGGTCGCATCCACCGCGAGCACGCCCGACTCTCCCACCGGCGACTCCAGCGTGGCGAACTGGTTGGCCACGAGGCTGGCCGGGAACATGTGTTCGCCAGCCCCAGCCCGCGCGGCCACGCGGCGCTCGGCCTCGGCCCGCTCGATCTCCATGAACACGAAGCGCAGCCCCGGCACGGCCGCGCGCAGCTGCTCGCGGTAGATGCGCTTGAGCGCCGAGCAGGTCAGCACCGCGCCCTGCGGCGCATCGGCCAGCGCGCGGCCCAGCGTCGCGAGCCAGCCTGCGCGGTCAGCGTCGGTCAGCGCGATGCCGTGGCTCATCTTCTCGACGTTGGCCGGCGGATGGTGGTCGTCGCCCTCGATCAGCGGCAGCCCGAGGGCTGTAGCCAGCGCCGCGCCCAGGCTCGACTTGCCGCACCCCGAAACCCCCATCACTACCAGCCAGACCCTGTCCATATGCACCCTTTTGGTAAAGCGCCACACCCTATTCCACGGCGTCGGCAAACTTAAATCTACTTCCTTATGATGCGAAACCTTTTTCCGTCGGAAGCAGAGAGCCCCCTCCATGGTCCAGCTTGCGTTGCGTCGTCCGTACACCTTCATCGTCATGGCGATGCTGATCGTGCTGGCCACGCCCTTTGTCCTCGCACGCATGGCGACCGACATCTTCCCGGAAATCAACATCCCGGTGGTCAGCGTCATCTGGAACTACACCGGCCTGCCGGCGCAGGAGATGGGGCAGCGCATCTCGGGGCAGGTCGAGCGCGGGCTGACCACCACGGTGAGCGACATCGAGCACATCGAGTCGCAGTCGCTGGCGGGCGTGTCGATCATCAAGGTGTTCTTCCAGCCCACGGCCAACATCGAGATGGCCATCTCGCAGGTGGTGGCCTCCATGCAGGCGCAGGTGCGCCAACTGCCGCCGGGCATCACGCCGCCGCTGGTCATCAAGTATTCGGCTTCCAGCGTGCCGGTGATCCAGCTGGCGCTGTCGAGCCCCACGCGCTCTGAAAATTCGCTGTTCGACTCCACCGTCAACCAGCTGCGCCCGCAGCTCATCACGGTGCCGGGCGCGGCCATTCCCTTTCCCTACGGCGGCAAGAACCGGCTGATCTCGGTCGACCTCGACACCCAGGCAATGCAGGCGCGCGGCCTCTCGCCGGCCGACGTGGTGAACGCGGTGAATACGCAGAACCTGATTCTTCCCTCGGGCACGGCCAAGTTCGGAGCCACCGAATACAACGTGAAGATGAACGGCTCGCCCGACGCC
The DNA here is from genome assembly GCF_051216475.1 of Variovorax nivicola. Taxonomy (NCBI): domain Bacteria; kingdom Pseudomonadati; phylum Pseudomonadota; class Betaproteobacteria; order Burkholderiales; family Comamonadaceae; genus Variovorax; species Variovorax nivicola. Next base: position 551,319 of record NZ_JBPJZK010000003.1, on the reverse strand, counting down.
ATCGCGGGCCTGAACGACCTGCCGATCCGCACGGTGAACGGCGCCACCACCTACCTGCGCGACGTGGCCTACGTGCGCGACGGTTTCTCGCCGCAGACCAACGTAGTGCGCCAGGACGGCGTGCGCGGCGTGCTGCTGTCGGTGCTGAAGAACGGCGGCGCGTCCACGCTGGACATCGTCTCCAACATTCGCGCCATGCTGCCCATCGCCGCGCAGACGATGCCGGAAGACATCAAGATCACGCCGCTGTTCGACCAGTCGGTGTTCGTCAAGGCAGCCGTGAAGGGCGTGGTGTTCGAAGCCATCCTGGCCGCAGCGCTCACGGCCGCGATGGTGCTGCTGTTCCTGGGCAACTGGCGCAGCACGCTGATCATCGGGCTGACGATTCCGCTGTCGATCCTGGCGTCGATCCTGGTGCTGTATTCGCTCGGCGAAACGCTCAACCTCATGACGCTGGGCGGGCTGGCGCTCTCGGTGGGCATCCTGGTCGACCAGGCGATCGTGACCATCGAGAACATCGAGCGGCACCTGCACATGGGCACGCCGCTGAAAGAGGCCATCGAGGTCGGCGCGGGCGAGATCGGCTCGGCCGCCTTCGTTTCCACGCTGTGCATCTGCATCGTGTTCGTGCCGATGTTCTTCCTCTCGGGCGTGGCGCGCTTCCTGTTCGTGCCGCTGGCCGAAGCCGTGGTGTTCGCCATGCTGGCGTCCTACCTGCTCTCGCGCACGCTGGTGCCGACGCTGGTGATGCTGCTGATGGGCGGCGTGCATGCCCAAGCACCGGCTGAAGGTGCAAAGCAGAGCGCCCTGCAGCGCCTGTACCGCGCCTTCGACCGCCGCTTCGAGCGCGTGCGCCGTGCCTACACGCTGGTGCTGTCCGCGGTGCTCTCCAAGCGCGCCGGGTTCATCGGCCTGTTTCTCGGCTTCTGCCTGCTGTCTTGCCTGCTCTACCCGGCGCTGGGCCGCGACTTCTTCCCGACCGTCGACGCCGGCCAGATCCGCCTGCACCTGCGCGCGCCCACCGGCACGCGCATCGAGGAAACCGCGCGCCTCACCGACCAGGTGGAGGCCGCCATCCGCGAGCTGGTGCCGCAGGACCAGCTCGAAACCATCCTCGACAACCTGGGCGTGCCCAACAGCGGCATCAACCTGTCGTACAGCAACGCCGGCACCATCGGCACCTTCGACGGCGAGCTGCTGCTGTCGCTGAAAGAGGGCCACAAGCCGACCGAGCAGTTCGTGTCGCTCCTGCGGGCCGAGCTGCCCAAGCGCTTTCCGGGCATCGAGTTTTTCTTCCAGCCGGCGGACATCGTCACGCAGATCCTGAACTTCGGCCTGCCCGCGGCCATTGACGTGCAGTTCAGCGGCAACGACATGGCCGGCAACGCCCTGCGCGCGGCCGAACTGACCAAGGCGATCCGCCAGATTCCGGGCGCGGTCGACGCCCACGTGCACCAGCGGCTCGACGGCCCGGCGCTGAGCCTGCAGATGGACCGCACGCGGCTGCAGCAATACGGCTTGACCGCCTCCAACGTGGGGCAGAACGTGCTCATTGCGCTGTCGGGCAGTTCGCAGACGGCGCCGGCCTTCTGGCTGAACCCGGTGAACGGCGTGGTCTACAGCATCGCGGTTCAGACGCCGCAGTACACCGTCGACTCGCTCGACTCGCTGCTGAACATTCCGGTGGGCGCAGGTACAGGTGCGGCAGCGGGGGGAACCGGCGCGCAGCAACTGCTGGGCAACCTCGTGAGCACGCAGGCCGACCGCCAGCCGGCCGTGATGTCGCGCTACAACATCGCGCCGGTGATCGACGTGTACGTGAGCGTGCAGGGCACCGATCTGGCCAGCGTGGCGTCGAAGGTGCAGAAGCTGGTCGACGAGATGCGGCCAAAGCTCTCGCGCGGCAGCCGGGTCGAGATCCGCGGGCAGGTGCAGACCATGCAGTCGTCGTTCATCGGCCTGGGCGTGGGGCTGGCAATGGCAATCGTGCTGGTGTACCTGCTGATCGTCGTCACCTTCCAGTCGTGGCTCGACGCAGCCATCATCATCACCGCCCTGCCGGCTGCGCTGGCGGGCATTGCGTGGATGCTGTTCATCACCGGCACCACGCTGAGCGTGCCCGCACTCACAGGCGCGATCATGACCATGGGCGTGGCCACGGCCAACTCGATTCTTCTGGTGTCGTTTGCGCGCGAGCGGCTGCAGGCGGGCATTCCGCCGCTGTCGGCCGCGCTGGAAGCCGGCGCCACGCGCATCCGGCCGGTGCTGATGACGGCGCTGGCCATGATCATCGGCATGATCCCGATGGCGCTGGGCCTGGGCGAAGGCGCCGAGCAGAACGCGCCGCTGGGCCGCGCGGTGATCGGTGGCCTGATCTTTGCCACGGTGTCGACATTGTTTTTCGTACCCGCCGTGTTCGCGGGGGTGCACAGTCGGCTTGCGCACCGCAAAGCGGCACGCGAAGCCGCTCACCAGCCACAACTGCCAGCGGGCGCAGCGCCCCAGGAGAACTGATTTCATGACGGAGCAACGCCATTCGGCATTGGCCATTCACCCCATCGCCGTTGAAGAGGGCGACGGTGAACTGCTGCGCCGCCGGCAGATCGTGCGGCGCACGCGCTGGCTGGTGCTGATCGTTCTAGTGCTGCTGGCGTTCGGTGCGGCGCGCACCGTGTTCGTGCGTATCGCCAACGCCCGCGCGCTCGAAGCGGGCACCAGTGAGCGCGCCAGGCAGTACGTGCAGACCGCCCTGCCCCGCACACCCACCACCGGCCAGACGCTGGCGCTGCCGGGCACGCTGCAGGGCTTCGTGCAGTCGCCCATCTCGGCGCGCGCCAGCGGCTACCTCAAGCGCTGGACCAAGGACATCGGCAGCCGCGTCGAAAAGGGCGAACTGCTCGCCGAGATCGAGACGCCCGAAATCGACCAACAGCTGTCGCAGGCCGTGGCCGCGCGTGCGCAGGCCGCTTCGGGGCTGGACCTGGCGCGCAGCACCGCCGACCGCTGGGAGGCGCTGCGCAAGAAGGACGTGGTTTCGCAACAAGACCTGGACGAACGCCGCAGCGCGGTGGCGCAGGCCACCTCGAACGTGGCAGCGGCTGATGCCAACGTGCAGCGGCTGAAACAGACCGAAGGCTTCAAGCGCGTGGTGGCGCCGTTCGCGGGCGTGATCACGCGGCGCAACGTCGACGTGGGCGACCTGATCGACGCGGGCGCGGGTGGCGGTGCCGGGCGCGCCCTCTTCCTGCTCGCGCAGACCGACCCGCTGCGCGTGTACATCAACGTGCCGCAGGCCTATGCGCAACTGGTGAAGGCGGGCCAGCCGGTGGTCGTCACGCAGGCCGAACTGCGCGGCCAGAGCTTCAAGGGCCAGGTGGCGCGCACCGCAGGCTCCATCGACACGACCACGCGGATGATGCAGGTCGAGGTGTCGCTGCCCAACAAGGACGGTGCGCTGCTGCCGGGCGCCTACGTGCAGGTGTCGCTGCCGCTGGCCGCGAGCCGCACGCTCACCGTGCCGTCGAACGCGCTGCTGTTCCGCGCCGAGGGCACGCGCATCGCGGTGGTCGATGCGAAGGGCCGCGTGGGCCTGCGCGCCGTGACACTGGGGCGCAACTACGGCGAGAACGTCGAAGTGATCGACGGGCTCGAAGGCACCGACCGCATGGTGCTGAACCCTTCGGACTCGCTGGCCGAAGGCGACATCGTGGCCGTCGCGCCCGAAGCGCCGCCGGCCGCCGCAAAGGCTGCCCCGCCCGTCATGCCGAAGAAGGAACCGGCGTGAGGTTGCGATCGCCGGCCGTTGCAGTGGCTGCCGCGGTGCTCGCGCTCGTCGCGGGCTGCGCGGTCGGCCCCGACTACAAGACACCCGACACGCCCCTGCCCGTCAGCTGGAAGCTCGAGGAGCCCTGGCGCGTGAGTGCGCCCAGCGACAGCGCCGACAAGGGCCCGTGGTGGAAGCGCTTCGACGACGCCACGCTCGACACATTGCAGGCGCAGGCCCTGGCCGGCAGCCCGACGCTGGTCATTGCCAATGCGCGGCTGGCGCAGGCGCGCGCCGCGCTGGCGTCCAACGCGGCCAGCCAGTACCCGCAGCTGGGCCTCGGCACACGCGCCTCGCGCCTGAAGATTTCCGCCAACCGGCCGTTGACGAACTACTCGACCGCCAACGCGTCGACGGTGCAGAACGACTTCACCGTCTCGCTGAACGCCAGCTACGAGCTCGACCTCGCGGGCCGCGTGCAGCGCACCGTCGAGGGCGCCTCGGCCTCCGCCGAGCAATCGGCCGCCGACCTGGCCAACACGCGGTTGCTGTTGAGCGCCGACGTGGCCAACAACTACTTCAACCTGCGTTCGACCGACATCGAGCTCGACGTGCTCTCGCGCTCCATCGGCCTGCAACGCCGCGCGCTGGAGCTGGTCACCGCGCGGCATGACCTGGGCGCGGTGTCGGGCCTCGACGTGGCGCAGCAGCAGGCGTTGCTCGAAACCACGCTGACGCAGGTCGACGTGCTGAAGAAGCAGCGCTCGCAGTACGAGCACGCGCTGGCCACACTCACCGGCACCCCCGCGCCGAACTTCGCTCTGCCGGTGGATCTGCGCGAGATCAAGCCGCCCGCGGTGCCGCTGGGCGTGCCTTCGGAAATCCTCCAGCGCCGGCCCGACGTGGCCTCGGCCGAGCGCGCAATGGCTGCGGCCAATGCGCAGATCGGCGTGGCCACGGCGGCCTTCTATCCGAGCTTCATCATTTCGCCGACCGTGGGCGTGGACAGCCGAACGATCGAGACGCTGTTCAACGGGCCCAGCCTGCTGTGGTCGGTGGGCGTGTCGGCCACGCAGATGCTGTTCGACGGCGGGCGCGTGCGCGCCAACGTCGACTTTGCCAAGGCCGGCTACGACGCCACCGTGGGCAACTACCGCCGCACCGTGCTGACGGCGATGCAGGAAGTCGAAGACGGCATCACTGGCTTGTCGGCGCTCGACAGCGCGACCACGCAGGCGCAGTCGGCCGTGACGGCGGCGCGGCGCGTGCTCGACATGGCGACCAGCCGCTATGAAGGCGGCGCCTCGACGTATCTCGACGTGATCACCGCGCAGCAGTCGCTGCTCACGGTCGAGCGCCAGGCCGCGCAGTTGCAGGGGCAGCGGCTGCTGACCTCGGTGTTTCTGGTGAAGGCGCTGGGTGGTGACTGGTGCGGCGCCGACGCGACCGGGGCACTCGACAAGGCGCCATCGTCCTGCCCCATCACCGTCGCCGACCGCTCCGCCAAGGCGGGCTGAACGCAACAGGCGGTCGCGCTCGGCGCTCAGGCTCAGGCGGCCACGCCCCTTGATGCAGGCGCCCAATCCTGCTGGCTGAGCTTCTCCATCGCCATGTCGACGAACGTCGAAACCGCTTGCGGAACGTACTGCCTGCTGGCGTAGATGACGCTCAGGCCGCGTCCCGCCCGCATGTACTGCGGCAGCACCGGCACCAGCCTGCCAGCGGCCACGTCGGACGCCGTCAGGATCGACGGCAGCGCGGAAATGCCCAGCCCGGCGCATGCGGCCTTGAGCAGCACGCCCTGCACGTTGCTTATGAAGCGCCCCCTTACCCGCACGTCTTCTTCCACGCCGCCGGGGCCTTGCAGGCGCCAGGTCGAGAGATTGCCGGTGTCCGGCGGCTGCGTCACGCAGTCGTGCTCGAGGAGCTCCTGCAGGCTTGTGGGTGCGCCCCGCGCTGCCAGGTAGGCGGGGCTGGCAAGAAGCCCCCCGTAGCTCGCGAAGATCTTGCGGGCCACGTAGCTCGAGTCCTGCAAGGGCCCTCCGCGAAAGGCGACGTCGATGCGATCGCCGATGAGATCGGCCACGACATCGTCGAGAACGAAGTCGAGCCGCACCCGCGGATGCGCGGCCAGGAAATCGGCAACCCATTCCATCTCGAAAAAATCGAAAAAGCTGGCTGGCGCTGCCACCCGTACCAGGCCGCTCGGTTCCTGGCCACCCGCGACCTGAAGCCGCCCGGCGCCGATCAACGCTTCGACCGCCGGGCCGCATCGTTCCTGGAAGGATTGGCCGGCATTGGTCAGCGCCAGTTTGCGGGTCGAGCGCTGCAACAGCCGGGTACCCAGGTGCGCCTCGAGTTGCCGGATGCGCCGGCTCACCGTCGCCGACGGTACGCGCAGCTGCCGCGCAGCTTCCGCGAAGCTGCCGAGACGCGCCACTTGCACAAACATTGCGACTTCGTTCAGGTCGAGCACGGAGATTCTTTCTGCCTTTCTGCTGATTTCAGAAGTCCATCAGCTTGTCGACGTCCTGCGTCTTGCGGCGGGCCAGGGCGAGGTTGGCGCGCTGCTTGTCGAGCACGACGTAGAGAAAGACACCCTCCTTCGATGCCGAGGGGCGGATGATGTGGTACTGCCTGCCCAGGGTGATCAACACGTCCTCGATCACGTCGTTCAGGCTCAGCGCCTGCATGGTCTTGAGCTTGGAGCGCATGACTTCCGTGTTGCCGGCGGCGGCGATCTCCATGTCCACGCCCGACCCCGCGGAGCCAAGGATCATGCCGCTGCCCGAGTCGACGACGGCCGCGCACATGGCGCCGTCGATGGTCAGGATGTCGTCGAGCGTTTGCTTGATGGATGCCAAGTCGTTTCTCCAGTCAGATCATTGAAAAGTTTGCTGCGTACCAAAAGGAAGCCGCTGCGCTACGCAAATACGCAGGGGCCTTGAAGGGTCGGGAATCTCTAAAGGGTGCTGCACCAGGCAGGCTTCGCGCGGGAACCTGCCGTCGTCATGCCTCGGCGAGGGTCTTGGCGAGTTGGGCGGCCCGGTAGGCCACCAGCGCCGGGACCGCGCTTTCGCGGGCGATCACGTTGATGACGAGTTCGCCATCGCGCCGGTGCACGCTGTAGAAAACCGCAAAGCCGGAGTCCGTCAGGACCATCACGCTCTGGTGGCGGCCCAGACGGGCCTCGTCGGCGACAACGCCGCTGATCGCCACGATGGAGCTGGCCATGGCAGCCACGCGGGCGGGGTCCGCATCGCCTGAGGCCGCGGACGCCACGTCGAAACCGTCCACGGTGGCCACCACGGCGGCCGTCACGCCACTCAGTTCGTCGACCAGCTTCTGCACTTCGCGTTGCGCGTGCGCGGTTGCCGTCTTGGACAACCCATGTCTGACACTCAATCTGTTTCTCCCCGCATGTCGGCTTCAAGTTGCATCAGCAGCGCGTCGATCAGCAGGATCACATCGGCCCTGCTTCGCACATCCACATCAAGAATCGGAAACACCCGGCCCGTGGCCGCGAGTCTTTCCGCGTAGTCGTCGAGGGTCGGCACGGGATGCGCGTCCATCCGCCCCACGCCGATCACGCAAGGCAAGGTCCGCAGGGCTTCGGCAAAGCCCTGCATGTATGTGGACAGGTCGCCCAGCGGATCGGGCCGCGAGTTGTCCATCAGGACGATCACGCCCAATGCGTTCCTGACGAGAATCTTCCAGAGAAAGTCGAAGCGGGCCTGCCCGGGCGTGCCGAACAGGCGAACCCGGTCTCCGTTGTCCAGCGTGAGCTGGCCGAAGTCCAGGCCCACGGTGGTGCGCTCCTTGTCGATCGACGTGTCGGAGTTCTGCACCTCAGTCATGACCGGCGAGGTGTCGCTCACGCATCCGATTGCCGTCGTCTTGCCTGCGCCCACGGTGCCCGTGAGAAGGATCTTGTATTCCTTCATGACGTTCTCAGGCCCAGCCGGCGACGAATGCCGTTGAGGAGGCCACGCGCGAAGTCGCCGCGCACCGGCCTGTCGAATTTCGGCGCGAACAGCGGCGGCACGGCCTGCTCGACATGCAGTTCGAGCACGCCGGCCTTGCGCAGCGCCTGCAGAAAAGCAACGCACTGGGCAAACGGAAGCTGGCTGATGTCGGCCAGCTCGTCTGCATTCAGCGCGCGCCGCGCCAGCAGGCTCGCCATGCGGATGTTGTCGAGGTCGTTGCGCAGCAGCATGGCCGGCGGCCAGCGGCGCAGCATGAAGCGGACCGCATCGGAAACCTCGACCTCCAGGGCGGTCTGCTCGTCCAGGGTCAGCCCCATGGGCTGCGCCTGGCGCAGCGCTTGTTCGGTGCTCTTGAGCCAGCGCTGCAGCTTGTCGGCACGTATCGGCCGCTCCAGCGCGTTGGGTTGTCCGCCCGAATTCATGCGCGTGAGCCTGAGCACGGCCGCGGCCATGCCGACCACCTTGGGATATTCGTGCTCCACGGCGGCGGCATCGACAAGCAGCGCGTCGTACGGCGGTGCATTGACCAACTGCCACGGAAAGGCAGCGTCGCTCGCATACAGCCGGACGATCGTCTGGATCACCACGACTTCGGCGACCGGCAACTTGTAGACGCCGAGCCTCAGCATGGCCATGCTCCGCCTGCAACGCTCATGTCAGTTCACCGCCGGCACTTCGCGCCAGTTCAGCAGACGCAGCGAGATGCCGCTCGTCAGGTCGGCGTCGACCTTCTTGGTGTCGCCCTTGGCCGTTCCGGTGACGATCTTGGTGACTCCATCCACGCTGACGAATTTCAGATCGGTGATGGAGCTGGAGACACTCACGTAGCCGGTAGACGACGGCAGCAGCACCGACCGGCCGGTTCCGTAGTTGACGGCATAGACCCGGCTCTGCCCCGAGGGGCTGCAGGCGTCGCCGGTGGTCAGCAGGCTCGCGAAGCCCACGATGCCGTTGAAGGCGGTCGGATTGATCACCATGCGCCAGCCAACGCCGCTGGTGGCGCCGAGGTCGAGGTACCAGCCTTTCGAAGTGTTCGACAGGGTGATGCCTGCGGTCACGTCGGTCACCTGCGTGAGATCCGTGCGCGTGATGGGCGTGCTCACGGCATTGAAGGCCCCGGCCGTGCCGTCGAGGATGGCGTAGAAGGTCTGCGCAGCCGTCGAATTCACGTCGGACGAATCGAGCAGCCTGCCGGTTCCGAGCAGCACGAAACGCTTGCGCGTGACGGGGTGGACCTCGATCAGCGGCGCCGTGCTCACGGGTTGCGCATTGCCGGATCCGTCGGCGAAGGTGGCCAGCTTGGTGGGTGCCGGATAAGAGCCCGGGCTGCCCTTTTCTGCCGTGAGATCGAAGCGCCAGAGCTGTCCGTCGAGGTCCGCCGCGTACACCGAGTCGGTCGTGTTGTCGCCGAAGTCGGCAACATAGGCGGAGGCCTGCGCCAGCCCGTTGGAGGAAGTGGGCGTGGCCACCTTCTCGAGCAGCGCGCCGGTCTTCGGATTCACGACGTACAGGTAGCCCTTGCCGTCGCTGTTGCTGTAACCCGAAGTCAGCAGCACGACCCAACCGTACTTCTTCGTCTTCACGACCGTGGGGGCGCCGTAGCTGTAGCCCATGGTGGTGTCAGTGAACTCCCACTTCACCTGGCCCGCCACGGCGGCTTCGGTGCTCATGCTGGCGGGATCGGTCACGTCGATGGCGTAGTAGCTCTTGCCGCCCTTGCCGAGGCCGCCGATCAGCAGCGTGTGCCAGTCGGCGCCGCTGCCGTCGCTCTTGGTGGTGACGGTGCCGCCGGCATTGCCCAGGTCGATGTCGAAGGCCAGCGGCGTCGCGTCCACGTAGTAGTGATGCGCGTAGCTGGGGTTGCCGATCTGCGCCAGCCCGTCGACCTGCGGCGTGCCGTTCGGGCCCTGGAACAGGGCGCTCGGCACATAGGCGAACTGCTCGGTGCCGGCGGTGCTCCCCGTGAGCGCGCCGTTGAACGCATGCAGCATTCCGTCGTTGGCGCCGGCATAGACCATGGTGGGGCGGGCGGCCCATTTGGTCTTGAAGGCTGCGTAGCCCGGGTTGCTGTTTTCCGAATAGTTCGTGGCGGGCGGCCCGACGGGCGTCAGCTTGGCGTTGACGATATCGCCGAGCAGGAGGGTGCGGCTGCGCAGGGCCTTGGTGCTGCCTGCAACGGTCGACGTGGATTCGTTCGTGCGATCGCCTCGCAGGTAGTTGAGGTAGTCGGTGCTGGTGTTGCTCTTCGCATAGGAAGGCGCCAGCGCGGCCAGTTGGGCCGATGTCACGCTGCCGGCGCGGAAGGCCACGCCTTTGCTGCCATTCCAGGTGGCAACGCGCCGCGCCGTGTCCCAGCCGCCGCTGGCCAACTGGGCCTCGAGCGTGGTGCTGCTGGTCCAGGCCGCTGCGGTGGACGGGGTGCCGTCGCTGGCAAAGCTGAGCGTGCTGGCCGTCAGCACGCCCGTCCAACCCTTGGAGTCGTACTGCGATGCGTAGGACGCACTGCCGGTGGAAGAAACCTGCGCGCTCGAGAGCGAGAACGATGTCGTGAATGCCTGGATGGCATTGGCAATGTCGGTGAAGGCCGCCTTCAGGCCGCTCACCATCTGCCCCGCGTTGCCTGCCAGGAAGTAGTTGTCGGGCCGCTGGCGGGTGTTGCCGTTCATGTTGATGCTGTCGCCCGACGAGTTCCACCAGCTCTGCGCCAGCGGCGTCTTGGTGTTGGCGGGGTCGTAGTTGGTGGGCGCGCTGAAGCCGCCGTACTTGGTCGCCAGGTAGTAGGGGTTCAGGTCTTCGGCCCGTTGGTATTCCATGACATCCATCCAGTAGGTGGAGATGTTCTGGGTGCCGGTGAGGTCGGGGCGGATGTCGTTGACGTGTACGCCGTAGGCCAGGCCGGCGATGTAGTAGGTCGAATCGTTCCCGCCGCCCCCCCACCACGGCGTGGGTGTCGTGAAGCCTTCCAGCGTCTGCAGGTTCTTCGTCCAGACGTCGGCCTTGTTGAAGGTATCCGCGGTGACCGCCGAGGGCGCGGCACGCCAGCTCTTGACCGAGCTGCCGCCCACGTCGTAGTCGTAGTGCGTGTGGTCGTCGCCGATGCCCAGAATGAAATTCTTCTGGCAAGAGTAGGCAATAGGGTCCTTGCCGCTCCAGTCGATCACGGCGGGAAAGCCGTCGAGTTTGGCGTCCCTGCCCGCCACGCCGGTGGCCACCGAGTTGGTCCACTCAGGCACGTTGCCCAGGTTCTCGAAGTACCGCACGACAGCGTAGTAGAGCTCGCTGACGTTGTCATACATCATGTAGTTCTTGGCGGACTGGCCGAACTTGTTGAGGTAGTTCATCACCCCGCTCTGCGAAACGCCGCTGGCGGTGGCGGAAACGGTGTCGGGGTTGGTGGTCATGATGCCGGTCGTGGCGTCCCACTCGCCGCGGGCGTTGGTGACCACCGCGGTGGACAGCGGCTGTGGATAGGTCGGGCCGATGAAGCCCATCGGCGCGCGCATCACACCGCCCTGCTGCACGATGCCGCTATCGTTCAGGAACGAGAAAGTGCCGTAGCGGATCTTGTTGGCGTACTGCTGCAGCAGCCCTTCCGGCTTGTAGTTGCTCCCGTACTTGACGCAATTGGCTTCGAGCCCGCCGGCGGTCGTGCTGGTGTCGCAGACCTTGACGCGAACATAGACCTGATAAACGGAGCCAGCCTTCTTTGACTGATTGGCCTTGTCGAGGTCGCTCAGGTCGTCCCCCGCCTGGGTGGGATCGCCCGTGCCCGTGAACACCATGGTGTTGCCGCGCGACCAGATGCTCGAATTGAAATTGCTCCACCCGCTGAAAGGCGTGACGGATGAAACCAGCGCTGCCGGCAGCCGATGGCCCGTCCACCACTGGTCCGTCCCGCGCAAGGGGAAATTGCTCAGCCCCCCCTGGCTGGAGCCCCATGCCTTCTCGAGGATGGTCTGGCTCGTGGTGTCGACGCTGCGATAGCCACCGGACAGCGCCCAGCGGAACGGGTCGATGGTCTGCATCGTGGCCCAGTTCATGAAGTTGCCGCTCCACTGGCCCGAGCAGCTGTGCTTGTTGGTGCCGGTCGATGCGCCCGCTGGCTGGAAGTAGCTGTCGGACGCCGCATTGGTCGCCACCGCCGGCTTGACGTACTGGTACGTGTAGCACTTCTTCGGATCGAAGTAGCCGAGGTATTCGCTGGCGTCGGCATAGTCGCCGAGATTGGCCACGCTGATCGCCGTGGGGTATTCGACCGACAGCGCCAGAGCCAGGTTGCCCGGAACGTCTGACGTGGCGAACACAGGCTGATCGGACAGCTTCAGCGCTGCCATCGCGGTCACGCATGGCAAGGCCAGCAATGCGAAGGCGGCAGCAACGATGCCGGAGACCGCAAGAGGCGAGCGACGACGGAAAACGCGTGTCATGGTGATGCGGTGCTTTCTCAATCTGGCTTGGTGAACGTCGACTGCACGAACACCTGCGTGTCGCGTGGCCCGCTGACCCGCATGCTCAGGCGGTAGACGGTGGCCGTCGGTGGGGGCGGCGGCGGCACGGGGCCGGCCGTGCCGCCGCTCGGCGCCGCTGAGGACTGCACGCAGCCCGTGCTGGTGGCGGTGCCGCTGCTGGTGCAGAGGCGATCGATCACGTAGCGGATGCTCACCTGCGCGGTGCTGTCCGTGATGTCGTTGGACGCCTTGCCGACAGTGGCAAAGGTGGTGTCGTCGAGCAGCGCCTTTGGCACTCCCTGTGCGTTGGTGTCGAGCTTGGTCGCCTTGAAGTTCTCGGCCTGCACATCGGTCGTCGCGGTGGCCAGCGCTCCGCTGGTGGCGAACTTGGCCAGCACCGCCGAGACCGCCCGTTCGCCCTGGTTCACGAGGTCGCGCCTGAAGGCCAGGTTTCCGGCCGTGGACAGCGAGGTGTGCATGGAGCGCACCACCGCGACTCCGCCAGCCAGCAGGATCACGAGGATGACGAGACAGAACAGCAGCACGACGCCGCGCTGGCGCATCGCTGCGCGAGGCATGGGAATCTTCATGGGAGCAGCAGCATGTTGCGCAGCGGGATGGTGAATTCGACGACCCGGTAGCGGTAGTGCTGGTCTTCCGCGGCGCTCAGGGTCACGCTCTGTGCGAGCGAGTTCTTCGATGCATCCAGCACGCCGTCGAACAGGGTGAGCGTGCCGGGCGAAACGGGATCCTTTTCCCTGCTCGCGCTGCGCATGACCAGCGCGACGCGCACGGCCACGATCTGCCGGAGCGTGGCCGTCGTCTTCATGACGGTGGCGATGTCGTAGCCCTTCGCGCCCGGGTCCGCCCAGGCGTCGAGGATGCCGTCGCCGTTGGTGTCCAGGCCGTAGAGGGCATGCATCTCGGCCACGCCGTCCGCGAGCGCCTGCGCGGTGGTGGTTCCCGCGCCCTGCAGCAGGTCGTAGCCGTAGAGCGTGCGGTTGTCGCCCACGCCGAAGAGCTGGAACTGGACGTTGCCGTTCTCGGGATTGCCCAGCGGCGTGACGTAGGTCGAGGTGCTCGCGGCCAGTGTCTCCAGCGGCGTGGTCTTGCCCGCCGTGTAGTAGGTGCCATCCAGGGTCAACACCTTGGCCGTGGCTCCGGACACCTGTTCGAGCAGGCAGTCCGTAACACCGTTCTGGCTCACCAGGACGACGTCGTCAGTGGAGATGCCAACCGTGTTGTCCATCGAGAGCGTCTTGGCGCTGCCGGGGTCCGTGAGGCCGCGCGGCACGCCGCCTGCCACGGCATCGCCGCCCATGACCACCAGCACGTCGGAGCCGGCGTCGGACTGGTTCTTGCCGATGAGCACGGGCGCAACGCGCAGATCGGCCTTGTCACTGGGCAGGAAGTTCTTGTTGAAGGGTGCCGGAAATGCGGCGGCGGCCGGCAGCAACGCGGCCACGTTGAGCTTGCAGCCGAACACACCCCGGTCCGTCGGCTGGGTCGACTGGCTCAGGCCCGAGCCGGCGCTGCGCAGCGCTCGGTCGAGCACATAGGCGGCATAGGCGCCTGCCTGGTCCATGTCGTTGGTGGAAGTGGTGCTGCGCTTTTGCGCCTCCCCGACCGTGACGATGCTGGTGACGGCCAGCGTCAGCACCAGTCCGATGACCATGGCCACGAGCAATTCGATCAGCGAGAGGCCGCGCTGCCGCGGCAGCGCCGATGAGAAAGCGGGCCTCATGGCAGCGTCACCCGCGTGGTGAACGTGCTGCTCTGCTCGGTGCTTGCGCTTGAGCGGGAAGGCGCCTTCCAGGTGATCTGGATGTCTGCGCTATTGGTGGTGCCGCTCACCGCGGTGACCGTCACGGCGCCATTCGGCAGCCCGCCTTTCGTGGCGTCGCTGGCGCGCGTCTGCCAGACCGAGCCCTTGCCCGTGTTCACGGAAATCGACTTGCCGAGCCACATCGCGCTGGCAACGTCGTTGGCGAGCAAGGCGGCCCGGTTGCGGTCTTCTGCATCCGTCGACAGGCTGATGGCGCGCGCCTGCAGGCCGATGAGGCCGAGGATGCCGAACGAAAACAGAAGGAGGGAGACCAGCACTTCGAGCAGGGCGAAGCCCGTTTGCGGGGCTCCAGGAGCGGGAGAAAGGCTTTTCTTCATGGGCAACCGTCGGGAGAATCGGTCAGCTTGCGTGCCGGATCGCACATGCGGATCTGGCCGCCCAGGGCGACCAGCACGCGCAACGGGCGGTCGGCACCGGGAGTCAGGGTGACGTTGTAGGTCTGCAACGCCGAGGCGGTGCCGCAGCTGGCGCCGTTCACATCGGTGTCGGTGTTCGCGACCACGCGCCCCATGGCGTTGAAGCAGACGGCCACGGGCCCCGTGATCTGAACGCCGGATGCAACATCCGTGAGCACGCCGGCCTGCACGAAGGCGCTCTTCGCATCCAGGCTCGACTTGGAGACATTGATCGACCAGTTGCTGCCGTTGGCAACGGCCGTCAGGCTGGTTTGCGGCGCCGGACTGTTGGTCAGCGAAAACACGATGGGCCGGCTGCGGCGCAAGGCTTCGCTCTGCGCGAACCGCAGTCCGTTCTGCAGCGAATCGCTCACGGTGCGAACCTTGTTGTTGTTGATCCACGTCATGAACGAAGGCATGGCCAGCATCGTCAGGACGGCCAGCAGCACGATCGTCACCATCAGTTCGATGAGGGTGAAGCCCGATGCGTGGCGCGGATGGCCCTTCATGCCGGACACGCCTGGCCGCGCCGGGTCACCCAAGCCGCCTTGCAGCCGGTCCACCCCGACACCTTGCTATCGATGGTGGTCGACTGGACCCCGAGCTGGTCCACGAAGAAGGTGAAGCCGGTGGTCGGGCCGCTGCCCACGGCCTGCAGCGTGTAGCTCGTCGAAGTCGCCGCGGGGTCGGTGGTACAGGACAGCGTGAAATAGCCGACGACGGTGGTCTTGCTGCAGGGAGGAACAAAGGTGCCGGTCTTGAGATAGCTCCGGTTGTCCTGGTAGAAGCGCTCCATGTCGGCGCGCATGGCCGACAGGCCATTGGTGCCGTCGACGAGCTGCCCCCGCAGCACGTAGTCGCGATAGCTGGGCAGGGCGAGGGACGCCAGGATGGCCACGATGGCCACCGTGATCATGACTTCGATCAACGTGAAGCCCGCTGCGCTCAAAGACCGTGTCTGCATCCGCTGTCCACCCTTGCAAAACAAAGAAGATCCGTTCGCCTCCAGATTGGAGAAACGATGAAAACGAATGAATTGGACAGGCGCTGAAAGACTGGTCCAATTCAAGCAATCCGCAAATTCGTTCCAGGCGGGACGAAAATGGAATCACCAATGCGTATCTCTATTGGGAGATCGCATGTGACAATTGTTTACGATCTTTGTCGCTTCCTACTAGCGCTCTAAATGAAATTCAGCCGCTCAAGTTTCGAGGTAATCGCGACGCTGAATCGGTGAAATGCACCAAAATCAGGCGCATTGCTCCGATATGGGTCGCGCAGGCGCGGGAATTGAGTCGATAGCAGAAATGCAATGCGTCGCCGAATTGCGGCACGCCAATTGGCGTGCCGCGCCCGGCACTCAAGCCGTCTCTGTCTCTGTCTCTATCTCTGCGTTGGACTGCGGCGTCCACTCCTGCAGGCTGAGCTTTTCCACGGCCATGTCGACGAACGCGGCGACTGCCCGCGGCCTCTGCTGGCGACTGGGATAGACGACGCTCAGGCCGCGGCCGGCCCGCATGTACTGCGGCAGCACCGGCACCAGGCGGCCGGCCGCCACCTCTGCTGCCGTCAGGATCGCCGGCAGCGCGACGATGCCGAGTCCGGCGCACGCGGCCTCGCGCAATGCCACCTGCATGTTGCTGGTGAAGCCCCCTCTCACCCGCACTTCTTCTTCCACGCCGTCAGGCCCCTGGAGACGCCAGGTGGTGAAATTCCCGGTGTCTGGCGGCTGTGTCACGCATGCGTGCCTGCTCAATTCCTCCAGATTGGCGGGCGCTCCGTGCGTCGCCAAATAGGCAGGGCTGGCAAGAAGGCCCCCGTAGCTCGCGAATATCCTGCGGGCCACGTAGCTCGAGTCCGGCAAGGGCCCGATGCGAAACGCGACGTCAATGCGGTCGGTAATGAGGTCAGCCGGGATATCGCTGAGAACGAAATCGAGTTGCACCAGGGGATGCGTGGCGAGAAAAGCCGACACCCATTTCATCTCGAAGTATTCGAAGAAGCTGGCCGAGGCCGCCACCCGGATCGGGCCGCTAGGCGCCTGGCTGCCCGCGACGTGCGATTGCCCAGCTTCGATCAGTTCCTCGACCGCCGGGCCGCACCGCTCATGAAAGGTCTGGCCCGCGCTCGTCAGCGTCAGCTTGCGGGTCGAGCGCTGCATCAGCCGGGTTCCCAGGCGCGCCTCGAGTTGCTGGATGCGCCGGCTCACCGTTGCCGACGGCATACGCAGCTGTCGCGCCGCTTCGGCAAAGCTGCCGAGGCGCGCAACTTGCACGAACATTGCGACTTCGTTCAGGTCAAGCACGGAGATTCTTTCCTTGAATGCCGAATGCAATACGCTTACGGCGTGGAAGGTTTTAATTACGTATTTGCTATCAATCGATCACTGATTTGCAATCATTCAAATCCATCCAGATTCATGAATTCCCGCCCATTGCGGAAGATAGTTAAATCAAGACTGAGCAGTAGCTGACCAATTGGCATTGACGGATGTTTTGTCGGGTACAGTCGCAAATCGGTCGTCGTTGCGGCAATATTCAGCGTTGTTTCCTGGTTATAGGCAATAACCAATAATTAATCTAATCCATTACCCGCCACCAAGGCGGGCTGGCCACAACCCTTCAGTTCCGATTCGTATGCCAGCTTTTCCCAATGCAGATGCCTTGCGCGATCCGCGCTCCCTGGACGACCTGCTCCTGTATCGGCTGTCGCGCGCGGTGCGTGCCTGTGGCGGTATGGCAACCCGCCTGGTCGAAGGCGGCTTCGGCATCACACATCGCGAGTGGGGAATGATCGGCATGCTCGCGCAGATCGGCGAGATCACCTCCTCCGCATTCGCCGAGCGCCTGCAACTGGACCGCGTGCGCACTTCGCGCGGCCTGCGCAGCCTCAGCGAGAAGAAACTGGTGGAGCGCCGGCAGGATGCGCAGGACGGCCGCGAAGTGCATGTGCGCCTGAGCGACACCGGCCAACAGCTATGCGATGCGCTGTTTCCGCGGGTCGCCCGTCTCAACATGGATCTTCTCGACGGCATCGACGCCGAGCACCTCGACATCTTTCTCGAGTGCCTGCGCCGACTCGAACTACGCGGCAGGGAACTGAGCGAACTGGGCGTGGTGCCAGAAAAGGCCGACCGCCGCTCGGGCGGCACGCGCCATCGGTGGCCCGAGCGTGTGGCGCCTGGGTACGGCTAGAACAGGTTGCCTTGCCCCACGGCCCCAGGCGGCCGGAACGCAGTGACGTCCAGCGGAATGCGCTCGCGGTTGTAGCCGAGGCGGTTCGTGGCCTTCTCGAAGCGCTGGTGGATCAGGTCGGCCCACAGGCCCGAGCCTTTCATGCGCGTAGCGAAGTCGGCGTCGTAGTCCTTGCCGCCGCGCATCTCGTGTATGCGCGCCATGATGCGGTCGGCGCGCTGCGGGTAGTGCAGCATCAGCCACTCCTTGAAGAGCGGCGCCACCTCCCACGGCAGCCGCACTACCGTGTAGAAGGCGCTGCGCGCGCCGGCCTCCCACGCGGCTTCGAGCACCTGTTCCATGTCTTCGGTCACGAAGGGAATCTGCGGTGCCACGCTCACACCCACCGGCACACCGGCCTCGGTGAGTGTGCGGATGGTGCGCAGCCTGCGGTGCGGCGCGGCTGCGCGTGGCTCCAGCTTGCGGGCAAGTTCGCCATCGAGCGTGGTCACGGTCACGTACACGGCCACCAGGTGGTCGGCCGCCATGGGCGCGATCAGGTCGAGGTCGCGCTCGATGGCGCTCGACTTGGTAACCAGCGCGAACGGGTGCCGCGTTTCCTGCAGCAGTTCGATGATCGAGCGCGTGAGCCGCAGATCGCGCTCGATGGGCTGGTAGCAGTCGGTGGCGGTGCCGATGGCGATGTAGCTGGGCTTGTAACTCTTGCGCCCAAGCTCGGTGCGCAGCACCTCGACGATGTTGCGCTTGGCGATCAGCTTGGTCTCGAAGTCGAGGCCGGGCGAGAGATTCAGGTAGCTGTGCGTGGGCCGGGCGAAGCAGTAGATGCAGCCGTGCTCGCAACCGCGGTACGGATTGAGCGAGCGGTCGAAGTAGATGTCGGGCGAGTCGTTTTCATTGAGCACCGACTTCACGTCTTCGAAACGCACCTCGGTGGCAATGGGCTGCAGCTCATCGGCCTCGGCCACGCCTTCTTCGAGCGTGCCCCAACCGTCGTCGAAGGCGTTGCGCTCGTCCTTCGAAAAGCGGTGTGCGATGTGCGTGGCCGCGCCGCGGCCCTTGATGGCGTGAATGGGGACTCTGGCAGCTGGCATGGCAACTCCTTGGAGGACTCAATTTACTGTTTATTCATACAGTATTCCACTGATTCACCATTGCCGCTAATTTTTCAATTTCTCTATTGACAGAAATTTCGTAAATCCTAAACTCGAAGCCATGGAACTCACCGACATTCAACGCAAGTTCGTCCTGCACTGGGGCGAAATGGGCTCCATGTGGGGCGTCAACCGCACCGTCTCGCAGATCCACGCCCTGCTCTTCGCGCACGGCAAGCCGATGAACGCCGAGGAACTGTGCGAAACGCTCGGCGTCGCCCGCTCCAACATCAGCAACAGCCTGAAGGAGCTGCAGGCCTGGAACCTCGTGCGTGTGACCCACACGCTGGGCGACCGGCGCGACTATTTCGAGACCAGCGTCGACGTGTGGGAGCTGTTCCGCACCGTCGTGCGCGAACGCAAGGAACGCGAGTTCGACCCCACCGTGCGCGTGCTGCGCGAGCTGGTCTCCAGCCCCGACTTCCAGAAGGAACCGGCCGATGCACAGGACCGCATCCGCTCCACCATGGAACTCATGGACAAGCTCGCCACCTGGGCCGACGAAATGCTGCGGCTGTCGCCCGGCACACTCGACAAGGTGATGACGCTGGGCGCGAGCGTGCAGAGGTTTGTGCGCGGCGATGCGGCTGCGACCGGCAAAGGTGGCGGCAAGGACGAAGACCCGGACGCACACCACGCCAGCCTGCCGATGATCTGAGCCCCTTTTTTTGCCCTCTAGTTTCTGTTTTGACAGAAATATCGATAACCAAGAACGCCATGAGCCACACCGCCCTTCCTGCCTACCCGCTCACGATCTATTTCGACGCAAGCTGCGCGATCTGCTCGGCCGAAATGGGCAGCCTCAAGGCGCGCGATGTGGCGGGCCGACTGCAACTGGTCGACTGCTCGCCGGCAGCGTTCAGCAACGGCCCGGCTCCGCGCGACGCGCTGATGGCGGCCATCCACGTGTCGGACGCCGAAGGCCGGGTCTTCGTCGGCGTGCCCGCAATCCGCATCTGCCGAACGGCGGTGGGCTTATCGAGCGGCAGCTTCCTGCTCGACCTGCCGATCGTCGCGCCGCTGGCCGACCGCGCCTATGCGCTGCTGGCGCGCAACCGCTACCGCATTCCGCGCTGGCTGGCCGCAAGGCTGGCCGGGCGCGTCGCGCCTTCCTGCGACGACGGCAACTGCCGCCTCTGAGAACCAACGAACAAGCAACCACCGAGGGAACCGCCATGCCCACAGTCTTCCAGCCCGACTTCCGCGTGCCGCACGAAACGCCCCTGCGCACCCCGGCAAGCCAAGCCAGCGCGCCCATCACAGCCGAGGACACGCAGGACTACTTCACCGAAGTCGCGACCGACTACAGCGCCTGGAGCCCTAGCTACAACATGCACTTCGGCTTCTGGCGCGCGGGCCTGAACCCGCTGCGGCGCGAAGGCATGCTGGTGGAGATGAACCGCGTGGTCGGCAGTGCGCTGCAGCTCGGCGACGCACAGCCCGGCACCACACAACGCCGCTGCGTGATCGACATGGGCTGCGGCGCCGGCGCCACCGCGCGCACGCTGGTAAGCGACGATCCATCGCTGTATGCCATCACTGTGACCAACGTCGCAGTGCAGAACCGCATCGCCGCGAAGCTCGACGCCGCCGCAGGCGTGGCCGACCGCATGGCTCACCTCGAAGCCGACTACACACGCACCGGCCTGCCCGCCGCGCAGGCCGATGGGGCATGGGCCGTCGAGAGCGCCTGCTATGCCGACGGCACCGCCAAGGCCGACTTCATCCGCGAAGCCGCGCGGCTGCTGAAGCCCGGCGCGCGGCTGGCTGTTGTTGATGGCTTTCTGCTGCGCCCCCAGCCCGGCCGCCTGGCCAGCTGGCTGCACCGCCTGTGGGCCGACAGCTGGGCCGTGCCCACGTTGGCCGTGCGCGAAGACTTCGTCGCCGCACTGCGCGAGCACGGCTTCGACGACATCGAAGTCAAGTCGCTGCGCTGGCGCGTCGCGCCCAGTGCGCTGCACATCCCGGTGCTGGCCACCCGCTTCACGCTGGCCGAGCTCTGGAAGGCGCGCGGCAAGCTCAGCCCGTGGCGGCGCAAGCACATCGTTGCCAGCTACTGCGCGCTCGCGCTGGGTATGTTCTGGCGCGACTTCGACTACTGCATGGTCACCGCAACTCGCAGCGCCGATTGAGCGAGCGAGCGAGCCCCACGAAAACACAACGAGGAGAAGAAGAGGTTTCCGCATGCACAACAAATCCGAAGAAAGCAGACTTTCCGAGCTCGCCCCCATCGAACAGCCCGCAAACGAAACACCCGGCAGAGTCAGCGGCGGGATGCCTTTCGCCTGGTTCTGGCCCATCCTGGCGGGCGCAGCCGTCGCGCTGGTGCTTCGCATCCTTTTCGTCGGAGGACCGGGCGAGCGCTTCTCGCCGATGCTCGGCTCCTTCGTCTACTTCGTGCCCTCGGTGTGCGGCGCGGTCACGGTATACATGGCCGAGCGCATCGAGCGCCGCAGCTGGGGCTACTACCTCTGGGCGCCGTGGGTGGCGACCGCGCTCTTCGTCGCCGGCACGCTGGCGGTGTTCATCGAGGGGCTCATCTGCGCCATCGTCATCGTGCCGCTGTTCGCGGTAATGGGCAGCGTCGGCGGGCTGGCGATGGGCATCGTGTGCCGCATCACCAACTGGCCGAAACCCGCGCTCTACAGCTTCGCCCTGATGCCGTTGCTGCTCGGCGGCATCGAGACCCAATTGCCCAACCCGGACCAGTTCTCGAACACCTCGCGCACGCTCTTCATCGCCGCGCCGGCCGAGCGCGTGTGGCATGAACTCAACGCCGCGCGCGACATCCGTCCCAGCGAAGTCGGCGATGCATGGGCTTACCGCATCGGCGTGCCGATGCCGGTGTCGGGCGTGACCGTCGACACGCCCGAGGGCCGCGTGCGCCAGGTGCAGTGGCAGAAGAACGTGCACTTCGAAGAAATCGTCACCGAGTGGCAGCCCAACCGCCTGCTGAAGTGGCGCTTTCGCTTCATGCCAGACTCCTTCCCCGCCGGCGCGCTCGACGACCACGTGATGATCGGCGGCCAGTATTTCGACCTGCGCGACGCCACCTACACGCTGACCCCGCGCGACGGCGGCACCGAGCTGCGCGTAGAAGTGTCGTGGCGCCTGAGCACGCGCTTCAACTGGTATGCGGACCGGGTCATGCAGCTGCTGCTCAATGACGCCTCGGAAAACATCCTGCGCTTCTACAAGGCGCGCAGCGAAGCCAGCGCGACGGCCGCAGGATGACGATGCAACCCGTCTTCCAGCAGGCGCTCGGCCCCGCGTGGGACCGGCTCGGCAACGTCATCCGCCGCCACTACACGATGACGCCGTTCTCTGGCGACTACGTGTGCGTGCGCGGCACGATGAACGAGGTCTGGCACGCCCCCTGGGCCGCGCTGCTGATGCCCTTCGGCCGGCTGTTCGGCGCGCTCGTTCCGCACCAGGGCAAAGACGTACCAATCGAGGTGCACTACCGCTGCCATTCCGACGACGCCAATCTCTACTGGGACCGCGTCTTCCACTTTCCGGGCAAGCCGCCTTTCCACTTCCGCTCGCACATGGAACACGACGCAGGCCAAGGCAGCGAGGTGATCGAATACGTGCGCTTCGGCATCGGCATGCGCCTGGCGGTGAGCGCTGAAGACGGCGCGGTGGTGTTTCGCGACATGGGCTACATCTGGCGCATTGCAGGGCTGCGCATTCCGCTTCCGCTGGGCCTCCTTCTCGGTACCGCCTATGTCGAGGAGCGGCCCGACCCCACCGATGCCGACCACTTCACCATGAAGATGCTGCTGCGCCACCGCTGGTTCGGCGACGTGTTCCGCTACAGCGGGCGTTTTCACCTGGGCCCGCGGTTAGGGCCACAATGAGTGCACCATGCCACGCCGCCCCGAAAACCTCTACGCCCAGTACCACGCCCACGTCTATTTCGCACCCGACACGGTCGTGCAAGCGCGCGCCCTCTGCGAGCGGGCGGGCCACGAGCTGATGGTGGTGGTCGGCCGCGTGCACGAACGGCTGGTGGGGCCGCATCCGCACTGGAGCTGCCAGCTCGCCTTCGACGCCGCCGAGTTCGACCAGGTCATCGGCTGGCTCGACGCCAACCGCAACGGGCTCGACGTGTTAGTGCACGGCGTGACGGGCGACGACTTTGCCGACCACACAGCCCATGCCATGTGGCTGGGCGAAGAAAGCGCGCTCGACCTGCGGATGTTCCGCCACTAGACCCACTAGACCTCTTCTTCGACCCCGGCGCCGTGCACCTTGAAGAAGGTCGCGCCCTCGACCTTCTGGCCAATGGCCTTCTCGTAGGCCGCGCGCACCTCGTCGGGTTGCCCGGCCTGGCCGAAGAAGTCCTTCAGGTACGGTCCCAGCAGCGGATGCGCCGCCAGCTCGGCACGCGGCAGGCCATTCAGCATCTCGTCGCGGCAGGCTGAGGGCAGGAACACATCGCGGTTCTTCTCCGGATCGCGGATCAGACCCTTGGGCTCGTGTGCTGGGTCGGCCTGCATCGCCTCAAGTTCCTCGAAGAAGCGGCGGCGCATCATCACGATGCCCTTGTCGCTCTGGCCCAGCTTCTCGCGCGTGCGGTCGGTGATGGCGCCCTGCCCGACCCACACCGCGAAGTCCTGGTTGGCCACATGGCTGGTGATCCACCGCCCGGTCACCGGGTCCTTGATGGGCCCGTACCACGAGGGAATGCGCTCCTGCACATAGGGCTCCTGCTCGCTCGGCACGCGGCTCAGCACCCACAGCACGCTCAGCGTGTGGTGGTCGTCGATGGGCACCCGCCATTCGAAGTGATGACCGAGGAAGAAGCCGTTGGGCCACAGCGTGACGCGCCCGGTGGTCCACATCACGTTGTCTTCACGCTCGCCGCCGCGCAGGCGCTTGTAGACGAAGCCGTGCTCGAACTCCTCGAAGGCCAGCTTCAGGTGCGTGGGCACATACGGCCCTTCTTCGCCCTGCAGCCGCGTGGTCCAGTTGTTGTGGGTCCACTCGAAGTGCACGGGGTCGATGGAGTTTTCCTGGCACTGGAACCAGTTGCACGGAATCTCCGCGAACACCACCTGCGCGAAGCCGTTCCTGCAGTTGAACAACTCCCAGTCGGGCAGCAGCGGCGCGGGCTGCGGGCCCATGTAGGCCCACAGCAGGCCGGCCTTCTCCTGCACCGGATAGGCCTTGATCTTCGTGTTCTTGCGCATGCGCGCGCCGGGGTCCAGCGCTTCCTCGAAGGGCTGGTGCACGCACTGACCGCTCTGGTCGTACTGCCAGCCGTGGTAGCTGCAGCGCAGGCCGCACTGCTCGACGTAGCCGTACGACATGTCGGCATTGCGGTGCGGGCAGCGGCGGTCGACCAGGCCGTAGTTGCCACTCAAATCCTTGTAGAGCACCAGGTCCTCGCCGAGGATGCGCAACGGCTTCACGGCCTTGTCGTCGAACTCGCTGGCGCCGGCAACCGGATGCCAGTAGCGGCGCAGGTAGTCGCCCATCGGCTTGCCGGGGCCCACCTCGGTCAGCAGGCGATTCTTTTCTTCGCTCAGCATGCATCGTCTCCTTGTCGTTCTTCTTCAGTCGGCGCGAATGCCGAACTCGCGCACCAGCTTGCCGAAGCGCTGGTCGTCATCTGCAATCTGCTGCGCCAGCACGGAGGGCGCGCCGCCCACGGGCTCGATGCCGAGCGCGGCCATCTTGGCCTGCACGTCGGGCATCTTCAGGATCTCGTTGAAGTGTTTGTTGAGTGCCTGCACGACGTCGGCCGGCATCGCCTTTGGACCGAGCAGCCCCATCCATGCGCTCACATCCACGTCCCTGTAGCCCAGCTCGATGAAGGTGGGCACGTTGGGCATCAGCTTCGTGCGCTGGCGCTCCGCGACCGCGAGCGGAATGAGCTTGCCCGCGGCGATGTGGCCCGCCACGGCGCCGGGCGTGATCCAGCCCACGCTGACGTGGCCGCCCAATGCATCGTTGACCACCGGTGCCACGCCGCGGTACGGCGCATGCGTGGCCGCGATGCCCGCGTCCCTGTTGAGCAGTTCGCCCGCAATGTGCATCGGCGAACCGGCACCCGGCGTGCCGTAGGTCGTGGCCTTGCCGGCCTTCGCGCCGGCAACGAGTTGCGCCGCGCTCTGGATGCCGGTCGACGGCGCGGTCACCAGCAGCAGCGGGATGTTTCCGGTCTTCACGATGGGCGTGAAGTCCTTCACCACGTCGTGCGCCACGCCGGGGCCGGTCTTCAGCACATGCTGCGCAATGGGAAAGGTGCTGGGCGTGAAGAGCAGCGTGTAGCCGTCGGCCGGCGCCTTGGCGACCCACACGTTGCCGATCATCCCGCTCGCGCCGGGTCGGTTGTCGACCAGCACCGGCTGGCCGGTGCGCTGCGACAGCTTCTCGGCGTAGGTGCGCGCAATGGCGTCGGTGTCGCCGCCGGCCGGGTAGGCCACGACGATGGTGATCGGCTTCGAGGGCCAGGCCTGCGCCAAGGCCGCGTTGGCGGCGCATAGCGAAAGAACGGCTGCTGCAGCGGCACGGACCGCGTTTCGCGGGTGAAACATCATGCTCTTTTCCTTCTCTGTGGGACGACGTTGGTGTCGTCCGCACTGTAGGAACGGGGCCGCGAAGCCAGAAGATATAGTTTCACTCAGTGAACTTTTTTTCGGAGACCGGCATGTCGGACACCACGGGCGCGCAGAGCGTGAAAGCCATCGACGCGCTGCGCCGCGGGCTCGACGTGATGCTGGCCATCCAGCGCTCGTCGGCAGTCACGCTGCAGGAGCTGCACCGGCAGACCGGCCTGTCGAAGGCCACGCTGCTGCGCATCCTCAAGACGCTGCAGCAGGCAGGCTGGGCCGAGCGCAGCGAGCACGACAGGCGCTACGTGCCGACGTCGGCCACAGGGCAGTCGGGCCCCGCGATGGCATGGCGCACACGCCTGTCGGCACTGGCTGCACCGGCGCGTGCCACGCTGCAGCGGGTGGTGCCATGGCCCATCGACCTGGGCGTGCGCGACGGCACGGCCATGCTCATCCTCGACACCGACCGGCCGCGCAACGGCCTGGCCGTCAACTACCGCGCGCTGGGCTTTCGCCCACCGATGCTGCTGTCCTCGCTGGGGCGCTGCTACCTGGCGTTCTGTCCGGAGGACGAGCGGCGCGAAATCCTCGCGGCGTTGGCGCGTTCGCCCAACGACTTCGACCGCAGCGCGCGGCGGCCCGAGAACATCCGGCGCATGGTGGCGCACGCGCGCGACCTCGGCTACGTGGCGCGTGACCCGACCTCGACCAGCATGGATTCGCCCGACCGCTTCGGCGCGATCTCGGTGCCCTTGCGGAAGGGCGAGCTGGTGGTGGGCTGCCTCAGCTGCGCCTGGCTGCCGGCGGTGAAGAGCGAGCGTGAGATCGTGTCGGCCCACCTGGGCGACCTGCAGCAGGCCGCGCAGAACATCGAACGCAAGCTGGCGCAGGCCAACTTCGAGCCGCCCCCGGCGAGTTCATGAAGCGCGCTGCTCAGAACTCCGCGTCGAGCTCGTCGATCTCGTCGGGCTCCTGCTTCGCGGCTGTCACCCATTCCTTCATGGCCGGCAGTTCCATCACGCGCTTGCAGTAAGCCGCGCAGACGCTGTCGAGCGCCACGTCGTAGCTCAGGAAGCGCGTGACCACCGGTGCATACATCGCGTCGGCCATGCCCGGCTGCTTGCCGAACAGGAAGGGGCCGCCATAGGCCTTGAGGCATTCGCGCCAGATGGCGACGATGCGATCGATGTCGGCCTGCGCGCGCGACCACACCTTGAAGCTCTTGAAGTGGGCCTTGATGTTCATCGGCAGCGCGCCGCGCATCGAGCCGAAACCCGAGTGCATCTCGCCGCAGATGGCGCGGCAATGGGCGCGGGCCGCCACGTCGTCCGGCAACAGGCCGGCCTTGGGCTTGATCTCGTTGAGGTATTCGCCGATGGCCAGCGTGTCCCACACCTTCACGCTGCCGTGCTGCAGCGAGGGCACCAGCATCGACGAAGACAGCAGCAGCATCTCGGCCTTCATGGCCGGGTCATCAGGCGGAATGACCTTCTCGCTGAAGTCCAACCCGGCCAGCCTGCACATCAGCCAGCCGCGCAGCGCCCACGCGCCGTAGTTCTTGCTGCTGATGGTGAGAACGGGTTTGGCCATCGTGAAGCTCCTTGGGCGTTGTGCCGTTGCGTGCAAGCGCCATGCCATGCGGTTGGCCCGCAACTTGCCTGCGAGGTATTCATGCTGTACCGGGCCTACCAGAACCAAGCCGACCTGCTCTCTCCGGCGCGGCTCGCGGCGCAGTACATGAGCAAGGCCCTGTGGAAAGACGGCACGGAGCGCACCATATTGCGGCGCATGGCCGCCCAGTTCGAGGTGTTCTCGCGCATGCGGCTGACCCACACGCGGCCCGACTACGGCATAAATAGCGTCACGGTCGACGGCGCGGAAGTGGCCGTGCACGAGGAGACAACCCTCGTTTCGCCCTTCGGCACCCTGCTGCATTTCCGCAAGGACACCGATGCGGTGCATCCGCCGGTGTTGCTGGCCGCACCACTGTCGGGCCATTTCGCCACGCTGCTGCGCGAAACCGTGCGCACCCTGCTGCGCGACCACGACGTGTACCTGACCGACTGGCACAACGCGCGCGACGTGCCGCTGTGGCACGGCGGCTTCGGCCTGGACGACTACACGCTGCAGCTCATCAGCTTCCTGGAGGCCGTGGGGCCGGGCGTGCACATGGTCGCGGTCTGCCAGCCCTGCGTGGCCGCGCTGGCCGCCACCGCGCTGATGGCCGAAGACGACAACCCCGCCACGCCGCGCAGCCTCACGCTGATGGCCGGCCCGGTCGATTGCCGCATCAACCCGACCGGTGTGAACACGCTGGCCACCAGCAAGCCCATCGAGTGGTTCCGGCGCAACCTCATCAGCCATGTGCCGTGGCCGCACGCGGGCATGATGCGGCGCGTGTACCCAGGCTTCCTGCAGCTGTCGGCCTTCATGAGCATGAACCCCGAGCGGCACAAGAAGCAGTTCGAGGACATGTACAGCCACCTGGTCGAGGGCGACATCGAGAAGGCCCGCACTATCGGCACCTTCTACGACGAGTACCTGGCCGTGAACGACCTGCCGGCCGAGTTCTACCTGGAGACCGTTGAACGTGTCTTCCAGACGTATGACCTGCCACGAGGCGTGCTCACCGTGGGCGACCGCACCGTGAACCCCGCCGCCATCCGCCGCACCGCGCTGCTGACGGTCGAAGGCGAGCGCGACGACATCTGCGCCGTGGGCCAGACGGTGGCGGCGCAAGACCTGTGCACGGGCATCCGGCCGTACCTCAAGACGCACCACCTGCAAGCTGGCGTGGGGCACTACGGGGTGTTCAGCGGCAGCAAGTGGAATGCGCAGATCTATCCGCGCGTGCGCGAGACGATCCACGCCGCGGCCGAACTGAACGGCTAGGACTGGCGCCGCGCGCGCACGCCCTTGCCGCTCACGCGCCGCACCGTCGCCTCGCCGGCCTGCGGCAGGCGCTCGCGCAGGAACGCGATCAACTCTTGCGCCACCACGTTGCGCATCGGCCCCGGCAGGTAGGCCAGCACCACGCGGCGCTCGACGCGGGGCTTCAGCAGCGGCACCACCACCAGTTCGGGGTCGCGCAGCGACGAGGTGTACAGGCGCGGCATCAACCCCAGCGCCTGCCCGCTGCGCACCAGCGCGTAGAGCGTTTCGGAATAGCTCACGCGGTACGGCTCCGGGCCCTGCGCAAACTGCGCGCGCGCCGGGTTGCCCAGCGCAGGCATGCTGCCGCGTTCGAACAGCACCAGTCGCTCCTTGCCGATGGCCTCCCACTGGGCATCGCCAGCCGCCGCCAGCGCGTGGTCGCGCCGCACCACCAGCACCAGCGGATCGCGGAACAGGTCGATGCAGGTCAGCCCACCGGGCGGCTCGGTGATGGCGGCCACCGCCATGTCGATCTGCCCGCTGCGCAGTTCGGCCAGCAGCGTGTTCGAGGGGGCATCGCGCCAGGCCAGCTCCACCTCGCGCTGCCCGCTCTGCAGAAACTCGCTGGCAGCAGCAGCCACGCGCGCGCTGGCCGAGGGAATCACGCCGATGCGCACGAAGGCGCGGCCGCGCTGCACCGTGCTTTCGATGTCGCGCAGCGCCACCTCGAAGGTGTTGACGAGGAAATCGGTGCGCGCCAGCACCTCGGCGCCCACGGGCGTGAGTTCCAGCCGGTGGGTGGAGCGGGTCAGCAGTTCGGCACCGAGCAGCTTCTCCATCTGCTTGATGGCGTTGCTCAGGGCCGGCTGCGTGATGGCGAGCCGGCGCGCGGCGCGGCCGAACTGGCCTTCTTCCACCAGCACCGAGAAGAACTGCAGCTGGCGCAAGGTGAGCGCACGCAGGGGCAAGGCGGTCATGGGCGAATCTCTGGTTATTGATTCAGTGAATCAAATTATAGAAATTCAAAATTTTCTTTATGAGAGCGCCGTTACTAGACTGGTCAGCATGACCAGCCCCACGCCCGCCCCCCAAGCGCCTCTCACGCTGGAATCGATGCTCCGCGCCATGCCCAAGGCCGAGCTGCATTGCCACCTGTTCGGCACGGTGCGCCACGAAACCTTCAAGCAGCTCAATCTGCGCGCCGGCTCGCCGCTGGCGGCCGACGAGATCGAGGGCTTCTACACGCGCGGCGAAAAACCGGTCGGCGTGCTGCGGGTGCTGCGCGCGCTCGACGCCCAGCTGGTACGCAGCGCCGGCGACCTTTACCAGCTCACGCTCGAATACCTGCAGGACGCGGCCTCGCACAACGTGCGCTACGCCGAGTTCTTCTGGAACCCGACCGGCACCGTGCACGAGTCGGGCATTGCCTATCCGCTCGCGCAAGGCGCCATCGTCCGAGCGATCCAGGACGCGCAGCAGGAGTTCGGCATCACCGGCCGCCTCATCGCCGCCATCGACCGCGAAGCCAGCCCCGAGGCGGCCGTGGAGATGGTCGAGTGGGTCAAGGCGCATCGCTGCGACGAGGTGATCGGCATCGGCATCGACTACCGCGAGGTCGACCGTCCGCCTGAACTGTTCACGCAGGCCTATGTCGATGCGAAGAAGGCAGGCCTGAAGACCACCGCGCACGCGGGCGAGTTCGGCATGCCCTGGACCAACGTGCGCACCGCGCTCGACGTGCTGCAGGTCGACCGCATCGACCACGGCTACACGGTGGTCGACCAGCCCGACTTCGCGCGCGAATGTGCTGATCGCGACGTGACCTTCACGGTGGTGCCGACCAACTCGTACTACCTGCGCACGTTGCCGCCCGAGCGATGGGCCATCGATCACCCGATCCGCCGCATGCCCGGCCTGGGCCTGCGCATCCACCCCAACACCGACGACCCGACGCTGCACAAGGTCACGCCCACGCAGGCCTGGCTGATGATGGTGCGCGACTTCGGCTTCGGCCTGGACGACCTGCGCGGCTTCATGCACAACGGCCTCGACGGCGCGTGGATCGACGACACGCAGCGCCGCGCATGGCGCACGCAGTGGAGCGATGAATTCGACACGCTGCGCGCCCGCCTCGACACTGAACCCGCCCCCACCATCCTCGAATGACCCACGCCATGAACACACCCCGCCGCCTGCTCCTTGCCGCCGCACTTTGCGCCGCGCTTCCCACCGCGGCCCTCGCGCAGGCATGGCCCGCTGCCAAGCCCATCACGCTGATCGTTCCCTACACGGCCGGCGGCAGCGTGGACGTGAATGCGCGCCTCGTCGCGCAGCGCCTCGGAGAACGCCTCAAGCAATCGGTGGTGATCGAGAACGTGAGCGGCGCGGGCGGTGCCATCGGCGTGGCCAAGGCCGTGAACGCCACGCCCGACGGCTACACGCTGGTGGTGGGGCCCGACAGCGCCATCGCCATCGGCAAGCTGGTCAACCCCACGGCCTTCCGCTTCGATCCGCTGAAAGACCTGGCGCCGGTCGGCCTGCTCAACACCGCGCCGATGGTGCTGGTGGCGCGCCCCGGCCTGGAGGCCCAGACTTTTTCCGACTTCGTGAAGCTCGCGAAGGCCAGGCCCGGCAAATACAACTACGCGACCTCGGGCGTGGGCACGGTGCTGCAGCTGGCCATGGAACTGCTGAAGGAGCGCAGCGGCATCTTCGTCACGCACGTGCCCTACCGCGGCGGCGCGCAGATTGCCACCGACGTCATCGGCGACCAGGTCGACCTGGCGATGCTGGTGAGCACCAGCGCCATTCCGCACGTGAACGGCAAGCGGCTGAAGGCGCTCGGCATCACCAGCAGCAAGCGGCTGGCCGCGCTGCCCAACGTGCCCACCTTCGACGAGATGCCCGGCCTCAAGGGCTTCGACATGGTGAGCTGGACCGGCATCTTCGCGCCCGCGAAGACGCCGCCGGCCGTGGTCGCGCAGATCAACCACGAGCTCAACGCGGTGCTGCAGGAAGAAGGCGTGCGCAGCAAGCTGATGGAGCAAGGCGCGCTGCCGGGCAGCGGCACGCCCGAGAGCTTCGCGAAGTTCGTGCAGACGGAGTACGCGCGCAACCAGAAGATCGTGCAGACGGCCAACATCAAGGAGTGAGCGTGTGACGAAGACGATGCTGCCCATGCTGTCCCGCCGCGCCCTGCTGGGCGTGTCCGCTGCCGGCCTTGCAGGCATGGCCTTCGCGCAGAGCCCCAGCCCCGCCGAACTGGCACAGGCGCTCGCGGGCACACCCGCCACGCGGTTGCCGCCCGTGGCAGGCAAGCGCCAGGTCATCATCGACACCGACCCCGGCCAGGACGACGCCATTGCCCTGCTGATGGCCATGGCCGCAACCGACCGGCTCGACATTAAGGCGCTGACGGTGAGCGTGGGCAACCTGCCGCTGACCGTGACCGAGAAGAACGCGCGCATCGTGCGCGACTGGGCCGGCCGGCCCGACATTCCGGTCTACGCCGGCTACCCGCGCCCGCTGGTGCGCGAACCCATCTTCGCCGACGACGTGCACGGCAAGACAGGCATGGAAGGCCCGACGCTGCACGAGCCGCGCGGCCCGCTGATGCCCACGCACGCGGTGCAGTACATCATCGAGACGCTGCGCGCCGCGCCCCCGAAGAGCATCACGCTCGTGGGCCTGGGGCCGCTCACCAACTTTGCGGCCGCGCTCAACTCGGCGCCCGACATCAAGCCCGCCATTGCCGAGATCGTGGTGATGGATGGCTCCTGGGGCGTGGGCGGCAACATCACGCCCGCTGCCACCTTCAACGTGTACGCCGACCCTGAGGCGGCCTCGATCGTGTTCCGCAGCGGCGTGCCGGTGACGGCCATGTCGCACGACGCGGCGCGCCGCGTGCTGCTCACGCCCGAGCGCATCGTGCCCTTTCGCACCATGGGCAACAACGCCGGCAAGGTGGTGGCGGATATTTTCGATTCGATGATGGCGTACGGCCTGCGGCGCCGGGGCGTGGCGGTCGGACCGATCTACGACCCGTGCGTGATCGCGTATCTGCTGAAGCCCGAGCTCTTCAAGGGTGCGAAGGTGAGCGTCGACGTGGAAACGAAGGGCGAGTTCACGACCGGCGCGACGGTGGTCGACTTTCGCGGCTACAACCGCCGCGCGCCCAATACGCTGTGGATCAGCGAGGCCGACACCGAAGGCTTCTACACGCTGCTGCGCGCGCAGATCGCGCGGCTGCCCTGAGCGGGCTGGCCGGGATCAACCGGCCTTTTCGTCTTCCGCCGGCCAGTCGCGGATGTAGGCCTTGAGCATCTTGTTCTCGAAGTTCTGGCTGTCCACCACGGCCTTGGCCACGTCGTAGAAGCTGATCACGCCCATCAGCATGCGCTTGTCCATCACGGGCATGTAGCGCGCGTGGCGCTCCAGCATGATGCGGCGGATTTCGTCGAGGTCGGTTTCCAGCGTGCAGGTGACGGGGGCGTCGTCCATGGCCTTGCGGACCAGCGTGGTGCCGACCTGGCCGCCGTTGCCGACGATGGCCACGATGACTTCCCGGAAGGTGAGCATGCCGACCAGGTCGCCGTGCTCCATGACCACCAGCGAACCGATGTCCTTTTCCGCCATGGTGTTGGCGGCTTCTGCCAGCAGGTCGTCTGGCGTGATGGTGAAGAGCGTATTGCCCTTGACGCGAAGGATGTCGCTGACTTTCATCGTGTGCTCCTCTCGGACTCAATCTCGGCTATCTCGGCGGGCGTGCCGTTTTTGAATATAGCCCACAATCGACGCCGACCTGAGCGCCCATGTCGCGGACGCATGAATTGCAGACGTAACGGAGCATTGCCAGGAGACAACTGCCCAGACCCAGAAAGGCCCTCATGCCCGGATATTCCGACCCCGGTTTCGACACCCTCGCGCTGCACGCCGGCGCCGCGCCCGACCCCACCACCGGCGCTCGGGCGGTGCCGATCCACCTGACCACCTCCTTCGTCTTCGAGTCGAGCGACCATGCGGCCGCCCTGTTCAACCTGGAGCGCGCGGGCCACGTGTACTCGCGCATCAGCAACCCGACCAACGCGGTGCTGGAGCAGCGCGTGTCGGCGCTCGAAGGCGGCATCGGCGCCATCGCCACCGCCAGCGGGCAGGCGGCGCTGCACCTGTCGGTAGCCACGCTGATGGGCGCGGGCTCGCACATCGTGGCCAGCACGGCCCTGTACGGCGGCTCGCAGAACCTGCTGCACTACACGATGCGCCGCTTCGGCATCGACACCACCTTCGTGAAGCCCGGCGACCTCGACGGCTGGCGCGCCGCGGTACGCCCCGAGACCAAGCTGTTCTTCGGCGAAACCGTGGGCAACCCCGGGCTCGATGTGCTCGACATTCCGGCCGTGAGCGACATCGCCCACGAGGCCGGCGTGCCGCTGCTGGTCGACTCGACCCTGACTTCGCCCTACCTGATCAAGCCCTTCGACTGGGGCGCTGACCTGGTCTATCACTCGGCCACCAAGTTCCTGTCGGGCCACGGCACCGTCATCGGCGGCGTGGTGGTCGACGGCGGCAGCTTCGACTGGGAAAAGTCGGGCAAATTCGCCGAGCTGACCCAAGCCTACGACGGCTTCCACAACATGGTCTTCAGCGAGGAAAGCACTGTCGGCGCCTTCCTGCTGCGCGCCCGGCGCGAGGGCCTGCGCGACTTCGGCGCCTCGATGAGCCCGCACACCGCCTGGCTCATATTGCAGGGCATCGAGACGCTGCCGCTGCGCATGGAGCGCCACATCGACAACACGCAGAAGGTGGTCGAGCTCCTGTCCACACACCCGTTCGTGTCGCGCGTGGGACACCCGCTGATCGAATCGCACCCGAGCCATGTGCTCGCGCAGAAGCTGCTGCGCCATGGTGCGCGCGGCGCGGGCGCGGTGTTCAGCTTCGACATCAAGGGCAGCCGCGCGCAGGGCAAGGCCTTCATCGAGGCGCTGAAGCTGTTCAGCCACCTGGCCAACGTGGGCGACTGCCGCAGCCTGGTCATCCACCCCGCGAGCACCACGCACTTCCGCATGACCGACGAGGCGCTGGCGGGGGCGGGTATCTCTCAGGGGACGATCCGCCTTTCCATCGGGCTGGAAGACCCGGCCGACCTGATCGACGACTTGAAGCGTGCCC
This sequence comes from Variovorax nivicola, assembly GCF_051216475.1. NCBI lineage: Bacteria > Pseudomonadati > Pseudomonadota > Betaproteobacteria > Burkholderiales > Comamonadaceae > Variovorax > Variovorax nivicola. Next base: position 516,931 of record NZ_JBPJZK010000003.1, on the reverse strand, counting down.
TGAAGGCTGCGGAAAAGGCGGGCGCCTGACATGAACTACACCGTCAACGGCCACACCACCTACTGCTACACCGGCGGCAAGCCCTTCGATGCGGCCAAGCCGACCGTGGTGTTCATCCACGGCGTGCTCAACGACCACAGCGTGTGGATCCTGCAGAGCCGCTGGTTCGCCAACCACGGCTGGAACGTGCTCGCAGTCGACCTGCCGGGCCATTGCAAGAGCGAAGGCCCCCCGCCCGCCAGCGTGGAAGACGCAGCGCAGTTCGTCATCGCGCTGCTCGACGCGGCCGGCGTGCAGAAGGCCGCGCTGGTCGGCCACAGCTTCGGTTCGCTGATCGCGCTCGAAACAGCTTCGCGCGCACCCGACCGCATCACGCACCTCGCGATGGTCGGCACGGCCTACCCGATGGTGGTGTCGCCCGCGCTGCTCGAAAGCTCGGTGAGCGACCCGCAGCGCGCCATCGCGATGGTCAACACCTTCTCGCACTCGCTGCTGGCGCCGCCGCCCTCCTCGCTCGGCCCGGGCACCTGGCTCTATGGCAGCTCTCGCGCGCTGATGCGCCGCGTGCTCGCGAGCAACCGCGATGCGAACGTGTTCCACATCGGCTTCAAGGCCTGCAACGACTACGCCAACGGCGAGGCCGCGATGGAGAAAGTGCAGTGCCCGGTGCTGTTCCTGCTCGGCGACGCCGACCAGATGACGCCGCCGCGCGCCACCAAGGCGCTGGTGGGCAAGGCGCGCAACGCCAAGGTGGTGACGGTGCACGCCGGCCACTCGCTGATGAGCGAGGCGCCCGACGAGGTGCTGTTCGCGCTGCGTGACTTCGCGACAGCCTGAGCAGGCACGCCCTTATTCCGCCGCGATCCCCGCGCGGTGCGCAAGAGCCCGGTAACGCGAGATCTCGCCCTCCATCTGCGCACGGAACGCCGCTGCGCCAATCGCCACCGGTTCCATGCCCTGCGCGCGCAACTGCGCCTGCAGCGCCGGGTTGCCCATGGTCGCTGTGACCGCGCGGGCGAGCTTGTCGATCACCGGCGCCGGAGTTCGGGCGGGCGCGGCAAAGCCGTACCAGGCATCGAAGGTCGCGTCAGGCAGCCCCTGCTCGGCCAGCGTGCGCACTTCGGGCAGCATGCTGGAGCGCGTCGCGCCCACGATGCCCAGCGCGCGCAGCTTGCCCGAGCGCACATGCGGCGCCACGGCGGCCACGGTGTCGATGCCGATCTCGATCTCGCCGCCGATCACCGCCATCGAACTCTGGCTGCTGCCCTTGTACGGAATGTCCTGGAGCTGGATGCCGGCGGCCAGCGCGAGCAGTTCACCGGCTAGGTGCGGGCCCGAACCCGCGCCGAAGGTGGCGTAGCGGATGCTCTTCGGCTTGGCCTTGGCCGCAGCGATGAGCTCGGGCATCGAGTGCCACGGCGTGCCCTTGCCCACCACCAGCACCAGCGGCGTGCGCGCCACGATAGCGATGGGAGCAAGGTCGCGCACCGGGTCGTACGGCAGCTTCGTACGCAGCGCCGGGTTCACGCTGTAGCTGGTAGAGCCCGATAGCAGCAGCGTGTAGCCGTCGGGCGCGGCCTTGGCGACCGCGTCAGTGCCGATGATGGTGGAGGCGCCGGGCTTGTTGTCGACCACGATGGGCTGGCCCAGATGCTCCGACAGCGTCTGCCCCATCGCCCGCGCCACGATGTCGGTGCCGCCGCCCGGCGGAAAGGGCACGACCAGCCTGACGGGCCGGTCGGGCCAGCCGTTCTGCGCGAAGGCGGGGGCTTGGACGCTCAGGACGGCAGAAGCGGAAAGCAGCAGGCCGAAGGCGCGACGGGAAATGACGAGGTTCATGGTGCGTGTCAGGAAAGGGAGGAAACGGATGGCGGCAGCTGCCCGGCGGCCCACGGCGCGAGCCCCGGCTCGCCCAGGTCCCAGTAGAGGCCAGCCATGATCTGCAGGCCCTCGCGCGCCAGCGGCGCAAGCAGGTGCTCGTTGGGCGCGTGCTGCGCGCAGGCCGGGTACGAATGCGGCACCCACAGCGTGGGCAGCCCCAGCAGGTCGGCGAACACGTCGTTGGGCAGCGAGCCCGCGAGGTTGGGCAGCAGGTCGACGCGCTGCCCGCTGCTCTGTGCGATGGAGCGGCGCGCCCAGCCCACCCACGGGTTTTCGACATCGAGCCGCGTCGCTGCGCCGGTCAGCGTGATCTGCACCTCGACCTGACCGAAGCCGTGCGCGTCCAGGTGCGCGCGCACGATCTTCTCCAGGTCTTGCCACGGCGTGCCGACCACGAAGCGCAGCTGGCAATGCGCCACGGCTTCAGAGGGAATCGCATTGACGGGCCGCTGCGCCGAACCCGCGCCGAGCGCCAGCACCTCGATGGTGTTCCACGCCACCAGCCGCTCGGCCGGGCTCAGGCCGGGCTCGCCCCAGCCCTCGTCGACCGCGGGGTCGTCCGCGCCGCCGCCGATGGCGATGTCGGCCAACGCATCGCGCACGGCCTGCGTGACCGGAGGCGGGCGCAGCGCCTCGACGAGGATGCGGCCGCGCGCATCCACCAGTGAGGCCACCGCGTGGCTGATTACCGTGCCCGGATTGACGAGCACGCCACCCCAGTTGCCTGAGTGATAGCCACGTGGCCGGGCGCGCAGCCGCAAGCTGAAGTTGACCGCGCCGCGCGAACCGAGAAACAGCGTGGGCCGTGCGGCGCTCACGCGCGGACCGTCGCTGGCGATGAACAGATCGGCGCGCAGCTTGTCGCGCTCCTGCGCGCACACCGCGTGCAGGCCGGGCGAGGCGGCCTCCTCGCCCATCTCGACGAGCCACGTCATGTTGTAGCCCAGGCGCCCGCCGCGCGCTTCGAGCACGGCGGCGAGACCGCCGAGGTTGATGCTGTGCTGGCCCTTGTTGTCGGCGGTGCCGCGCCCATACCAGCGCTCGCCGTGCACGGTCAGCGCCCACGGGGCGAGGCCCTCTTCCCACTGCGCGTCCTGCCCGCTGACCACGTCGCCGTGGCCGTAGGTCATCACCGTGGGCAGAGACTGGTCTTCGATGCGGCGCGCGATGAGGAACGGCCCGCCGCCGGGCACCGGGTTGGCGATCACCTCGCAGACGAAACCGAGCGCCGCGAGCGGCGGAATCATTTCTTCGCGCAGGTAGGCCTCCAGCGCGGGCGTGGCTGCGCCGGTATCGCTCTCGGTGCGAAAGGCGATGCGGCGCTGGAGGTCGGCGAAGAAGCCGCCCCCGTCGAAGTAGGCGGCGGCAGCGGCCAGGCTGTCTGTGCGTTGCATGAAGGGCTTCCTTGTCTATCTGTCCATCGGGTGCAGCAAGTACAAGGCCTGAAGGCCGATGCTTCCAGCATCGTTTTGGCAAGCTACCATTGCCTTGAAAGCAATACTCCAACGTCATGACGCTCCCGCTCCTCAGCATCCCGATGCGCCACTTCCTCGAAGTGGCGCGCAGCGGTTCGGTCAACCAGGCGGCGGCGCGGCTGTTCGTGGCGTCGTCGGCGGTGAGCCGGCAAATCGCCAAGCTCGAAGACAGCCTGGGCACGCCGCTGTTCGAGCGGCATGCGCGCGGCATGGCGCTCACGGCCGCCGGCGAACGGCTGGCCGCGCACCTGCGCAATGCGCAGATCGACATCGAGCAGGTGGTCGAGCAGGTGCGCGACCTCGGCGGGCAGCGCGCACGGCGCATCCGCATGGCCTGCACCGAGGGCTTTGCGGGGCATTTCATGCCGCTGGTGATGCGCAGCTTCGAGACGGCGAATCCGGGCTGCCAACTCGAACTGCACGTGGGCTCGCCCGACGGCGTGAGCGCGCTGCTGGCGCGCGGCGAGACCGACATTGCGCTCAAGTACGTGGTCGCGCCCGAGCCCGGCCTGAAGATCGAACACACGGCCACCGCGCCGGTGTACGCGGTGCTGCGCCCCGACCATCCGCTGGCGCGCCAGCGCGTGGTGTCGGTGGCCGACGCGGTGCGCTACCCGCTGGCCGTGGGCGACAGGGGCGTGACCGCGCGCCAGCTGTTCGACCAGGCCTGCAGCCTGCAAGGGCTGCAGTACCACGCGCTGTTCGTGAGCAATTTCTCGTCGGTGCTGCTGCCGTTGCTGCGCACGCCCGACGTGATGCTGTCGGGCCTTCTCACAGTGATGCACCTGATCGACGCGGGCACGGTGGTGGCGCGGCCTTTTGCGGAGGCGCCGCTTCAGCAGCGCCAGTTGCAGGTGCTGGCGCTCGAAGGCCGCACGCTGCCGCCGCTGGCGCAGGACTTCGTGCGGCATCTGGTGAGCGCGATCGCCAGCGCGGGCCGGCGCAAGCTGGGGCGGGCGCGGGCCGCCGCGGCCTGAAGAAGCTCCTCAGCCCAGCGCGTTGATATCCGCCGGATCGAGCACCTTCTTCGGCGCGCCGTTGCGCGCCACGGCCAGCATGGCGCGGCCGATCTTCTCGGTGGTCGTCACCTTGTTCGGCCACAGGCTGTGGGCCAGCCCGAGCACGGGCTTGAGTATGAAGATCCCGGCGTCGTAGAGCGGCGTCTTCGAGCGCACGCCATGCAGCGGCTGGATCATGCCGGGTCGGAACATGTAGGCCGCCTTGAACGGCAGGCGTAGCAGGGCGTTTTCGGTCGCGCCCTTCACACGCGCCCACATGCTGCTGCCACGCTCGCTGCTGTCGGTGCCGGCACCCGTCACGTAGGTGAAGGTCATGGCCGGGTTGAGCCGAGCGAGCACGGTGGCGGCGGCCAGCGTCAGGTCGTAGGTGATGCGCTTGTACTCGGGCTCCTTCATGCCCACCGACGACACGCCGAGGCAGAAGAAGCAGGCATCGAAGCCCTGCAACTGCGCCTCGATGGCGCTGTAGTCGTACATGTCCTTGTGGACCAGGTCGCGCAGCTTGGGATGCTGCTGACCCGTGGCATTGCGGCCGACCGCAACGACGCTCTCGACGTTGGGCGCCAGAAGGCACTCGCGCAGCACGCCCTGCCCCACCATGCCGGTGGCGCCGAAGATCAGGATTTTCATGAGAGGGGCTTCCGGTCAGACCGTGAAAACGGTCGGTTTCTTGTTGAGCACGGCGAGCAGCAGGTCGACGTCGAAACTCGAAGGCTTCGGCGGCTGCAGCGCGGAGAGCATGCGCGACAACGTCTCGGCATGCGGCAGCAGCGGGCCCAGAAAACGCGTGCCGTCGGCGCCCGCGACCAGCAGGGTCGGGAAGGTCTCTACGTCGAAGGCGTCGGCTATGTCGGCGTGGTCTTCGATGTCGACCCAGGCGAAGCGGAACTGCGGGTGCGCGCGCGCCACCTCTTCGAACAGCGGCCTGTAGTCGCGGCAGGTGCCGCACCATTCGGCGCAAAGGCACACGACCCACGGCGCATCGTTGCTGGCCGGCTCGACGGATTCGGGGGTGCTTGGAAGGGCGCTCAAGGCTGATGCGTCAGTGGTGTGATCGGAAGGCCGGGGTGGTGCGGCCGGAAGGTCGTGGCTATTATGGACAAGGCCCTCCCTCACCGGGTTTCAAGGGCACAGGAGACTCGCACGATGAACACCACGACTGCCCCAGGATCTGCCGTCGATCCGCGTCAATTCAAGAGCTTTGCGGCGTTCTATCCCTTCTACCTGACCGAGCACGCCAACCTCACCTGCAGGCGGCTGCACTTCGCGGGCTCGACCATTTCGCTGCTGTGCCTGGTGGCGCTGGTGGTCACGCTCAATCCGCTGTGGCTGCTGGCCGGGCTGGTGGCGGGCTACGGCTTTGCCTGGGTCGGGCACTTCGGGTTCGAGAAGAACAAGCCGGCCTCGTTCAAGCGGCCGCTCTATTCCTTCATGGGCGACTGGGCCATGTACCGCGACATCTGGCTGGGCCGCGTGAAGATCTAGCTCTTAAATCAGGAGCACGTCGCCCAGGCGCAGCGAGCGCAACGGACCTTTCTGCCAGAGGTCTTCGAGCGGCTCTGCCTGCGGCATCAGCAGTTCTTTCAGCAGCGGCTCGATGGGCGTCGAAGGGTCCGCGAGCAGCACATAGCGCGGGTCTTCGTTGGCGGGCTCTTCCGCGAGCGGCGCGATCCAGTCGAGCGCCACCAGCGTTTCGAGCACCGGCGCCAGTTGCAGCGCATCGACCCGCATGCGCGTCACCAGTTCGGTCGCGCCCATGCCCTTGGCCGGCGTGGCCTGCGCGCGGGCCAGGTGCTGCAGCGTTTCCATTGCCAGTTGCAAGGGCCAGCCCGCGGTGCCGCCGCGCCGTGCCACGCCCGTGAGCAGGCTCGGCAGGTAGGCCGCGATGACCGCGCCGAGCAGCACGATCACCCAGGCCACGTAGATCCACACCAGCAGGATCGGCACCGTGGCAAAGGCGCCGTACAGCACCGAATAGGTCGGCACCAGGCTCAGGTAGTAGGCCAGCACGCGCTTGGCAATCTCGATGGCGGCCGCCACGAAGATGCCGCCGGCCCATGCATGCGACCAGCGCACGTTGGTGTTGGGCACGTAGTGGTACAGCGAGGCCATGCCGACCGCGAGCAGCGCGAACTCGAAGGTGTCGAAGAACAGCTTGACCATGCCGCGCCCCACCACGTCGCTGGTGGCTGAGACCACGTACGAAGTGGTCGACAGGCTCACCGCGAGGATGATCGGCCCCAGCGTGATGGCTGCCCAGTAGATGAGCACCCGCTGCGCGAACGGCCGCGGCGAGCGCACGCGCCAGATGTTGTTGAGCGTCTTGTCGATGGTGAGGATCAGCGCAATGGCGGTGATCAGCAGCACGATCAGGCCCGCGATGCCCAGCCCGCTGGCCTTGCTCGCGAACTGGTTCAGGTAGCCCAGCACCTGCCGCGCGATGTTGTCGGGAATCAGGCTCTCGATGAGCCAGCGCTGCAGCCGGCCCTGCATCTTCGCGAACATGGGGAACACGGTGAACAGCGCCAGCGCCACGGTGAAGAACGGCACCATCGCGATGGTGGTGGTGAAGGTCAGGCTGCTGGCCGTGAGGCCGAGCCGGTCTTCGCGAAAGCGCTCGCCCAGCACCGCTGCGGTGTTGCGCCACGGAAAGCGCGAAAGATCCCTCCAGAGTTGCCTGCGATTCATGGCGGCTATCATGCCATCCGCTCTTTTCGTCGCCGCTGGCCGCCTGCCGGGCGCTCTCTTCTCTTCGCCGCCCAACGTGTCCGACACTCCGCTCCCGCCCTCCTCCGTTCGCGCGACCCGCTGGGCCGCCGTGGGCAGCCTCGTCGGCCTCATCGTGCTGGGCCTCGCGTGGGAGCTGTGGCTGGCGCCGCTGCGCCCGGGCGGCTCGCTGCTGGCGCTGAAGGTGCTGCCGCTCGTCATTCCGCTCGCGGGCCTGTGGAAGAACCGCATGTACACCTACCGCTGGGTCAGCCTGATGATCTGGCTCTATTTCACCGAGGGCGTGGTGCGCGCCTGGAGCGACACCAACGGCGTGGGCCAGGTGCTCGCGCTCGTCGAGGTGCTGCTGTGCCTCGTGCTCTTCGCGGCCTGCGCATGGCATGTGCGGCTGCGCCTGCGCCACGCCAAGAACGCTGCCCGCCAACTGGAGGCTTCCGCCCAATGACCACTGCTGCTTCTTCTTCCCTGATCGATCAACTGCGCGCCATCGTCGGCGCGGCGAACGTGCTGAACGAGGGCGACCTCACCGCCTACGAGCAGGACTGGCGCAAGCGCGCGCGCGGCAAGTCGCTGGCCGTGGTGCGGCCCGGCACCACGCAGCAGGTGGCCGACGTGGTCAAGGCCTGCGCGGCGGCCGGCACGGCCATCGTGCCGCAAGGCGGCAACACCGGCCTGGCAGTCGGCTCCACGCCCGACGACAGCGGCACGCAAGTCGTGCTGAGCCTGCAGCGCCTGAACGCGATCCGCACCATCGACGGTGCCAACCTCACGATGACCGTCGAGGCCGGCTGCATCCTTCAAACGCTGCAGGAGACGGCCGAGAAGGCCGGCTTCCTGTTCCCGCTGAGCCTCGCGGCCGAAGGCAGCTGCACCATCGGCGGCAACCTCGCGACCAATGCAGGCGGCACGCAGGTGGTTCGCTACGGCAACACGCGCGAGCTGTGCCTGGGCCTCGAAGTGGTCACGCCGCAGGGCGAGATCTGGGAAGGCACCAGCGGCCTGCGCAAGGACAACACCGGCTACGACCTGCGCGACCTCGTCATCGGCAGCGAAGGCACGCTCGGCATCATCACCGCTGCGACCATGAAGCTCTACCCGCTGCCGGCCGCGCAGCTCACGGCCTGGGCTGCGGTGCCATCGCTCGACCACGCGGTCACGCTGCTGGGCCTGGCGCACAAGCACCTGGGCTCGGGCCTCACGGGCTTCGAGGTGATGGGCAAGTTTGCGTTGAGCCTGGTCGACAAGCACATACCGCAGCTGCGCGTGCCCTTCATCAAAGATGAGGCCGTGCCGTACTGCGTGCTGCTCGAAAACTCCGACAGCGAATCCGAAGACCACGCGCGCGCGCGCTTCGAGGCGCTGCTCGAAACCGCCTTCGAAGACGGCTGCGTGACCGACGCGGTGGTAGCCGAGAACCTCACGCAGGCGCACCAGCTGTGGCATATCCGCGAAAGCATTCCGCTCGCGCAAGCCGAGGAAGGCCTGAACATCAAGCACGACATCTCGATTCCCGTGTCGCGCATTCCGGCCTTCGTGCAAGAAACCGACGCGCTGCTGGCGCGCGAGATCGCCGGCGTGCGGCTGGTGAACTTCGGCCACCTGGGCGACGGCAACCTGCACTACAACGTGCAGGCGCCGGAGAACATCGACACCAAGGCGTTTTTGAAGAACGAAGAAGAGCGCATCAACACGCTGGTGTACGACGCGGTCGAGAAGTTCGGCGGCTCGTTCTCGGCCGAGCATGGCGTGGGCTCGCTCAAAGTCGACAAGCTTGAGAAGCACAAGTCGCCGGTGGCGCTGGAGATGATGCGGGCGATCAAGCGCGGGCTCGATCCGAAGAACATTTTGAACCCGGGCCGCGTGATCCGGGTCTAGCCTGACGGCCCGCGTTCAGTCGAGCCCGGTCTTCCCCGGCGCCCAGTAGGCCTTGGCCTTGATGCGCCGCGCCTCGACGCCCTGCGCCTTGAGCGCCCGACTCATCTGCCGGATCGACGCGGCCTTGCCGGTCAGCACATAGTGCGTGCTGCCGTCCATGGGCGGCACCATCGCGGCCAGCAGTTCGCCGAGGTGCGAGTCGTCGGTGCGACGCTCCATCAGCGCGAGCGGCTGGATGCCCAGCGCATCCAGCACCTGCCGAGATTCGGCGATGGCGTCCACCTCGAACACGGCGCGAACGCCCTGCCCAGGCGCGTCCTTGCCGCACAGCGACGCCGCGAGGCCGAAGGAGGTCTCGTCGCCGAAGAGGATCGTCGACGCCGGCAGCGGCTCGAGTTCCAGCGAGCGGCGCGGCCCGAACACCTGCTGTTCGTCGCCGGGCTGGGTGCGCCGCACCCATTCGCTGCCCGGCCCCTCGCCGTGCGCAAACGCCACGATGCGCATGACTCCGCGCGCGGCATCCCTGCACACAGGGGTGTAGGTGCGCGCCTCGAACCCGCCGCCGACCTTGATCTGGAGCTTCTGGCCAGGCGACCAGCGATGGCCTTCGAAGGCCGCGCCTTCGAGGTCGATGAAGCGGAAGCGCGTCGACAGGCTGGTGGCCGCGATGACGCGCACCGGACGCAGGAACAGGCGGGTGAACGTGCGTTCGATCAGCCCCGGTTGGGGGGCATCGGGCGAAGGCGCCACGAAACGGGAAGAAGACATGAGGATCTCTCTGGAGTGTGAGTGGATGCGGCAACGCCGCGAGAACCTGACAACGTTAGTTTTCAACAGCCAGTGGGCGGGGACGGGGGTCATCCGTGACGCGCCACAGTCATGTCTTCAGCCAACAATTCAGTGATACACTCCAATAAGAATAGTTCTTATTCACCCTTCCCGGGGATTTTCAAAACCAAATGCTTCTGCGGCCAGCTCGCCTCTTCCCATGCGGAAGTCGAGGCGAATCCGTCGGTGCGTTCTGGCGAATGGCCCCGGGGTCCATCGTCGATGCTTGCGAGAAGGCGGCCGGATGCGCGACCTCGTTCAGGAACTGGTAGCTCACTACGCGGACTTGCGCCGGCAGCTCACTCGCGACCTGAGAGATCCGCACTACGCGGCCGACATCGCGCAGTCCAGCTTCGAGCGGGTCTATGCGGCATCGCTCAAGACGCGCGGCGGCAACCGCGGCGATGCACTGCCCGATCTGCAGGACGCCGCCTATTCCATCGAATCGCCCCGCGCCCTGCTGTTTCGCGTGGCGCGCAACCTGTGCGTCGACGATGCACGCCGGCGCAAGGTCGCGCAGGAATGGGTCAGCACGCATGCGGGCATCGGCACGCACCAGACGGCCCAGTCCAGCGAATACGTCGTGGCCCAGCAACGGGTGCTGGCGCGGGTGGTCGAAACCATGGAGCAACTGCCGCCGCGCCGGCGCGAGGTGTTCCTGTTGTTCCGCGCCTACGGCCACACGCGCGCTGAAATTGCGCAGCGGCTGAACATCACCGAGATGGCTGTGGCCAAGCACCTGCTGCGCGCCACCATCGATTGCTCGCGCGTGTTCGCCGAGTTGCGCTCGGAGCTGATCGAGCCGCAGGTCGTGCTGAGCCGGCCAGGCTTCGACGCGGCATTGGCCGAAGACTTCTCGTGAACGGCGGCAGCATGGCGGCAAGCGCTCCTCCGCGCGAACGGCTGATCGAGCGCGCGCTCGCGCTGATCGTCGAAGGAGAGATCGCACCCGGCGAGGCCGCAGGCCGCGCCCGCGCGTTGCTCAACCAGTGGCGCGGCAAATCGGCGGAACATGCAGCGGCCGTGCAGGAGGCACGCGAGCGCTGGGACGCACTCGGCGGCATGGCAAACGACTTGCGCGCGCACTTCGACGAACCCGAAGCCGCGCTGATGGCCAACGCGGCTGCCGCTGCTGCCGCATCGACGCACCGGCAGCAGCGCCGCAAGATGCTGCTTTCGGTTGCCGCCTTGCTGGGCACCGGCCTTGTCGCGGGCCGGGGCGTGCAGTGGTACTGGCAGCAACCCGTGTTCCGCGCAGCCTACGAAACCCGTACCGCGCAGATGCTGAAGGTGACGCTGACCGACGGCCGCAGCGGCGCGCCCGGCAGCCAGCTCGACCTGGCACCGCAGAGCGCGATCGACGTGGCGCTCTATCGCCAGCACCGCGCCGTCGACATGGCGCACGGGGAAGTGCGCTTCGAGGTGGCGCGCGATGCAGACCGCCCCTTCAGGGTCCGCACGCGCAGCGCCACCATCGAAGTGGTCGGCACCGCGTTCACCGTGCGCGACCGTGGCGGCCCGATCACCGTGGGCGTGGAGCATGGCCATGTGCGCGTGCACGTCTCGCCCCGCAACGAATCGGCCGGCACGGGGGAGGAAGCGATCGACCTGCGCGTGGGCGACCTGCTTGAAATCGACGACGACCGGGCCGCCGCAGTGCGGCAAACCGACACGGCAGCCCTGTCCGCGTGGCGCAATGGCTGGCTGGTCTTCGAGAACACGCCGCTCGGCGACGCCCTGGCCGCGGTCAACAGCTACCGCGCGCGGCCCATCGTCAGCACGAACCCGCGCATCGATGCGATGCGGCTGTCGGGCCGTTTCCGCACCAACGATTCCGACGGCCTCGTGGCCGCCCTGCCGACGATCCTGCCTCTGGCCGCCGAACCGCAGCCGGACGGCAGCGTGACCCTGCGAACGCGCTGAGTCCTTCGCCGCTTCAGGCCGTGTCAGGCGCCGCGCACGTTCCCCACGGGGTGGCCGGACTGCACAAGGCCCCACTCCGCCAGCGCGATGTCGAGCGCGCGCAGGTGCCGTGGGTCTTTCCCAAGCCACCGGGCCAGTTCCTCCGTGTTCTGCAAAGTCGGCGAGGCGTGCATGCAAGCGAAAAGCGACGCCGCGGTGCGAACGCATTCGTCGGGCACGAGGCAGTGCGCGGCCAACCCGGCGCGCCTCATTCGAGCCCGCCCGTGGGCGGATGAAGATTCCTGCGGCGGCTGACGACCAGAGCGGCACCCGCCAGCGCCCAGAGGCGCAGGGCGCGGTCGAATGCGGGCGGATGCGCCTGGTCTTCCCGCAGCCAGTGCGTCAGCTTCAACGCGCCCGTGCGGCATGGATTCTCTCGGAGGTCCATGTAGAGACGCCATGCGGTCTCTTCGGCGGACGGCGCCTCCGGATGGTTTTGCGGGGCCACTGCTACTCCAGGCGCTGTGTTGTTGATTCAGGGGGATGACCGTCGAGGCCGATGCACACCGGGAAATGCCGGCGCGCGGGCGTCTAGAGAAAAAGACGATCCACGCCCCCGGATGTTCAGCCAGGTGTTCCCGCACCCGCCACGGGCGGCGACACGAGAGGCGCCATGGGCTGCTGCTGCCGGGACTTCATGTACGCCTTGCGCTTGCGCAGCCAGATCACGACGCCGGTCACGCTGAGCATGGCCACCACCAGGCCCATGACGGAAATCAGAATGCGCCCCGGCAGCCCCAGGATGCGGCCCGAGTGCAATGGGAACTGGGCCTGCACGAAGATGTCGGCCGCCGTGCCCTTCCAGGGTTCTCTGACGCCGAGAAAGCGTCCGTCCAGGCCGTCGACGTACAGCATCCGGTGCCCCACGCCGCCTGCGCCGTGCTCGTCTTCCGGCGTATAGAACTGCACGGCGTAGATGCCGAAAAGCTCGGCATAGAAGAGCGAACCCACGGGCTCCTCCCAGCCGCGGCGTTGCGCCTCCTGCGTTGCCTTGCCGAGCACTTCCGCATAGCCGAGCCGGGGAATCACGGGCTTTTCCTCGGGGGTGGGCTGGCGTTGCGTGAACGGCGTGGGCGTCACGTCCGACACCAGCGACATCGCCGGAAAGAACACCTCGCGGTACAGGTTCAGCGAGAAGGCGGTGAAGGCCATGATGAACAGCAACGCCCACGTCCACAGGCTGCCGGCGCGATGCAAGTCGAAGTTCAGCTTGTATGTGCCACCGCCCCAGCGGATCTTCCACGCGGGCTTCCAGCGCTGCCACCACCCTCGGGCCCCATCGGCCGCAGACTTCTTTGGCCGACGCATGGGCAGCGTAAGGTAGAAGCCGGTGAAGCAGTCGATGGTCCAGACGAGCGCGATCGCGCCCATCAGCCATACGCCCCAGCGGTCGATGCCCCAGAACTTGGGCAGATGCAGGCTGTAGTGCAGCACGTAGAGAAAGGAGACGAAGTTCTCCTTGCCGATCGGCCAGACCGCGCCCCATTCGCGCCGGCCGAGTTCCTCGCCCGAAGCCGGATCGATGAAGACCTGGTTGAAGCCGGGCTTGAAGAGCTGGCCCGTGGCGGGATCGACACGCGCCTGAACGCCGAACGACAGCGAATGACCCGGCTCGGCCGCCATCGGCAGCGACGACACCTGCACCTGCGGATGCCGCGCCTCGATCTGCCGTGCGAGCTCCAGCGACGGCAATGCCGGCCCCGTAGCGCGGGCATCGGTGAGATGCGGATTGAGCCATTCGTCGATTTCGTGGTCCCACGAAATCACCGCGCCCGTCACGCCGGCAACGAAAAGAAAAGCGGCCATCAGGAGGCCGGCCCAGCGATGCAGGGCCACGAGCATCAAACGCATTCGGTATGTCCTTCGTCGGCTGCTGCGGCGGGCGCGACATCCGCGCACCGGGCCTGCTGCCATCCGCCACCCATCGCACGGTAAAGCGAGACCCGTGCCTGCAAGCGCGCCATGCGCAACTGGACCGCCAGGTCCTGCGCCACATACAGGGTGCGCTGCGTGTCGAGCAAGGTCAGCAGTGTCTCGGCGCCCGCACGGTAGCGGGCTTCGGACAATTCTGCCGCGCGGCGCGCCTCTGCCAATTCGGTACCTTGCGCCGTTGCCTGCGCATCGATGGCCGACACGCCGTTCAGCGCAGTCTCCGCATCCGCGAACGCACCGACGATCGCGCCCCGGTAGGCGGCTAGCAGTTCTTCGCGCCTCGCCTCGGCCAGGCGTTGGCCGCCCGCCAGGCGCCCTCCGTCGAAGACCGGCGCGGCCAGCCCGGCAGCCAGGCTGTAGAGCGGGTTGTCGAAGAGCCTGCCGAAGCGGCTCTCTCCGGTACTTACCTTGGCACTCAGGGACACGGTAGGCAGCAGCGCGGCGCGCGCCGCCAGCACGTTGGCATCGGCTGCAGCCAGATGCGCCTCCGCGCGTGCGATGTCCGGGCGCCGCACCAGCAATGCAGAAGGCGCGCCCGCGCCGACTACGGGAACCTGAAGCGCATCGAGTCGCGGCCCCCGCAGTTCGAACGCCGGTACCGTTGTGCCCAGCAGCAACGCCAGCGCGGTCTCGGCGTCGCCCGCCTGCTGATGCAGCGCCGCGAGCGCGCGTTGCTGCGCGGCCACCAGACCGCGCTGCTGTGCAAGATCCAGCGGCGACACCGCGCCGGCGCGGCTGCGGGACTCCACCAGCGCCAGCACGCGGCGCGCGTTGTCGAGGTTGCGCGCTGCAATTTCGGTGCGCTCGCGCAGGGCCAGCGCCAGCAGCCAGGTGGCGGCGGCATCGGCTGTCACGGTGAGCCGCACCGTGTCGCGGTCGAAGGCACTCGCGCGCCAGCCTTGCAGCGCTTCGTCGCGCAGCGCGGCGTCGCGGCCCCACAGGTCGAGTTCATAACTGGCGGCAAAACCTGCCGCATAGGTGCTGCCGGCAACCGTGGCGTTGCCGCCCAGGCGGGCCTCGCGGCTGGCGCCGAGAGTGGCCGTGACCTGTGGCCGCAGCGCTGCGCCGGCGATGCGCGCCCGTACATCGGCCTGCCGCACCCGCGCGACAGCAGCCGCGAGATCGTTGCTTTGCGATTGCGCACGCGCAATCAGTGCATCGAGTTCCGTGCTGCCGAAACTGCGCCACCACTGCGCCTCGACCGGGGCCGTGTCGGCGCGTGCCTGCGCATGACGCCATGCAGAGGGAAGCTCCACCGCGCGCTCTGCGCGATCGCCCTGCAGCGCGCAGCCCGACGACAGCGCCGCGCACAACAAGGCCGCCCACCAACCGCCGCATCCAGAGCGCGTTCGCAGCAACACCGTCATTCCCCCGCCAGCGCCACCACAGGGTCCAGCCGCGCAGCGTTGCGCGCCGGCATGAACCCGAAGATCACGCCCGTCAGCACCGCGCAGCCGAACGCACCCACGCTCGCCGCCAGCGAGAACAGCACCGGCACGCCGGCCAGCATCAGCCCCACGACAATGCCCAGCCCGGCGACAACGCCCACGGTGCCGCCCACCGACGTCACAAGCACCGCCTCGGTCATGAACTGCCGAAGGATGTCTCGCTGGCGCGCGCCCGTCGCCACGCGAATGCCGATTTCGCGCGTGCGCTCGCGCACCGTCATGAGCATCACGTTCATCACGCCGATGCCGCCCACGATCAGCGACACGATGGCGATCAGCCCCAGCATCAGCGTCATTGCGCGCGCGGTTTCGGTCTGCACGCGCAGCGCCTCGACGCGGTTCCATATCAGCACGTGGCGCCCGGCCTGCTGCCGTTCGAGCTGCGCCTCGATGGCGGCGGCCGTTTCCTGCGCCTTGTCGATATCGCGCACCTGCACCGCAAGCCACGTCGGGTGAGGATGGCCGTACACGCGCGTGGCCGCGGAAGACAGCGGCACCACCACCCGGTCGTCCTGGTCCTCGCCGTTGGTGGCGCCCTTCGAAGCCAGCACGCCGACGACCTGGAACGGCACCTTGTCCACCAGGATGTCCTGTCCGACGGGGTCCTGCCCGTCGGCGAACAGGCGCTTGCGCACCGTCTCGCCGATCACCGCGACCTTGGCAATGCGCCGTTCGTCCTCGGCGTCGAACATCACTCCCCAACTCACGCCCCAGCCGAGCACTCGCGAGAAATCGACCGTGGCGCCGCCGCCCTCGGTGAGGTGGTCGATATTGCCTCGGCGCACGACCACCCTGTCCTCGATGTAGGGCGCGACGCCTTCGACATTGGGCAGCTCGCGGATGGCCAGCGCGTCGTCCAGCGTGAGCGGCGCGCTCGGGTTGCGCAGGCTGGCGAGCTGCACGGAAACGAACATGGTGCGGGTGCCGAAGGTCTCGAACTGCGCCATCACCTTCCGCTGCGAGCCGCCGCCGACCGCCAGCATCACGATGACCGAGGCCACGCCGATCACGATGCCCAGCAGCGTGAGCCCGGTGCGGAACCGGTTGCTCCACATCACGCGCCATGCGGCCCGTGTCGCCTCGCGAATGTCGGCAGGCAACGAGGCGCCGCCAGTGACCGATGGACGACTGAAGACCGGGGCCGGTACGGCAGCGATTGCCGCCGCGCCTTCGTCGGTGTGCTCACCCGAGTCCGCCACGATGCGCCCGTCTCGAATCTCGATGATCCGCCGTGCCTGCGCGGCCACCGAGCGGTCGTGCGTGATGAGGATGATGGTGTGGCCCGCATCCGCCAGTTCGTGCAGCAGCGCCATCACTTCGGCGCCGCTCTTGCTGTCGAGCGCGCCGGTGGGCTCGTCGGCCAGGATGATGCGCCCGCCATTCATCAGCGCACGCGCGATTGCCACGCGCTGCTGCTGCCCGCCCGAAAGCTGGTGCGGGCGATGGTCGAGCCGCGCGCCCATGTCCAGCCGTTCGAGCAGCGCGGTGGCACGCGCACGCCGCTCGGCCTCCGGCATGCCGGCATAGAGCGCGGGAATTTCCGTGTTCTCGCGCGCCGACTCGCTGGGCACCAGGTGGTAGCCCTGGAACACGAAACCGAAGGCCTCGCGGCGCAGCCAGGCGAGCGCGTCGGCATCGAAGCTGGCCACGTTCTGGCCGTCGAACAGGTAGCGTCCGGCGCTTGGCCGATCGAGGCAACCCAGGATGTGCATCAGCGTGGACTTGCCAGAGCCCGAAGCCCCGACGACGGCCACGAACTCACCCGCGTACAGGCGCAACGAGATGCCATGCAGCACGGTTGTTGCCGGGCTGCCCGCTCCGGCTTCCTTGCCGGCCCGGCCACCGCGCCCGCCGTACGACTTGCGAATGTCCTGCAGCTCGATCAGCGGCCGCGGCGCATCGCCGGGCGCATGCGCCGCTGCTGTCATGGCTTTGGAGCCTTGGCGGCGATGACGATGCGGTCTCCGGCCTGCGCGCCTTCCAGCACCTGCGCAGCGAGCCGGTTGCGCACCCCGACGCGCAGTTGCCGGACCTCGACCTTGCCGTCAGGGCGAAGCACGCGCGCCGTAAAGCGGTCGCTGCTGCCGGCCACCGGCACCAGCGCGGCGAGCGGCACCGAAAGCGCGTCTTTCTCGGCGTATTCGACGAAGGCGACCTTGGCCGTCATCTGCGGCATGAGCTCGCCGTCGGCGTTGTCGACATCGAACAGCGCTGTGTAGACCACCACCTTGCTCGCCGCGCTGGAAGGCTTGGCGCTGCTGTCGCTGCCCGTCTTGCTCTCGGGCACCGGCGGCGCGGGCAGCAGCTGCCGCACGTGGCCCTGCCAACGGCGCTGGCTCTCGCCGAGCGTGGTGAAGTAGACCGGCATGCCGGTCTTGATGCGCCGCACGTCGGCCTCTGAAACCTCCGACCACACCGTCATCGAAGACAGGTCTGCAACGCGCAGCACATTGGGTGTCTGGTAGGTCGCGTTCAGCGTCTGGCCCTCGCGCGCCTCCACCGACACGACGGTGCCGGCCATCGGCGCGTAGATGCTGGTGTAGCCGAGGCGGGCCTCGTCGGCCTTCAGCGTCGCCTGGGTCTGTGCGATCTGCGCCTCGAGCTGCCTTACGCGCGCGCCGGCCGACGCCAGCGCGGCTTGCGCGGCCTGCACGTCCTCGTCCCGCGTGGCGCCGTCGGCCGCCATCTGGCGTTGCCTCGCATGCTGCTGCTGCGCCAGCACATGCTGGGCCTGCTGGTCGTCGCGCTGTGCGCGCAGCCCGGCCAGCGAGGCACGCCCCGCATCGACCGTGGCCCGCTGCACGCTGGGATCGATCTCCACCAGCAACTGTCCCCGCTTGACGACGTCGCCTGGCTGCACGTGCAGCCGAAGGATCTGCCCGGAGACCTGCGCGCCCACGTCCACGTAGTGCCGCGGCTGCAGCACCCCGAGTGCCGAGACGCTGGACTCGATGGTGCCGCGCGCGACCGGCACGGAGTCGACGTCCATCGGCTCGCCTCTTCCCCAGAGCAACCCCGCGCCGGCCGCCGCGCAAACGAACACGAGCACCGCGGCGACCGCACGGCGACGCCAGGCGCCTTGACGCACATCACTCACGCCGGCTCCTCGTCAAGCGGCAAGGCGCTGTGCACGCGGGCGAGCCCGGAAACCCACGAGCGGCAGCATCCTGCCGTGCTCGCGCGACGACTGGTCCTCGCCCGGCGATTCCCCCGTGGACCGGTGCTGGCAGGACGAACAGGAGCCGTGGATCTGCACGTCGAAGGTGCCCGCCAGCGGCAGGCCCTTGCTCTGGGCCACGCGCATCAGCGCCTCGTGAAGCTCGCGGTCCTGCACCTCGGTGAACGTGCCGCATCCGTTGCAGCGCATGCGCACGCTCAAGGCGTCGGCATTCGCACCGGGCGCGGCGTAGCGGAACACCGCCAGCGCACCGCCGCGGCTGCGCGCCCATTCGCGCTCGATGAGCCCCGAATGTTCGAACTCCTTGAGGATGCGGTAGACCGTGGTCAGGCTGGCCGAGGTGCCGCGCAGCAGCATGCGGCGAAAGACTTCTTCACCGCGCTGCCATTCGCTGCCCGCGTCTGCCAGCGTCTGGAGCACGCACAGCCGGACCACGGACGGCCGGATTCGCGCCGCCCGCAGCTGCGACATGAACACCGGCCGCTGCGTATCGTTGGTTTGCGGGCCGTCGTTCATGCAGCAAGACTCTCCAGGTGGGCGCGGGGCCGGTCGTCCGCGATGCGGCCGGCGCGCATGGTGATGACACGGTCGGCCAGGTGGAAGTAGCGGTCGTCGTGCGAGATCACGACCAGCAGGTGCCCCTTGGCACGCAGCTCGGGCAACAGCTCGGTATAGAACAGGTGGCGGAAGGTCGGGTCCTGGTCGGCGGCCCATTCGTCGAACACCAGCACCGGGCGCCCCTCGAGGTAGGCGTGCACCAGCGCCAGCCGCTTGCGCTGGCCGGTCGACAGGTCCGTGGTGGTGAACGCACCGTTCTTCAGGCTCACCTTGTGTGCGATTTCCAGGCGCTCCAGGTAGGGCAAGGCGCGCTGCGGCAGCACCTGCATGCTGGCCTCGCCCTGCTCTTCGTCCGGGCCGGCTGCGAGGTCCTCGAACAGGTAGAAGTCGGAAAACACAGTGGTGAAGAGCTGGCGGTAGTCGTCGCGGCGCTCGGGGCCCACCGGGGTGCCGTCGATTGCCACCTCGCCTTGGTGCGGCGCGTAAAGGCCGAGCAACAGCTTGATGAGCGTGGTCTTGCCGGAGCCGTTGTCGCCCACCACGAAAACCATCTCTCCGCGGCGAAGCCGCAGGTCGATCGGCCCGAGCGCAAAGGCCTCGCCGCCCTCGGGCGCATCGAAGGCATAGCGCACGCCGCGCAACGCGATCTCATGCTCGAACTTCAGCTCGCTGCCGGCATGGCCGACGTGCAGGTGCGGCTCCGGCGTGGCGAATCGCGCCGACAGGTCGGCAATGCGCCGGAATGCGACCCTGGCCCGCCCCACGGCAGGCAAGGCACCAGCGATCTGGTCCATCGGCCCCTTGAGGAACAGCAGCACCAGCACGAAGCCGCTGAGCACCGCGGGCTCGGTCGGGCGGAACGAGGCCCAGCCCAGGATCAGCGCGATCAGCAGGAAGAACAGGCCCGAGCCGAATGCGGCGGCAATGACGAAGGTGTTGATCGCGCGCCCGTTGACCGTGCGGATGTTGTCGACGATGCGCTCGATCTGGCCGCCGAACATACGCTGGCGGCGCACGCGGTGCATGCGCAGCTCCTTGGCGCCCTCGCTGATCGCGCGATAGGCCTTGTGCAGTTGATCCTCGTGCTCGCGCGCCTTCCAGAAACCGCTCACACCGCGGAACTGCGCCATGGCCTGCACCGTTGCGCCGATCGCCAGCGCCACCAGCAGCACACCAAACAGCGGCAGCGACAGGTAGGCCAGGTAGGCCAGGCAGCCGAGCGCCGTGACGCAGGCAATCAGCGTCGCGGCCAGCGCAAACGCCACGTCGCTGACCATGTCCACGTCCTGCGACAGCACCGGCATCAGCCGATGGGTGCGGTAGCGCTCCAGCGCATCGATGGGCGCCGAGAGAATCTTCTGCGCCAGGCTCTTGCGGACCTGCGCGACCACCCGCTGACCGACGAAGTTGGTCGAAACATCGGACACCATGCGCCCGAACAGCGCCACCGCGCACAGCCCGATGAACGTCAGCAGCAGGCTGCCGGACAGACCGCCCTGCCGGTTGAGCACCTGGTTGATGGTGCTCAGCAGCGCGACCGTGGCCGCGCCCGCGCCAATGCCCGTGACCGCCGACAGCAGGATCCACGGCAGGAACGGCTTGAGCAGGCGTGCGAACTCGCCGTCGGGAGCGGGGGCAGTTGTCATGCAAGAACTCTTTCCGCCCTTGGGCGACTGGGGTCCGGCGGCATGGGCAAGCCCTGCCGCCGGACGCGAAACGGATGGATGCACCCCTGCCGCGCCAGCTGGGCCACAGGGCTGCGGGCGGCAACGAGCCGCCTGTACCCCACTTGACGGGTGGCCCGCGCAAATGTTCACGCCGCGCGGCATGAACACCTGCGCGGCCCATCCGTCCTAGCTTCATGCCCCCTGCAAACCGCCGCACCGCCGGCGCCCCCTCTTTCGCGACGACGCCATGATCGCCATGCTGGAACCCCTGTTCCAGGGCGACCTGGCGCGGCACGGCGAGGCGCTGCAGTGCGCGCCGCAGCCGCCCGCGGGCGCGCTGCGCGTTGCCGACCTGGTGCACTCGCCCGAACTGCTGGGCCGTGTGCTGCGTCTGCATGCGTCGCACCTGGGGATCGAAGGCAAGGACCTGCGCGCAGTGGCTTCAGCCTGGAGCCTGGACTACCTCGGCATGCTGCTGCCGCCGGTCGCGGCCGCCGCCAGCGTGCTGCAGCATGGATTTCCCGTTGCCGCCGACCAGATCTGGGTGCGCCTCGGCCCGCACGCCCACCCACTGAGCTTCCACATCCGAGAGCTGGGCCAGCCGCAACGCGGCGCGACCACCGAGGAACGCTACTCGGCGCTGCTGCGGCAGCACCTGGAGCCGCTGTTCTCGGCGCTGTGCCGCCTGACGGGCATCGCCGCCAAGATCCTCTGGGGCAACGCTGCGCGCAACCTCGAACCGGTGCTCGACCAGGCGCTTGCGTTGACTGGCGGGTCGCCGCCGATCGCCGGCGACAGGCAGCAGTTGCTGCACAACCCCGCCTGGCCCGCCTGCAGCCCATCCGCCGAGGCGGCGTGGAGCAACCCCCTGCCCGGCCGGCAACGCGAAATCCGCGTGCGCCTCGAGGGCCGCGAGCGGACCGTGAAGCTGCACCGCCAGTGCTGCCTCTTCCATCTGTTGCCACGCGAAGGCTACTGCGGTGCTTGCCCGCTGTCGCCGGCGCACCGCTGACAACGCCATCACGTCATCACTTCTTCCTTCCATCCACCCATCGAGCGCATATCCATGTCCAAGGCAAAACTCGTCTACATCATGTCCCTGAGGAATGCGGCGGCCGACAAGGCCGGCCAGTACATCGACTACAAGGGCGGGCAGCGCTACATGAAGTCCCCGCTGGAATACCTGGCCGAGGCACTCGAGCGCACGCCGCTGGGCGATGCCTACTCGCTGGAGGCCGTGCTCTTCGACGACGACGAGGGCTCGCCGCGTGACCTCCAGGCGCTGCAGGACTACGGCTTCGGCTTCGATCCGGCCCGCCAATGGATCTACCCGGGCGATCTGCAGGTGCAGGGCCGCCGGGCCAACGACATCTTCCACAACGTGCCCTCGACCTACCGGCGGCTGCCTCTGGACGCGGCCGCCGAGCGCGCAGCCGGAAAGAAGGAGTTCGAGCAGCGCCTGCTCGAGCGGCTCACCGCGCTGGAGGCCGACCTCGTCGTGCTCGACGGCCTGCTGGTGATCCTCGACCAGCTGGCGCGCCCCGAAAGCCCCTTCTTCCGCCGGATCGTGAACATCCATCCGGGCATCACGCGCCTGGAGTCGCCCTTCGAGCGCCGCGGCGCCTGGGCCACGCTCGACGCGCTGTACGGCGCCAAGGGCCAGCGGGTGGTCGACTGGCGCACGCGCGAGACGGTCGCGATCGAGCCGGTGCTGAAGACCGGCGCCTCCTTCCACTACGTGGACACCGGCATCGATTCGGGCGAAGTCATCTTCGACGTGCTGGGCACCGACATCGACCCCACCGACACCATCCTCGAGCTGCGCTGGAACAACTTCAACCGCAGCCTTTTTCCCACGCTCCACCAGGGCCTGGCCCTGATGGCCGAGACCGTGGAAGCGTGAACATCCCGCGCCGCCGAGCGTCTTCTTACACACGGCCCAGGGCGGGCTGCCGCATGCGGCGCGCCACCCTCCACCACAGGAGTTGATTTCAATGCCACACGTCCATGATCTGGTCGGGATCGGGTTCGGCCCGTCCAACATCGCCCTGGCCATCGCCCTCGACGAAAAACGCCATGCCGGCCGCCCGCTCGATGCGCTGTTCATCGAGAAGCAGCTGAGCTTCGCCTGGCACCCGCACATGCTGCTGGACCACGCGCACATGCAGATCTCCTTCCTGAAGGACCTGGCGACGCTGCGCAACCCGACCAGCCGCTTCACCTTCATCAACTACCTGCACGAAAAAGGCCGGCTGACCGACTTCGCCAACCTGAAGAGCTTCTTCCCCAGTCGCCACGAGTTCAACGACTACCTCTCGTGGGCCGCCGAGCAGTTCGAAGACGCTTGCGCCTACGGCGAGGAGGTCTTCGAGGTGCTGCCCGAAGAAAAGGGCGGCGAGGTGGCCCTGCTGCGCGTGCGCTCGCGCAACCATGCGGGCAAGCTGGTCGAGCGGCTCACGCGCAACCTCGTGGTCAGCATCGGTGGCATGGCGAACATCCCCGAGGGCTTTCGCACACTCCGGAACGACCCGCGCGTCTTCCATTCGAGCAGCTATCTGCAGGACATCGCACAGCTGCCGGACGCCCGCCGCATCGCCGTGGTGGGCGCGGGGCAGAGCGCGGCCGAGATCTTCATGGACCTGCAGGGCCGGCCCGGCGCGCCGCAGGTCGACCTCGTCACGCGCGCCCGCTCGATCCGCCCGGCCGACGACAGCCCCTTCGTGAACGAGATCTTCAACGCCGAGTTCACCGACTACACCTTCAGCCGCTCCGACGAGGAGCGCGCCGCGCTGCTCGACGAGTTCTGGCACACCAACTATGCGGTGGCCGACCTGGAGCTGATCCAGCAGATCTACAAAGCCTTCTACCAACAGCGAGTGACTGGCGGCAACCGCCTGCGCTTCCTGCGCCGGCACGACATCCGCAACGTCACGGCCGACGACCAGGGCGTGCACCTTGCGCTGTGGGACCAGAACGCCCTGCGCGAGCACACCGTGCGCTACGACGCCGTGGTGCTCGCCACCGGCTATGTACGGGAGCACCACAAGGCTCTGCTCGCACCGCTGGCAGGCTACCTCGGCAGCTACGAGGTCGACCGGCACTACCGCGTCCTGGCCACGCCCGACTTCCATCCGGCCATCTACCTGCAGGGCGCCTGCGAGGATTCGCATGGCCTGAGCGACACCCTGCTGTCCGTCACCTCGGTCAGAACCGGTGAAATCGGCAGCGCCCTGCTGGCCACGCCGGCCGGCGCGGCAGTGCACCTCCGGCCGGAACCCGAGGCCGTCCAGACCTGAAATTCCGACGCCGGACCCCGGCGTACTAAAGAATTGTGAAGGGGGAGTGTCTCTGTTTGATGAGTTCGAACGTCTTACTCATAGATGCGCCAGAGACCGGAAGTTGGGCCGGCATCCGCACCTGAATGTGAATGCGTCGTAATTCAAAAAACTGGAGTTGTTCTTTTATGCGTCCCCTGCCTCGTCAACATCTGCTGAATGCCGCGCTTGCCGCGGCGTTCGGTTCCGTTCTCACCGTCTGGGCCCCCCTGGCTTCAGCGCAAGCGCAGGCTTCCGGCCAGGCCGTGGCGCAGGTGTTCGACGTGAAAGTGCCGTCGCAGGCGCTCGGCGCAGCGCTCAACGAGCTCTCGCGCCAGACCAGCGTGCCGGTGTTTGCTGCCGGCGAGGTGGTTGCGGGCACGAACTCGCGCGCCGTGCAAGGCAAGCTCACGATCGACCAGGCCCTGGGCCAGATGCTCGCCGGCACCTCGCTCGAAGCGACGCGCGCCGCCAACGGCAGCTTCACAATCCGCCGCACCGCCGACCTTCCCGGCTCCCAGGGCACTCTGCCCGCGGTGCAGGTGGTGGCCAACGCCGACGAATCGCCCACCGGCCCGGTCACCGGCTACGTGGCCCGCCGCAGCAGCACGGCCACCAAGACCGACACGCCGGTGCTCGAAGTGCCGCAGTCGATCTCCATCATCGGCCGCAATGAAATGGAGGCGCGCGGCGCGCAGGACGTCATGGAGGCCATTCGCTACACGCCTGGCGTCACAACGAACACGTACGGCCCCGACAACCGCGGCTGGGAATACATCCTGCTGCGGGGCTTCAGCACTTCCGCCAACGGCGTCTATCGGGACGGGCTCGCCCAGCCGGCGTTCGGCCCCACCTACTACCTGAGCGAACCGTATGGGCTGGAGCGCGTGGAGGTATTGCGCGGCCCGTCGTCGATGGTGTTCGGCCAGGGCGACGCGGGCGGCATCGTCAACCGCGTGAGCAAGCAGCCGACCGGCGAGCAGATCCGCGAAATCGAACTCCAGTACGGCAGCTTTCAGCGCAAGCAACTGGCGTTCGACCTCGGCGACAAGATCGGCAACACCGACCTGAGCTATCGCGTCGTCGGCGTAGGCCTCGACAGCAACGACCAGGACAGATACCCCGACGGCCACAAGCTGAACCACACGCGCACCTACATCGCGCCTTCCGTGCGCTGGCAGCCCAATGCAACGACCTCGTTGACCGTCTTTGCGGAGTACCTCAAGAACAACACGGCTGAAGACCCGTACTACCTCACCCAGGACTACGTTCTCTACCCCGTGAAGGTGGGCGACTACAGCTTCGGCCAGCTCAAGCAGAAACAGGCCGCCATCGGCTACCGCTTCGAAACGGCCCTGAACGACACCTGGACCCTTCGCCAGAACTTCCGCTACAGCAGGATTGACTTGAACAGGCGAGCGGTCTGGGCCGGCTCGCTCGGCGATGACCTGCACACGCTCTCCCGCGTTGCCAGAAGCTGGAACGACCCCGTGAACCTGGCGACGCTCGACACCAACGTGCAGGGCAAGCTGCAATACGGCTCCGTCCAGCACACGGTGCTGCTCGGTTTCGACTACACCGACCAGAACGGCAAGCAGCGGCGTTTCCGCGGCGCGGCACCAGACCTCGACGTGCTCGCACCCGTCTACGGCCAGGCCGTGGCGACCCCCACCATCCCGGTGACCGATCTGTCGCAGTCGACGCGCCAGATCGGCATATACGCCCAGGACCAGATCAAGTTCGGCGACAAATGGGTCCTCACCGTCGGTGGCCGCCAGGATCAGGTACGC
The DNA here is from genome assembly GCF_051216475.1 of Variovorax nivicola. Lineage (NCBI taxonomy): Bacteria > Pseudomonadati > Pseudomonadota > Betaproteobacteria > Burkholderiales > Comamonadaceae > Variovorax > Variovorax nivicola. The sequence goes on along the minus strand of NZ_JBPJZK010000003.1, from coordinate 491,277 downwards.
CAGAGCACCAGCAACTACCTGAGCGAGACCTTCACCCGGAAATCGGACAGTGCGTTCAGCGGCCGGGCAGGCCTCACCTACCTGCTCGGCAACGGCTGGGCGCCCTACATGAGCTACACCACGTCCTTCCTGCCCAACAGCGGCGTCGACGCGAACAACCAGCCCTTCGATCCCAGCCGCGGCAAGCAGGTCGAGGTCGGCGTCAAGTTCCAGCCCGAAGGCACGCGCACCCTGTTCACCGCCGCGGCTTTCGACCTGCGCAAGACCAACGTGGTCACCTACGACCCGGCGACCTCCGAGGGGCGCCAGATCGGCAAGCAGCGCTCACGCGGCATCGAGCTGGAGGCCAAGGGCGAACTCGCACCCGGCCTGAACATCGCTGCGGCCTACACCTGGCTGGACATGAAGGTGCTCGCCAGCGCCGATCCGGATGAAATCGGCAAGATCCCGCCGCTCGTGCCCAAGCAGTCCGCCTCGGTGTGGCTCGACTACACCCTGGGCAACGGCCTGGGCTTCGGCGGCGGCGTGCGCTACATCGGCAAACGCCAGAACGACGAGCACAACACCACGTTCGAACGCGGCGTGACGCTCTTCGATGCGGCCGTGCACTACGAAACCGGTCCGTGGCGCTTCGCGCTCAACGTCTCCAACCTGGCGAACAAGAAGTACAACTCGATCTGCTACCACGGCGAGTGCTACCAGGGCACCCTCCGCGCGGCGACCCTGACCGCCCGGTACAAGTTCTGATCTACCTTGCCCCTACCTTGCCCCCCGCGTGAATGCGGGGGGCAAGGCCCCATCCATCAATCCGTCAGCGCGCGCCCGCTGTCTCCCTGCGCTGCGCATCGCACATGGCCGCATGCAGATGGCTCAACATCGCAGCGTTGCGCACGATGCCCTGATGGTCGGCATCCACTTCGACTGAAGCACGCGCTTCGCCGTCGAACTGCGACAGGAGCGCGGTCTTCTCTGCAGCCGCTCTCCCCTTCTTCCACCAGAAATGCGGCGCCACGTTCAAGCGCGGGAATGCGGCGATCTTTTCCGTGATCGCGTTCATGCGCCGGGTTGCAACGATCCCCTGGACGATGTCGGCCGTCTTCATGCTCATGCCGGCCGCAGCCACGATTTCTTCGACAGCCTCGCACACGGTCTCGTCCGATCCCGAGCGGATCGGTTCGAACCTGTCGAGCATCGCGTCGACGGCTTCGCGGCCCATGCTGCCGTTCGCGGTGTCCAGAACGAAGTCCCTGAAATCCTGGTACCAGCCATCCGGATCGAAGCTCTCGTCCAGCAGGAAGCTGTCGACCATGCCGAGGAAGGCGACCTCCACGCCCTCCTGCTCCAGCAGGCTGGCGACATGCACAGCAACAACCGCTCCCAGTGACCAGCCGACGATGCCAACGGCACCCTGCAGCCTCGTCTTGCGGATGAGATCGACGTAGTACCGGGCCATCTGCCCGATGGATTCCAGCCCGGTGATGTCGTCCGTGTAGCTCAGGCCGTAGACGGCACGCGAGTCTTCCAGGTAGCGCGCCATCGGCCGATAGTCGACCGGGTGTCGCAGCCCGGGCGGCACGCAGAAGAGCGGCATTGCTTCTGCCGGCCCGGCATATGCGTTCAGCAACTGAACGGGCTGCGGAGTCGCTCCGATCTCCAGCTGTGCAACCAGCCTGGCGATCGTCTGTTTCTGAAGCAGGTCCTGCAGGGTGATCTTCACACCCACCGCACGGGACTTGTTGATCCTGGCCAGCAGCCTGAGCGCGACAAGGGAATCCCCACCGAGCTCGAAGAAGTTGTCGTGGCGTCCCACGTGCGGCACACCCAGCACCTGCCCCCAGATCGCCGCCAGCGCGCCCTCCACCAGCCCCTGTGGCTCTTCGCCTGCCCGGGCCTCGCCGAACTCCGGCGCCGGCAACGCCTTGCGGTCGACCTTGCCATTGGCGTTCAGCGGCAATGTATCCAGCACCACCAGCGCCGCCGGCACCATGTAGTCCGGCAGCGTCCCGGCAAGACGTTCACGCAACACGGTTGTCTCGATGGCCTGCCCGGCGTGGGCAGAGACATAGCCCACCAGTCGGGCTCCGCTTGCGGCATCTCGTGCCACCACCACCGCTTCGCGCACTTCGGGCTGCGCCAGGAGTTGCGCCTCGATCTCGCCGAGCTCGATGCGGAAGCCCCGCACCTTCACCTGGTGATCGATGCGCCCCAGGTACTCCAGTTGGCCTTCTGCGTTCCAGCGCACGAGGTCGCCCGTGCGGTACAGCCGGGCTCCATCTTCCGCCGCAATAAAGCGTTCTGCGGTAAGGCCTGCCCTGTTGAGATAGCCGCGCGCAAGGTTGACCCCGCCCAGGTACAACTCTCCCGCCGCTCCTGCAGCTACCTGGTTGAGTTGCGCATCCAGCACATACGCCTGGGTGTCGCTGATGGGTCGTCCGATCGGCACCTGGCTGCGCCCGTCGTCCCGGCAGGTCCAGTGCGTCACGTCGATCGCTGCCTCGGTCGGGCCATAGAGATTGCAGAGCACTGCCTGCGGCAGCCGCCTGAACACTTCGTTCTGTGCTTCGGCCGACAGGGCCTCGCCACTGCACACAATGCGCCGCAGACTGGTGCAGGCCTCGATGCCCTCGTGGGCCAAGAAGGCCTGCAGCATCGAGGGCACGAAGTGCAGGATCGTGACCCGGTGCTGCCCGATCAAAGTTCGCAAACGTGCCGGGTCGCGGTGGTCGCCCGGAAGAGCAACCGCCAGGCGGGCGCCAAACATCAAGGGCCAGAGAAACTCCCATACCGACACGTCGAAGCTGAAGGGAGTCTTCTGCAGCACCGTGTCGTTGGCGCCGAGTGCGTAGGCTTGCTGCATCCAGGCAAGGCGGTTGTACAAGGCGTCGTGACGGTTGGCTGCGCCCTTCGGCTTGCCGGTGGAGCCGGAGGTGTAGATGACGTAGGCGAGGTTCTCGCCGCTCAACGCAATCTGCGGATCGGCCTCGGATTCAGCGCCGATGTTCAGCATGTCGAACGACAGCACCTGCACAGCCTCGGTGCCCGGCACGGCGAGATGGCCCTGCGTCAGAACCAGCCCGATGCCGCTGTCGGCCACCATGTAGGCCAGCCGCTCCGCCGGGTACTCCGGGTCCAGCGGCACGTACGCACCGCCTGCCTTCAGGATCGCCAGGATCCCCACCACCATCTCGATGGAGCGCTCCACCGCGATACCCACCTTCGCCTCGGGCCTTACGCCAAGGCCAATCAGATGGTGTGCGAGGCGGTTCGCCCTCGCGTTGAGCTGCGCGTAGCTCAGCGTCTCTTCGCCGAAGCTCAAGGCCGGCGCATCCGGAGTTCGTTGAACTTGCCGTTCGATCAGCCGATGCACCGGCGTTGCGTTTTCATGGCGCTGCGTGTTCACACCCCACGCCACGAGTTGCGCGCGCTCCGCCGCGCTGCAAAGATCCACACCCGAAAAGGCCTGCCCCGGATCGACCGTCAATGCCTCGAGCAGGCGCACGTACCAGCCTGCCAGCCGCGCCACGGTCGCCTCGCCGAAAAGGCCCGTGTTGTATTCGATCTGCGCGTGCGCCCGCGTCGGTTCGATGAAGAAATCCAACGACAGGTCGAACTTGGCACTCGCATTGCGAGCACCGATCTCCTCCGTGCGCGCGTCACCGAACGCGAGGCCGGCAGCGCTGTCGCCCATCTGCACGCCGAACATCACCTGGAACAACGGATTGCGCGACGCGTCGCGCTTCACGTTGCGGCTGGCCAGCAGCGCCTTGAGGGGAAGGTCCGCATGCTCCAGCGCGGACAACGAATCGCGCCGCACCCGTCGGCAGATTTCGAGCAACGTGGCGCGCGGCTCCAGCCGCGCGCGAAACACCTGGGTCGTGATGAAAAACCCCACCAGATCGCGTACCTCATCGCGATGACGACCGGCATTGGCCACGCCGACGGCAAAGTCGTTCTGGCCGCTGTACCAGCCCAGCAGCATCTGCCACGTCGCGAGCAGGACCACGAAGGGCGTGCACTTTTCCGCGCGGCAGAACTTCTGCAACGCCATTGCGAGTGCGGGCTCCAGCTCGAAGCGATGCACGGCGCCGTTGAAGGTCTGCCGCGAGGAACGAACCCCGTCCAGTGGCAGTTCCAGCGGCGGCACATCGGCCCCCAGATGCGTGTTCCAGTAGTTCAGCTGCGTCGCCAGGGCTTCACCCTGCAAGCGTTCCCGCTGCCACAGTGCGTAGTCGGCATACTGAACCGGCAAGGCCGGCAACCGAACGCCCGCGCCCGCGGCCAATGCCAGGCGGTAGGCCGAAGCAAGGTCCGCCGCGAGGATGGGGTTGGACCAGGCATCCGACACGATGTGATGCAGGCAGACCGCCAGCACATGCTCTTCGTCCGACAGCCGGATCAACCTCGCCACCAGTGCAGGCGCGGCGCCGAGGTCGAACACGTGCAGGGCCGTCTCGCTCGCCAGCGCATCGACACGCGCCTGTCGCACGGCCCCGGACTCCAGGGACAGGTCGAACCGCTCCAGCACGAACGCCACGTCCCGCACCATCTGCTGCATGGGAACGCCGTCTTTCTCGAGGAAGCGGGTACGCAGGATGCCGTGGCGATCGATCACGGCCTGGAACGCCCGCTCGAGCGCATCCGCATCCAGCGGGCCCTGCAGGCGGAGCATCCTCGGCAGGTTGTAGGCCGTCAGCCCCGGCTCCAGGCTCTGCAGGAACCAGAGCTGCTCCTGCGCATGCGACAACGGCACCTCGTCGCCGTTCGACACGCGATGGCGGATTTCGTCGTCGTCCTCCGCCCATTCGTCTTCTGCCGAAATCCGCTGCGCCGCATGGGTGCTGTTCATCACTGTTCCATCCTGCATATCAAACCGATCCTGTGTCCTTGCAAGCCGGCATTCACCCGGCAACCGCATCCTTGAGGCGAGCTTTCTCGTGCGTGTGCGCCAACGCTTCCATTCGCTCGACGTCCTGCCCTTCCAGCGCGCGAAGCGCCGCCGCCAGCGTGGCGACGGTGGGATGGTCGAACACCAGCCCCGGCGCAATATCGAGTCGCAGCAGCTTGCGGATGCGCGCCACCAGCTTGATCACGAGCAGCGAATGCCCGCCCAGTTCGAAGAAGTCGTCTTCCACGCCGATAACGTCGCGCTGAACGAGGCTGGCCATGCACTGCGCCAGCACCGATTCGAGCGCGTCGCGCGGGGCCGTTGCCACCGGCTTCCGGTCATCGACCCTTGCTGCGGACAGCAACGACTGGCGGTCGATTTTTCCGTTCGGCAGTCGCGCGAACTCCGCAACGAAGGTGCAGCGTGCGGGCACCATGTGCGCGGGCAGCAGCATGCCCAGCCGCCCGGTCAGCGCCGAACGGTCGGCCTCCGATGCGAGCACCTCGTCTGCCACGACGAAGGCCCGGAGTTCGGCGTCGCCTCCACCACCCGGCACCGCCAGCACCACGGCCTGCCGTACGCCGGGTTGCGACAGCAACACCGCCTCCACCTCGGCCGGCTCGACACGAAAGCCCCGGATCTTGATCTGGTCGTCAGCCCGCCCTGCCAGGCGAATGCCCCCCTCGGGCAGCACGCAAGCCAGGTCGCCCGTGCGGTAGAGCTTTTGCCCCGGCTGGAATGGATCGGCCACGAAAGCGCCTTCCACCTCCCGGTTCAGATAGCCGCGGCACAGCTGCGCACCGCCGACATACACCGCTCCCAGCGCACCGCTCGGCACCACGTGCAAGGCCTCATCCAGTACATGGATGCGGTTGTTCGCCAGCACGCGCGACAGCGGCAGCACCGAAGACGCGGCCCCGTCTGCCGGCACACGATGCACCATCACACCCACCGTCGTTTCCGTGGGGCCGTAGTGGTTGTAGACCACGGTCTCCGGTGCAAGCCGGGCGATGCGCTCGACGAGCGAGCGCGGCGCGGCCTCGCCGCCCAGCACCAGCGTGCCGGGCAGCTTCGGTGCATCGTCCTCGAGCAAGGCCTCCAGATGGGAGGGCACCATCTTGAGTGCGTCGATCCGACGCTCGCGCATGAAGCCCGCGAAAGCGCGTGCGTCCTTCACGTCGCCGGGGCCCGCCACGACGAGGCAAGCGCCGTTGTGGAACGCACCGAAGAGCGCCGTGTTGCCCAGGTCCGCAACGACTGAGCTGGTGAGCGCCCAGCGACGGCAGCGACCCAAGTCCATGGCCGACGACACCGCCGCCACGTAATTGAGCAATTGCCCCTGCTCGATGACCACGCCCTTGGGCGTTCCCGTCGAACCCGAGGTGTAGAGCACATAGGCCAGGTCCCGCATCGCAGACTGGTGTGCCGGTGCGCTGTCGGCAACACCGTCTAGATCCATCTCACTCAGCGATGCCTGCCGCCACGGCGCATCGCCGGGCGAAGCCGACCCGATGGCATGGAGCACGAGCGACGGCACGGCGTCTTCCAGCACGGCCTGGCGGCGTGCAGCGGGCCACTCAGGGTCCAGCGGCAGGTAGCCCGCCCCGATGCGCCAGCTAGCGAACATCGCCACCAGCAAGTCGGCCGACCGCGGAAGGTTGAGCGCCACCAGCGTTCCGGCCGTGGCGCCCCGGGCCTGCAGCCAGTGCGCCATCTGGTTGATTCGCGCATCGAATTCGCGATAGCTCAGAAGCACATCGCCTGCCTCCAGCGCGGGCGCGTCCGGCGTCGTCTGCGCCCAGCCGGCGACCTGTTCGGCCAGCGTGAGGGTTCCGAAATCCGCCTCCTCGCCACGGGCTGCGAGCAACAGCAATTCGCGCTCGCGCGAACCGACCAGCGCGAGGCTGCCAACCGGCGCGCGAGGCTGCGCCACGGCATCTTCGAGCAACGTGCCGTACTGCCACAGCAACCGCTCCACGGCCTGCGGTGAATAGCGCGATGCGTCCGCATGCACGGACAGCGTGAACGCGTGCCCGGCCTGGCCGACCTGCAGGGCCAGTTCAAAACAAGGCTGCGGCCCGGGTGCGGTGTCCACACACCAAGCCATGGCGCCGTGCGACCGCACCGGCGCCTCGTCGAAACCGAAGCCCACGTCGAGGTGCGCGGAGATCGGCGGCGCGTCGATCGCCCAGTACTCCTGTGCCTCGGTATGCGCCTCGACCGTTTTGCCCAGGCGCCCGATCCAGTCGGAGAAACGCTCTTCAGGCGCAACGTCCACGACCACGGGCAAGATCTTCTCGAAAACGCCCACTGCTCCCTGCATCACTTCGTAGTTGCGCCGGCAATCGTTCTGCCAGCCGGCAACGAACGGCCGGTGACCCGTCAGCCGGGCCAGGAGCAGCCACCAAACGGCCTGCAGCAGCAAGTCGGTGCCGCACCCGAGTTGCCCGGCCACGCCCTGCATGCGGGCGGCGAGCGCCGCATCAAGAGGAAGGGCGAGGCTGATGCGAGTCGGTGTGCCTTCGCACTCTCCGTCCACCCGGGTGTTCAGGCGCGGTGCCTGCGGCATGTCGGCGCGGTCGATGTAGGCATGCCAGTAGCCACGCCCGTCGGCCGCTTCGTCGTCGCTGTCGAGGTCCTGGCGCCATTCGACGAACTGCGCGTACTGGAAGACCTCGTCTGCATCGACGGCCTGCCCTGTTAGGTAAGCCGTGGCAATCTGATCCAGCAAGCCCTGCAGGCTGCCCTTGTCCGCGGCGAGCACGCTGGCAACCAACACGAGCTTGTGCCGTGTTTCTCCGAGCCGGGCGATTCCGATGCGCAGCAGCGCGCCACTCGCGACATCCAGCGGCTCTTCCGTGCACACGGCGATCCAGTCGGCCAGCGCGGCCGCGCTGTCGGCGTTGCCGCGAAGGTCGATTTTTTTAAAGCCCGGCGCGGCCACCGTATCGAGTGCCTGTTGCCGCAGGCCCCGGAAGCCGGGAACCTGCAACACAGCCGAGCGCAGGGCCACATGGGTCTGCACCACCGACTGCACCGCAGCCTGCAGGCGCGCCGCATCGAGCTCGCCGTCGAGATCGGCCAGCAGCACGAGCTTGGGCGCGCCGGTCGCGGCCTGTTCCCCATGCTGGGCCCAGATGGCACGCTGCTCCGGACTGAGCGGCAAAGCGGAACTCGTGGTTTCAAGGATGGCAGCCATGGCTTCAACCCTCGGACACAACGGGTTGCTGGGCAGCGCCGCCCACCTTCGCATCCGCTGCGGAAGCTTGCGCAAGCGCAGCGCGGTCGAACATCGCGCCCATGGCGACCACGATCTTGCGCGGCCCCTCGTACGGGTCCCGCGCGTGTGCCGCGAGCATGTTGTCGAGCATCACCACATCGCCCTGACGCCAGTCGAAGCGCACGGCGCAAGCCTCGTAGGCACGGCCGACGATCGCCATCGTCTCGTCATCGATCGGCGTACCGTCGCCATAGGTCACGTGCCGCGGCAGGCGATCCAGTCCACCGGCCATGACCAGCAGGTCTTCGCGCACGTCCGCCTCCAGGCAACTCACGTGGTGCAGCTGGATCTGGTTGAAGAAAACACGCTCGCCCGTGACTGGGTGCGTGATCACCGCCGGGCAACGGGTACGGGTCTGCAGGGTTTCCTCGTCCAGCCAGCGCCAGGCGGTGCCGGCCAGTGCGAGACGCGCCTCGACCTCCGCCTTGCTGTCGGTCTTGAAGAAGTCCTGCCAGCTCACATCGAACCGGGGCACGAAGGTGCGCACGTACAGCAGTTCCTTGCGCTCGAACTCGGCCACCATGTCGGCCGGCAGGTGGCGCAGCATCTCGCGGCAATCGACGATGGGCGTGGCGCCGCCCACGGGCGAAGGCTGCTCGCAGAAGAACCACTGCTTGCGCGGCCAGCGGTCGAGGTGCGAACTCTCGTTGTGATACAGGATCATCTGGCGCTCGGGGTACGGCGTCGAGCGATAGGTGTTGCGCCCGCCTTCCTTCTTCGGCAGATCGCCGTAGCCGCCGTAGAGCTCGGGCTCGATCACTTCTGCAAAAGCCTCGAATTCCTGCGGCGTACGCAGGCCGAAATTGCGCAGCAGAATGCCGCCGTGCTTGCGCAGGCTGGCCTCGATGTAGTCACGCTGTTCCCGGGCCCATGCCACCGCGTCGATGTCGCTGCTCGTGGCCTCGATGACCAACGGGAAAGCCCGTTGGTCCGACAGGAAGGACGTGCGCACGAGCGAGCGCGGTGCCGCCTGGATGTCGCGGTCTTTGTCCGCGAATTTCTTGAGCTTCTGCAGTTTGCCCAGCGCAGGCGAAGTAGATGACATGATTTTTCTTTCCGGGTTGGATTGAATGACGAAACTCTCCAGCACGCCCTTGGGTGTCGCGACAACCTGCTGCAGGAGATCGCGCCACGCGGCAGATGCGCGTTCGATGGTTTCGCGCAGGTACAGGCTGGAGGCAAAGGTCCACTCGGCCCGCAGGCCGCTTTCGTTCTCGCTCACGAAGACCGCGAGATCGAACTTCGATGTAGTCACGGGTTTCGCGATCGGCTCGATGACGACGCCCGGGATCTCGAAGCGTTCTTCGGGCATGTTCTGCATGACGAACAGCACCTGCACCAGCGGGTTGTGCTGGCGGCTGCGGGGCGCGCCGACCAGCTCGACGATCTGGTCGAAAGGCACGTCCTGGTGCTCGAAGGCCGACAGCGTGCTCTCCTTGACCGTCGAGAGCCACTGCACGAATGGCAGCGCGGGCAAGAGCCGGGAACGCAGCGGCACCACGCTGACAAAGAAGCCGATCAGGTCTTCGAGCGCCGGATGGTCACGCCCTGCAACGTCGGTGCCGACCACCAGGTCGTCCGATGCGGCCTGCCGGTGCAGCACGAGCAGGACGGCCGACAGCAGCAGCACGTAGAGCGAAGTCTTCTGCTCCCGCGCCAGGCCCTGCAGCGCCTGCGCGAGTTCGCGCCCGATGTCGATGCCGACCGTGTCGCCCGCCACCGAAGCCACGGGGGGCCGGGTGCGATCGGGTTTGAGTGTGGAAACGGCGGGGGCGGCATCGAGGTAGTCGCGCCAGAAGGCGGTGTCTTGCGCAAGGTTCTGCGCGAGCTTGCGGTGGTGCCAATCTGCGTAGTCCGCGTACTGGATCGCGAGCGGTGCAAGGGGCGAAGCCCGTCCCTCCCGCAGCGCTGCATACAGGGCCATGAAGTCCTGGATGAAGACGGCTTCCGACCAACCGTCAAACACGATGTGATGCACGCACAGCAGCAGCACATGCTCCTCGGGCTGCAAGCGCAGCACGGCCGCCGCGAAGGCTGGGCGGGTGGTCAGGTCGAACGCAGTGCCCGCATGCGCGGCGAGCGCGTCGTTCATCGCTGCCTCCCGGAACTCGCCCGACAAGTGCGAAATATCCGTCAACGGAACGACGAGGTCGCTCTCTGGCGCGATGCGCGCCACCGGATCTCCGTCGTCGTTCTCGGGGAAGCAGGTCCGCAGCACTTCGTGTCGCTGCACGATGGCATCGAGCGTGGCCCGGACCAGATCGACATCGAGTGCTCCCGACAACCGCAGCGCCGCTGAAATGTTGTAGGCCGAGTGCTTGCCGGTCGATCCGTCCGACAGCCGGTTCACCAGCCACAAGCGCTGTTGCGCAGGCGAGAGCTTCATGTCGGCCACACGCTCGACCGGTTGCAGCACCGGTGCCCGGCTGGACAACGGGGTGCCGTGCCTCGTCTGCCGGGCGACATTCGCGAGGTCGCGAAGCACCGGGTGCTCGAATATCTTGCGCAACGGCAACTCGAAGCCGCCGTCGACGCGCGCCCTCGACGCAAGTTGTGCGGCCAGCAGGGAGTGCCCGCCGAGCTCGAAGAAGCTGTCATGCCGCCCCACGCGTGCGACGCCCAGCACCTCGACCCAGATCGCGGCCAGCTTTTGTTCCACCTCGCCCTCGGGCGCCTCGTATGCACGGTCACTCGTGAACTCTGCCTCCGGCAGTGCCTTGCGATCGACCTTGCCGTTGCTGTTCAAGGGCAGGCGGTCGAGCACGACGATGGCGGCCGGCACCATGTAGTCGGGCAACACCACCGCGAGCCGGTCGCGCAGCATCGCCGTCTCCATCGCCGTCCCCATCGCTTGTTCCGCCTGCAATGCGATGTAGGCGACCAGGGATGCGCCACTCGCGCTTTCGCGCGCCACCACCACGGCCTCGCGCACTTCGGGCTGCGCCAGCAGCTGCGCCTCGATCTCCCCCAGCTCGATGCGGAAGCCCCGCACCTTCACCTGGTGGTCGATGCGGCCCAGGTACTCCAGCTGCCCCTCGGCGTTCCAGCGCACCAGGTCGCCCGTGCGGTACAGCCGCTGACCGTCTTTCGCCGCAATGAAGCGCTCGGACGTCAGGCCCGCGCGCTGGAAGTAGCCGCGCGCCAGGCCGATACCGCCCAGGAACAGTTCGCCTGGCACACCTACCGGTGTCGGGTTCAGGAATCCGTCCAGCACGTGGAGCGTTGTGGCCGCAATCGGTCCGCCGATGCGAGGCCTGCCGCGAACCTCGACCGCCGTCGACCAGATGGTCGTTTCGGTGGGGCCGTACATGTTCCAGAGCTCGACACCGATCGCCCGCAGGTCTTCTGCAAGGTCCTCCTGCAGCGCTTCTCCACCGCACAGGCCCTTGAAGTTCGCAAGCCGGCCACCATTCCATCCGGTGGCCCGCAAAAGCCGCCAGCCCGCGGGCGTGGACTGAAGCACCGTGGCGCCGCAGTCATCCATCAGTTTCCCGAGCGCACTGCCGCTTCGCACCACATCCCTCGATGCCAGCACGAGGCGCGCGCCGCTGAGCAACGGCAGATACAGCTCCAGGGCCGCGATGTCGAACGACAGGGACGTGACCGCGACCAGCACGTCGTCCTGCGTCATGCCGGGTGCGTCTTTCATGCTCAGCATGAAGTGGCTGAGCGACAGGTGCCGCACCATCACGCCCTTCGGTTTTCCCGTGGAGCCGGAGGTGTAGATGACGTAGGCCAGGTTCTCGCCGCCGAGCGCGACCTGCGGGTCCGCATCGGAATGGCCACCGGTGTCCAGCGTGTCCAGCGCCAGCACCTGCAGCGCCTCGGTGCCCGGCACCAGGGCTCTCAGGTGGCTCTGCGTGAGCAGCAGCGCGATGCCGCTGTCGGCCACCATGTAGGCCAACCGGTCCACCGGGTACTCCGGGTCCAGCGGCACATATGCACCGCCAGCCTTCAGGATCGCGAGGACGCCGACCACCATGTCGATGGAGCGCTCCACCGCAATCCCCACCTTCGTCTCCGGCTTCACGCCCAGGGCGATCAGATGGTGCGCGAGGCGGTTGGCTCGCACATTGAGTTCGCCGTAGCTCAGCATCTCGTCGCCGAAGACCAGCGCCACAGCGTCGCGATGTGCCGCGACCTGACGCTCGATCAGCCGATGCACCGGCACGTCTCCTGCATACCGCACGGAGTTTTCACCCCACGCGGCAAGCTGGCGCTGCTCGCCATCGGACATCACCCCGAGTTCGCAGACCGGCCAGTCGGGCTGCAGCGACAGGCCCTGTACGACGGCCTCGACAGCGGCAACCATTAGCCCGCACACGCGCCCGGCATCCACGGCCTCGTGAATCTGCGCGACCAACCCGAAGCCCTCGCCCAGGTCGTCCACCGACATCTCGATCGGGTAGTTGGTGCGCTCCCTGCTGCCGAGAACCTCCATGCCCTCCCAGAGCGGGCCCTTCTGCGCCGCCTTGCCCTGCTGCGCGCCGTAGCGGTAGTTCAGCAGCGCCGTGAACAGTGGCATCCGCTCCGGCAGTCCGCTGCAGCGCTGGGCCAGCGACAGGCTGGCGTATTCGTGATGCATCAGCTCGATCAGCGCCGCATGCGTCTGGCGCACGCACGCCTGCACGCCTTGCGTTCCCAGCCGAACGCGCACGGGCAGCGTGTTGATGAACATGCCCAGCGCCCGGTCGGCATTCGCGCCGCCCTGCATGCGGCCGAACAGCACGGTGCCGAACACCACGTCGTCCCTGCCCGTGGTCTTGCTCAGCACCAGCGCCCAGGCCAGGTGGAACAGCGCCGCGGCGCTCACGCCATGTCTCTGCGCCTGGCGCCTGACCTGCGATGCGAGTTGGCCATCCAGCGCGAGCGAGGTTTCCCGCACGCGGGTGCCATCGCCTTGCACGTCGAGCAGGCCGAAGGGCGCTGTCGGCTCCTCCACATCGGCGAGCATCCGGCTGAAGAAGGCCTTGTGCTCGGCCTGGCTCACGTCCAGCCTGGCCTGCCCGACGAAGCGCCGGAACGGCACGGGTGTCGACAGCTTGGCCTTTCGCCCTTGCTGGATCAGCGCGATTTCCTCGACGACCAGCTCCAGCGTGGTGTGGTCCACCACCAGGTGATGGTTCGCCAGTTGAAGAAGCCAGCGGCCGTTGTCTGTGTCGTGAGCCGCAATGGCCCTGAGCATCGGCGCCTTGCGCACGTCGATGCGGTAGCGGGCCGGGTCGACGTGCGCATCGAGCCGCACGGCCGCGCTCGCACCGCCCGGCCCGGCATCTGCCAGCCACTGGAGCTCGAGCAACGCCTTGCGATGCACCACCTGCACCGGCTCGGGCAGGTCTTCCCACATCACGGCCGTTCGCAGGATGTCATGGCGTGCGATCACTTCGTTGAAGCTGGCGACGAAATGCTCGAGTCTTTCGCGGCTCTCGAAACTCAGGCGGTTCAGCGTGATGTACGCATCGCCCTCGGTCTGCAGCATGTGGTGGAAGAGCATTCCCTCCTGCATCGGCACCAGCGGATAGATGTCTTGTATGTTGGCAGCCCCGCCCGGAACCGCCGCCTCGATGCGCGCGATCTGCCGCGCATCCAGCGCCAACAGCGTCAGCATCTCTGGCTGGATCGCCCGGCAATCCGCCGGAATTCCGTTGGGCGGAACAATCACTTCCCGCCGCACCGGCTCCTGCGCCAGCGCCTGCGCGAAGGCGCCGAGCCGGGGCTGCTGGAACAGCGTGCGCACCTGTGCCGCCCAGCCTTGGGCGCGCATGCGCTCCAACAGCCGCAGCGCCAGCAGCGAATGGCCGCCGAGTTCGAAGAAGCTGTCCTGCCGCCCCACGCGCGCCACGCCCAGCACCTCGGCCCAGATCGCCGCGAGCTTCTCTTCCACCTCGCCCTCGGGCGCTTCGTACGCCTGCTCGCTCGTGAATTCCGCGGCCGGCAGCGCCTTGCGGTCTACCTTCCCGTTCGTGTTGAGCGGCAATCCTTCCAGCACGACGATTGCCGCGGGGACCATGTAGTCGGGCAGCGCCTGACCCAGTTGCTCCTTCAGCTGCGCAACGTCGATCGCGTGGCCGGCATGCGGCGATACGTAACCCACCAGCCTCGTGCCGGCGGGGCCTTCGTCGGCCACCACCACCGCCTCGCGCACTTCGGGCAGCGCCAGCAGCTGCGCCTCGATCTCCCCCAGCTCGATGCGGAAGCCCCGCACCTTCACCTGGTGGTCGATGCGGCCCAGGTACTCCAGTTGGCCCTCGTTGTTCCACCGCACCAGGTCGCCCGTGCGGTACAGCCGCTCTCCGCTCGCTCCGGCGACGAAGCGTTCCGACGTCAGGCTGGCCCTGTGCAGATAGCCGCGCGCGAGGCCGGCGCCGAAGACATGCAACTCGCCGGCCACGCCGACCGGCACCGGGTTCAGATGCGCATCGAGTACCCGCAGCCCGAGGTCCGGAATGGCAAGGCCGACCGGACTGCGCTGCCGGCCCAGGTCCGCCTTCGTGATCCGGCGGTAGGTCACATGCACCGTCGTCTCGGTGATCCCGTACATGTTGACCAGCTGCGGGCTTTCGTCTCCATGGTGTTCAATCCACTGGCGCAGCCGCTGCGGGTCCAGGGCCTCTCCGCCGAAGATCACCGCGCGCAGCGCCAGGCGCTCCTGGCCAGCCTCGTAGGCCTGCGGCAGGCTGATCAACTGGCCGAACGCCGAAGGCGTCTGGTTGAGCACCGTCACCTGCTGCGCCCGCAGCAGTTGCAGGAAGTCTTCGGGCGACCGGCTGACCCAGAACGGCACGATGACCAGCTTGCCGCCGGTGCACAGCGCGCCGAAGATTTCCCACACCGAGAAATCGAAGGCATAGGAATGGAAAAGGGTCCAGGTGTCTTGCCGGCCGAACCGGAACCAGCCATCGGTTGCGCCGAGCAGCCGCGTCACGTTGCGATGGCTCATCTGCGCGCCCTTGGGCCTGCCGGTGGAGCCCGAGGTGTAGATCACGTAGGCGAGGTTCTCGCCGTGCAGCGTGACCTGCGGGTCGCTTGCGGGCTGTGCGTCCAGGTCCAGCGTGTCGAGCGCCAGCACGCGCAATCCCTCGGCACCCGGCACCTGCGACTGCAGATGGCTTTGCGTCAGCAGCAGCGCAACGCCGCTGTCCTGCGCCATGTAGGCCAGCCGCTCCGCGGGGTACTCCGGGTCCATCGGAACATAAGCGCCGCCGGCCTTGAGGATGCCCAGCAGACCCACCACCGTCTCCATGGAACGCTCCACCGCGATCCCCACCTTCGTCTCCGCCTTGACGCCCAGCGCGATCAGGTGGTGCGCAAGACGATTGGCCCTGGCATTGAGTTCGCCGTAGCTCAGCATCTCGTCGCCGAACACCAGCGCTGCCGCTTCGGGCTGCTCCGCGGCCTGCCGCTCGATCAGCCGGTGCACCGGCGTCGCATCCGGAAAGCTTTGCGTATTGGCGCCCCAGGCCGCGAGCTGCGTGCGTTCGGCTTCGCTCAACAACGCCACCTCGCCCACGGCCTGTTCGGGGTGGTCCGCCAGTGCCTGCAGCACCGCAAGGTAATGGCCGGCCATGCGCTCGATGGTCGAGGCATCGAACAGCTCCGCCGCATAGCTGAACTTCGCATGCAGCCGGCCGTCGGGGCTCTCGTCGGTGACCAGCATCAGCTCGAACTGCGCGGCCTGGGCGCCCAGGTCGTAGGGCTCCAGCGCAAGCCCCGGCAACCCCTCCAGCCCCGAGAAATCCGCGCGCTGATGATTGAACAGCACCTGGAACAGCGGCTGGATTCCCGGAATGCGCTCGGGCTGCAGTGCCTCGACCAATTGCTCGAATGGCAGGTCCTGGTGCATCTGCGCGCCCAGTGCCGCCTCGTGCGCCTGTGCCAGCACCTGCAGCAGGCTGGTGCGGTTGTCCACCACGGCGCGCAGCACCTGCGTGTTGACGAAAAAGCCGACGACGCCTTCAGTCTCCACACGATGGCGATTCGCAATCGGCACGCCCACGCGAATGTCTTGCTGGCCGCTGTGGCGACCGAGCAGCACCTGGAAGCCGGCCAGCAGCACCATGAACACCGTGCCCCCCTGGCTCCGGGCCCGCTTCTGCAGGCCTTGAACCAGCGACACGGGCAACTCGACCCGATAGGCGGCCGCGCCATAGCGGGCATCGGGCCTTCGGGCGCGGTCGAGCGGCAGTTGCAGCACCGGCTGCGTCTCGCCGAGCTGCGTCTTCCAGTAGGCGAGTTGGCGCTCCTGTTCGCCGGCTTCCAGCCAGTGCCGCTGCCACACGGCGTAGTCGGCGTACTGGATCGGCATTGCCTGCAACGCCACCGCTTCGTGCTGCACGCAGGCGCGGTACTGCGCCACAAACTCGTCCACGATGATCTGCAGCGACCCGCCGTCCGAGACGATGTGGTGCATCACCAGCACCAGCACGTGCGCCTCGGGCGCCAGGCGGATCAGCGCCACCCTCATCAGCGGTCCTTGCGTCAGGTCGAAGGGCGTGTTGCCGATGCGGTGCGCTGCTTCGCGGGCCATCGCCTCGCGGGCGTCGGGGTCTGCCAGGCTCAGATCGAGCAGCGAGAAGTCGAGTTCGCCGTCTTCGCGAATCACCTGCTCGGCGAGCCCGTCGGCATCGGCGCGAAACACCGTGCGCAACGATTCGTGGCGCGCCACCAAGGCCTTGAAGCTCGTGCGTACCGCGTCCACGTCCAGTGCGCCCGTGAGCTTGAGCGCGTCGCTGATGTGATAGGCCGTGCTCTGCGGATCGAGCTGCCAAAGGAACCACTGGCGCTGCTGCGCGTAGGAGACATGGCAGCGGTCCTGCGCCGCGTCTTCGCGCGGGAGGATGGGAAACTGGTCGAGCGTCAGGCCCTTGGAACGGATCCCCTCGTACACCACGCGGCGCTGCTCGGTCGACAACCGGGAGAAGCGCTCGGCGATGCGACGGGTTGCTGTGGTTTCCATCAAACGGTCTCCATGCTGTCGATCAGCGAATCGATTTCTGAAAGGGCCTGAACCACGGGGCTGTCCCGAAGGGCCTCGGCGATCCGGGCGGCCATGGCGGCCAGGGTCGGGTACTGGAAGACGTCGCGGATCGTGAGTTCGCTTTGCATGGCGGCATGAAGGCGCGCCACGAGCCGCGCGGAAAGCAGCGAGTGCCCGCCAAGCTCGAAGAAGTTGTCGTTGCGGCCCACGCGCTCGACACCCAGCACCTCCGCCCAGATGGCGGCGAGCTTCTCTTCGGTCTCGCCCTGTGGCGCTTCGTACGCATTGCCTGCCGAGAACTCCGGCGCCGGCAGTGCCTTGCGATCCACCTTGCCGTTCGCGTTCAGCGGCAGTGCGTCGAGCACCACCAGCACCGCGGGCACCATGTAGTCGGGCAGCGCCTCGCCGAGACGCTCGCGCAGTACGGCGGTGTCGATGTCTTGTCCCGACACGTAGCCCACCAGCCGCGTACCCGCAGGGCCATCGTTCGCAACGACCACGGTTTCGCGCACCTCCGGCTGCGCCAGCAACCCTGCCTCGATCTCGCCCAGCTCGATGCGGAAGCCCCGCACCTTCACCTGGTGGTCGATGCGGCCCAGGTACTCCAGTTGGCCCTCCGCGTTCCAGCGCACCAGATCGCCCGTGCGGTACAGCCGCTCTCCATCTTCTGCCGCGATGAATCTTTCCGCCGTCAGGCCCTCGCGGTTCAGGTAACCGCGTGCCAACCCGGCACCCGAGACATACAGCTCGCCCGCCACGCCCAACGGCACCGGGTTGAGCTGCCCGTCGAGCACCCGAAGCCCCAGGTCCGGGATTGCGATGCCCACCGGACTGCGCGCTTCGCCAACGTCCGCAGCGGTGATGCGCCGCCAGGTCACGTGCACCGTGGTCTCGGTGATGCCGTACATGTTGATCAGCTGCGGGCTGTCGTCGCCGTGGTGCTCGATCCACCCGCGCAGGCGCTGCGGGTCCAGCGCTTCGCCGCCGAAGATCACCGTGCGAAGCGCCAGGCCGCCTTCATGGGCCTGGGGCAGACTGGTCAGCTGGCCGAAGGCCGAGGGCGTCTGGTTGAGCACCGTGACGCGCTCCTTGCGCAGCAGCTGCAGGAAGTCTTCGGGCGAGCGGCTCACCCAGAACGGCACGACCACCAGCTTGCCACCGGTGCACAGCGCGCCGAAGATTTCCCACACGGAGAAGTCGAAGGCGTAGGAGTGGAACATCGTCCAGACGTCGTCCGCGCCGAAGCCGAACCATGCATCGGTGGCGCTCAGCAGGCGACTCACGTTGCGGTGGCACAGCTGCGCACCCTTGGGGCGGCCGGTGGAGCCAGAGGTATAGATGACGTAGGCGAGGTTCTCGCCGTGCAGTTCGACCTGCGGATCGTGGGATGGCTCTTCGGACAGGTCGAGCGTGTCGAGCGCCAGCAGCTGCAGCGCTTCGGTGTCGGGCACCTGCAGATGGCTCTGCGTGAGCAGCAGGGCGATGCCGCTGTCGCCGACCATGTAGGCCAGCCGGTCGGCCGGATATTCCGGGTCCAGCGGCACGTAGGCACCACCGGCCTTCAGGATCGCAAGAATGCCCACCATCATCTCGATGGAGCGTTCCACCGCAATGCCCACCTTGGTCTCGGGCCGCACGCCCAAGGCGATCAGCCGGTGTGCGAGGCGGTTGGCCTGTGCGTTGAGTTCCGCGTAGCTCAGCGTCTGTTCGCCGAAGGACAGCGCAGGCGCTTCGGGATGCGCACGAACCTGCTTCTCGATCAGCCGATGAATCGGCTCACTCGTTGCAGTCGCCTGCTTGCGCGCGCCCCATGCGGCCAGCTGCGCATGCTCGGCTTCGCCCAGCAATGCCACGTCGCCCACCGGCTGTTCGGGGTGATCGGCCAGGGCGGACAGCACCGCAAGGTAGTGGCCCGCCATGCGCTCGATGGTCTGCGGTTCGAACAGCTCCGCCGCGTAGCGCAGATTCACCCGCACACGACCGTCGTCACTCTCGCTGGTTTCCAGCGTCAGTTCGAACTGAGCAGCCTGCGCACCCAGGTCGCACTCGGTCAGCGTGAGTCCGGGCAGGTTCTGCAGCGCCTTCAGGTCGCCACGCTGGTGATTGAACATGACCTGGAACAGCGGGCTGGTGCTCAGGCTGCGCTCGGGCTGCAGCGCTTCCACCAGTTGCTCGAACGGCAGGTCCTGGTGGGCCTGCGCGCCGAGCGCGGCCTCCTTGGCGCGCATCAGCACCTGCTTCAGGCTCTCGCGGCCGTCGAGCACGTTGCGCAGCACCTGCGTGTTGACGAAGAAGCCGATCACGCTTTCGGTTTCGGCGCGGTGGCGGTTGGCAATCGGCACGCCCACGCGAATGTCGGGCTCGCCGGTGTAGCGGCTGAGCAGTACCTGAAAGCCCGCGAGCAAGCCCATGAACAGCGTCGCGCCCTGGCCCTGCAGGCGCCGGTGCAGCCGCTGCACGAGGTCGCCCGGCAGTTCGAATCCATGCCGCACCGCGCTGTATCGGCCGTCGGCCTTTCTTGCGTGGTCGGTGGGCAGTTGCAGCACGGGCTGCTCGGTGCCGATGTGCTGCGTCCAGTACGCCAGCTGGCGGTCGCGCTCGCCGGCTTCGAGCCAGTCGCGCTGCCATGCGGCGTAGTCGGCGTACTGGATCGGCAATGGAGGGAGCGCCGTGACCGTGCCCTGCACGTGTGCGCTGTACTGCGCCACGAATTCGTCGACGATGACCTGCATCGACCAGCCGTCGGACACGATGTGATGCATCACCACGACGAGCATGTGCTCCTCGGGCGCCAGGCGGATCAGGCCTACGCGCAGCAGCGGGCCTTCGCCCAGGTCGAAGGGCGTGTGGCTCAGGCGCAGGGCTTCTTCCCTGCTGCGCGCTTCGCGTTCCTGCCCGGTGTGCAGCGCCGCGAGATCGACCATGGCGATGTCTAGCGGTCCGGCTTCGCGGATGAGTTGCCGGGCCAGGCCTTGCGCGTCAGAGCGGAACACGGTGCGCAGGGACTCGTGGCGCTGCACCAGCGCTTCGAAGCTCGCGCGCACGGCCTCTACATCGAGCTTGCCTTCCAGCTTCAGTGCGCCGCTGATGTGGTACGCGGTGCTTGCGGGATCGAGCTGCCACAGGAACCACTGGCGCGTCTGCGCGTGGGATAGCGCAAGGGTGTCGGCGCGCTGTGTTGTCGTCAGTACGGGAATTGCCGGCGCTTGCGAAGCGTGATCGATCCTGATGGCATGGGCGATACGCGACAGGCTCTGGTGTTCAAAAACCTGTCGGGGATTCAGTTGCACGCCGGCCCTGGCAGCGCGCGCCGCCACCTTGAGGCTGAGGATGGAGTCGCCGCCGAGTTCGAAGAAGTTGTCGTTGCGGCCCACGCGGGCGACGCCCAGCACCTCGACCCAGATGGCTGCGAGCGCTTGTTCGACTTCGCCCTCCGGTGCTTCATACGCCCTATCGCTCGTGAACTCCGGTGCTGGCAGTGCCTTGCGGTCTACCTTGCCGTTGGCGTTCAGTGGCAGTGCATCGAGCACCACGATGACGCTGGGCACCATGTAGTCGGGCAGTGCTTCTGCGAGGCGCTCTCGCAGCGTGGCGGTATCGACTCCTTGCCCTGAGACGTAGCCCACGAGCCTCGCTCCTGCCGGGCCTTCGTTGGCAACGACCACCGCTTCGCGCACTTCGGGCTGCGCCTGCAACTGCGCCTCGATCTCCCCCAGCTCGATGCGGAAGCCCCGCACCTTCACCTGGTGGTCGATGCGACCCAGGTACTCCAGCTGCCCTTCGTTGTTCCAGCGCACCAGGTCGCCCGTGCGGTACAGCCTGCTTCCGTTGGCCGCTGCGATGAAGCGCTCCGCCGTCAGCCCTGGTCGCTTCAGGTAGCCCCGTGCCAGATTGATGCCCCCCAGGTACAGCTCGCCCGCCACGCCCACCGGCACTTCGTTCAGGCTTGCGTCCAGCACATACGCCTGCGTGTCGCTGATCGGCCGGCCGATCGGCACTTGCGTGCTGCCGTCGTCCCGGCATGTCCACTGCGTCACGTGGATCGTCGTCTCCGTCGGGCCGTACAGGTTCTGCAGCGTGGCGCCGCTCAGGCGCTGCAGCGCTTCCCTCTGCGTGGCCGCAGGCATGGCTTCGCCGCCGCAGATGATGTGCTTGAGCTTGGTCGTTGCCTCGATGCCCTCGTACGCCAGGAAGGCCTGCAGCATCGAGGGCACGAAGTTCAGCGTCGTGATCTGGTGCTTCTGGATCAGTTCGACCAGACGCACCGGGTCGCGGTGATCGCCCGGGTTGGCGATGACCAGTCGGGCACCCGAGGTCAGAGGCCAGAACATCTCCCAGACCGACACGTCGAAGCCGAAGGGAGCTTTGTGCAGGACCGTATCTGCGCCTGCGAGGGTGTAGAACTCCTGCATCCAGGCCATGCAGCTGAACAGGGCTTGATGGCGGATGGCTGCGCCCTTGGGGCGGCCGGTTGAACCGGAGGTGTAGATGACGTAGGCGAGGTGTTCACCGTGCAGGCTGACTTGCGGATCGGCATCGGACTCGAATGACGTATCGAGGGTGTCGAGCTCCAGCACCTGCAATGCGTCGGCACCCGGGATCAGCGAACGCAGGTGGCTCTGGGTCAGCAGCAATGCGATGCCGCTGTCCTCGACCATGTAGGAGAGACGGTCTGCGGGGTATTCGGGGTCCAGGGGCACGTAGGCACCGCCTGCCTTGAGCACGGCGAGGATGCCCACCATCATCTCTGTCGAGCGCTCCACGCAGATGCCCACCAGCGCATCGGGGCCTACGCCCGAGGCGATCA
Source organism: Variovorax nivicola (assembly GCF_051216475.1). Lineage (NCBI taxonomy): Bacteria > Pseudomonadati > Pseudomonadota > Betaproteobacteria > Burkholderiales > Comamonadaceae > Variovorax > Variovorax nivicola. The sequence goes on along the minus strand of NZ_JBPJZK010000003.1, from coordinate 469,328 downwards.
GGCGGTGGGCAAGCCGGTTCGCTCGGGCATTGAGCTCGGCATAGCTCAGGGCTTCGTTGCCGAAGACCAAAGCGGGCGCCTGCGGCTTGAGCTTCGCGTGCGCCTCGATCTGGCGGTGCACGGGCTGTGCACCTTCGTGGCGGCGCGGGTTCTCGCTCCATGCCGCGAGCTGCGCCCGCTCCGCCGCACCCACCAGCGCCACGTCGCCCACTGCCAGCTCAGGCTGGGCAGTCAATGCCTCCAGCACCGCCACGTAGTGCCCCGTCATCCGCTCGACCGTCTCCCGATCGAACAGCTCCGCCGCGTAGAGAAAGGTCGCATCGACCCGGCCGTCTTCAAGCTCCAGTGTCTGCAGCGTCAGCTCGAACTGCGCGTCCTCTTCCTCGAAGTCCAGCCGCTGCACCGACACGCCCGGCCATTCGGCCAGCGAGCGATGGTCGCGCCGCACGTGGTTGAACATCACCTGGAACAACGGGTTCGCACTCAGGCTGCGTTCGGGCCGCAGTGCACCGACCAGCTGTTCGAACGGCAGATCCTGATGGGTCTGCGCGCCGATGGCCGTGTCGCGCGTCTGCACCAGCAATTCGGCCAGCGTCGTGCGTGCGCCGATTTGCGAGCGCAGCACCTGCGTGTTGACGAAGAAGCCCACGACGCCCACCGTCTCCGCCCGGTTGCGGTTGGCAATGGGCACGCCGACGCGCGCATCGGTCTGCCCTGTGTGCCGGAACAGCAGCGCATTGAAGCCAGCCAGCAGTGCCATGAACAAGGTAGCGCCCTGCCCCTGTGCCTGCTGGCGCAGCCGCGCGACGGTGTCGACCGGCAGCGCGATGGTGACGCGCGCCGAGCCGTAGCGGCCATCGGCGTTGCGCGGGCGGTCGGTGTGCAGCGAGATCACCGGCTGCTCGGTGCCCAGGTGATCGCGCCACCATGCGAGCTGACGTTCGCCCTCGCCGCCGTCGAGCCACTGGTTCTGCCAGACGGCGTAGTCGGCGTACTGCACCGGCAGCGCGGGCTGCAGCGCAGAGCGCCCCTGCACGCGCGCGGCGTACTGCGCGGCGAGTTCGTCCAGCGTGAGTTGCACGGACCAGCCGTCCGACACGATGTGGTGCATCACGACCAGCAGCTGATGCGTTTGCGCGCCGGTCTTCAGCAGCACGGTGCGCATCAGCGGACCGCGCGTGAAGTCGAAGGGCTCGGTGCGAATGCTGCGCACCTCATGCTGGATGGCCATCTCGCGCGCGCCGGTATCCAGCGTGCTGAGGTCGATGCACGGCAGTTCAACCGTCAAGGCCTCAAGAATGACCTGCTCCGCCTCGCCGTCGCCTTCCTCGCGGAACACGGTGCGCAGCGATTCGTGGCGGTCGACCAGCGCCTGCATGCTCGCGCGCAGGGCCTCGGTGTCCAGCTGCCCAGTGAGCACCAGGCCGCCGCTCAGGTGATAGGCCGTGCGGGCTGGGTCCAGCTTCCACAAAAACCACTGCCGGCGCTGGGCAAAAGACAGCGGCGCCCGGTCCTTCCGCGGGCGCGGGGGAATGGCGCTCTCGGCCTCGCGCGTGCCGGCCACGCTCGCACCGCGCAGTCTTTCCTTCAGCCTGGCGCGTTGTTCGGCGCTCAGGCTGGCGCGGCGTGCGGAGATATCCTGGATTTCGGGCATGACGGTGCTTGGTTCAGACGGTGGTGGACAGTCGGTCCGGTGTGGCGGCATCGGCCGGGTCGCTGTTCTCGCTGTTCTCGATTTCTTCGATCAGGCGGGTCTCGACCAGCAGGGCCAGGTCGGCGATGGTTGGCGCCTTGAAGAAGGCGGCCGGGTGAAGTTCGATCTCGTAGGCCTTGCGCACGCGCGCCAGGATCTGGATGGCGAGCAGCGAGTCGCCGCCCAGCTCGAACAGGTTGTCGTGGAGGCCGATGGCTGTAATGCCCAGCATGTCCTGCCAGACGGCGGCGAGGCCGGTCTCGAGGTCGCCGTCGGGCGCGACGTAGGGCGTGTCGAGCGCTGGGCGCGGATGGTTGCGCCGACCGGCGCGTGCCGCGTGCGCCAACGGGCCGGACTCGATCAGCTCCAGCATGCCGCTGTCGAGCTTGCCAAGGCGCTGCGTCAGATCGGTCGTGGAGATCACGATCTGCGAGAACGCCGGGCCGTTGACGATGCGTTCCAGCGCCAGCGCGCCTTCGGGGCCGTCCATGCCGACGCCTTCAGGCAGCACCATGCCCGCGGCCATGCCGAGGTCGCGCCAGGCGTCCCAGTTGACCGAGAAGACCGCGTGTCGCGCACTGCGTTGCACCTGCGCGGCCAGTGCATCGAGGTACGCGTTGGCCGCGGCGTAGTCGCTCATGCCCAGGCCGCCGGCCATGCTGGAAATCGACGAACAGAAGAGTACGAAATCGAGTGCGTCTTCGCGCACCGCTTCGAGCAGCGCTTGTGTGCCGCGCAGCTTGGGTGCGAACACGGCGTCGACCATGGCGCGGGTGCGCTGGCCGATCATTCCGCTGCTGGCATGGCCCGCCGCGTGGATGACGCCGTGGATGGCGCCGAAGCGCAGACGGGCTTGCGCCGCGGCCGCCTTCATATGCGCGGCATCGGCCACGTCCGCGGACAGTGCCAGCACTTCGCCGCCCAGGGCTTCGAGTTCGAGCAGCTGCAGAAGCTTCTGGCGCAATGCCGCCGGCTGCTCCGGCGATGCGGCCAGCGCCTCCCAGGTGCTGCGCTCGGGCAAGGGCGTGCGCCCGAACAGCACCAGCTTCGCCTGCCACGATCTGGCGAGGTGCCGCGCCACGGAGAGACCCATGCCGCCGAGACCGCCGGTGATCAGGTAGACGCCATGGGTGCGCAGCCGCTGCTGCGGCCCTGCGCCCGGCGCCGGCAGCGCCAATGGCTCGTAGGCCTTGACCCAGCGGTGCGGTCCGCGGTACGCCACCAGCGGCTCGTCGCCGCGCGCCGGCATGTCGGCCGCAAGCTGCTTCACCAGCCATGCCTCGGCATCGCTGGCGGCCACGGGCAGCACCACGTCGACGACACGGCAGTCGATGTGCGGATATTCCTGCCCGATCACCTTGGCCAGGCTGAACAGCGTGGCCTTCTCGGGGCACAGGGGCTCCAGCCCGCTGACGTCTTCCATCTGGTTGGTGACGACCTGGATCGCCAGCTTGCGCTCGCTGCCGGCCGACGCGCTGTCGAGTGCCTGCGCGAGAGCCAGCAGGCTGAAGAAGCCGCGCTCCAGCATCTCGCTCGACTGCGAAGGCGCTGCCAGCTCGTCGTCCACGCTCCACAGGTGATAAACCTTCGAGACCGGCCCCAGCTCGGCCTGCACCTTGCGCAGCACCTGCTCGTGGTCGGCACGCTCGCCGGGGCGCACCGCGTAGTGGCGCGGGCTGATCTCGACGAAGCCCGGCCCCTGCTCAACCCAGACCACGGGATGCGTGTCGGCATCACGATGCAGGTGGCGGATCAGGCTGTCGGTGAGGCTGCGCGTTTCGCCGAACACCAGCGTGCAGGTGCCGGCGGGCGCGGGGGTGTGCACTGCAAGCAGCGGCTCGGTGCGCTTCCAGGTGGGCACGTAGAAGGCGTCGGCCGCCGGCCCCGCCTTGGCACCGCCCTCGAAAGTGCCCGCCTCGACCCAGTACGACTGGCGCTGGAACGGATAGGTAGGCAGCGGCACCTGGCGGCGTGGCTGGCCCGCGCGGCAGGCGGCCCAGTCGATCTCGACACCGGCGCACCAGAGTGCACCGGTCACGCTGGCCAGCTGCCGCTCGTTGCGGGCCTGCTGCTGCGGATGCGCCTGGCTCGCCCAGATGCCCGCGGCCGACCCGGCCATCGGATGCTGGCGCGCGAGGCCGGCCAGCGTTTCGCCTGGACCCACTTCGAGCACGACGCGCCCGGCCACGCCGAGCAGCACAGCCAGTCCGTCGGCAAAGCGCACGGTGCTGCGCAGATGGCTGCCCCAATAGGCCGGGTCCACCGCCTGCTCGGCCGTGATCGGCTGGCCGGTGACGTTGGAGATGAAAGGAATGCGCGGTGCATGGCGCGGCACCGAGGCGACGACCTGCTGCAGTTCGGCCACGATGGACTCTGTCATGGCCGAGTGCGACGCGATGGCGACATGCAGGCGGCGCGGCATCAGGCCGCCGGCGAGCAATTGCTTTTCTGCGGCTTCGATGGCCTGCAGCGGCCCTGCGAGCACGCACAGTTGTTGGCCGTTGATCGCGGCGATGTCGCAGCCGGCCTGGAGGAACGGTGCGAGTTCGGCCTCGGGCAGCGCGATGGCCGTCATGGCACCGGCGGGCATCGACTGCATCAGTCGGCCGCGCGCAGTGACGATGCGCAGCGCATCTTCCAGGCTGAACACGCCGGCCAGGCAGGCGGCCACGTACTCGCCGAGGCTGTGGCCCAGCATCACGGCGGGCTGCACGCCGCGCGCCATCCAGGCGCGGGCCATGGCGTACTCGACGATGAACAGCACCGGCTGCGTGTATTCGATGCACGACAGCTTCTGGTCGGCCGCGGCTTCGGCGCCGGCCGCCGGGTACAGCAGCTGGCGCAGGTCCATGCCCATCGCGTCGTTCAGCAAGGCGCAGCAGCGGTCGACCTCGCCGCGGAACACCGGGTCGTCGCGGTACAGCGCGGCGCCCATGTTGGCGTGCTGCGTGCCGCCGCCGGGGAACAGGAAGGCGACCTCGGGCGCAGTGGCTGGCGCGCGCATCACCTGCTCGAAGCCGCCCTCGGGCGACAGCAGGGTCTGCGCGGCCATGGCGTGGCCGTTGGCGACGATGGCCGCGCGCAGCGGCAGCGGGCGGCGACCGCTCTGCAAGGTGTGTGCGATGTCGGCGAGCGACTGGTTGCTCGCCGCTTCCAGGTGACGGCCCAGTTGCTGGCCGGCTTCCTGCAGCGCGGCGGCGTTCTGCGCCGACAGCGGCAGCACCTGCCAGCTGGATGGGCTCTCGGCCAGCTTCGCGGCCGGCGCCTCTTCGAGCACCACATGCACATTGGTTCCACCGATGCCGAACGAGCTGACCCCCGCACGGCGCGGCGTGGCACCCGCAGGCCAGGCCTTGGTGGCAGCGTTGACGTAGAACGGGCTCGCCGCGAAATCGATCTGCGGATTGGGCCGCTCGTAGTGCAGGCTGGCCGGCAGTGTCTTGTGCTTGAGCGCCATCACCGTCTTGATGAGACCGGTGACGCCAGCCGCCGCATCGAGGTGGCCGACGTTGGTCTTGACGGAGCCTATGGCGCAGTAGTTGGTGCTGTCCGAGTCGGCCCGGAAGGCCTGCGTCAGTGCGGCCAGCTCGATGGGGTCGCCGAGCACCGTGCCCGTGCCGTGTGCCTCGATGTAGCCCACGGATTCGGCCGTTACTCCAGCGATCAGTTGCGCCGCGCGGATGACCTCCGCCTGGCCGTTCACGCTGGGCGCGGTGAAGCCGACCTTGTCGGCGCCGTCGTTGTTGGCGGCGGTGCCCTTGATGATGGCGTGGATGGTGTCGCCGTCGCGCAGCGCATCGTCCAGGCGCTTGAGCACCACGAGGCCCGCACCGCTGCCGATCACCGTGCCTGCGGCTTTTTCGTCGAAGGCGCGGCAGTGGCCGTCGGGCGAGAGGATGGCGCCGGCCTGGTAGAGGTAGCCGCCGTCCTGCAGCAGGTTGAGCCACACGCCGCCGGCCAGCGCCATGTCGCAGTCGTAGCCCAGCAGCGCCTGGCAGGCGGTGTGCACCGCGGCCAGCGAAGTCGAGCAGGCGGTCTGCACCGTGACGGCGGGGCCGCGCAGGTTGAGCTTGTAGGCCACGCGGGTGCACAGCGAACCGCCGGAGTTGCCGCTCATGAGGCCCAGCAGGTCGGCAATGCCGCGTCCGTCGCCCAGGCCGAATGCGGGCAGCAGGTGCCGCATGAGGTACAGGTTAGGCCCCTCGCCCGCGTAGACGCCGATCTTGCCCGGCCAGGTGTTCGCATCGCAGCCTGCATGCTCGAGCGCGGCCCATGCGCACTCCAGGAAGATGCGCTGCTGCGGATCGAGGTACTCGGCTTCGCGCGGCGAGTAGCCGAAGAAGCCGGCATCGAACTGGTCGAAGCCCTTGAACTGGACGCCTGCCTTCACATAGGCGGGGTCGTCGAGCAACTCCTGCGAAATGCCTTGCGCGCGCAGTTGCTCGTCGGTGAAGCCGGCTATGGACTCCACGCCGTCGCGGATGTTGCGCCAGAACGCATCGACATCGTCGGCGCCCGGAAAGCGCCCCGCCATGCCGACGATGGCGATCTCGATGCCGGTGGCTGCATCGGCCTGCGTGGCCTGCTCGTTGAGGGTGTTCATCAGTTGACTCTTTCCGCGGATTTGCGACGTTGAAGCAAGGCGGCGCGCTGGCGCAGCGCACGGTCGTCGCCGGCTGTGGGCGACAACGCTGCGGGCGCATCGGCGCCGCGCGACATCCACTGCGCCAGCGAACCGACCGTGGGGTACTTGAAAAGCTGGACCAGCGCGACGGTGGTGCGCAGCCTGTCTTCGAGCAGGCGATGCACGCGAACCAGCAGGAGCGAGTGCCCGCCGAGGTCGAAGAAGTTGTCGTGAGTGCCGACCTTGTCCATCTGCAGCACTTCGGCCCAGATGGCGGCGATGGTTTCGGCGATGGGGCCTTGCGGGGCCTCGTAGGGTTTGTCGCTGGTGATGGCTGCGGTGGGGAGCGCCTTGCGGTCGACCTTGCCGTTGGCGTTCAGTGGCAGTGCGTCGAGTACGACGATGACGCTGGGGACCATGTAGTCCGGCAGTGCTTCTGCGAGGCGTTCGCGCAGCACTACGGTGTCGATGTCATCGCCGGACACGTAGCCCACCAGCCTCGCTCCTGCAGGGCCCTCGCTCGCAACCACCACCGCCTCTCTGACTTCGGGCTGCGCCTGCAACTGCGCCTCGATCTCCCCCAGCTCGATGCGGAACCCCCGCACCTTCACCTGGTGGTCGATGCGGCCCAGGTACTCCAGCTGCCCTTCGTTGTTCCAACGCACCAGGTCGCCCGTGCGGTAAAGACGCGCGCCATCGTTTGTTGCGATGAAGCGTTCTGCCGTCAGCCCTGGCCGCTTCAGGTAGCCCCGCGCGAGGTTGATGCCGCCCAGGTACAACTCGCCGGCCACGCCCGCAGGAACTTCGTTCAAGCTTGCGTCCAGCACGTACGCCTGCGTCTGGCTGATCGGCCGGCCGATTGGCACCTGGCTGCTGCCATCGTCACGGCACGTCCACTGCGTCACGTGGATCGTCGTTTCGGTCGGGCCGTACAGGTTCTGCAGCGTCGCGCCGCTCAGGCGTTGAAGTGCTTCTCTTTGCGTGGCTGCCGGCATGGCCTCTCCGCCGCAGATGATGTGCTTGAGCTTGGTCGTCGCTTCGATGCCCTCGTAGGCCAGGAACGCCTGCAGCATCGAGGGCACGAAGTTCAGCGTCGTGATCTGGTGCTTCTGGATGAGTTCGACCAGGCGCACCGGGTCGCGGTGATCGCCCGGGTTGGCGATGACCAGTCGGGCACCCGAGGTGAGCGGCCAGAACATCTCCCAGACCGACACGTCGAAGCCGAAGGGAGCTTTGTGCAGGACTGTATCTGCGCCTGCAAGGGTGTAGAACTCCTGCATCCAGGCCATGCAGCTGAAGAGGGCCTGATGCCGGATGGCTGCGCCCTTGGGGCGGCCGGTCGAACCGGACGTGTAGATGACGTAGGCGAGGTGTTCGCCGTGCAATGCGACTTGTGGGTCGGCCTCGGATTCAGCAGAGGTATCGAGCGTGTCGAGCTCCAGCACCTGCAATGCGTCGGCACCCGGGATCAGCGAACGCAGGTGGCTCTGGGTCAGCAGCAACGCGATGCCGCTGTCTTCGACCATGTACGCCAAACGGTCTGCGGGGTACTCGGGGTCCAGGGGCACATAGGCACCGCCCGCCTTGAGCACTGCCAGGATGCCCACCATCATCTCGGTGGAGCGCTCCACGCAGATGCCCACCAGCACATCGGGGCCTACGCCCGATGCGATCAGGCGATGCGCAAGCCGGTTCGCTCGGGCATTGAGCTCGGCATAGCTCAGGGCTTCGTTGCCGAAGACCAAAGCGGGCGCCTGCGGCTTGAGCTTCGCGTGCGCCTCGATCTGGCGGTGCACGGGCTGTGCACCTTCGTGGCGGCGCGGGTTCTCGCTCCATGCTGCAAGCTGTGCGCGCTCCGCAGCCCCCACCAGCGCCACGTCACCCACTGCCAGCTCAGGCTGAGCAGTCAATGCCTCCAGCACCGACAGGTAGTGCCCCGCCATCCGCTCGACCGTCTCCCGATCAAACAGCTCCGCCGCATAGACCAGCCCAAGCGTCAACCGGCCGTCGGGTGTCTCGCGGGCTTCGAGTACGAGTTCGAATTGCGCCGTTCCATCGGGCAGCGCATGGTGCGCAACCTCGAGCCCCGGCAACTGCGCCAGCGCCCGATAGTCTTCGACGAGGTGGTTGAACATCACCTGGAACAGCGGGCTCTGGCTCAGGCTGCGCTGCGGCTGCAGCGCCTCGACCAGTTGCTCGAAGGGCAGGTCCTGGTGCGTCTGCGCGCCCAGCACCGCTTCTTTCGCCTGCGCCACGACATCCGACAGCCGCATGCGCCCACCGACCCGGTTGCGCAGCACCAGCGTGTTGACGAAGAAACCGATGATGTTTTCCGCCTCGACACGGCTGCGGTTGGCCACCGGCGCGCCGACGCGGATGTCTTCCTGTCCGGTGTAGCGGTACAGCAGCGCCTGGAAGCCGGCCAGCAGCACCATGAACAGCGTGGCGCCCTCGGTCGCTGCGGCCTGGCGCAAGCCGGCCAGCAGCACCGCGGGCATTTCTACGCTGTGGCGTGCCGCGCGGTAGCCGATTTGCGCCGTGCGCGGGCGGTCGATCGGCAGCGCCAGCACAGGATGTTCTTCGCCGAGCTGCGCGCGCCACCAGGCCAGTTGCCGCTCGGCCTCGCCCGCTGCCAGCCAGTTGCGCTGCCACGCCGCATGATCGACGTACTGGATGCGCGGCACTGCGCGGCGCGACGGGGCATCGCCCTTCAGCCGCGCGGCATAGCCGGCCGCCAGCTCATCGAGCAGCACCTGCATCGACGCGCTGTCGGAAATGATGTGATGCATCACCACCACCAGCAGATGCGAGGTGTCCGACAGGCGGATCAACGCCACGCGCAGCAACGGCCCCTGCGTCAAATCGAATGGCGTGGCATGCAGGCGCTGCGCTTCTTCTGCGGCACGTGCTTCGCACTCGCTGGCCGCGAGGTGGCGCAGGTCGATCAGGTTCAGAAGCGGCGCCCACGACGGGCTGATCAGTTGCTCTGCCGTTCCGTCAGCGCCTGCCAGGAATACCGTGCGCAGCGACTCGTGGCGCGCGGCGATGTCTTCGAACGCGGCATGCATTGCGGCGGCGTCCAGCGCGCCCGACAGGCGCAGCGCGCCACTCATGTGGTACGCCGTGCTCTGCGGCGCGAGCTTCCACAGGAACCATTGACGCTCCTGTGCGTGCGACAGCGGCAAGGGCTGCAGCCGGCGCTCGGCGGACAGCGGCTCGATGGTGGTTGAGCCAGCCACGCGGCCCGGACGGTCCTTGCGGCTGCGCACGATGGTCGCGCAAGCGTTCAGCCGGGGCTGCTCGAAGAAGTCGCGCAGATCGAATTCGATGTTCCAGTGCCGGGCAATACGCGCGCACGCTTGAACCACGGCCAGCGAATTGCCGCCCGAGGTGAAGAAGTGCGCGTCATGCGCCAGCGCACGGTCTTCGGGCCACTTGAGCACTTCCTTCCAGATGGCCGAGACCGCCTCTCCGATTTCGTCGAGCACCGGTGCTTCCGCCGGAATCGAAGCTCCGCTGCCGCCGTGCGTGAAGACGCCGTGCTCGTGAATCGCATACGCATCGAGGCTGCGCGCAGCAAGCCCCGCGCGACACGCCTGGCGCTGCAGCTTGCCGCTCGAAGTCTTGGGCAGCGCGCCCGGGTTGAGCAGCACCACGGCGGCAGGCGCCTCGCCGAACACTTCGCTGACCGCCGCGCCCAGCGCATCGACCAGCAGGTGCGGCGGCACGAGCTTCTGCATGCTGCGCGAAACCTCCGCTGCCACGCCGATGCCTTCGCCATCCGGCCCAGACACTGCGAAGGCAGCGACTCGCCCCTTGCGCACGGCCTCGATCTCGGCCTCGACCGTGCGCTCGATGTCCTGCGGGTAGATGTTGTGGCCGCGCACGATGATCAGGTCCTTGATGCGACCCGTCACGTAGAGCTGCCCGTCGTGCATGAAGCCGAGATCGCCGGTGCGCAACCAGCGCTGCCCTTCGTGCATGGCGAAGGTCTCGCGGGTTTCGCGCTCCTTGCCCCAGTAGCCGGCGCAGATGCTCGGGCCGCTGGCCCAGATTTCGCCGACGCGGCCGACGTCGAGCGCAGCCAGTGAATCGGGGTCGGTGATGCGCACGTCGTGGCCGTCCGGCGCTGCGCCGCAGCCGACCAGCATCGCGCCCTGCGTGCCTTCCACGCCCTCGCCCCTGGCAAGTGCATCGGCGGAGAAGGTGCGCGCGACCAGCCCGGCGCCGCGCTGTCCACCGGTGACGAACAGGGTCGCTTCCGCGAGGCCGTAGCAGGCATACACGGCGTCGGGGCCAAAGCCCGCGGGCGCGAATCGCTCGATGAATTCGGTTTCGGTGTCGGCGCGCACGGGCTCGGCGCCGGTGTAGGCGACACGCCATGTCGAAAGGTCCAGCCCCGCCAGCCGCGCGCCCTTCACACGATCGAGGCAGAGACGGTAGGCAAAGTCGGGGCCACCGCTGAGGGTGGCGCGGTGGCGCGAGATCAGTTCGAGCCAGCGCACAGGGCTTTCGAGAAAGTAGCGCGGCGAGGTCAGCACCAGCGGAATGCCGCTGTAGAGCGGCTGCATGAGGCCACCGATCAGGCCCATGTCGTGATAGAGCGGCGCCCACGACACGAACTTGTCGTCCGGCCCGATGCCCATGCCGTCGCGAATGGCGCGCTCGTTGGCGATGAGGTTGCCGTGGGTCACGATCACGCCCTTGGGGGCGGAGGTCGAGCCCGAGGTGTATTGCAGGAATGCGGCGTCGTCCGCTGCGGGTGCGAACGGCGTCCATGCATCGGCGAGCGCGAGACTCACCTCGTCAACGGAAATCATTGCCGCCTCTGCGAATGCTTCGGCTGCGCCGTCCATCGCGGCGCGCATCGCCGCCGAGGTCAGCACGCAGCGCGCCTGCGAATCTTGCGCAATGCCCGTCAGCCGCGCGAGATGCTGCGGCCGCATGGATTCGGGCGGGAACACCGGCACCGCGATCACGCCGGCGTAGAAACACGCCAGCATGCTCACCGCGTAATGGTCGTCGTTGTCCAGCATGACGAGGGCGCGCTCGCCCTTCGCAAACTGTTGCTGCAGGCGGGATGCCAGCGCGCGCACGCGCGCCTCGAAAACGGCGTAGGTGATCGGCTTCTCGAAGTAGGCGCCATCCGCCTCGCCCGCCACCGTGAGCCAGACGTCGTCCGGCCGGCTTTGCGCCAATGCCTGCAGGTGTTCCACAAAGTTCGCGGACACCGGGTGATGCCCCAGATTCACCGTCGTTGCTGCCGTGCGTGCCATCTCGCTCACTCCAGAAAATTAGTAGGGGCGCGGCCGGCACCGGGCCGGCAGCGTTCACTCATGCCGCGTCAAGTCGATACCCATGCGATGAGCCTCGATGCCTGCCGGCAAGGCGTCATGCAGTTGCATGAGGCGCATGTCGTCCTCCGGCCATGGTCTGCCCCAGACGGCGCGCCAGTGCGGCCAGGAAAGCCGCCTCGTGCTGACGGATGAAGAAGTGGCCACCATCGAACCAGTCGAGCGTGAACGCGCCGCCGGCATGCGCCGACCAGGCCTCGATGCGCGCCGCGTCGATGTCGTCCTGCCGGCCCGCGAAGGCATGCACAGGCATGGGCAGAGGCGCATCCGCCGCCGTGTATTCGAAGCTCTGGCAGACGCGGTAGTCCGCGCCCAGCGTGTCGAGGGTGATGCGCACCAGCTCGGCGCTGGCGAAGACTTCTTCGGGAGTGCCGCCCTGCTTGCGCAGGTCGGCGATCAGCGCGGCGTCGTCGTGCGTGTCGGGAAGTCGGTTCGGGTCGCGCTGCGACGGCGCGGAACTGCCCGACGCGAAAAGCGCCAGCGGCAACGGCCGGCCGAGCGCGCACAGCCGCTGCACGACGCCATAGGCCAGCAAAGCGCCCATGCTGTGACCCAAGATCGCGAAGCTGCCGTGCATCGCGCTTGCCTGCTCGGCGCAGATTCGCGCGACCTGGGCATCGTAGGTTTCGACGAAGCGCTCGCCCATGCGCATGCCCCGGCCCGGCAGTTCGACGGGCACGAGCTCGATCCAGCGCGGCAGCTGATGCCGCCAGCGCAAATACATCGTCGCACTGGCGCCCGCGCAGGGCAGGCACAGCAGCGAAACCCTCGCCGGCCCGGCCATCAGCTTGCGGCAGCTTCCGCGGACGGCGTGAGGTCTTGCGCGGCCATCCAGTCGCGCAGCGACTTGGGGCGCATGTCGGTCCAGTTCTTCTCGACGAAATCGAGCGCCGTCTTCTTGTCGCCCTTCACGCCGTCGACAGCCTGCCAGCCGCTGGGCACAGCCTTCCAGTGCGGCCAGATGGAGTATTGGTCTTCCTGGTTGACCAGGACGATGAAGGTTTCGTCTTCGCGATCGAAGCAGCTGGTAGACATGGGCAGTCCTTGTGCGGTTGATTGAGGAAGCAGGCGGGCAAGCGGGCCGACGGGCGGCCGATTGCTGCGCTTCTGATCAACATGACGATTCGGGACCGAATCTGTTCACCCCCGGTGCGGGGTGCTGACGACGATCAGGCGTCGTCGTCGCCGGGTGCTGCGTCTTCTGGTGTTGCCCGGTTTTTCTGGCTCTTCTTCCACGCATCGACGTCGATGGTGGGTGGCACCAGCCCCGCGAGCAGCCAGAGCCGGGCGGCCTTGTCGTAGGCCTTGCGGTGGGCAGGGTCGGCAAGAAGCCATGTCACCATTTCGACACGCGCACCTTCGCCGAAATTCTCGCGGTCGTGCTCGCGCCGCACCCAGTCCCATGCGGTGCGCCAGATGAGGTCGTCTTGCTCTTGTGCCATGCGTGTACGGTTTTACCTTACACGAAGCGGCACGAGAGCTTCTCTGCGTCAATCCTTGATCAGGTGGCGCATCGCACCGATGGCCTCGTCCGCCTCGGCGATCAGGCGGTTCACGAGGCCGAGCGCGCAGCCCATCTGCGCCGCGATGTCGCGCTGCGTGAGGCCTTCGAGACGGTAGAGCTGGAAGGCCACGCGCGTCCTCGGGGACAGCGCCGACAGCGCCTTCTCGATCAGGCCAACGACTTGCCGGTCTCGCATCACGCGGTCTGGCGATGCTGGTCCCGGGACATCGAGCGTCTCGACGTCCACGTCGAAGGTGCGGTAGGTGGCCTCGAGGGACTGGCGGCGGCAGTGGTCGAGCGCGAGATTGCGCACCACCTGGCAGCAGTAGCCCATGGGCTTGTCGACCTTGCGGTCGCAGGCGCCGTCGGCAATGCGAAGGTAGGCGTCTTGCACGACATCGTCGGCAAGGTCCGTGGTGCGGACGATCCTGCGGGCCACGTGCAGAAGCTGAGCCCGGTTGGCGACGAAAACATCTCCCAGAGAAGATTCGGACGTGAGTGACAGCATTTTTGAACAACTCCAGATGAGGGCCAGGCGTCGAAATTCGAAACAGCGCGCGTCGGGCGCATCGGCGTATCTGCAGCTCTCCAGCTACATATTTAAATAAGAATCATTAATATTTACAAAAGGATGACAGCGCAAATTTGCGACTGTGTCCTTACCTCTATAGACGTTTGGATGCACCAAACAGAGACACCCGGCGACGTCTCGAAAGCCGCCAGCCGGGCGCATCTAAAATTCCGCCCCTTTGCCCCGTTCCGCTTCCCGCCCCTCATGAACATCGTCGTCAACGAAGAACTCAAAGCCTATATCGACCCCATGACGCCGGAGGAACACGAGGCGCTGGAAAGGAGCATCCTGGCCGAGGGCTGCCGCGATGCGCTGGTACTGTGGGGCGACGTGCTGGTGGACGGCCACAACCGCTACGGCATCTGCCAGAAACACGACCTGCCGTTCAAAACGGTGCAGAACACGCGCTTCAAGACCATCGAGGACGTGCATCTCTGGATGATCGACCAGCACCTGGGCCGGCGCAGCATTTCGGATTTCCTGCGCGGCGTGCTGGCGTTGCGGAAGAAAGACATCGTCGACAAGCAGCGCAGCCGTGCCGCTACTGAGCCAGCCTCGGCGTCCGACGCCCCGTTCGACGTCGATCCCCCCGCCGACGGCTCGCCGGACGGCAGTGCGTCAGCCCCCGTCCTGCCGCCGCCCGCGCCGCTGAGCAGCCGCGAAGCGATCGCCAAGGCCGCACGCCTGAGCAGCAGCCAGGTCGGGATGATCGAAAAGATCCAGAAGCAGGCCGCGCCAGAATTGGTGGCAGCCGTGAAGTCGGGCGTGATCTCGATCAACACCGCAGCTGCCGTAGCCACACTGCCGGCCGAGGAGCAGGTCTCAGCGGCGAACGCCGGCAAGGACGAACTCAAGCAGGCCGCCAAGCGCGTGCGCGAGTCAAAGAAGAAGCCGCGTGAAGAGTCCGCCGAAGCGCATTTGGACGACGAACAGCAACAGGCCAAGCCAGACGCAGTGCAGGCGCTGGAACAGCGCGTGGCCGAACTCACAGCCGAGAACGAGGCCCTGCGCAAACAAGTGGCCGAGCTGCAGGCCCGGCTCGGCCACTGAGCTCAGCAGCCTGCTACGGCTGGATTTCGCTGATCTTCGCGCCCGACAGCGAGACGCCGGCTTCCAGCCCCACGTTCGTCATCACGAAGCCCACCACGGGCTGGCGCAGGGTGTTCGTGTCGATGCTGCCGTTGGCCCCGATGGTCGCGAGCGCCACCGTGGCGTCAGCGCCTGCCGTCCAGCCCTTGCTGTTGCGGAATTTGTCCAGCGCCGCCTGCGTGGTGAACAGATAAATCACGGCCTTCGACTGCGCGCCTGCCTGGAAGCCCACCGACCCGGCGGTGGTGCTGTAGTAAGACTGCGTGCGCCCGTTCACACGCAAGGCGCCCCGGCCGTATTCGGCGCCCACGCCCAAGCTGGCCCCCATCACCGCGGGAAACACCAGCACGCCGCTCGATTTGGCGACCAACTCACGCGAGCCTCTCACGGAGTCGTACAGCTTGGACAGCGAGGCATCGACCTGGGCGTCGATGGAGGCGCGAGAAGACGCGCTGCTGGACTGATCCTGCGGTCGCGTGGTGGTGCACCCGACAAAGGCCAGGCTGCACGCCGCCACGGCGGATGAAAGCGCCAGCATGCGGAGGTTCATGGTTTTCATGACGAAATCCTTTGCAAAGAACATGAGTCGGCGAAGAAGTCTCTGCCTTCGACAGCAGATTTGCTCATGCTAAGACCGCCAAACCAGCGCAAATCCGGTTGGAGACATCGGCCTACGCAAGGTCACGGCATAGGCGAACGGTGATGCGCCCAGGGCATGTCTGGAGGCGCCCCAAACGCAATGTTCGTGCAATGCTGATTCATAGCATGGCATCGACCCAACTTTGCGCACTCCCATGACATTCGACCTCGCAAGGCCGCAGCGCTACCCAAACGCCAACAGCATCCGTCGCCTTGAACTGCTGGACGCGCTACGCGGCTTCGCGTTGTTCGGCGTACCGCTGTTCAATCTGCGCAACTCCTCATTGCCAGAATTCATTGCGGCGTCGATCGCGCTGCTCGCACTACTCCTCGGCGTGGGCTTCGCGATGCAGGCGGTGCGCCCTGGGAAGAAGCCCGGGGCCATACGCCTGCTCGTTCGACGCATGCTGCAGGAGTCTGTCGCCTGCCGGCGCCTCTGGGTCCGCCTGCTGAAGGTGACACTCGCCATCAGCTTGATCGCGACCACGCTGGTGATGTTGTGGAGCTCAGGCGGTGCGAGCATCTGGGTGGTGCGCCTGCTGCATCAGGTCGCGCTCGGCCTGTTCTGCATGGCCGCCTTCGTGCTGCTGTTCCAGCAGACCCGCTGGCGGCACTGGTTGCGCAAGCTCGCGCCCATGGGGCGCATGGCGCTGACGAACTGGCTCGCGCAGGCACTGCTCGGGCTGGGCCTGTTCTACGCCCTCGGGCCGAGCTTCGGATTCTTGTTGAGCATCGCCGTGCTTCAGGCGATGCTCAGCTGCTGGTGGTTGGCGCGCTGGTCATCCCGGCAGGCGGGCCGGCTGAATACGGCCCGCCCCCTTCGCCAGCCGCTCAGGGCAGAACCGTGATGCGGCCCACTACCGGCGGAGCCAGCGGGCTGTTCGCCTTGATATAAGCCTCCAGAGCATCCACGTCCTGGTCGCCGCCGAGCGCGTCGGTGCCTTGGTTGAATACGGTGAAGTTGTCGCCGCCGGTGGCCAGAAAGCTGTTCATCGTCACGCGGTAGCTGGTGCCATCGGCCATCGCAGTGCCGTTGAGCGACAAGTTGCTGATGCGCGAGCCACCGGGCGCCGAGGCGCTGAAGCTGTAGGTGAACCCTGCGGAAGGCAGCAACACTTTCGGTGTATTCACGGTGTTGGAACCGCTGTTGAACTGCTGCTCCAGCACGGCCTTGATCTGCGCGCCTGTCATGGTCTTCACCACGAGGCTATTGCCGAAGGGCTGCACGGCGAAGATCTGGCCGTAGGTCACGCTGCCGTCGCCAGCGGGCGCGAGGTCGGCGCGCACGCCGCCCGGGTTCATGAAGGCGATCTGCGCCGCGCCCTTGCCGGTCGGGCTGGTGGCGGCGAGTTGCGCGTCGGCGATCAGATTGCCCAGCACGCTTTCCTTCGACGGCTCGACCTGCGCGCGCGTGGCCGTCGCGGTGAGCGAGCCCACCACGCGCTGCACCAGCGGCCCGGCGATGGTGAGGTACTGGTTGATGAGCGCAGCCACCTCCTGGTTCTTGTCGAAGGTCGGGTACTGGTCGGTTAGCGCGACGGTGGTTGTGCCACTGGTGTAGGCCTCGCCCTGCACGATCACGTTGTCGGCCGCCTTGGCCGTCACCTTGCGCGTGCGCGTGTCGATGGTGAGGTTGATGTCGGTCAGCAGCGTGCCGTACTGGCCGGCGCTGGTCAGCAGGAAGGGCTTGGCCGGGTTGGTCTTGGCGTAGTCGCACACGTACGAGCGGTGCGTGTGGCCCGAGATCACGACGTCGACCGAGGTGTCGAGCTTGTTGAGGATCGGCAGGATGTCGCCGCTCAGGCCGGCGCAGCTCTTGTCGTTGTAGCCCACGGTGGTGGTGCCGCCTTCGTGGATGACGACGACGATGGCGTCCGCGCCCTGCGACTTCAGCTGCGGGATCAGCGCATTGGCGGTGTCGGCCTCGTCCTTGAAAGTCAGGCCCGCAACGCCTGCCGGCGTCACGATGTTCGGCGTGCCCTTCAACGTCATGCCGATGAACGCCACTTTCACCGTGGCACCATCCTTCGTGAAGCTCTTCATGCCGGTGGCGGGGAACAGCGTGTTGCCGTCGCCCTTCACGGTGTTGGCCGCGAGAAAGCCGAAGTTGGCGCCAGGGAAGCTCTTGTTGACGCGGCAGGGTTCGAGCGCGGTGTTCTTCGCGCAGCCGCCGTTCTTCATGCGCAGCAGTTCGGTCTGGCCCTTGTCGAACTCGTGGTTGCCGACCGCGTTGAAGTCGATCTTCATCGCGTTCACGGCTTCGATGGTCGACTCGTCGAGGAACAGCGCCGACACCAGCGGCGAAGCACCGATCATGTCGCCGGCCGACACCACCGCGTTGTTCGGGTTCTTGGCCTTCAGCGAAGCAATGGCCGAGGCGAGATAGGCCGCGCCGCCGGCAGGCACCGGCACCGTGCCGCCTCCCTTGGCGGGCGCGCTGATCGACAGCTTCGGCGGCTCGAGGTTGCCGTGCAGGTCGTTGAAGGCGATGAGCTTCACGTCCATGGTGCCAGGCACTGCGGGCGACGCTGGCGGCGGGTTGGTTGCCGCGGGCGGTGGTACGAAAGGAATGAAATTGTTTGAATTGCCGCTGCCGCCGCAGGCGGTCAGGGTGGCGGCCACCACGCTGGCAACGGCAAGGTGCTTGAACGATGGATGCATGGGGACCTCTCTCCTTTGTTTTGGAATGCAGCGGATGCTGGGCACGGCAGATGACGGTGCCATGAAGGCCCCTCTGCCCCACAAGGAGATCGGTCGCTCAGGGCAGGAGCACGAGACGCATCGCAACGCCGGGGCCGAAGGCCGCCTGCAGCAGCGCCTTCGCCTGCACGCTGCGCTCGTCGGTCAGCGACTGCACGGCGAGCCAGCCCTCGGTCGGCCGCCGCTGCAAGTGCCAGCCTTCCTGCCCAAGCAGGATGAGCCGGGCGAGCGACGCTGCATCGGCCACCGGCAGCGCTGTGGGCGTGATGTCGAGCCAGTCGGTCACCTGGTCGCTCTCGCCGCCCAGGCGCGCGGCCGCGCCCTCTGCGAGCGCATGCTGCGTGGCGACGTCCTGCACCGCGCCCTGCAACACGATGCCGCCGCCATGCCAGCGGATTTCGAGCGACGGGGATGCATCGGCCGCACGGGCTTGAGCGTCGCTGCCGGCAGCCAGGCGCCACGCGACGGCTGCGGCCAGGATCGCCAGGCAGGCCACGGAGACTGCAACAAGAATTCTGAAACGCTTCGTCATTCGAGGCACGAGCGTGCCACGCCGCGCGTTACGCCGGTGTGACGGGCGCTTCCGATGGACGTTCACCTACACGCATCGCGGCAGCGCGATGCCCCACGAGCCGCCATATCCGATACGCTTGAGGCCCGCCCCCGCATTCCCCAACATCCCGAGGAACGAAACCATGGCAGCGAACGCGAAAGTCACAGGAAATGTCGAATACCGGGCCGGCGACGGCCCCCTGATCCTCATTCCCCAGGGACCGATCGAGGTCCAGCTGGCGCCCGACAGCGCCGTGCTGAGCTGGGGCGATGGCGGCAGCACGCAGACGACGGCGATTCCCATTGCCGAGTACCAGCGCTATCTGAGCGAGGGCGTGATCGAACCCGACTGAAGCGGTGCATAAATGCGCCACCAAATAAAAAACGGCCCCGAGGGGCCGTTCTTATTTCTGCATTCGCAGCTTCTTACTTCTTCTTGGCAGCCACGGCCTTCTTGGCGGGTGCTGCGGCCTTCTTCGCTGCGGGCTTCGCGGCCACGGCCTTGCTGTCGGCCTTGCGCTTTGCAGCCTTCGGGTCCACGGCGGCCTTGAAGGCAGCGCCCGGCACGAACTTCGGCACCTTCTGTGCGGCGATCTTGATCTTGGTGCCGGCGCTGGGGTTGAAGCCCGAGCGTGCGGCGCGCGCCACTTGCTTGAAAGTGCCGAAGCCGACGATCTGGACGGGGTCACCCTTCTTCACTGCGGCGACGATCGAGCCGGTCACGGTCTCGAGAATGCGCGCGGCTTCTGCCTTGCTGACGTTGTGGGCGGTGACGATTTTTTCGACGAGTTCGATGCGGTTCAACTGAGTTCCTATTAGGTTTGATTTCGCCATGTTGCCTATGGCGGCGCAGCGCGAATGCAAGCTGCAAGCGGGGCGGAGTTTATTCGACTGCGAGAGCCCGGATGTAACGCGGTCGCTTCAGGCCTTCGTCGATCAGTCTTCAATGAGGCCTTCGGCCTGTATCGCGGCGCGCACGGAGGGGCGTTTAGCAACCAGCTCCATGTAGTGGCCTATCGCCGGCCATGAGGAAAAATCGAGTCCTGCGTGACGGCCGAGGCGCAGGATCGGATAGAGGTACGCATCCGCGACAGTGAAGTGTTCGCCGAGGATGTACGGCCCCGGTTGCACCAGCGATGCGATGCGGTCGAAGGCGCGGGTGTCGGCGATCAGGCTGTGCTTGTAGCTTGCCGGCACGTCTGGATCGAACATCGGCGCGAAGCCCTTGTGCAGTTCGGTGGCCACGAAACTCAGGGCTTCGGCCAAGCGATAGCGGGCCATGCTGCCGGCAGCCGGCGCGAGCCGCGAGGCCGGTGCGAGATCGGCAAGGTACTGCAGCACGGCAAGGCCTTCGGTGAGCACCGCACCGTCGTCGAGTTCGAGCGCGGGCACCTTGCCCATGGAGTTGATCGACAGATAGCTCTGTCCTGTGGCCGGCAGCGTCTTGGTCTCGAGGTCGACGCGGATCATCTCCGCGGTCAGGCCGGCCTCGCGCAGCACGATGTGCGGGGACAATGAAGAAGCGCCGGGGCTGTAGAAGAGTTTCATGATCGGCTCCTGTTGGTGAGGTCAGACGGGTTGTGTGTTGACGTGATCGATATGCACGCCACGAATGGTGGCCGCGAGGGGCTTCATGAAAAAGCGGGTTGAGGGCACAAGATTGATGAGCCGGACTCACGAGTTGCCGATCTCGGAGGCCGATGCGCGCGTGTTCGTGACCGTGGCCGATGCGGGCAGCTTCACCGCCGCCGCGGCGCTGCACGCAATGACACCGTCGGCCGTGAGCAAGGCGATTGGCCGGCTCGAAAACGATCTCGGCGTGCAGTTGCTGACGCGCACGACGCGGGCCTTGCATCTGACCGAGGAAGGCATGGCGTTTCACGAACGTTGTGCAAGGGCCTTCGACCTGCTAGCCGAAGCTGCGGAAGAAGCGGGCGCGGGCACGCGTGCGGTAGCGGGCACCGTGCGCGTGGGGTTGCCGCCGCTCTTCGGAACGTTTCTCGTGGCGCCGTTGCTACCAGCACTGCTCGCGCGGCATCCGAAGCTGCGCATCGAGATCGTGTCGACGATGCGGCTGTCAGACCTCTTCGACCTGGGGCTGGATGTCGCGATCGCGGTGGGCGCCCTGCCCGACTCGAGTCTTGTGGCGCGGCCGCTCGGATACGGTCAATTCGTCACCGTCGCGGCACCTGCCTGCTTTCGGGAGATGTCGCGGCCATCACGACCTGAAGAGCTTCTCGAGCATCGATGCATGACCTACACGCGGCCAGATGGTCGCGAGGATCCGTGGAGCTTCAAGACACCGGAGGGCCCGCTGCAGATCGAGCCACGAGCCACAGTGCGGTCGGACGACATGCACCACCTTGCGGCGATGGCGGTGGCCGGGTTGGGCATCGCGCACCTGCCGATGTTCGTTGTGGGCGAGCACTTAGCCAACGGCCGGCTCGAAAGATTGCTGCAAGACTTCGAGCCCGCGCCGAAGCTCGCGTCGCTGGTCTATCCGGCGAGCTGGGCAATGCCACGGCGCGTACGCGCCTTCATCGACTTTCTGCTGTCGAGCGAGCAGCAACTCGCTGGTGTGACACAGCCCAAAACAGCAGGATGAGGTGATTGCGTGGAGGCGTCAGAAAGTGAAAAGCCCTTGCAACTCATTGAGCTGCAAGGGCTTCTGACTGGCGGAGTGGACGGGACTGCCCAGACCGTTGTAAGTCGTTGATTTTGCTAGGGGTGGTAGCAAAAACACTCGAAAAACCGAGTGCAGAGATGCTACCCCAAAGCTTTCCCCAACTTCTCGAAGGAAGCTTTGAGGTCTACAGGTTCGAACTTCTCCAGGACCACCACGTTGTACTTTTGCTCAATTGGCCTAGCCCCCTCCTGCCACACACATAAAGCGGCCTCCCCGCTGATCCACTGGACCGTCATAGCTACACCACCAGACTTAAGCTTCACAACGTCGCCCGGCTTGACATCACTCATGGGTTTCTCCTAGGTTAGAACAACTCGTAATCTGAGTAGCCAAATGCTACTATGGTTTACTCATTCTTGGAGGATTTATGGCCTTTTATGGTGACGCGACCAACGTCAAACAAACCACTGGTGAGAATGCCAAAAAATACGATCAAATCTGGAAGCCTGGTCAAAATCCCGATTACCCTGGGGTTTATAAATGCCAGATTTGCAGCTACGAGGATGTAATAAATCGAGAGTGCACCTCCCTGCCTCCTTGCAGCAACTGTGGCGGCAAACCCATGCAATGGAAATTGCTAGTTAGAGCAATGGATAAATAAGAAGCACCCTTGGGTGCTTTTTTAAAATCAATCAAACTTGGGAAAGAATGTCATGGCAGATTATGTTTATGTTGACAATTCCAATCTTTATATTGAAGGGCGACGAGCAAGTGCAGTGAGGCAAGGGCTTGCAACCGATATTCGGGACGCGATAGAAAATAGAATATTTGACCACGGGTACACAATTAGCTTTGGAAAGCTGCACGAATTCCTTTGTGGCCAAGACAAACGCACGCTGAAACGCGCGGCATTGTTTGGCTCTCGCCCCCCACCCAATGACGGAATCTGGGACTATGCGAAGAGAGCCGGCTTTGAATTACACCTCGAAGACAGAAATATCAGGAACAAAGAGAAAAAAATCGACACAGGAATCGCAACACTTCTGACCAAGGATGCATACAAACATGGCAAGGTTAGTGAGGACGTGTTTGTGCTAGTAGCAGGCGACGCAGACTACGTTCCTACCATTAACGAATTGAAGAAGGACGGGTACTTTGTTGAAGTCGTCTTTTGGGACCATGCATCGCGAGAATTGCGGGAAGCGGCCTCACGATTTGTAAGCCTTGATGCGCATCTCGATCATTTAAGGCTGTAAGGAGATTCGAAGCAATGACTATTTTCAAGACTGACGCAGGTGATCAATTCATTGTCAGCAACATCAAAAAAATTGAGCGCTACAAATCGGGCAACGAATTCAGAGCCAAAATTTACACAATCACTAGCCAGGAATTTGCAGGGCTAAATTGGACCAAAGACGACGACCAGCGCGCCAAAGACCTAGGGATTATGCTTGAGGGGCCCGCCCCTTAGCTATCTTTTGCTCAAAGCTGAGCTTTGGAGATTGCGTCAGGACAGGCAGGTAGTAATTGAAACAACTGACCAAATCGTCTTGTATGTCCTTCCCTCCCGTTGCAGTTAGATCAGCCATACAACGATAAAGCTCCGCCAACAGTCTGGCATAAAAATACTCTTGCACTTCTCTTGCGTTCATTTAAAATCTCCTAAAGCTTGACATTTAAACAATCTACCTGTAAATTGTATTTTGTCAAGCTCGCTGACGCGTTTTGACAATAGTGCAGAAAAGCCAGAATGAAAGTTCTGGTTTTTTTGTTTCCGGGGTTGACAAATCGAATAATCAGATTTATCTCTTGATCACTATTATTAAGCGTCAGTGAGTATGCAGTTATTCTTCCTCAGGAACTTGTTCTCTGCAGTACCATTCCCGATTCAATATAGTCTCAACAGCTTGAGTAAAGCCTGTTAGCAGAGGAACCCCAATTAAAATCTAACTGCAAGGGGTTGGGACAGGCCACAAGAATGGTTGAACCAGGAGTAATCTTGGAAAGTGGTCAGAATGGATTAGTAGCAAAGCCACAGGGAAGACAATCACCAGACCCCGCTACTGTGAGATAGAACCTCACGAACTGGAAAGTTGAAGACGGTCTATGCGCTCTTCACTCGTGCTATGTGGTAGCTATCACTCGCCGGCAAAGTCCCAGCCCAAAATTTTTAATTTGGGTTAGGGTAAGACTTTGTCGTACCGTGTGATAGCACACGGGAGACAAAGAGTCAGGCAACCGGTACAAAGAACAAGTTCCGGGGTATTTGCAGCTCAAGACCATTTTCAATATGCATTGAGTTCTCCCATTCAAAAAGAGAACAAAAAATGGCAAATCGAAAAAATTACGTTTTTCTCGTAATTAAGTGCTCGCAGGAAGTTTCGACCAGTTCATAAACAAATTGGCGATCAACGCGATCCAAGTTCCCCAGCATTCGCTCGATTGTGAGAGCCAAGCCGGCAGGCTGGCCAGCAGCCTTGCCTAGGAAGCTCTCAACCGAACATTCGTAGAGTTCTGCGAACTCTACGAGCCTAGGTAGCGACGGAATCACCACCCCCCTCTCCATACGCGATACAGCCTCAGCGCCTATGCCTAGTGCCTCGGCCGCTTGCTCTTGAGTGAAGCCCGCTGCTGTACGGCTCTGCGTCAGAGCGGCGCCTACAAGCTTGGCGAGTGTGGTTTCTTCGTCTGCATTCAAGGGCTTCTCCTAGTCAACCCATATGGTTGAGATTCCACCTCTTGACGTGAAGGACTTCATGGGTTGAAATCAACCCAACAGGTTGACAGCCTGTTGCAAGTCCTTCAACTTAAGGGAACACATGGAAAGCAGCTTCGCAAAGGGCTACGACAAACTGCACGGTGTCGACGGCTCGATCAGCATTTCTTACAAGGCAGAACGCTGGGGCTCGCACAAAGGTGCTGGCGCCCTTGGACTTCTTCTTATTCTTGTTTTGGTGCCCGCCTCCTGCGCCGTCACCTCACCCATCTTGTTTTTTGCAATGCAAGCAAAATTCTTGCTCGTTGTCTGGCCAATTATCTCAATGGCATTGATGTATTTCGCAATTAAAGCAATTTTGAAAACCACAGGCACTCTCAAAATTTTGCCAAGCGTGGGCTTGTCGTTTGACGGGAAAAATCTTCCCTACAAGGACATTGACGACATTGGCACTGCCAATGAAATTGCAGCAAATAACCCCAAGGGAACCGCGTACGTATATGCAAACACCCATGGGCAACAGATCCAAATCACGAAATATGTTCCGTTGCACCTTGCAGAAGCTATAGCCAACGAAATTCGCGCCGCTTCTGGCACCCGTTGGAATTATCAACCCAGCAATTCAGCATGAAAAATCTTATCGCTCTCTCGCTCGCTTTTGGTTCGTTTGCGGCACAGGCCGCAGAATCTCAAGAATGGGATTACAAAATGCAGAGCACCAGCCCCGCCAGCGGTACGCAACGCCCCACCTCCGGTGTGAACAAGGCAGAGCTTTTCAAGGAAAAGGACGGCTACACCTTCCGTATCCGGGGCAACACTGCTCCCAGCTGCTACTCGACTGCCGAGGCCGCCCAGGTGGAGGAAGACACCGCCACTATCACGATCACCCCTACCCCGCGCTTTGGCAACTGCGAGAAGATCAGGCTTGTGATCAAGAAAGACGGAACTGGTGGGATTCAGCAGACCCTCATGGGAAAGAAAGATAACCCCCAATGGCAGAATGACGAAACCCAAAATTATGGGTTGACTGCTCGTTAATTCATTTACTCCAATAAAAAGGCCGCTGTGAAGCGGCCTTCTTATTTGGCGGGGCCAACCAATTTAGCCTTTAAGATGCTCTAAAAAACGCCTCAAATCAGCTTCCGGGTTAACTCCTTTTAGTGTTATTAGAATAAGTACGCCTACTAATCGAGCTTCGAATTCCAGCAATTTTTTCTCATCAACAACTTTCAAGACATTGGGAATTCCAATCTCAAACCATCCGTTTACAACTTGAGCGGGGTTTTCTTTCATGGAACCATCGCCAAGCTCTTTTTTCTCGGCTTGACTCAAAACACCTAACTCTGTTGCAAGATGGAAAGTTTGGAGTATTAAAGCCCTAGCTATTCCTATCGTTTCGGGCGTGTTGCTAGAAGAGTAAATAGAATGCCAAGCCGGAAATGGAAGTCGAGATAGTTTGTTGAAACTGTCCGTTTTCTTTTTGGCTAGAGAGAAAAATATAAGAATGCTAGCGATCACCGCTCCGACTACGTATTCCATTAGCAATAAATCCTTGGAAAAATTTGCATCATTAGGCTTTCAGTTTGTAGCTGGGGTCGTTGGCTGTCAATTTTTGCTTGAGTTCCAGTCGCTCGATTTCTAATCGTTGCGCCTCAATAACCTCGTCTTTAGCCTTAATAATTTTAGCCTGCTCTTTATTCTGAGCCTCTAACTCCACGATTTTTTTCAATTTATTGCCATGGTATTCTTTCGACGCCAGGGCTTCTTTTAGTTGGATTTCGGCTTTTTCTTGCAATTTTTTCAAAAGCTCGTATTCCTTAGCGCGATCTAATGCCAAGAGATTTTTCAGTGCCTTGTTAGATTCGGCCAAGATTTTTAATCTAGGGGCAAGCTTTTTCTCCATTAGCTCTTTGACAGAGGCCTTGGTATTCACCATGCCTAAACCTTTCACTACATCAGCGATAATTTTTCCAAGCGCAGTTTCATAATCAAAGCTTGCTGCAATTTTCGTCAATTTAGCGTAGTCTTTTATAGTTATTTTTTCAAGCATACTAAACTCCGTTCCTCTTTTTAATCCAAACATATTATTTGCAGCGGCGTAGCTCGTCAAGAATTTTCTCCAAAAAACCGGATTCCAACGCTTCGCATTTAGGCTGGTGACTCTTTTTTCTTGGGAGCCGTATTGGTTTTTATATCGCAGTATCTTGGTTTGCTCTGGCGACAAAATTAGGTGAATGTGCGGGTTCGACTCGTCTAGGTGCAAAACTGCGAACTTCAATGCTTCAGGTCCAAAATGTTTTTGGATAAAATCCAGCTGTACCTTGCACCAATCGTCTATCTTCTTTTGCCCCTCATGGGTTATTACCCCCTTAACTCTCCAGTCGCCCCAAAACTCCGGCGAGGTAGACAGAATTAAATCTACGGCGTGAACGCTATCAGACTTGCGCTCAATTTTATTTTTTTCCCAATGCTCTTCCAGCTTTGCCCAGACACTGGGCGCCGACTTTTCATCAATCCCCAAGGGGTTAAATAAAATTTTATTTAAGTGGCTCAGGCTAGAGTCAACCCTCTCTTTGTCAGCCTCGCTTAGATGTGTTCGCAGGTTATGTTTGGCTATATTTGACATATTCCCCGCGCCCTTGATTTTTTCGAATTGTGCTATACAATACATAAATGCCTCCTTGTTTTAGTTTTGATTGGCTTCTTATATTAAAGCAGAGTTGTGCGGCAATGTCAAAAAACCTCCGAAAGGGGGTTTTTGCCATGGTATTACTTAAAATACCAACCCTCAAAAAAACTGGCGTTTTTTCCTCTGGGTTGGTAGCGGAAAACTGGCGTTTTCCTTTTTAAGCCAAAAAGGGTTTCACCCTCTTTGGAATCTCCCTTCCGACCATAAAAAAACCCGCTGAACGCGGGTTTGTTTTACTGGTCGGCCAATCATTATTTCACTGATCTATTTATCATTGACTGCGCTTCTGGTGCGGTTGATTGAATTTTATTCCGCTCAGAATCTTTCCTCACCAAAAATTCCTTTACAACCTTCCTGACAACCCAGCTCAGTGATCTTTCGTCTGCGTCTGCAAGTTTTTTAAGTGAGTCAAAAGTTTGTTGATCAAAATCGACTGACACACTTTTTGGAAATTTTTTCTCTGTCATAGAATCCTCCATAAAAATCTATATCGATTAATAAAGTGGATTTCTTTCTATTTGTCAAGTGCAGGCAAAGGAAAAGCCTCCCGGGCACGCGACCCGGAAGGCTTCACAGATTCAAACCATTTCAGAACTTGATAATTTTCAGAAGCTCTTGTTGGCACGGTACAACCATGCCCGCCAATTCTTCAAGCGAATATTCCTCGCCGTAAACTTGGACGTTTACGTGATCCAATTCATGCCCAATGATTTGGCAGCGCGCTTCAAGGGGAACCTTGCTGTGTTGGAGGTAGGTATTGAAGGTCTTGCGGAGACTGTGGAAAGTCTGCTTGCCGCCTTCATAGCCAATGGCGCTCTTGTGAGCGTCTAGGAGCTTGCGCACCGGATCACTGGCGCCCTTGCCGTCTGGGCGCACCTTGAACCCAAACCCGCCGCTCGACTTAATGAACTCGAAGAAGGGTACGAAAAACCCCTTGGGCAAGGGAACGGGGCGCTTGCCCGCCTCGGTCTTGTCCGAGTCAATATAAATGTAGTGCGTGCCCGCTGGTGAGATCTTGAAAGAAGCTTTGGTGATAGCTGCCAGTGCAGAGACACGCACACCAGTGATCAAGCCTGCTGTAGCAATCCAGTAGAAGGCCGGCTCCTTGGCCTTGTACTCTGCGAACTGCTCATTCCCAAAGAGGGTTTGAATGTCTGCCAGATCGAAGGCCTTGGAGCCTGCCGCGTTCTTTTGCTTGCGCGTGAGCAAGTTGCGATCTGCTGCCGGGTTCTCACCCTTGAAGAGCTTCTGTTTCTTGGCGAAGTTGAACAGTGCACGGACAGCGCCAACCTTCTTATCAATGGTGCGCGGCGTGTTGCCACGAGCCGCCAGGAACTCCATGTAGCTGGTGATATTGTCTTCGCCAATATCCACCAGCCCGGGGCTCTTCAGGTACTCGTCCAGCTCGTTAGCCGTCGCCGTGTAGTCGGTCTTGGTGGCGTCGCTCAAGGTGCTCTTCAGGGTGAAGAATTTGCCCACCAACTCGGGCAGTGTCAACGCGCCTTCTGTGGGAGCAGCCACCTTCAGGGGCTCAACGACAGCCGTAGGCTGTGGGCCTTGCGCAGCCTTAGCCATGAGCTTCAGAGCTTGCATGAGGCGCTTGTGGTCTTCCGGGTCCGTCGCGTTGGCGATACCCCGAGACAAATCGATTTCATACTTCGACGGATCGACACCTTCGAACTTGAAATCTTCCAGCTTGGGTTTGTGCATATCAATCACACGCAAGAACTCGATTGCTCGCAGTTTAGCGGTGAGGGGGTCGCTCGTTCCAAGGCTGCGCTTGAACTGAACCCCACTAATGCGGGTGTGAAAGTAGTAAGTGTGCCCCCTGAGGTACACAGGCAGTTTCAGCATAGATTGCTACCAAAACTGCTACCACCCAAAAGGAAAAGCCCTTGCAAGTCATTGACTTACAAGGGCTTTAATGCTGGCGGAGTGGACGGGACTCGAACCCGCGACCCCCGGCGTGACAGGCCGGTATTCTAACCAACTGAACTACCACTCCTGGTAGACAACGTTCGCTCGTTTGACGGAGCCAAGTGTTGCCACTTGTGCCTGCTTCACCGAAGTGAAACTGGCGACCCTACGGGGATTCGAACCCCGGTAGCCACCGTGAAAGGGTGGTGTCCTAGGCCTCTAGACGATAGGGTCAAAACCTTGGACGTGCTGCGATCAGCACTTCATACCTTCTCGACACTTTGATGGTGGAGGTAAACGGGATCGAACCGATGACCTCTTGCATGCCATGCAAGCGCTCTCCCAGCTGAGCTATACCCCCGTGTGGGTGTCGAGCCTCGAATTATAGCCCGATTTTTCAGGCCTTTTTCAATCGCTCGATAACTTTTTCGCGGGAAAAAATTTCGAGCACTGAATCGAGGGACGGTGTCTGCGATGTTCCCATCACAAGCACTCGTACTGGCATCGCCAACACCGGCATTTTCAATGCATGTGCGGCGAGAACTTCCTTGATGGTAACTGCGATTGAGGCCTTATCCCAGGCAGCCGTCATCAATTTTTCTGCGAGCGTTGCGATCGCGGGCTTCACTGCATCGGTGATGTGCTGCGCACGATCGGCATCGCTCACGTTGATGTCCGCATAGAACGCCGCAGCCCAGTCGGCCAGCGCTACCGTGGTGTCGCAACGGTCCTTGAACAGCGCGCAGATCGCGGGCAAACGCTCGTCGGCCACGATGCCGCGCTTTTGCAACTGTGCTGCAACAAGCGGTGCGAGCTCTTCACCGCTCTTCGCCTTGATGTATTGCGCGTTGACCCACGCGAGCTTGGCCGCATCCCACTGCGCGGGGCTCTTCGAAAGGTGCGAACCGTCGAACCAGCTCACCATCTGCTCGCGTGTGAAGAGTTCGTCGTCGCCGTGGCTCCAGCCGAGGCGCGCGAGGTAGTTGAGCATCGCCTCAGGCAGGTAGCCGTTGTCTTCGTAGGCCGTGACGCTCACGGCACCGCGGCGCTTCGACAGCTTCTGCCCGTCGTCGCCCAGGATCACGGGCACATGACCGAACTCGGGCAGCGGTGCGCCGAGCGCGCGGAAGATGTTGATCTGCCACGGCGTGTTGTTGATGTGCTCGTCGCCACGGAACACGTGCGTGATGTTCATGTCCCAGTCGTCGACCACCACCGCGAAGTTGTAGGTCGGCACACCGTCGGGCCGCAGGATGATGAGGTCGTCGATCTCGCGGTTGTTGATGGTGATCTCGCCCTTAACGAGGTCGTTCCACGTCACGTCGCCTTCAGGCGGATTGCAGAAGCGCACCACGGGCGGCACGCCTTCGGGCACGGGCGGCAGCACCTTGCCCGGCTCGGGACGCCAGCGGCGGTCGTAAAGCGTCTTCTCGCCGCGTGCGCGTTGCGCCTCGCGCATCTCGTCGAGCTCGGCCGGCGTGCAGTAGCAGTGGTAGGCCGTGCCGGCCGCGAGCATCTGCGCGATCACTTCGCGATACCGCTCCAGGCGCTGCATCTGGTAGATCGGGCCTTCGTCGTAGTCGAGGCCGAGCCAGTGCATCGACGCGAGGATCTGGTCGGTCGAGTCCTGCGTGGAGCGGGCCACGTCGGTGTCCTCGATGCGCAGCACGAACTCGCCGCCGTGGTGGCGCGCATAGGCCCACGAATAGAGCGCAGTGCGGGCCGTGCCCAGGTGAAGAAAGCCGGTGGGAGACGGTGCGATGCGGGTGCGAACTTTGCCGGTCATGAATCAATCAGGTTGTCAGGGTGCCGAGACCACGAGAGAGGTCTGCCGTGATGTCGTCGATGTACTCGAGGCCGACCGCGAGGCGGATCAGCCCCTGGCCGATGCCTGCGGCCTGGCGCTGTGCTTCGGTGAGGCGCCCGTGCGAGGTCGTGCCGGGATGCGTGATGATGGTCTTCACGTCGCCAAGGTTGGTGGCGACGCTCACCACGCGCGTGCTGTTGATGACGTGGAACGCATTGGCGCGCGCCGTCTCGGGGTCATTGCCGACCACGTCGAAGGACACCACCGCCCCGCCCTGCCCCGCCTGCTGGCGCATGGCCAGTTCATGCTGCGGATGCGAAGCGAGCCCCGGGTAATAGACGCGAGCGATGCCCGGCTGCGCTTCGAGCCATTTCGCAACGGCCAGTGCGTTCGCGCATTGGGCCTGCATGCGGATGCCCAGCGTTTCCATGCCCTTGAGCACGACCCACGCATTGAACGGCGACAGCGCCATGCCGGCGGTACGCACCACGGGGCCGAACACGTCGACGATGAGCTTCGACGGCCCGCAGATCGCGCCGGCCATCACGCGGCCCTGGCCGTCGAGGTACTTGGTACCCGAATGGATGATGAGATCGGCGCCCAGCTCGGTGGGGCGCTGCAGCGCCGGCGTGCAGAAGCAGTTGTCTACAGCCAGCAGCGCGCCAGCGCCGTGCGCAAGATCGGCGAGCGCACGGATGTTGCACACCTCGGTCAGCGGATTGGTCGGCGTCTCGGCAAACAGCAACTTCGTATTGGACTTCAGCGCAGCGCGCCATTCCGCCACGTCGGTCTGCGAGACGAAAGTGGTTTCCACACCGAACTTGGCAAACTCCTTGCCGAACAGGTTCAGCGTGGAGCCGAACACCGAGCGCGAGCAGATCACGTGGTCGCCGGCCTTCAGCAGGCCCATGCACATCATGAGGATCGCGCCCATGCCCGTCGACGCGCCGATGGCTGCCTCGGTGCCTTCGAGCGCAGCAAGGCGCTGCTCGAAGCTCGCCACCGTCGGGTTGGACGTGCGCGAATAGGTAAAGCCCGCTTCGGTGCCCGCAAAGCGGCGCGCCGAGGTTTCGGCATCAGGCTGCACGAAGCCGCTCGTCAGGAACAGCGCCTCGGAGTGCTCGCCGTGCTGGCTCGGCGCCAGTCCGGTGCGCAGCGCGAGCGTGTCGCGATGCAGTCCGGGTGGCAGGGTTCGTTCGTCGGTCACTTCTTGGGCTCTCACTCGCTGTGGTTGGGGAGTGCGAGACGCGAAGAATCTTCTTCGGTCTCTTCGACGCGGGGACGGTTGCCGTTCATGCGCGAGATGGCGTCGGTGTCGATGTCGCCGGTCACGTACACGCCGTCGAAGCACGAGGCGTCAAAGCCGTCGAGCTTGGTGTTCAGCGAGCCAATGGCGCGCTTCATGGCGTCGACGTCCTGGTAGATCAGCGCGTCGCAGCCGATCAGTTCGCGGATTTCTTCAATGGTGCGGTCGTGCGCCACCAGCTCGTCCTTGGTCGGCATGTCGATGCCGTAGACGTTGGGGTAGCGCACCGGCGGCGCGGCGCTGGCCAGGTAGACCTTGCGGGCGCCGGCGTCGCGCGCCATCTGCACGATTTCGCGGCTGGTGGTGCCGCGCACGATCGAGTCGTCGACCAGCAGCACGTTGCGGCCCTTGAACTCGCTGGCAATCACGTTGAGCTTCTGGCGCACCGACTTCTTGCGCACGCCCTGCCCCGGCATGATGAAGGTGCGGCCAACGT
Source organism: Variovorax nivicola (assembly GCF_051216475.1). NCBI lineage: Bacteria > Pseudomonadati > Pseudomonadota > Betaproteobacteria > Burkholderiales > Comamonadaceae > Variovorax > Variovorax nivicola. The sequence continues at coordinate 437,105 of NZ_JBPJZK010000003.1, read as the reverse complement.
AGCGGTTCTTCACGAAGCCTTCGCGGTACGGCACGCCCAGCAGGTGCGCGAGTTGCGTGGCGCTCGGGCGGCTCGACTCGGGAATCGGGATGATCACGTCGATCTGGTTCGGCGGCACGGTAGACACCACGCGCTTGGCCAGCGTCTCGCCAAGGTTCAGGCGCGCCTGGTAGACCGAGATGCCGTCGAGCACCGAGTCCGGACGCGCGAGGTACACGAATTCGAAGATGCAGGGGTTCAGCGTCGGCGCTTCGGCGCACTGCATCGAATGCACGTTGCCTTCGAGGTCGATGAACACGGCCTCGCCCGGGTTGATGTTGCGCTCGAACACATGGCCCGAGCCTTCCAGCGCGACCGATTCGCTCGCCACCATCACGGTGCCGTCGGCGCTGCGGCCCATGCACAGCGGGCGGATGCCGTACGGGTCGCGGAAAGCGAGCAGGCCGTGGCCGGCGATCAGCGACACCACGGCGTACGAGCCGCGCAGGCGCTTGTGCATGTTCTTGACCGCAGCAAACACCTCGGCCGGATGCAACGGCACGCCGCGCGAAGAGCGCTCCAGCTCGTGCGCCAGCACGTTGAGCAGCACTTCGGAGTCGCTCTCGGTGTTGGTGTGGCGGTGGTCGGTGGAGAACAGCTCCGAACGCAGCGCATGCGCGTTGGTCAGGTTGCCGTTGTGCACGAGCACGATGCCGAACGGCGCGTTCACGTAGAAGGGCTGGGCCTCTTCCTCGCTGTATGCATTGCCGGCGGTCGGGTAGCGCACCTGGCCCAGGCCCACGTTGCCCGGCAGCGCGCGCATGTTGCGCGTGCGAAACACGTCGCGGACCATGCCCTTGGCCTTGTGCATGAAGAACTTGCGTTCGAGCAAGGTCACGATGCCAGCGGCATCCTGGCCGCGATGCTGCAGGAGCAGCAGCGCGTCATAGAGCAGCTGATTGACGGGTGCGCTGCTGACAACGCCGACGATTCCACACATGAACGATTCCTCTCAGGGCAGGTAGCTTGCCAACTTTTCAGGCAACGAGGGTTTGAGGCCCTGCAATGCCGCATCGAGAACAATGGCGCAGCGCGACTCGTGCCACCAGGCACTGTCGCTCAACACCAGCAAATGAACAACGACGGCCAGCACGAGCAGGGCCACCGCACCCCGCGCCGCTCCGAACGCTGCTCCCAAAATCCGGTCCACCGGCCGCAGGCCCACGACCGTGATCAACTTGCGCGTGAGCGCGGCCACCAGGCCCACGCCGAACACCACCGCCACAAACACCAGCACGAAGGCCAGCGGATAACGCCACGCCCCCTGCGGATCGCCGAACGGCAGCCATGCCGCCACACCAGAAGCCAGCCACTGGGCTGCAATGAAGGCTGCCACCCAGCCGATCAGCGAAATCACTTCGAACACCAGCCCGCGCATCAGGCCGAACAGCATCGACACCCCGATGAGCGCGACGGCGATCCAGTCGAGCAAGGCCACGGCAACAGCAGGCGACGGCTCTTACAACGTGAGGATCGCGGCCGACAAAGACAAGCCCTTGACCTTCTCCGCCGCGCGGTCGGCCTCGGCACGTGAACTGAAGGGGCCGACACGCACACGCGTGCGCTCGCCATCGGCAGTCTTCGCCACGTGAACATAGGTCTTGAGGCCGGCTTTTTCGAGCTTCTGGCGCACTTCGCGCGCCTTGTCGGCATCGGCGAAAGCACCCACCTGCACCACGAAGCGGCCACCTTCATCGGCAGCGGCGGGCTTGGCGGCAGTGGTGACAGGCTTGCCTTCGAGCAGCGCACGGGCGCGGGCGCCATCATCAGAGGCGGCCGGCTTGGGTTTCGCTTCGGGCTTGGGGTCTGGCTTGGCTTCGGGCTTTGGCTTGGGCTCGGGTTTGGGTTCCGGCTTGTGTTCGGGCTTCGGCTCCGGTTTGGGCTCGGGCTTGGGCTTCGGTTCAGGCTTGGGCTCGACGGCGGCAACGGGCGGCGTGCTGGGCACGGGCTTGCCGGAGTCGATCACCGTGCCGTCGGCGGTCTCGGTGATCATGCCGCTGGACGAGGCCGATGCCGAGGCCACGCGCGAGCTGCTGTTGTCGGGTGCAGCCGGCGCGGTGCTCGTGGCAGGTGCCGGCGTGGCGGGCACGGGCAGCGGCTTGACCTTGTTGCGGTCGGGAATCTCGATGGGAATGTCGACCGACACGGGGCGCGGCTGCGTATCGAACAGCAGCGGAAAACCGATCACGCCGAGCAGCACCAGCACCGCTGCGCCGAGCAGCCGGTGGCGCGCACGCCGACGCATGGTTTCGACACTTTCCGCGGGGACAGCGGCCGGGGCGCTGCGTCCTTCGTTGCCTTGTGGGCCGCGCGTGCGGAACTTGAAAAACGCCATGAAGTTCGATCCCTGAAGGAGTGCAGCGAGGTGGTGCCAGATGGTATGGACAGCCCGACGATCAGCCGCCTGGCAGCAGGTGTTTGGCTTGCAGCCGGGGGGTGCCGTTTTCGAGCACGCCACCCACGGTGAAGAACGATCCGAAGACCACGATTCTATCAGCGGGCCCCGCCTGCTCGATGGCTGCGCGCAACGCTTCCATCGGGCCCGCATACACGCTGCCAGAGGCATCGGTGCGCGTGTTCTGCGCCTGCCAGCTGGCCAGCAGGTCGGCCGCCTTGGCGGCGCGCGGCGTGGGCAGGTCGGTGAAGTACCAGCGGTCAATCAGCGGCCCGATGCGCGCGAGGATCGGTGCGAGATCCTTGTCGGCCATCACGCCGAACACGCCGTGCGTGGTGGGGTAGAAGCCCATCGCATCGAGGTTCTCGGCCAGCGCGGCCACGGCGTGGGCATTGTGCGCCACGTCGAGCACAAGCGCCGGTTCGCCCGGCACGATCTGGAAGCGGCCCGGCAGCTCGACCATCGCGAGCCCGTTGCGCACGGCCTGCGCCGTGATCGGCAGTTGCGGGCGCAGCGCCTCGAGCGCCGCGAGCACGCCGGCCGCATTGATGAGTTGGTTGGCCCCGCGCAGTGCCGGATAGGCCAGCCCGCTGTAGCGCCGGCCACGCCCAGACCAGCCCCACTGCTGCTTGTCGCCCGACACGTTGAAGTCGGTCCCGAAGCGCCACAGGTCGGCACCGATGGCGTTCGCATGATCGATCACGCTCTGCGGCGGCATCGGGTCGCTGACAACGGCGGGCTTGCCCGGGCGCAGGATGCCGGCCTTCTCGAAGCCGATGCTTTCGCGGTCGGGCCCGAGGTATTCCATGTGGTCAAGGTCGATGCTGGTGATGACCGCGCAGTCGGTGTCGATGATGTTGACCGCATCGAGCCGCCCGCCCAGGCCGACTTCGAGGATCGCCACGTCGGGCTTTTCCTCGATCATGCAATGCAGGATGCCGAGCGTGGTGAATTCGAAGTAGGTCAGGGCCATGTCGCCGCGCGCCTTCTCCACCACTTCGAAGCTTGCTATCAGTTTGGAAGCATCGACGGCTTCGCCCTTGAGCCGCAGCCGCTCTTCGAAGCGCACCAGGTGCGGCGAGGTGAATACCGCCGTGCGGTAGCCCGCGTGCGTGAGGATCGATTCGAGCATGGCGCAGGTCGAGCCCTTGCCGTTGGTGCCCGCCACCGTGATGACGGGGCAGCCGAAGCGCAGGCCGAGGCGCTGCGCCATTTCTTTGGCGCGCTCCAGTCCGAGTTCGATGTTCTTGGGATGGAGTTGCTCGGCGCGCGCGAGCCAGTCGTTAAGGGTTTCCATGGAGGCCGGCATTGTCGCCGACCCGCTGCTCGGGGCATCATCGCGGCCATGACAACCCTATACGGCATTCCGAACTGCGACACCGTCAAGCGCGCCCGCGCCTGGCTCGATGAACATGGTGTGGCCTACACCTTCCACGACTTCAAGAAACAGGGCGTGCCCGAGGCCGAGCTCGACCAGTGGCTGAAGAAGCCCGGCTGGGAGGCTCTGGTCAACCGCAAGGGCACCACCTGGCGCAAACTCGACGACGCCACCCGCGAGGGCGTAATCGATGCTGGCTCGGCCCGCGCGGTGCTGCTGGCCAACCCCAGCCTGATCAAGCGGCCGGTGGTCAACTGGGGCCCGAAAAAGCCCGTTACGACAGGGTTCGACACCGAATCCTGGGCTGTCAACGCCGTGTAAACCCCGGAACCCGGCCTGCGGCCCGGCGTCAAATCGCGATCTGCAGGAGAAACACACCATGAACAAACACGTTTTTCGCACCTTCGCCGGCATTTCCGTGGCCGGCGCGCTGGCCGCGGGCACCGGCCTCGTGCACGCCCAGCAGAACCAGGTGGTCCAGGCCCGGGTGATCTCCGCCACACCGATCCGCGAAACGACCGGCAGCGACGTGAACTACAACGTCACCTACGAATACAACGGGCGCCAGTACACCACCCGCATGAACAGCCAGCCCGGCGCGACCATTCCGATCCAGGCCAGCGGCTACGGCGTGACGACCTCGCCGGTGGCGCCGCAGCCGCAGGTGCAAACCTATCCGGTCGAGGCCAACAGCGGCAATTACTACCCGCAGTCCGGCGGCTCCCCCTGGGACAGCGTGGTGCCCGAACCGGGCGTCGTCGTCTCCAACGCCCCCGCCCCGGTCTACCAGCCGGCGCCGGTGTATGCCGCTCCGGTCTACGTGCAGCCGGCCTATCCGTACCCCTATGCCTATCCTTACGTCTACCCGCCGGTCGGCATCTCGCTGAACCTCGGCTATTCGCGCGGCTGGGGCGGCGGTGGCTACCGCGGCGGCTGGGGTGGCGGATACCGCGGCTGGCACCGCTGAGCCGCCGGCCGGCGGCCCATGCCGCCCGAGCCCCTAAAATCGAGGACTTTTCCAACCCTTGACGGGTGCGCCGCCGGTGCGGTGCGTCCTCGATTTGCCGACCGCCCAGGCGCCGGCGCCACCCAATGACGACGACTACCGACACTCTGAACAGCGCCGCAGTGGCCACCAAGGCCAATGTGTACTTCGACGGCAAATGCGTGAGCCACAGCCTCACGCTCGCGGACGGCACGAAGAAATCGGTCGGCGTGATCTTGCCGTCCACCCTCACCTTCAACACCGGCGCCCCCGAAATCATGGAAGGCACCGCCGGCAGCTGCGAATACCTGCTGTCGGGCACCAGCGAATGGGTGGCCTCGGGCCCTGGCCAGAAGTTCAGCGTGCCGGGCAACTCCAGCTTCCAGATCCGCGTGAGCGGCGAGCCCTACAGCTACATCTGCCATTTCGGCTGAACCGCGAACCGCTAACCGGACCTCCCTGACATGTCGACCATCCTCCAAAACGTTCCCGCCGGCCAGAAGGTCGGCATTGCCTTCTCGGGCGGCCTGGACACCAGCGCAGCGCTCCACTGGATGCGCAACAAGGGCGCGATCCCCTACGCCTACACCGCCAACCTCGGCCAGCCCGACGAGCCCGACTACGACGAGATCCCGCGCAAGGCGATGCTCTACGGCGCCGAGAACGCCCGCCTGATCGACTGCCGCGTGCAGCTGGCCAACGAAGGCATCGCCGCGCTGCAGGCTGGCGCCTTCCACGTGACCACCGCCGGCGTCACCTACTTCAACACCACGCCGCTGGGCCGCGCGGTCACCGGCACGATGCTGGTGTCCGCCATGAAGGAAGACGACGTCCACATCTGGGGCGACGGCAGCACCTACAAGGGCAACGACATCGAGCGCTTCTACCGCTACGGCCTGTTGACCAACCCCAACCTCAAGATCTACAAGCCCTGGCTCGACCAGGTCTTCATCGACGAGCTGGGCGGCCGCGCCGAAATGTCGGCGTTCATGCAGAAAGCCGGCTTCGCCTACAAGATGTCGGCCGAAAAGGCCTACTCGACCGACTCGAACATGCTCGGCGCCACGCACGAGGCCAAAGACCTCGAGCACCTGAACAGCGGCATCCAGATCGTGCAGCCCATCATGGGCGTGGCCTTCTGGAAGGACGAGGTCGAAGTCAAGCGCGAAACCGTCTCGGTGCGCTTCGAAGAAGGCGTGCCCGTTGCGCTGAACGGCGTTCGCTACGCGAACCTGGTCGACCTGATCCTCGAAGCCAACCGCATCGGCGGCCGCCACGGCCTGGGCATGAGCGACCAGATCGAGAACCGCATCATCGAGGCCAAGAGCCGCGGTATCTACGAGGCTCCGGGCCTCGCGCTGCTGTTCATCGCCTATGAACGCCTCGTCACCGGCATCCACAACGAAGACACCATCGAGCAGTACCGCGACAACGGCCGCCGCCTCGGCCGCCTGCTGTACCAGGGCCGCTGGTTCGACCCGCAAGCCATCATGCTGCGCGAGACGGCGCAACGTTGGGTGGCGCGCGCCATCACCGGCGAAGTGACGGTCGAGCTGCGCCGCGGCAACGACTACTCGATCCTGAACACCGAATCGGCCAACCTCACGTACAAGCCCGAGCGCCTGAGCATGGAAAAGGTCGAGGGCGCGTTCACGCCGCTGGACCGCATCGGCCAACTGACGATGCGCAACCTCGACATCGTCGACACGCGCGAGAAGCTGGCGATCTACACCCGGGTCGGCCTGCTGTCGTCGGGCGAAGGCGCTTCGCTGCCGAAGCTGGCCAACGACGGCGACGCAAGCTGATCGCCGCCTCTGCCTCTTCAGCGAGGCAGAAACGACAACGGGCCCCTCGGGGCCCGTTTTTCATTGTTGCGCTGCGAGGGTCAGTCGCCGCCGCCTCCACCGCAGCCACCGCCACACCCACCACCGCCGTCGGACGAGCCGCCTCCATCGCTGGAGCCGCCATCGCCGCTGCTGCTCGACGACTCGCTGCCGCCGAACCCACCGGCATCGCCCGCGCTGCCTCCATCCGACGAAGACGATTCCCCGAAGCTGGTGCCGCACTGGGCGTCCGAGCCGATGTACCGCTCGACCGCCCGGCAGTCGGGCACATAGTGAAAGCCGCCATCGATCGCGAACTTGACGTCCAGCGCAAACAGCAGCGGCAGGCGCGCCGGCTTGCGCGGATCGATGCTCTCTTCCTTGCAGGCCCAATACCAGGTGCGGCGCAGGCCGTCGTTGCGCCGGGCATCCTTGCCCAGCACCTCCGCCGGGCTGTGGTGCAGCATGCCGCCGAAGGCCGCCTTGCACCAGTTCTGGTAGCCCTGCGTGTGCAGGATGAACTCGTGCCAGGCCGTGTCGACCACCTTCGAAGGCATCGCCACGAACTTGCGCTCGCTGCGCAGGTGCGCCATGAAGAACTGGCGCAGGCCGCGCAGCACCAGTTCGGCATCGCGCCGGCTGAGTTGCGGGTGCGCTTCGCACAGCTTGCCGACGAGGAAGGGCGGCAGTCGCGCCTCGCGGATGAACTGGCGCCGCAAGCTGGTTTCGAGAAACTTGAGCACCGCCGAGAACAGCAGCGCCACCACGATCACAGCCACCACCGAGCCCCAGCGGCGCGAGCCCAGGAACAGGGCGAGCAGCGCAATGAGCGGCACCGCCCGCCGGGCCCATAGCAGCGCGCCGATGCGGCGGCGGAAATTCAGGTGCAGAAAGTCGAGACCCATGCCGTCAGACGACCACCGGCTCCGGCTCCAGCCGGATACCGAAACGCTCGTACACGCTGGTCTGGATGGCCTTGGCCAGAGTCATCACTTCGCCGCCGGTCACCGGGTTCTCGCGGCCGCCGCGGTTGACCAGCACCAGCGCCTGCCGCTCGTACACGCCGGCATTGCCCACCGACTTGCCCTTCCAGCCGCAGGCATCGATGAGCCAGCCGGCTGCCAGCTTGATGCTGCCGTCGTCCATCGGGTAGTGAACGATCTTGGGGTCGCGCGCAATGATGTCGGCGCATTGCTCGGGTGTGACGGTCGGGTTCTTGAAGAAGCTGCCGGCGTTGCCCAGCACGCGCCAGTCGGGCAGCTTGGCGCGGCGGATGGCGCAGATCCAGTCGAAGACGTCCTGCGCGCTCGGCGTGAAGTTGCCGGCTTCTTCCATCTTGCGTTCGAGGTCGAGGTAGCCGACCACGGCCTTCCAGGGCTTGGGCAAGCGAAAGCGCACCCGGGTGATCACCGCCCTGCCCGCCAGGCCGAAGTCGTTCGGGCCGCTGCGCACGTGCTTGAACACCGAGTCGCGGTAGCCGAAGGCGCATTGGGCGGCGTCGAGCGTAAAGCTGCGGCCGGTTTCCAGGTCGAAAGCGTCGAGTGAATCGAAGCGGTCTTGCAGCTCGACCCCGTAGGCGCCGATGTTCTGCACCGGCGAGCCGCCCACCGTGCCCGGAATCAGGGCCAGGTTTTCCAGCCCCGGGTAGCCGCTGCGCACCATCCACTCGACGGCGTCGTGCCAGATCTCGCCGGCACCGGCCTCGACGATCCAGGCGCGTGGCGTTTCTTCCACCAGCCGCAGGCCCTTGATCTCGATCTTCAGCACCAGCGGCTTGACGTCGCCCGTGAGCACGATGTTGCTGCCGCCGCCCAGCACGAACCGGGGCGCGTCGCGCCATGTCGGATCGGCGCGCAGCGCAATCAGGTCGGCCTCGCCTGCAATGCGCGCCAGATGCTGCGCACGCGCGACGATGCCGAAGCTGTTGTAGGGCTGCAGCGGGACGTTGGACTCCACGATCATGGGAGAATTGTCGCATCCAGCACCAGTGAATTCAGGAGAGAGTCCATGCCGTCCTTCGATACCGTCTGCGAGCCCAACCTGCCCGAGGTGAAGAACGCGGTCGAGAACACCGCCAAGGAAATCGGAACGCGCTTCGATTTCAAGGGTACGGCCGCCGCCGTCGAGCTCAAGGACAAAGAGATCACCATGATCGGCGACGCCGAGTTCCAGCTCGTTCAGGTGGAAGACATTCTGCGCAGCAAGCTCACCAAGCGCAGCGTCGACGTGCGCTTCCTCGACAAGGGCGACGTCCAGAAGATGGGCGGCGACAAGGTCAAGCAGGTCATCAAGGTCAAGAGCGGCATCGAAAGCGAGCAGGCCAAGAAGATCACCCGCATCGTCAAGGACAGCAAACTCAAGGTGCAGGCGGCGATCCAGGGCGACGCAGTGCGCATCACCGGCGCCAAGCGCGACGATCTGCAAGCCGCCATGGCGCTCATCAAGAAGGACGTGTCGGACATGCCGCTCACGTTCAACAACTTCCGCGACTGAGCGGCTCCTTCATGAAAGCCCTCGTCGTCGCAGCGCAGCTGCTGGCTGCCGCTGCAGTGGCGCATGCCGCCGGCTCGGTCACCCTGACCGGCAGCATCGGCAGCCGCGCGATCCTGATCGTGAACGGCAACCCGCCCAAGACCGTGGCGGTCGGCGAGAGCTACCAGGGCGTGAAACTGCTCTCGCTGCAGGCCGAGCAGGCCGTGGTCGAACTCGACGGCAAGCGCGTCAGCCTGCGCATGGACACGCCGGTCAGCATCGGCGGCGGGGGTGGCTCGGGCGGAGGCGGAAACCGTGTCGTGCTGTCGGCCGACAGCCGTGGGCATTTCATGACGCAAGGCGCCATCAACGGCCGGCCGGTCACGTTCATGCTCGACACGGGCGCGACGGCCGTCGCGCTCTCGGCCGACGACGCCCAGCGCATCGGGCTCGACTACAGCAAGGGCGAGCGCGTCATGATGAACACCGCCAACGGCGCGACGACGGGCTACCGGCTGCGCCTGCAATCGGTGCGCGTGGGCGACGTCGAGGTCTACGACATCGACGCCATCATCTCGCCGCAGGCCATGCCCTTCGTGCTGCTGGGCAACAGCTTTATCAACCGCTTCTCGATGCGGCGCGACGCGGACCAGATGGTCCTCGAGAAGCGGTACTGATCGCAGCCGCTCAGGCCTGCGCGGCCGTCACCACGATCTCGATCTTGTAGGCCGCATTGGCCATCTTGGCCTGCACGGTGGCACGCGGCGGCGTGTTGCCGGCCGGAATCCAGGCGTCCCACACCTCGTTCATTGCCGTGATGTCGGTGATGTCCGCCAGGAAGATCTGCGTCATGAGAATGCGCGACTTGTCGCTGCCGGCCTCGGCCAGCAGGCGATCGACCATGCCCAGCACCTGCGTGGTCTGGCCGCGGATGTCCTGCGAGGTGTCGTCGGGCACCTGGCCCGCGAGGTAGATGGTGCCGTTGTGCACGGCCGTCTCCGAGAGACGGGGGCCGACGTGGAAGCGGGTGATGGAGGCCATGGTGTTCTTTCTTCAGTCCTGTTTCTTCTTGGAGCCGAGCTTCGACTCCGTGCCGGCCGCGAGCCGGCGGATGTTTTCGCGGTGCCGCCAGATCAGCAGCAGGCTCATGACGATGAGCGCGATCAGCACTGTGCGGTCGAGCGTCCACGCGATGCCGCCGCCGATCAGATAGTAGGCCGGTGCGAAGAAGGCCGCCACCAGCGAAGACAACGACGAGTAGCGGAAAAAGACCGCAATGATCAGCCAGGTGGCGCCAGTCGCCAGCCCCAGCCAGGGCGCAATGCCCACCAGCACGCCCGCCGCGGTGGCCACGCCCTTGCCACCCTGGAAGCCGAAGAACACCGGATACAGGTGGCCGAGGAACGCCGCCAGGCCAGCCAGCGCGGCAACGCCCTCTCCCAGCCCCCACTGCGCGCCGAACCGGTGAATCAAAAACACCGGCACCCAGCCCTTGATAGCGTCGAGCAGCAGCGTGGCCAGCGCCGCGCCCTTGTTGCCCGAGCGCAGCACATTGGTGGCGCCGGGGTTCTTGCTGCCGTAGCTGCGCGGATCGGCCATGCCGAGCGCCTTGCTCACGATGACCGCGAAGGACAGCGAGCCGATCAGGTACGACGCCACGATGGCGATGAGGGAAGGCAAGTTGAAACTCAAGACGGCACTCCGCGGGGGATGGTTGTTGTTCTGTTCGGCGCCGGCTATTCTGCCAGCGCACACTGCACGGGCTTCGCGCCCAGCAGCTCCACGCACACCTGCGGATCGATGCCGATCAGGTAGCCGCGGCGCCCGCCGTTGAGCACGATCCTCGGCAGTTCGAGGACGGTCGACTCCACGTACACCGGCATCTCGCGCCGCGTGCCAAACGGCGAGGTGCCGCCCACCATGTAGCCGCTGTGCCGCTGCGCCACTTCGGGCTTGCAAGGCTCGACCGACTTGGCGCCGATCTGCCGCGCGAGGTTCTTGGTAGACACCGTGCGGTTGCCGTGCATCAGCACGATCAGCGGCTTGGCGTCCTGGTCTTGCATCACCAGCGTCTTGATGACGGTGAACGGGTCGAGCCCGAGCATCTCGGCGCCGCGCTGCGCGCCGCCGTGCTCGACGTACTCGTAGGGGTGCTCGGTGAAAGTGATCTTGTGCGCGCGCAGCAGCTGGGTGGCGGGCGTCTCGGAGGTGTGGGTGCTTTTCTTGGCCATCGCGGTGGCAATTGCGGGTTCAGGATCGCTTCAGAAAACCTGGCGTTCCACGGCAAAAAATCTGCCGCACTACATTGAATTCCGGTCCAGCCATGCAGCATACGCCAGCCCCGGTGGCCACGGCTTCGTTCTACCTCGGGCACCGATGCGCCGCCCCGCCCTGACCGTGCTCGTGCTGGCCGTGGTGGCGATGCACGCAGCGGTGCTCTGGCTGCTGCTGGTCGCCACGCAGCCGCATGGCCGCAAGACCGTTCCGGTGAAGCGGATGGTCATGGAGGTGGTGCAGGTCGAGGCCCCCGCGAAGGCCGAGCCCCCTCGAACCACGACTACGGCCACACGCGCGACAACCACTCGCATGCCCCGAGCTGCTCGCGGCAAGGCGACCACCGCCCCCGCTGCACCAGCCACAGAATCGCCGCAAACCACAACGAGCCCAGCGCCACTGATCCTTCATTCGGAAAGCACCCGCCGCGCCCTGCGCGACATCGGCCGCGAACGCTCCTTCGCCGACCGTGCCGGCCAGGACCTCAACGGCAGCCCACGCTCCGCATTCGATTCCAGGTTGAGCGCAGGCGTCGCAAGCTCTGCACACGGCGACTGCATGAAAGGCCAGTTCAAAGGCAGCAACATGGGCCTGCTGAGCCTGCCAGCCCTCGCGCTGGCCGCCGCCCAAGGCGAGTGCGGCCGTTGAAAATTACGCCGCGGGGTCGCGGATGTCCCAGCGGATCTTATCGATCTCCGCCAGGATTTCCGGCGACAGCGTCGTGCCGTACACATCCAGGTCTTCTTCCAGCTGCGCCACCGAGGTCACGCCGATGATCGTGCTCGCCACCTGCCACTTCGTGTAGCAGAAGGCCAGCGCCAGCTGAGTCGGCGTCAGGCCGTTGTCGCGGGCCAGCTGGTTGTAGCGCTTGGCCGCGCGCAGCGAATCGGGGCGGCCCCAACGCTGCTTGCGCACCGATTCGTAGCTTGAAATACGCGCGCCCTTCGGCGCATCCGGCCCCTCGATGCCGCTCTGGTCGTACTTGCCCGTCAGCAGGCCGAAGGCCAGCGGCGAGTACGCCAGCAGCGACACGCCCAGCCGGTGCATCGTCTCGTCCAGCCCGTTCTCGTAGCCACGGCTGATGAGGCTGTACACGTTCTGCACCGTCGCCACGCGCGGCAGCCCGTGTTGCTCGGCCAGCCGCACGAACTCGTGCACGCCGTAGGGCGTTTCGTTCGACAGGCCAATGGCGCGCACCTTGCCCGCCTTCACCAGCTTGCCCAGCGCCTCGAGTTGCTCGTGGATCGGCGTCTTCGAGGTTTCCTTCGCCGGGTCGTAATACATGTTGCCGAACAGCGGCACGTGGCGCTCCGGCCAGTGGATCTGATAAAGGTCGATGACGTCCGTGCGCAGCCGCTTCAGGCTGGCGTTGCACGAGGCTTCGATGTCGGCCGCCGTCATGCCGCTGCCTTCGCGCACCCAGGGCATGCCGCGCGAGGGGCCGGCCACCTTGGTCGCGACCACCAGCTTCTCGCGCGCGCCGGGGTTGGCGGCGAACCAGTTGCCGATGATGGTCTCGGTGACGCTGTAGGTTTCCTTGCGCGTGGGCACCGAGTACATCTCGGCGGTGTCGATGAAGTCGACGCCGCGCTCGAGCGAGCGGCTCAGGATGGCGTGGGAGGTGGGCTCGTCGACCTGTTCGCCGAAGGTCATCGTGCCAAGGCAGATCGGGGTGACGTGCAGGTCGCTTTGACCGAGTTGGATCTTTTTCATGCGCGGGATGCTACCGCCCCGCCCCACACCCCGCTGGCCGCCCCGTCAAAACCCGAGCGTTCCGCCCCCACCCGCTGTCCTGTGCCGGACTGCGTCAGCACAAAGGCCTCCTTATCATCGACGTCCATGTACCAAGCCCTCCGCCCCTCCCGCAGCGAATTCGTGCCCGTGCGCAACCTCAGCTACCACGTGCGCCTCTGGGGCCAGCCCTCCGACACGCGCCCGCCGCTGGTGCTGGTGCATGGCTGGATGGACGTGGCCGCATCGTGGCAGTTTGTGGTCGATGCGATGGAGGAAGACCGCTTCATCATCGCCCCCGACTGGCGCGGCTTCGGCCTGACCGATGGTGGCGGTGTCGACAACTACTGGCTCGCCGACTACCTGGCCGACCTCGAATGGCTGCTCGACCACTACGCGGGCGAGGATGACAACGCAAGGCAAGTCGACCTCGTCGGCCACAGCATGGGCGGCAACGTCGCCATGCACTACGCCGGCGTGCGGCCCCAGCGCATCCGCCGCCTCGTCAATCTCGAAGGCTTCGGCATGCCCGCGCGCAAGCCCGAGGAAGCACCCGCGCGCTACGGCCAGTGGATCGACGAGCTCAAGCGCCTGCACAGTGGCGAGATGGCGCTGGCCGGCTATTCGGCGGTGGACGGCGTGGCGCGCCGCCTCATGAAGACCAACCCGCGCCTCACGCCCGACAAAGCCAACTGGCTGGCCAGCCACTGGTCGGTGAACCATGCCCAGCCCGACGGCAGCGAACGCTGGCAGATCCTCGGCGAGGCGGCGCACAAGATCGTCAACGCGCACATCTTTCGTGTGGACGAAACGCTGGCGCTCTACGCGCGCATCACCGCGCCGCTGCTGATGGTCGAGGCCTCGGACGACAGCCTGCAGGGCTGGTGGAAGAACCGCTACACGCTCGACGAATTCCACGAGCGCCTGAAGTCGGTTGCCGACACCCGCATCGAGCGCCTCGAAGACGCGGGTCACATGCTCCACCACGATCAGCCGCAGCGCGTGGCGCGGATGATCGAAGAGTTCCTGGCGAACTGAGGCTCAGGTGCGGCGCGGCTCGCTGTCCAGGCTCGCCATCTGCGCCGCCGCATAGCGGTCGCCGGCTGCGGCGCCCTTCGGTACCGCGCGCTCGATGGCCGCGAAATCGTCGGCCGCCAGCTTCACGTCCAGCGCGCCCAGCGCTTCTTCCAGCCGCGTGCGTTGCCGTGCACCGATCAGCGGCACGATGTCGTCGCCCTGCGCCGCCACCCATGCAATGGCGATCTGCGCGACGGTAACGCCCTTGGCCTCGGCGATCTTGCGCAGCGCATCGACCAGCGCGAGGTTGCGGTCCACGTTCTCGCCCTGGAAGCGCGGGCTGTGCGCCCGAAAATCCTTCGCGCCCGCCGCATCCTTCTTCCAGTGCCCGCTGATCAGGCCGCGCGAGAGCACGCCGTACGCGGTGATGCCGATGCCCAGCTCGCGACAGGTCGCGAGAATGTCGTCCTCGATGCCTCGCGAGATCAGCGAATACTCGATCTGCAGGTCGCAGATCGGGTGCACAGCCGCCGCCTTGCGGATGGTCTGCGAGCCCACTTCCGACAGGCCGATGTGACGCACGTAGCCTGCCTTCACCAGGTCGGCGATGGCGCCGATGGTGTCCTCGATAGGCACGTTCGGGTCGAGCCGCGCCGGGCGGTAGATGTCGATGTGGTCCACGCCCAGGCGCTGCAGCGAGTAAGTAGCGAAGTTCTTCACCGCCGCTGGCCGCGCGTCGTAGCCGACCCAGCCGCCGGCCGGATCGCGCAGGCCGCCGAACTTCACGCTGACCAGCGCCGCGTCGCGCTGCGAGCCCTTGAGGCCCCTGAGCGCCTCGCCGATCAGCATTTCGTTGTGGCCGCTGCCATAAAAGTCGCCGGTGTCGAGCAGCGTGATGCCCGCGTCCATTGCGGCGTAAATGGTGGCGATGCTTTCCGCGCGGTCCGAGGGGCCGTACATGCCCGACATGCCCATGCAGCCGAGGCCGAAGGCGGAGACCCTGGGGCCGTTCATGCCCTTGGTGCCGAGTTGAAGTGTCTTCATTGCAGTGTCCTTTCTGACTTTCTGGCTGTGGCCGGACGCGGCTGCGAACGGCATGGCGCTAGTCTGGAAGGAATCGTCCCGTTCGATAATCCGTCCGGCAGCGCACGGGTTGTGCAGGAAAACGCACAATCCCGCCATGACCGACCCCGATCTTTCCGACCTCGGCGCCTTCGTGGCCGTGACCCGGGCGCGTGGCTTTCGCGGTGCCGCAGCTCTGCGCGGCGTATCGCCCTCCTCGCTCAGCGAGGCCATGCGGCGGCTCGAAGCGCAACTCGGCGTGCGGCTTTTGAACCGCACGACGCGCAGCGTCACACCCACCGAAGCCGGTCAGCGGCTGCTGGACCGCATCTCGCCTGCGCTCGACGACATCGCGGGTGCGCTCGACACGCTCAACAGCTTTCGCGACAGCCCCACCGGTACGCTGCGGCTGAACGTGCCGACGATCGTGGCGCAGCGCGTGCTGCCGCCGCTGGCCAGCCGATTCCTGGCGGAGCACCCGGGCATCACGCTGGAGATCACGACCAACGACACCTTCATCGATGTGCTCGCCGCAGGCTTCGACGCCGGCATCCGCTACGACGAGAGCATTGCGCGCGACATGATCGCCGTGCCCCTGGGCCCGCGCACACAGCGCTTCGTGGCCGCGGCATCGCCGGCCTACCTGGCCGCACGCGGCACACCCAAGCACCCGACCGACCTGCTCCAGCACGCCTGCATCGCCCACCGCTTTCCGAGCGGCGTGCTCGCGACATGGGGCTTCGTGCGCAAGGGCAAGGCCATCAAGATCACGCCGGTCGGGCCGCTGATCTCGTCGATGCTCGACCTCGGACTGCACGCCGCCGAGTCGGGCCTGGGCGTGATCTACACCTTCGATGAATACCTGCGGCCCTCAATCGACCGCGGCACGCTGATGCCCGTGCTCGAAGACTGGTGGCAGAGTTTTTCAGGGCCGTTCCTGTACTACCCGAGCCGCACGCACATGCCTGCGCCGCTGCGCGCGTTCGTTGACTTCCTGAAGAGCGAAGCCGGTGGCTGAGGCTGCTTCGATATTCGACGAGCGGATATAGAAGCGCGCGAATCTTCGTTCGCGCCGCCGGCACCGCGGCCTAGAGTGCCCAGCTCCCTTTGCCTCCCCCGGAGTTGCCTGTCATGCGCTTTTCTTCGCGCGCGCCCTCGCTGGCGCGCTGGTCCGCCCCGCTGCTCGGCAGCCTTGCCCTGAGCCTGCTTCTCCAGGTTTCCGCCCACGCCGCCGACCTGCGCGTGGGCTTCATGCCCGGCCCGTACCGCGATGCCTTCACGAACGGCATCGAGCCCCAGCTGAAGAAACTGGGCTACACCGTCAAGTACGTCGAGTTCAGCCAGGGCGTGCAGCCCAACGATGCGGTGGAGCGCGGCCAGATCGACGCCAACATCTTCCAGCACACGCTGTACCTCAACGCCACCAACAAGCAGCAGGGCTTCGACCTCGTGCCGGTGGTGCATGTGCCAACGCCGCCGATGGGCCTGTACTCGCAGCGCCACAAGTCGCTCGATGCGGTGCCCGACGGCGCCACGGTCACGCTGCCGTCCGACCCGGTGAACGCGGCGCGCGCACTCAACATCCTCGCGGCCATCGGCTGGGTCACGCTCAAGCCGGGCGTGAGCCCGCTCGCGGTTTCGGAGCGCGACATCGTGAACAACCCGAAGCGCCTGAAGCTGGTGCCGCTCGAAGCCGCGCAGGCCCCGCGCTCGCTGGCCGATGCAGACATTGCCGCCGTGCAGGGCAACTTCGCAGTGGCCTCGGGCCTGAAGCTCACCGATGCGCTCAAGCTCGAGAACATGACGCTGCCCTATGTGAACGTGGTGGCCGTCAAGCGCAGCAACGAGCAAGCCCAGTTCGCAAAAGACATCGCGGCGGCCTACCAGTCGGCCGAGTTCCAACGCTTCTTCAGGGCCAACCCGACATGGGCCGGCTACCGGCTGCCCGACTACTTCTCCCAATGAGCCTTTCGAACAGCCCCAGGCCCCGGCAACTGCACCTCAACGTCAACATCCTGCATTCGGGCTTCGTGCCCTCGGCCTGGCGCCTGCCGGAGAGCGATCCGTGGGCCTTTGCCGACATCCAGCACTACATCCGCACGGCGCAGATCGCCGAGTCGGCCAAGCTCGATGCGGTGTTCCTCGCGGACAACGCGGCCATCGTCGACCAGATCAACTTCCGCCCGATCACCGCGCTGGAGCCCACGGTGCTGCTGGCCTGCGTGGCCGCGGCCACCACGCACATCGGCCTGATCGCCACCGCCTCGACCAGCTACAACGAGCCCTACAACATCGCCCGCCGCTTCGCCACGCTCGACCATGTGAGCGGCGGCCGCGCGGGCTGGAACGTGGTGACCACGGCTGACCTGCCGTCGGCACGCAACTTCGGCCTCGACGCCACGCCCGACCATGCGAAGCGCTACGCACGCGCCTCGGAGTTCACCGACATCGTGAAGGCGCTGTGGGACAGCTGGGAAGACGACGCCTTCATCGGCGACAAGGCCACCGGCAGCTTCATCGACACGGCCAAGGTGCACCCCATTGCGCACCGCGGCGAGCACTTCGCGGTGCAGGGCCCACTGAACCTGCCGCGCCCGCCGCAGGGCCACCCGGTGCTGGTACAGGCCGGGGCTTCGGCCGACGGGCGCGAGCTGGCATCGCGCCATGCAGAGGCGGTGTTCTCGGCCTCGCAGTCGTTCGAGGAATCGCTCGCGTATGCCCGCGCGCTGAAGACGCGCGCCGCCGAGTTGGGCCGCGGCCCTGACGCAGTGAAGGTGCTCGCGGGCCTGACCACCATCGTCGGCAGCACCGAGGCCGAAGCCCTCCGCCGGCGCGACGAGCTGGTCGACCTGATCCCGTGGGACTACAGCCTGACGCGCATCGCCGGCACGCTGGGCATCACCCCCGACCGCCTGAAGCTCGACGAGCGCCTGCCTGAAGACCTCCCGCTGCCAGGCAATGGCAACGGCAACCACACCTTCTTCAACGCCGTGGTCGCGGCAGGCCGTACGCACGGCTACACAGTGCGGCAGCTGATTCGCGAACTGGCAGGCGGCGGCGGGCACCGCGTGATCGTCGGCACGCCAGAGCAGATCGCTGACGATATCGAGCGCTGGTTCAAGGCAGGTGC
Source organism: Variovorax nivicola (assembly GCF_051216475.1). NCBI lineage: Bacteria > Pseudomonadati > Pseudomonadota > Betaproteobacteria > Burkholderiales > Comamonadaceae > Variovorax > Variovorax nivicola. The sequence continues at coordinate 418,799 of NZ_JBPJZK010000003.1, read as the reverse complement.
AGCCGATGGGTTCAACCTGATGCCAGATGCGCTGCCGCATGGGCTGCAGGATTTCGTCGACGGCGTGGTGCCGATCCTGCAGAAGCGCGGGATCTTCCGCACCGAGTACGAAGGCCGCACGCTGCGCGACCATCTGGGGCTGGCGCGGCCTGCCGGGCGGACAGCGCAGCGGCTGGCGGCTTGAGGGCTGTTGGGGGGCACCGTTGGGGGTGCGATCACGCCGATGGGGTACCTTGCTCCGCGAATGTCCTCCGGCCTGCGGCCTCCCCCTTTATTTCGCTGCGCAAGGCACCCCATCGACGTGATCGTTCAGCGCAGCGCTTGATCCAGCCGCACACCGGCAGCGCCCATGTGCGAATGGCATCGGGTGCTCCCCGCAGCGAAATAAAGGAGGAGGCCGAAGGCCGGGGGACATTCGCGGAGGGGAGCACCCGGTGTCATTCGCACGCACCCCGAACAAGAACGCCCTCCTTCACTCCTCGTCGGCGTCGTTACCCGTGAGGGACAGCACTTCTTCGACAAAGGCTTCGAACAGCGGCAGCGCGGCAGGCAGACCGTCAAGCGACTCGGCTTCGCCCGCATCGAAGAAATGCGGCTTGCCCGCCGGCATCGCTGCCCACTCGCCGGCTTCCAGCAGCAGCCCCAGGTAGCCGTCGGCAGTCGGCACATAGAACAGCCCCGCGCTGTCGAGCACGCGCTGCCCCTTCTTCTTGCCGCGCCCCCAGCTCACGCCCTGCCCGGCCAGGTGTTCGGTGATCCAGCCGTCGCACACATGCGTGTCGCGCCAGCTTCCCTGAGCATCGAATACGGCCAGAACGGGCATGAGGCGTCCTTTTCTTGAAGGAAGGTTATTGCAGGAAGCTGGGCTTGGCGTAGCCCTGGAACTTGCTGTCGACCACCGCCTTGAACTCCTTCGAGCGGTAGGCATCGGCGATGTCCTTGGCCCACTGGGTGTTCTTGTCGGCGGTCTTCACGGCGACCACATTCAGGTAGTAGTCGGGCGTCTTCTCGAGCACCACAGCCTCGGTGAGCTTCAGGCCCGAGGAGATCGCGAAGTTGCCGTTGACGATGGCGTATTCGGTGTCGCCCAGCGAACGTGGCAGCTGCGCGGCTTCGAGCGGAATGAACTTCAGCTTCTTCGGGTTCTCGGCCACGTCTTTTTCAGACGCGCGGATCGGGTCCACGCCGGCCTTGATGGTGATGAGCTTGTTCTGCTCCAGCAGCACCAGCGCGCGGGCCAGGTTGCTCGGGTCGTTCGGCAGCGTCACGCGGTCGCCTTCCTTCACGTCGGCCAGCGTCTTGCGCTTGGTCGAGTACACGCCCATGGGCGCGATCGGGCCCTGCACCAGTTCGGCGAGGTCGAGCTTCTGGTCGGCAGCGAACTTCTTCAGGTAGACCTGATGCTGGAAGAAATTGGCGTCGAGCGAGCCCTGGGCCAGCGCAAGGTTGGGCTGCACGTAGTCGTTGAACTCGACCAGCTTCACCTTGTAGCCCTTCTTCTCGAGGATCGGCACGATGCCGGCCTTGAGCTGGTCGGTATTGGAGCCGGCGGTGCCGCCGATCACGAGGTTCTTCTTGGCGGGGTCTTGCGCGTGGGCCTGCAGAGAAAGGCCGCCCAGAGAGAGGGCTGCCAGGGACAGGGCGAGAACGGAACGACGCAGGAATACGGTCTTCATGAGATAGAAAAAGCTTGGGAGAAAAGAAAGATCAACGCTTGTCGAGCCTGCTTGCCGTGGTGTTGCCCACGAATTGCAGGATCTGTACCAGCACCACGAGCAGCGCCACGGTGAGCACCATCACGTCGGTCTGGAAACGGTAGTAGCCGTAGCGGATGGCCAGGTCGCCGATGCCGCCGCCGCCCACCACGCCGGCCACGGCCGAGTACGAGAGAAAGCTCACGGCCAGCACTGTCAGCGCCAGCACCAGGCCCGAGCGGGCCTCGACCAGCAGCACGCGCCAGACGATCTGCAGCTCGGTCGCGCCCATGGCGTGGGCCGCCTCGATCACGCCGCGCGGCACTTCGCGCAGGCACTGGTCGACCAGCCGGGCCAGGTACGGAATGGCCGCGAACGACAGCGGCACCGCGGCCGCCAGTGGCCCGATCGACGTGCCCGCGATCACCCGCGTAAACGGCACCAGGGCCACCAGCAGGATGATGAAAGGGAACGAACGCACCGTGTTCACGAGCCAGTTGAGCACCAGGAACGCGGGCTTGTTCTCGAGCGACTGGCCGGGCCCCAGCAGGAACAGCAGGATGCCCAGCGGCCCGCCGATGAGCACGGCGGCCGAAAGGCCGATGGCCAGCATCATGAAGGTCTGACCGGTGGCGACCCACAGCTCGGGGAGGATGGGGGCGATGTTCTCAAACATAGGCCAGCTCCTGTGCACCAAGCTGCGACGGCGGGCGCGGCGAATAGGGTTCGCGCGCTTCGCGTTCGCGGCGGCGCACCAGTTCGTCGATTTCGCGGCCCAGCGCAGTCTTGCGCTCGACGCTCGGCGCGTCGACCGCGAACTGCTCCACCAGCCGGCCCTTTTCGAGGATGGCCACGTTGCGGCACAGCACCTCGACCACCGACAGCTCGTGCGTAACGATCACGATGGTCACGCCGATCTTCTGGTTGATCTCGCGCAGCGTTTCGAGCAGCGAGCGCGTGGTTTCGGAGTCCAGTGCCGAAGTGGGCTCGTCGCACAGCAGCACCTGCGGGCGCGGCGCCAGTGCGCGGGCAATGGCCACGCGCTGCTTCTGGCCGCCGGAGAGCTGGGCCGGGTAGGTGTCGATCTTCTCGGCCAAGCCGACGAGGGCCAGGCACTCGCGCACACGTGCGTTGATCTCGGCCTTCGAATGGCGGCCGTGAATCTTCAGCGGGAAGGCCACGTTGTCGAACACCGTGGCGTTCTGCAGCAGGTTGAACTGCTGAAAGATCATGCCGATGTTCTGGCGCGTATCGCGCAGTTCGCTGCGCGAGAGCGTGGTGAGGTCGCGCCCGCCGACGAAGACCTGGCCCGAGTCGGGCCGCTCCAGCAGGTTGATGAGGCGCAGCAGCGTCGATTTGCCGGCGCCGCTCTTGCCGATCAGGCCGAACACGTCGCCCTGCTGGATGTCGAGCGACAGCGACTGCACGGCGTCGAACACCTCGCCATTGGGCAAGGCGAACGATTTCTGCACCGATTGAAGACGGATGACTGGCGCCGCGTGATTGCCGCGGCCCGTGTCAGGCGTAGGGTGGGTCATGGAAAAGAAGCGCAGCCCGCGCAAAGGCAGGTCGCGGAGGTTCGCAAAAAGGTGCCGAGTATGAAAACAAAAGCGCCAGAAGGGAACGAACAAAAAGGATGCTGTTTATACGCATATGCACATAAGGAAATCTTGTAGCGGGCAAGACACGCCATATCGATATGCGCATTGGTTCGTTCCCAAACGCTGGCGGCAATGCCACATTCGCGCCTTCTTTTTTTGATTTCGCGCAACGACATGCACACCACTTTCCGCCGCCGCACCCTCGCCCTTGCCACGCTGGCCGCCGCCCTCTTCGCCGGCAGCGCCGCCTTCGCGCAGGACAAGAACACGCTCAAGGTCGGCGTCTCCGTCGGCAACGGCGAGCAGATCTTCGAGGTGGTCAAGAAGGTCGCCGCCAAGGACGGCCTGAACATCCAGGTCGTGGTGTTCAACGACTACCAGCTGCCGAATGCGGCGCTGGCCTCGGGCGACCTCGACGCCAACGCCTTCCAGCACCAGCCCTTTCTCGACAACCAGAACAAGGCGCGCGGCTTCGACATCGTGCCCGTGGGCCTGACCATCACCGCGCCGCTGGGCTTCTACTCGCGCAAGATCAAGTCGATCGACCAGCTGCCCGATGGCGCCTCGGTCGGCATCCAGAACGACCCGTCGAACGGCAACCGCGCATTGCTGCTGCTGCAGCAGGCCGGCCTGATCACGCTGAAGCCCGAGGCGGTGAAGAACAACACGGCCACGCCGCTGGACGTGGTGACGAACCCCAAGAAGCTGAAGCTGGTCGCTCTCGATGCAGCCCAGCTGCCGCGCTCGCTCGACGACCTGACCATTGCCTCCATCAACAACGACTACGCCGAGAAGGCCGGCCTGTCACTGAACAAGGACGCCGTGATCAAGGAATCGCCGAAGAGCCCGTATGCCAACCTGATCGCCGTGCGCCGCGCCGACAAGGACAAGCCCTGGGCCAAGCGCCTGGTGGCGGCCTACCAGTCGCCCGAAGTGAAGAGCTTCATCGAGACGCAGTTCAAGGGCTCGCTCGTGCCGGCGTTCTGAGGCGCTGATCCGACAGACGACGCTCCCCCTTACTTCTTGCCCCCTTGCCCTCTGTGCGCCCACGCCACGCCCAGAGGGCTTTTTACTGCTGACACGTATCTGAAGGTATCTTCCGGGCTTCATCCATTCCGGAGGGTACGCACCATGTTTTCCCGACACATCCTCGCCGCTGGCTTCGGCCTGCTGGCGCTGCTGGGCGCCGGCGCTGCTTCTGCGCAATTGCCGGGCCAGATCAGCGTGAGCGGTTCGGCCGCTGTGCGTGTAGCGCCCGACGAAGTGTTCCTGACGATAGGCGTCGAGAGCCGCGACGCCAACCTGCAAACGGCCACCCGCGACAACAGCGACCGCGTGGCCAAGGCGCTCGCGCTGATCAAGCAGCGCTACGGCATCCCCGAAAAGAACGTGCAGCTCAATTTCATCCAGGTCGAGCCGGAGTTCGACAGCCGGGTCAGCCGCACCGTCCCCGTGGCCTATCGGGCCCACAAGAGCATCGGCATCAAGATCACCAGGCTCGACACCTTCGAGCCGCTGCTGACCGACCTGTACGGGGTGGGCGTCAACCAGGTCGAGAACATCGAGTTTCGCAACTCCGACATGCGCAAGCACCGCGACAAGGCCCGCGAGCTGGCCGCGGTGGCCGCGCGCGAGAAAGCCGATGCGCTGACCTCCCAGCTGGGCGTGAAGCGCGGCAAGGCCATACGGATCAGCGAAAACTCCGGCTGGAACTGGGGTGGCTGGAGCGCCCGCTACCGGGGCGACCAAAGCATGATGCAGCAGAACGTGATCCAGTCCGCCCCGCGCTCCGAGGGCCAGGGCGAAGGCGCGGACGGCGACCTTTCGGTGGGCCAGATCAGCGTCACGGCCACGATCAACGTCGACTTCCAGCTCGAATAGCACCGCCGCGGGGGCACTTTCCGGCCCGTGAGAAAATGCCCGGTTTCCCCGAACACAGTCAGGACACCCCATGGACGCAGAACAGATCAACCAAATCGGCGCAATGCTCGCGGACCTGAGCGTCCGTACGGTCGATTTACGGAGGTATCTTTGACTACGATGCCAAAGCCGAACGTCTGAGGACGGTCAACGCATCGCTCGAAGATCCCAACGTCTGGAACGACCCGAAGAAGGCCCAGGAACTGGGCAAGGAAAAGAAGTCGCTCGACGACGTGGTCGTCACGCTCGACCGGCTCACCAACGGGCTCTCGGACAACACCGAACTCTTCGAGATGTCGAAGGAAGACGGCGACATGGACGGCCTGCAGGCCATTGCCGATGACGCCGCCACGCTCGAAGCCGACATCAAGCAACTCGAATTCCGCCGGATGTTCAACAACCCGGCCGATCCGCTGAACGCCTTTGTCGACATCCAGGCTGGCGCCGGCGGCACCGAGGCTTGCGACTGGGCCAGCATGCTGCTGCGCCAGTACCTGAAGTACGCCGAGCGCAAGGGCTTCAAGACGCAGATCGAAGACGAAACGCCCGGCGACACCGCCGGCATCAAGGGCGCGACCATCAAGGTTGAGGGCGACTACGCCTTCGGCCTGCTGCGCACCGAGACCGGCGTGCACCGCCTGGTGCGCAAGTCGCCGTTCGACTCGTCGGGCGGCCGCCACACCAGCTTCGCCAGCATCTTCGTGTACCCGGAAATCGACGACTCCATCGAGATCGAGATCAACCCGTCCGACGTGCGCACCGACACCTTCCGCGCCAGCGGCGCGGGCGGCCAGCACATCAACAAGACCGACTCGGCCGTGCGCCTGACGCACATTCCGACCGGCATCGTGGTGCAGTGCCAGGACGGCCGCAGCCAGCACAGCAACCGCGACGTGGCGTGGAAGCGCCTGCGCTCGCGCCTGTACGACCACGAGATGCGCAAGCGCCAGGAAGAGCAGCAGAAGCTCGAGGACAGCAAGACCGACGTGGGCTGGGGCCACCAGATCCGCAGCTACGTGCTGGACAACAGCCGCATCAAGGACCTGCGCACCAACGTCGAAGTTTCGGCCACACAGAAGGTGCTGGACGGCGACCTCGACGTGTTCATCGAAGCCTCGTTGAAACAAGGCGTGTAGACGATGAGCCTGACGCACGGCAAGGTCGAAGCCTTCATCTTCGACATGGACGGCACCATGATCGACTCCATGCCCTGGCATGCGCGCTCGTGGGTCGAGTTCGTGGCGCGCCACGGGCTGAAGCTCGACGTGAGCGACATCCTCGCGCGCACCACGGGCCGCACCGGCACCGAGTGCATGCGCGAGCTGTTCGAACGCGAGCTCTCCGACGAGGAGTGCCAGGCGCTGGTGCACGAGAAGGAAGAGATCTACCGCGCCATGTTCAGCGACAACTTCACTGAAGTGGCAGGCTTCACGGCCTTTGCCAAGGCCGCCGTTGCGCGCGGCCTGAAGGTGGCGGTGGGCACTGCCGGCGACAAGGGCAACATCGATTTCGCCATGTCGCGCCTGAAGATGGACCCGCTGCCGCTCGCCATCGTGGGCGGCGACGAAGGCTTCTCGGGCAAGCCCACGCCCGCCATTTTTCTCGAAGCCGCGCGCCGCATCGGTATTGCGCCCGAGCGCTGCATCGTCTTTGAAGACGCACCCTTCGGCATAGAAGCCGCCCGCCGCGGCGGCATGCGTGCCGTGGCTGTGTGCAGCACCCATACCGCCGCCGAGCTTGCCGGCCCCCATGTGATTGCCGCCGTTCGCGACTACAACGAACTCGCCCATTCGAATTTTCTGGAGACACTCGATGCTGCTACGTGACGCTCAAGGGCAACCCATTGCCATCCGCCGCGAAGACTATGCCGCTCCGGCGTACTGGATCGACACCGTCGACCTCACCTTCGACCTCGACCCCGCCAAGACCCGCGTGCTCAACCGCATGCAGATGCGCCGCAACCCCGAGATGCCGGTGCAGCCACTGCGCCTGGACGGCGACGAGCTGAACCTGGCGCGCGTGCTGGTCAACGGCCAGGGTGCTTCCTTCCGCATGGAAGGCGAACAGCTCGTCATCGACGGCCTGCCCGATGCCTTCGAGCTCGAGATCTTCACCACCTGCTGCCCCATCAAGAACACCAAGCTGATGGGCCTGTTCGTGAGCGAAGACACCTTCTTCACGCAGTGCGAGGCCGAGGGCTTCCGCCGCATCACCTACTTCCTCGACCGTCCGGACGTGATGGCGATGTACACCGTGACGCTGCGCGCCGCCAAGGCCGCCTACCCGGTGCTGCTGTCGAACGGCAACCTGGTCGAGCAGGGCGAACTGCCCGAAGGCCGCCACTTCGCCAAGTGGGTCGACCCCTTCAAGAAACCCAGCTACCTGTTCGCCCTGGTGGCGGGCAAGCTGGTGGCGCGCGAGCAGCGCATCAAGGCGCGCAACGGCAAAGAGCACCTGCTGCAGGTGTACGTGCGCGCCGGCGACCTCGACAAGACCGAGCACGCGATGAACTCGCTGATTCACTCGGTGCTGTGGGACGAAGCCCGCTTCGGCCTGCCGCTGGACCTGGACCGCTTCATGATCGTTGCCACCAGCGACTTCAACATGGGCGCCATGGAGAACAAGGGCCTGAACATCTTCAACACGAAGTACGTTCTGGCCAACCAGGCCACCGCCACCGACGCCGACTACAGCAACATCGAAAGCGTGGTCGGCCACGAGTACTTCCACAACTGGAGCGGCGACCGCGTGACCTGCCGCGACTGGTTCCAGCTTTCGCTGAAGGAAGGCCTCACCGTCTTCCGCGACCAGGAATTCAGCCAGGACCTGTGCGCCGACGCCTCGGCCCGCGCCGTGAAGCGCATCGAAGACGTGCGCGTGCTGCGCACCGCCCAGTTCCCCGAAGACGCGGGCCCCATGGCCCACCCCGTGCGGCCCGACAGCTACATCGAGATCAGCAACTTCTACACCGTCACCATCTACGAAAAGGGTGCCGAGGTGGTGCGCATGATGCAGACGCTGGTCGGCCGCAAGGGCTTCGAGAAGGGCATCACGCTCTACTTCGAGCGCCACGACGGCCAGGCCGTGACTTGCGACGACTTTGCACAGGCCATTGCCGATGCCAACCCTGAATCGGAACTCGCCCGCCTGCTGCCACAGTTCAAGCGCTGGTACAGCCAGGCCGGCACGCCCCGCCTTGCAGCCCACGGCGTGTACGACGCGCAGAACCGCAGCTACACCCTGAGCGTGGTGCAAAGCTGCCCGCCCACGCCGGGCCAGCCGACGAAGGAGCCCTTCGTCATTCCGCTGAACATTGGCCTGCTCGACGCCAACGGCCGCGAACTGCCGATGCAGCTCGAAGGCGAAAACGACGTGACCCGCGGCACCCGCACCCTGGTGCTGTCGCGCGCCGGCGAGCAGATCACCTTCGTGGGCCTCGACGCCGAGCCCGTGCCTTCCATCTTGCGCGGCTTCAGCGCACCGGTGATCCTCGACTTCGAGTACACCGACGCCCAGCTGCTCACCCTGCTGGCCAACGACCCCGACCCGTTCAATCGCTGGGAAGCCGGCCAGCGCCTGGGCCTGCGCGCCGCGCTGCAAGGCATTGCAGCACTGGCCACCGACACCACGCCGGTGCTTAACGACGCGTACATCGACGCCATGCGCAGCGTGCTGCGCAACCCGCAGCTCGACGCCGCCTTCAAGGAACTGGTGCTCACGCTGCCGTCGGAAACCTACATTGCCGAACAGCTCGACGTGGTCGACCCGCAGCGCGTGCACCTCGTGCGCGAAGCCATGCGCGCCCAGTTGGCCACCGCTCTCTTCGCCGACTGGCAGTGGGCCTATGAAGAGAACCACGACACCGGCGCCTACAGCCCCGACCCGACCTCGTCGGGCCGCCGCGCGCTGGCCGGCATGGCGCTCAACTTTCTGTGCCTGGCGGCGCGCGCCTCGGGCGACGTCGTGTGGCCGGGCAAGACGCTGCAGCGCTTCAAAGACGCGGGCAACATGACCGACCGCTTCAATGCGCTCAACGCACTGGTGTCGTCGGGCAACACCCTGGCGGCGCAGGCGCTGGCCCGCTTCCATTCGATCTTCAAAGACGAAGCGCTGGTCATCGACAAGTGGTTCTCGTTGCAGGCCGGCGCCAGCGACCGCGGCGGCGACATCCTGCCGCTGGTGAAACAGCTGATGAAGCACCCCGACTTCTCGCTGAAGAACCCGAACCGCGCACGCAGCGTGATCTTCAGCTACTGCAGCGCCAACCCCGGCGCCTTCCACCGCCCCGACGCGGCCGGTTACGTGTTCTGGAGCGAGCGCGTGATCGAGCTCGACGCCATCAACCCGCAAGTGGCTGCCCGCCTCGCGCGCGCACTCGACCGCTGGAGCAAGCTGGCCGAGCCGTACCGCAGCGCCGCGCGCGAAGCGATCGCCCGCGTGGCCGCCAAGCCCGACCTGAGCAAGGACACCCACGAAGTCGTGACCCGCGCCCTGGCCGGAAACTGAAGCAACCGAACCCCACAAGACACATGGCTCAACAAAAGATTTCCCTCACCCGCTACCTCGTCGAACAACAGCGTGCCGACGGCCTCATTCCCGGCCAACTGCGCCTGCTGCTCGAAGTGGTCGCCCGCGCCTGCAAGAGCATCAGCCAGGCCGTCAACAAGGGCGCGCTGGGTGGCGTGCTCGGCACCGCCGAGAGCGAGAACGTGCAGGGCGAGATCCAGAAGAAGCTGGACATCATCGCCAATGAAGTGCTGATTGAGGCCAACGAATGGGGCGGCCACCTCGCGGCCATGGCCAGCGAAGAAATGGACAGCATCTACGTGGTGCCCAACCGCTACCCGCAGGGCGAATACCTGCTCATGTTCGACCCGCTCGACGGCAGCAGCAACATCGACGTGAACGTCAGCATCGGCACCATCTTCAGCGTGCTGAAGAAGCCCGACGACCACCCCGGCGTGCAGGAAGGCGACTTTCTGCAGCCCGGCACCCAACAAGTGGCCGCCGGCTACTGCATCTACGGCCCGCAAACGACGTTGGTGCTGACCGTGGGCAACGGCGTGGCCATGTTCACCCTAGACCGCGAGCAAGGCAGCTTCGTGCTGACGCAGGAAGACATCCAGATTCCGCCGGACACGAAGGAATTTGCCATCAACATGAGCAACATGCGCCACTGGGACGAGCCCATGAAGCGCTACATCGACGAATGCCTGGCCGGCAAGGAAGGCCCGCGCGGCAAGGACTTCAACATGCGCTGGATTGCCAGCATGGTGGCCGACGTGCACCGCATCCTGATGCGCGGCGGCGTCTTCATGTACCCGTGGGACAAGCGCGAGCCCGAAAAGGCCGGCAAGCTGCGCCTGATGTACGAGGCCAACCCCATGAGCTGGCTGGTCGAGCAGGCCGGCGGCGCGGCCACCAATGGCAAGCAACGCATCCTGGACCTGCAGCCCACCAAACTGCACGAGCGGGTGAGCGTGATGTTGGGTTCGCGTAACGAAGTTGAGCGGTTGACCCAGTACCACGCCGAGAAGGCGTGATTTCTTGGCTATAATCTGAGGCTTCGCCGGTGTAGCTCAGTCGGTAGAGCAGCTCATTCGTAATGAGAAGGTCGGGTGTTCGATTCATCTCTCCGGCACCAAAAAAGCAAAAGCCCGCTATCCAAAAGATAGCGGGCTTTTTGCGTTTTTGCCTCCGCGCAGTCACACCTGACCGGCGTGTCGCCTCGTTTTCCACTGCACCTCTTTATGAATCAGGCCTTTCAAGGCCCTACGCCACAGGCTGACTAGACAGATTCTTCATCAAAGTAATCACTGTCCAATTTGGGTACTTTGATCGTTCGGGCTGAAACCCCAACCTCATGGTCGATCATGAGTTCAGCCATCCGCGGCCCATCAACCAGAACTATGCGCTCAACCGATTTGGCAAATTCAATTGCTTGGGAGGTATAGCTAGACGTCGTAATGAAGACGCCCTTGTTGGCTCTCTGACCAGCCAAGGCACCATAGAAGCCTTGGATCTCAGGACGCCCAACGGTACTCTGCCAACGTTTGGCTTGAACGTAGACTTTCTCCAGACCCAACTTGTCCAGGGAAATAACACCATCAATACCGCCATCGCCTGAACCACCGACACGCTGAAGGTCTGCGCGGCTGGCGCCGTATCCCATTCGGTGAAGTAGATCAAGAACGATCGTCTCGAAGAAAGAAGGTGAGACAGAGCTGAGCGAGTCCAAGAGTTCCGCTGCAACAGATCGACGTAACTCTGAAAGAGCTTCCCCGAGGCGATCATCAGGGCTAGTGACGGCAGATTCGGCAGGAGGAACTTGGAGCAACGAGGGCGACGCGAGCGATTCGCCAGTCGGCGACGGTTTCAGTCGAACATCGATGAATCCAATTGCCAGCTGCTCCACTTCTTTTGGCAAGAGCGTGGCTGGATGCTGTGCCACAAAGGCCCTGCCTTCATCGGTAAGTTGCCAAAATCCACGGCGAGGGCTGCTAGAAAGTCCAGCACGTTTTAGGCGATCGTGCGCCCAGCCGGCCCGATTCTTATATATAGGTTGCGTTCCACTCGGAAGCAGTTCTTGGCGATCGGGCTCAGAGACGCCGAGCGCCTGCGCCGCCGCCTCATGCGCATCGCGAGCCGGCGCACCATTTGGCTTTGCGGCAAGAAACCGAAGGACCGGCTCGATGAACTTATCGTAGGTGGGAACAGTCATGACGCATTTTCAACTAAACGGTGCGAGAGATCGCCGCTTTTGCTGCGCTGCCCCAATTGATCGAGCGTAGCCGGAGCGAGTGTTCAACGACATGGCAACGTCCGCGATCACCGTTCCCGAGCTAAGGCTCCTTTGCCTGTGGCGATCGTCCTCCTAGGACTCGACTAGCGGCAATATTTCATGCAATAGGCGCAGCGCATCGTCCGCCAAATCCGCCGCAATCCACATGATGTTGTCCCGGTGCGTCGCCCCAATCGCATCGAACCACTCACACCCGTCCCCATAGCAGCAACTCAACAGAGATTGCAATTGGGTCAACTTGTTCTCAAGAGTGCCTGACGCGTCCTGCTCGTGGATTGCGTCGTCAGAAACGGGCGAGTTCTGCCCGGCGATAATTCGATCAGCCATCTGGTGTGCTCTCTTTCCAAAGTCATGCACGTCACTTGGTCAGACGGCCATGGTGTTAGCGCACCTTGGCCGTCGCCTTTTGTGCCTCACATCGACATCGCTGCGGTGTGCATCGATGTCCCGCCGTGAGGCGCGGCGGACCTTCAAATGTATGGGAGAAGCGCGCTGGCGAACGCCTCCATGCAGTGAACAAATTGGGGATCGCGTCGACTTTGAGCGCATCACCGTGATCGCTGCTGCGCTCGACGATGCACAAGCTCGTTCCCTTGATCAAGCAAGCGGGGCAACCCGTCCTGAAGCGCCGGGAGATATCAAGAAAGGGCTAGGCCACTTTGTCTGGCAGTCCGAAATATCGCTTGGCCTTGGCCGAGAACCCGAATGCATAGACCCACCACGCAATCAGCAGTGGTGTAAGGACGAACTGGGCAAGCAGGCCGCCTGCCCGCTGTGCCTGGTTGTCATAGACGGTTGTGTCATTCCCAAAGATGCCTGTAGCGGCAAGAAGCGCCAACGCCAGCAGGCCCAACCAGCGCCCCCACTGCTTTCGCTTGAAGATGCCTACCAGGACGACCAAGATCACTCCAGCGATAGCGAGGCGAAAGCCCAAACCCAGCAAGATGCTCCACTGATTGGGTATCTGCCTGAAATAAGGCGCAAGCAGGAAGACTTCCCGCACGATTCCGGTTGCAAGCGCGAGCTCCGTCAGTGCCAGGAGGATCAACAGAAGCCACGCCGAGATGGGCCGCGGACTGCGCGGCGATTCAGGCGTTGCGAGGACGGTGCTCTCCGGAGGACTGTAGGGATTTCGCTGCATGGGTTGTTCGCTTGATCGGTGCAATTCAAGTTTATGCGGCCAATGGATACGGCGCCCCCACCACACGCTCGTGCCCGACATACCGACTCCCGATTTCCAGAAGCCTGGACGGATTCTCGATCTGCAGTTCCATCAGGTGAATGCCGGATCGCTTGGGCACCCAACAACGCCATGTCAGATAGACCGACGCCAGATCGGAGTTCATGTCCACGTGAACGCCATCGAGGGTCATCTCAAGCGTGGCAGCGTCTCCATCGTTCCAATGCGCGGCGGCGGACAAGCGCACGCCGGGCAGCCAAACCTGGATGTGAGCGTGGTCAGGGTGCATGTGAAGAAGCTGCAGTTCTTCATCGCCGTTCAACCGTCCCTCGTGAATGAGACCCGGCGCGGCGTATTGGTAGAAGCGGTAGTCGAAGTCGTCGGGCAACAGAGGATGCTTTGTCTCCAGCCACGCATCGTCGAAGGTGCCCGTGAACTGCTGGCGCGGTCGCCATACCGGTGGCAGCAGGCCAAAGCCTTGCGGCACATAGTCGTGGCGTCGCCAGTCGAGAACCGGGTCGGCGGGGTCTTCGATGCAAGGGGCAGGAATGTCAGCGTCCCCGAGGCTGTGCTCCGCGTCCACGATGCCGCATCCGATGGGGTTGTGGCGATGAACGTCGACGGGCGTCTGCTCGTCGCCCGTGCCGGGTATCGCTCCCCCGAAAGCTCCGCGCCAGTCGAGTGCCACGGCCTTTACCGGCCGGGCTGGTGAGAGCACCCAATCCTTCTTCTTCCCGGACGCTCCGTCTTTGTCATCGCCCTTTTGCCTCGCGGCGCACTGCCAGGCTCTCGGGCCGTGCACCCGCAAGACTTTCTCGAGCCTGCCCAGGCGCACTCCGGCAAGCCACGAACGAGCCTCAACGCCTTGCGGTGCCCAGCTCGCACCCAGGATGGTGAGATCGGCTGCCGGCCTGAAGGGCACGATGTCGCAGGTCCGCACGAGCAGACCATCGGCGGGATCGCCTTTGTAGCGGTCGGCGAACTCAAGCTCGTCCTGCCGGGGTGCGAGCACCAGCGGTGCATTCGGCACAACATGGAAACTGCCGCGCACCGTCAGTACGGCCATGTCGGTGCCGTCACGATGGAACTGCGAGAAAGCCAGGGCAGGAAAAGGCGTGCGGTTCTCGAGATGGGGAGCCATGTCAGGTTGCAACAGGGAGTCGTGAGACGGTAGTGAACAAGAGACGGCCACGCCTCATCAACACCGCAGGACCACGAAGACCCGGTATGCGCCCTCGTCACGCGTGGCGAACAACTGCGCCGGCAGTTCGGCGAGCGCGCGCGGAATGTCGATGAAGGCGGCGGGATCGTCGGCTGCGAGTTCGAGCACCTGCCCTGGTTCACAGCGCCGCAGCGCCTTGCGCAGACGCAGCAGCGGTGTCGGGCAGCGAGTGCCGCAGGTGTCGACATGCAGCGTACGGATTTCGGCGCCGGCTCCAGGCGCAGTGCGCACCGGCAGGAAGGTGGCGGACCGTGCCGGGTCTACATCGGAGGATTTCACTGCGCCTCCGCCTTCATGGTCCGGAAATCGGGCATGGCCACCACGCGCTGCAGCAGCACGGATTCGATTCCCACCATCGGTACCTTGAAGTCCACGCCAACTACGCGACCGTCTGTCAGGAAGTGAACGATGCGGCGCTTGCCTGCACGCAGATCGACGCTGCGGCCGACAGCTTTCTTCGCGCGCCCTGCGGAGTCTCTCGCTCGACATCGAGGCCGAAGGGCAGCGGCAACCTGGCGGCATCGATCTCGAGTTCGTGCAGCACCCAGTGCTCCGGGTCGACGGCCTGCGCTGCGAAGGCGCTGCGCAGCAGCATGCGAAGGCCGCGCGACAGGCTGGCGTAGTGCGCAGGTGCGCATGAAGGTTCGGGCGGCGGGCATGCCGCAGGCGTGAACTCCGCCCAGTTGGCGAAGCCGGGCAGCCAGTCGCCGAGGCCGTGGCAGCCGATGCGCTGGGCAGCCTCGGCTACCCATTCGACGTCGCGCTTCCACAAGGGCATAACGCCGCCTGCCTCAGGCGATGGGCGGATTGCCCGGGAAGACAATGCGCTCCCAGCGGGTGCCGTCGAAGCGGGCGATGTCCCGGTAGCCAATCGACCAGAGCACGCCATCTACCGCCTGCAGCACATGGCCGTCGCCGTGCGCCGGCACGAGGCCGGTATCCACCGGTTTGACTGCGTCGCCCTCGCGCACGAACAGGCCCTCGGAGGTGGCCAGGTAGACCTTGCCGCCGTAGATCGCCACGTCGCTGTAGTTGCGGGTATCGTCGAGCGCCGAGACGTCGGTGAAGCCCGCCGCATGGCTGCCGCGCAGCAGCACGCCGCCGTGGCCGCAGGCCCAGACTGCGTCGGGGCCTTCCACGCACAGCCCGGTGAGCTTCGCCGCCTCGATCGGAACCTTCACCCAGGCACCATCGGTGCCACGGTGGAACAGCACGCCGGCGCTGCGGTCCGAGTCCCATCCGGCGACGTATATCGAGTCCTCGCCAGGTCCTCCGATCGCGTTCAGCATCAGGTTGTGCTCGCCTTGCGCGGGTTGCAGGATGCCGTCGTCGACGTGCACCCAATCGCGCTCACCCTCGCCCTCGCCTTCGCAGCGGTAGACTTGGCCGCCGTCACCGCAGGCGTAGAGGTGGCCACCGATCTGGCGCACCGCATTCATGTAGCCCCAGCCCTCGGAGTCGTCGTCCCAAAGGCCCGCGCCGGCTATGCGCTCCATCACCGGCGGCTTGCCGACCGGCAACCGGACGACGTCGCCGTCCTCGGCCGCGAAGACAAAGGCCTGCGCCTCGCCATCAGGCCCGGCCGCGCTTTGCAATGCGGCGGCGCTGATCGTCAGCGGCAGGTCGAAGTAGCGCCACTGCAGGGGTTTGTCGGGCGTGAAGAGGCAAAGACGCGCGAAACCGTCGAAGCGCTCCTCGAGCCTGGAGCACGAGACGATCAGGAACTGGCGATTCACCGCGATACCGGTTTCAATGCGCAACTGGGGCGTGGAGGGAGGTGGTGGGAACTGTTCCATGTGCGTGGTGATGTCGGTGGGGTGCTTCGCTTCACTCTATTCGATTGGCCAACCTGCGGCCTTGAGGGCCTCGCGCGCAGCCGCCTTCACGGCCTTGGAAGCCGACTTGTAGGCCCGCACCAGCGCATCGTTCGAAATCTTCTTGAAGAACTCGTCGGTGGCGGCCTCGAACTTGCCCTTGCAGTCGGGCTTGGCCTTCCCGAGCGCGTCGTAGGCGATCTGCTTGACCTTCTCGAAGGGCACGGTGCCACTGGCGCCTCCGGCGGCGCGGATCGCGTTGTCCATCAGGCGGTGCACCTCGCGGTGCTCGTCCTCACTGAGGCAGATCGCCGGGCCCTCGTCCAGCGAAGGCGCGCCCGGCACGCGCGCGCCGGGCGCTTTGCGGGTTCCGAGCCGCAGGATGTAGTCCGCAATGATGTGATGGGAGTCCTGACCGGGCGGGCATTCGTTCTTGCCGTGCGCACCCGGATTGCAAGGGTCGGGCTTGCCCTCGACCCGCACGCCGGCGTCAGGCTGTGGCGTCGGGTTGGGCGTGGCCTGGGGCTGCGGCTGCGGCTGCGGCTGCGGACTGGCAGCCTTCACCTTCGACGCCCTGTACCGTTCCAGTTCGGTATCTCTCCATTCCTTGATCTGCCGGCGCGCATCGGTGCTCTGGAACGGGCCGAGCGCATCGCGTGCCTTCTGATCGATTTCTCGCTCGACCGGATCAGCGTCCGGTCCAGGACGCGGACCCAGCAACCGGAGGTCGACAGGGGTGTCGCCTTCCATGCTGAGGATGACCATGATGATGCCGGCCCAACCCATCGGCCTCAGGAGGCTCGGCTCATAGGGGCTCTTCAGGTCGGGCGGCGTGGATGGCTTGAATATGTTGTCGTTGGCCGCCGGCCCCGGCTGAAATACCGGGTTCGGCCGGGTCTGCGGGATCGTGGGATTGGGCACGTCCGTCACTGGCGCATTCGGCAACGGTTGCGCCTGCGCCAGCAGGATCGGCTTTTCTCCAAGGGCTGTTCGCACAAGACTCGCATACCCCGTGGCACTGGCAGCAGTAGTGATGCGAGCCTTCCCCGTTTTCTCCCGTTCGGTCTCGTACGTCTCGATGATCGCGCCTTGCGCCTGCGCCTTTGCCAGCAGCGCCTGTACCTCGCTATCGTCGATGGCTGCGCCATCCTCGGACGACCAGTACTTGCCGCGATCCTTCTTGTAGATCAACTCGCCGACGGTGTTGCGCTTGTTCATCCAGAAGGTGTCGCCATCGCGCACCAGCCATTGGCCGTTGACGCGCACAACGGAGGAAGCGGTCTTCGGCTCAGCGATGTCGCCTACCGTGCCCGACTTGATGCCAGTGGCCGTGCCAGGCTCGTCGCCAGTGACGTGGGTGACGACGCTGTCGAACTTAAAAGCCTTGAGCCCTGTGAGAAACACGTTCTGCGAAGTGCTGGCGTCGTCGCCGAGCTTGCCGGTGATCTGGTAGGGAATGGGCGGCGTCGACGAGCCGATGGGCGTCTTGCAGACGTCGGGCGCGGTACATACCACGATCGCTTTGCTGACGTCGCGACCGGCTTCGGGGGCTGCATCACTGGCTGGCGTCTTCGGCCTCGGTTTGCCTAGGATCACTGCCACGCGTGTGATGCGGTTGCCGCCAGAGATGCCAGACAGGCCATCGGTGATCCCGTCAGGCTTGGTGAGTGACGTGCCGGCCTTGGGATCGAGCGTCATCTTCGGTAGGTCTCCGCCGCGTCCTCAGCAGAGATCTATGACCTTGCCGTTGATCCGCACCGCGCCGGTGGCGCGGAAGTCGAAGCGCGAACCGGTGAGTGTCACCTGCCCGTCCTTGGTCATCTCCAGCCGACTCTTGCCCACGGTGATGACGAGCTTGTCGCCCACATCGAGCGAGAAATCCTCCCCGATGGTTTCGCTCTTGCTCTTGCCCACAGCCACCGTCTGGGTCAGGCCGACCAGCGAGGTCTTGGCGATGCCGACTTCCTCCGACGACGTGAGCGCGACGAAGCGGTTCATGTTCTGCAGCACGGTCAGCAGCTCGTTGGCCTTAATCGTCTCCATGCGGTTGTTGCCGATGGTGATGGTCTCGTCGTGGCCCACGGTCTCGGTGCGGTCGTGGCCCACCTTTACGGTTTCGTCGTTGTCGATGGTCTTGGTGCGGTCGTGGCCCACCCAGTGGGTTTCGTCTTTCTCGACCTCAATGTCCTGGTTGCGCTCGGCATGCAGCCACAGTTGCTCGGCGCCTTTCTTGTCCTCGAAGCGCAGTGCGTTGGCGTTGGCGTCGGTCGCCCCCTCGGAACTGCGCGTAAGCAGGCCGCTTTGCGTTGCGTTGGCGGGCAGCTCCCACGGCGGCATGTTGTCGGCGTTGTAGACGCGGCCGGTCACGATGGGCCGGTCAGGGTCGCCGTTCTCGAAATCGACGATCACCTCCTGCCCGATGCGGGGGATCTGGATGCCGCCGAAATTCGTGCCAGCCCAGGGCGACGACACGCGCACCCAGCACGAGCTGTTCTCGTCCTTGGTGCAGTAGCGGTTCCAGTGAAAGCTGAGTTTCACGCGGCCGTATTCGTCGGTCCAGATCTCGCGCCCAGCCGGGCCGGTGACGATGGCGGTCTGCGGGCCCGTGGTGCGTGGGCGCGGCGCTTCGGGTGCAGGTGCGCGAAAGACCTTGCTCGACGGGATCACTTCGAAGTCAACCCGGCATTCGAACTCCTGTTGCGCACTGGCATCGCCGATGTCCTGCAGCCGCAGGTGCGCATCGGTCACGAGGTATTCGCGGTTGGAGTCGTTCTGCGGATGCCGCTCCAGCGACATCAGGCAGCCCGGCACCACGGCGCGCAGGTTGCCCGAACCGTTCGCACGCTCGCCCTGGCTGCCGGTTTCTTCCATGCGGGTGCGCACCAGTTGCTCGCCCTCGGACTCCACGACGTAGTCGCCCGGCCAGCCGTAGCGCTCCTGGCTGCTTTGCGCGGTCTTGCGCGGCATGGCACTCACCTGCTGCAGCCGCGCCTTCGGCCGCTTGAAATCGAAATCGTCCGTGACCCAGCGGCCGCTTTGAAGAGTCTCGCAGGCGTTGAACCGGTCGCAGTGCTCTGCGCGCACGGTGTCGTCGGCACCGTAGAAGGGAATCTTCTGGTAGCCCGCATTGGCGTACGGCTGGTGCGCGGACACGTCGTCGACTATCACGAGCTTGTGGCTGTCCTCGGCATGCTCGAAGTAGTAATACAGCCCCCACTCGTGCATCAGGCGTGCGACAAAGTCGAAGTCGCTCTCGCCGTACTGCACCTGGAATTCGCGCGTCGGATAGCTGTGGGTGGTCTTCACTTCGTGGGCGAAGTCGTAATCGGACAGCACCTCGCGCAGGATGTCGAGTACGGTCTTGCTCTGGAAGATGCGGTAGTCGCTCGTGCGCGTGGCCAGGGTGAGCCAGGGCTCGATCACGCCTTCGTACAGCGCGCGACGATTCTCCAGGCGCAGGAAGCGAACGCGCGTGACCAGGCCCGAGATGTGGCGCTTGCCCCCGTCCGCGCCGGGGCGCCCGTCGAGCACGACGTGCACCGTGAGCGTCTCGCCCACCAACTTCTTGATGTCCACGTTGGCGGCCTGCCGCTCGTTGTAGCCCGCCTGCTCGGGCGTGCTGAACGTGACGGTGTAGCGGAACAGGCTGCTCAGGCCTTCGTCGCCTTCTATGGCCACTGGCTCCAGTGCGGGTTGCCCGCCCAGCGTGGGCAAGGCGGCACAAGAAGCGGTCAGAACGCGGATTGCTCGCGCTGCGCCTGTTGGCATGACACTCTCCCCGGAAATCGGATCAACGCACGAAAGGCAAGACAGCGAGCCGGCTCCTGCAGCTCGATGAAACGGAAGCGCTTCGCTTCCGTTTCATGCGCGAAGAGGCATCAAGCCTCTTTGTTTTCCTTGATATTCCAGCCCAGCACCGTCTCGGCGCCCTTGCCGCCCTTGTCGGTCTGTTCCCAGTACTGCTGCTTCACCTTTGCGGCCTGGAAGGCGTACTGCACGAGCACGGCATCCGAACCTTGCTCTGCCGTGTACTGCACCGAAGTGACCAGCACTTCTTCGAGCGTGACGCGCGTGTATTCGATCTGCGCGCCGCCGGCCTTGCAGACCGACACTTCGATCTTCGCCAGGTGCTTGCCGCTGGCGCAGTTCTTCAGGACGGACGGCGCCGCCTTGTCGATGCGTGCCACCACCTGCAGGTCATTGAAGCTCGCCTTGCCCACACCGCCGCCGCCGCCGCTGACCATGTTTCCAGGCTGCGTTGCTCCCCACGCAAACGACTTGATGTCCGTCCACTCCTTGTGGTTCGAGTCCTTCGATTCGCCATTTGCGCCTTCGACGCGCATGAACATGTCTACTGCCATGATTGATTGCTCCCTCAGTTGTGATGCCCTGCCGGGGCACGATGAACAGTTGCCGTCGTGACGGACGACAACCTCGAAAACGCTTAGCTGCGATGTTCGGGTCTGACTGTGACAAATCTATTGAATTTGAATAATTTCCTCCCTGATTACGTTATTCCTCACGATTTATTTTTCACAGCTTTTCGTGGGTATCCAAGAAATAAAGCAATTAGTTTTAGATTGCCTCTTGGCACGTGCTGCGGAGCCTCTGACCAGTGCCGTATCGAAGAGAGGCCAGCGACAGTGGCCTCGGTGCATGCGATCGAGTCCGTGACAAAGATAGCCAGGCCGCACGACGTTCACCAGAGTCTTAAGGCATCGGAAAAAAGAATTAGCTTGGCGCCATTTAAAACAAAACAATTCATCAGCCTAATTTCTTCGCGCATGTAAAAAGGCCCGCCATCGATACGATGGCGGGCCTTTTGTTTTAATTTGCCGGCGCTGGATGCGGCTACGAAACCGTCTGCGCTTCACTCAACCACCTCGTCGCCAACACAGGCACGACATCGGTGGCCTTGCCTTGCAGGAAGGTGAATCCGTACGGCACGTCTTCCATGTCGAGCGCAACCAGTACCTTCTGGGCAGAGCGATCCGCGTACCGCACAAGCGATGCCGCGGGGTTGACGGTGAGCGACGTGCCCACCACCAACACGCGCGCCGCGGTGGCCACATGCAGCTCAGCTTCTTCGAAGTGCTGCACCGCTTCACCGAACCACACGATGTCGGGCCGCAGTTGCGTGCCGTCTTCGCACAACTGGCCCATGGCAATGGGTTCGCCGTCGATGCGGTAGCGCCTGGGTTCAGGCTCCGACGTGCCGCGCGCATACGCGAGCTGTCCGTGCACGTGCAGCACGTTGCGCGAACCCGCACGCTCGTGCAGCGCATCGACGTTCTGCGTGACGATCACGACTTCATACGCCAACTCGAGCGACGCAATGGCAAGGTGCGCGGCGTTCGGCTGCGCTTGCCACGCCTTCGCGCGCCGCTCGTTGTAGAAGGCCAGCACCGCCTCGGGGTGCTTTCGCCAGCCTTCAGGGCTTGCAAGCTCCTGCCACGAGTAGGTGTTCCACAAGCCCTTGGCATCGCGGAACGTGGGCAGGCCGCTTTCGGCACTCACGCCGGAGCCAGAGAGCACGACGATCTTGTTCGGTTGGACTTCGGGTTTCATGCTTCGCTGCTCCTTTGGGATTTTTGCGTTCGAGTATGGCGCTGGCGCCCATGCGAAGGATGGGCAGGTTTTTGGCTCCCCGAACACGGATCGAACGTGTGACACGCGCATTAACAGTGCGCTGCTACTACCAACTGAGCTATCGGGGAAAAAGTGGATGGATCGATGGATGAATGGAGGCACGACCCGGAGTCGAACCGGGGTGGACGGATTTGCAATCCGTTGCATAGCCACTTTGCTATCGCGCCGGAATATGTGGCGTTCCGCAGGGGAGTCGAACCCCTGGCTTCCTCCTGGACAGGGAGGCACTCTGGCCACTGAGTTAGCGGAACGAAAAGACGGAGAAGAGAAAACTGGCAGACCCTCAAGGATTCGAACCTTGGATGCCGGGATCAAAACCCGGTGCCTTGGGCCACTAGGCGAAGGGCCAGTAAAAAATGGTGCCTCGTGTGGGATTCGAACCCACGATCTTCGGGATGAAACTCCGAGGTCCTTGACCGCTAGACGAACGAGACGTGAAAAGAGAAATGGCGCGCGCGGAAGGAGTCGAACCTTCAACCGTTGGGTTTGGAGTCCAGTGCTCTGCCAGTTGAGCTACACACGCGTGGAAGAAAAGAAAAGACGAAGAAAAAAGAGATGGTCTGAGTGGCAGGATTTGAACCTGCAGCCTCCTGCTTCCAAGGCAGGCCGTCTACCAGATTGACACTACACCCAGAGAAAATTTGGTGCCCCAGGGGAGACTCGAACTCCCAGAATTCCGCTTCTAAGGCGGACACGTCTACCAATTGCGTCACCAGGGCTGAATGAAAAATGGTGCGAGGCGACGATCCGTTCCAGTGGCCGGTCTCGCCTCGGTGCTTGCGAATTTTTAAGGAACGTTCACGAGGCCGGAGCCCGGTGTCATGCAGCACGATCGCTGCTTGAGAAACTGAGTGAAGCGAAAAACAAAGAGGCCCGGAACCTTGCGGTGTCCGGGCCTCTTTTCGAGAGAGCTTGGAAGGTCTGCGCCTATGCGCTTCCTCCACCCGGTTGCACCTGATCCTCGTAATCGCACGACCACAGATTGGTCTGCGGCTTCTGCATGGAATACGGGGACTGATCGAGCTGTTGCGACGACGGCAGCAGACCAAAGCTGAGGCCGGCATGCGATGCGACACGCACGAACACATTGCCCGATGCGGGGCAAGTGCTGTAGATGCGGATCTGTGCGGCTTTCACGATGTGTGTCCTGTTGGCGTTGACTGGGTTTGGACTGTAAATAGTCTTTACAAGATCGTCAACCGCCTCGATCAACTTTTTTTCAAGTACCGTTGCGGCAACACATCCCCTCCCCCTTCACCTCCAGGAGCCCGCATGGCGTCTTCGACCCTCGCAGCCCATCCGCACTACGACCGTCTGATTGCAACCGCACGCAACCTGCCTCCATTGCGCGTTGCGGTGGTCCACCCCGCCAACGCTGTGTCGCTCGAAGCTGCTCTCTCCTCCGCAGCACTGGGCCTCATCGCTCCAACGCTGATTGGCCCACGCGCAAAGATCGAAGCCGCGGCACGAGAGATCGGCGCCGATCTCTCGAACATAGCCATCGTCGATGCACCACACAGCCACGCCGCAGCCGACGCCGCCGTCGCGATGGCACTGCGTGGCGAAGTCGATGCATTGATGAAGGGCAGCCTTCACACCGACGAACTGATGGGCGCCGTCGTGCGCCGCGAAGGCGGCCTGCGCACCTCGCGCCGCATCAGCCATTGCTTCGTGATGGACATACCCGGCCACGCGCAGCCGCTGATCATTTCGGACGCGGCCATCAACATCGCACCCACGCTCGAAGAGAAGGTCGACATCGTGCAGAACGCGATCGATCTCGCGCATGCGCTGCAGATGCCGGCGGTGCGTGTGGCCGTTCTCTCGGCAACGGAAACCGTCAACCCCAAGGTTCCATCGACGCTCGATGCCGCAGTGCTGTGCAAGATGGCCGACCGCGGCCAGATCACCGGCGCGGTGCTCGACGGTCCGCTTGCGATGGACAACGCCATCGACGCCGAAGCCGCGCGCATCAAGGGCATCACCTCGCCGGTGGCGGGCCGCGCCAATGTGCTCATCGTGCCCGACCTGGACGCGGGCAACATGCTCGCCAAGAGCCTCACCTTTCTCGGTGGCGCCTATGCGGCGGGCATCGTGCTGGGCACGAAAGTGCCAGTGATCCTCACGAGCCGCGCCGATTCCGAACCTGCGCGGCTCGCCTCTTGCGCCGTCGCGTCCATGCTGGCGAAGGCGGGGCGCGACAAGCTCATCAAGGCGGTCGGCTGAGCGGCCAAGGTCAGCGCGCGCCGGCCACGATCGCAATCCCCCGGATCTGCCCTGCCTCCACCGCACGCTCCGGCTTCGGATAGCGCGCCGGTGCAAACCGGTGCAGCAGCTCCGCCTCCCGCACCTTCGCGGCTTCGAGGTTTGCGAGCTTGACGTGGCCGAAGCCGCGAATCGACAGCGGCAGTGCGGCAATGCGCGCGGCCGTCGCTTGGTTGTCGGCCGAGAGCTCATCCGCCATGGCTTCGAGCAGGCCATCGAAATGCGCGATCAACTCGCGCTCTGCGCGTCGTTCGCCAGTGCGCCCGAACGGATCGAAGGCCGTGCCGCGCACCCGCTTGCCAAGCGCCAGCCATCGCATCGCAGACAGCATCCAGCCGCCGATGCGGATCTTGGCGGGTGCCTGCCCGTGTGCCGCACGAGAAACCAGCGGCGGTGCCATGTGGAATTCGAGCTTCAGCTCGCCTTCGAATTGATCCTTCAGCTTCTGCATGAACGCACCGTCGGTGTATAGGCGCGCCACCTCGTACTCGTCCTTGTAGCTCATGAGCTTGAGCAAGCTGCGCGCTGCATTGCGCGTGAACGGCAGGCTCGCATCGCCACCCGGCAGTGCCGCCTCGCGCGCCTGCAGGCTGCGGATACGTGTCTCGAAGCGGGCCGCCCATGCGGCGTTCTGGTAGCCGGTCAGGTGGCGGCGCGCATCGGCGAGCAACACGTCAAGCGGGCGCTCGTCAGCAGTTGATGCCTGCGCATCGACAGGTGCGGCGCGCAACCCATCAAGCGCTGCAGGGTCGCCCGCAGCAAGCCGCCCCAGCGAAAACGCCGACTGATTGGCCGTCACCGCCACGCCGTTCAACTCGATCGCGTGCATCAGCGCCTCCAGGCTCAGCGGCACCAGCCCGCGCTGCCACGCATAGCCGGCCGCGACGATGTTCGCCGCCAGCGTATCGCCCAGGAATTCTTCCGCCAGGCTTTGCGCATCGAAGGTCTCGACCTGCTCCTCGCCAGCGACGAAGCGCATCTTCTCCAGCAGCAGGTCCACATGCAGATCCGCATCCGGGTTGCGCAGCGACTCGGCCACCGGAATCTCGTGGATGTTGGCCAGCACGCGCGTGCGCCCATGCCGCACGGTCTGCAGCGCATCTGCCGACGCGCCTACGACCACGTCGCAGGCCAGGATCGCATCGGCTTGTTGCGTGTCGATGCGCACCTGATGCAGCCGCTCGCGTGAATCGGCCAGCCGCACGAAGCTCAGCACCGAGCCGCCCTTCTGCGCGAAGCCCATGAAGTCGAGCACGCTCGCGGCCTTGGCTTCCAGGTGCGCGGCCATCGCGATCACCGCGCCGACCGTCACCACGCCGGTGCCGCCCACGCCGGTCACTAGCAGATCGTAGGGGCCGGTCCACGCATGCTCCGCCGGATGCGGCAATGCGGCCACCCGATGCAGGAAGGCATCGCGCCCGGCCGCCAGCGCGCCGCTCTTGCGGCGCAGCTTGCCGCCCGTCACGCCCACGAAGCTGGGGCAGAAGCCCTTGGCGCAGGAGTAATCCTTGTTGCAGCTGGTCTGGTCGATCTTGCGCTTGCGGCCCATCGGCGTTTCGTGCGGCAGCACGGCCACGCAGTTGCTCTGCACGGTGCAGTCGCCGCAGCCTTCGCACACGGCCTCATTGATGAACAGACGCTTGGGCGGGTCGGCCAGCTCGCCCTTCTTTCGGCGGCGGCGCTTCTCAGCCGCGCAGGTCTGTTCGTAGATGAGCACCGTCACGCCCGGCATCTCGCGCAAGCGGCGTTGCACGTCGTCGAGCGCGGCTCGGTCGTGGAACTCGGTGCCTTTCGGAAAGCGGTCCTTGATGTCGTCGTACTTGCCGATTTCATCGCTGACGACGACAACCTGCCGCACTCCTTCCGATTCGACCTGCCGCGCAATGGCATCCACGCTGATGACGCCATCGACCGGCTGCCCGCCCGTCATCGCCACCGCGTCGTTGAACAGGATCTTGTAGGTAAGCGTCGCCTTGGCCGCCACGGCCTGACGGATCGCGAGATAGCCCGAGTGGTAGTACGTGCCGTCGCCCAGGTTCTGGAACACATGCGGCGTCTTCGTGAACATCGCGTGCGAGATCCAGTCGACGCCCTCCCCGCCCATCTGGATCAGCCCCGCCGTGCTGCGGTCCATCCAGTTCGCCATGAAGTGGCAGCCGATGCCGGCGCGCGCCGTCGAGCCTTCGGGCACCTTGGTGCTGGTGTTGTGCGGGCAGCCGGCGCAGAAATACGGCACGCGCTTGACCGCGTCGCTCGCGTTGCCGAGTAGCTCCGGCGGCGTGAAGTCGCGCACATGCTGCAGGTGGTCGCCCAGGTCGTGGTTGTCGGGGAAGTGCACGGCCAGCCAGTGCGCCACCAGTTCGATGAGTCGAGATGGGCGCAGCTCGCCCAGCGCCGACACCAGCGGCTGGCCATCGCGATCGTGCTTGCCCACGAGCACGGGCCGTGCATCCGCCGGTGCGTTGTAGAAGATGTCGCGCAGCTGCGTCTCTACGACCGCGCCCTTCTCCTCGACGATGAGAATTTCTTCGAGCCCTTGCGCAAAGGCCTTGATGCGCGTCTGCTCGATCGGAAAGCTCAGGCCGATCTTGTAGAGCCGCACGCCGGCACGGGCCAGTTGCTCCGGCGAGAGCTCTAGCCGGCGCAGCACCTCCATCAGATCGTGATGCGCCTTGCCGCAGGTAACGATGCCCACCTTCGCGTGCGGGCTCACGATCACATCGCGGTCGATGCTGTTGCGCTTGGTGAAGGCGGCCACGGCCGCCAGCTTGTCTTCGAGCCGCGATTCGATGCGCAGCGACGGCAGGTCGGGCCAGCGGTAATGCAGGCCGTCCGGCGGCGCGCGGTGGCCGGTGGCGGCGCTCACGGTGTCGGCGTCTTCCCAGGCATCGACGCGCTCGTTGACCACGTCCAGGTCGACAGTGCCGGCGCTTTCGACCACTTCAGACAACGCCGCCATGCCGACCCAGGCGCCCGAGTAGCGCGACAGCTCGTAGCCGTACAGCCCGAACTCCAGGTACTCGGCCACGCACGAAGGCTGCATCACCGGCATGCGCCAGGCCATGAAGGCATGGTCGCTCTGGTGCGGCATCGACGACGACACACAGCCGTGGTCGTCGCCCGCCACCACCAGCACGCCGCCATGCGGCGACGAGCCATACGCATTGCCGTGCTTGAGCGCATCGCCCGCGCGGTCCACGCCCGGCCCCTTGCCGTACCACATGGCAAACACGCCTTCAACGGTGCGCTCCGGATCAGACTCGACGCGCTGCGTGCCCAGCACCTGCGTGGCCGCCAGTTCTTCGTTGACCGCCGGCACAAAGCGAATACCCGTTTCCTTGAAGCGCTCGCCGGCCTTCCAGATCGCCTGGTCGACCATGCCCAGCGGCGAGCCGCGGTAGCCGCTGACGAAGCCTTGCGTGTGCAGGCCGCGTTGCGCGTCGCGCCGGCCCTGCATCACCAGCACGCGTATCAGCGCCTGCGTGCCCGTGATGAAGACCGAGCCCGAAGGGGCCCAGAGGTTGTCGGAGAGTTGGTAGCCGGGCCGTCTGAGTGCGGCTGTGTCGTGTGGGGCGTTCATGCCCGGAATTGTTCTGCGACACACCAGGGAAGTGCTTCTTCAATACACTGGCGCAGACCCTTGTTTGAAGAATAATCTTCTCGGAATTTGCCATGAACGTCGATTCTCTTTCCCTTGACGAGCATTGCCTCAAGATCCTTTCTGCACTGCAGCACGACGGCCGCCAGACGGTGCAGCAGATTTCAGACACCATCGGCCTGTCGCCCACGCCCTGCTGGAAGCGCATAAAAGACATGGAAACGGCCGGCGTCATCCGCGGCTACACGGCGCTGGTCGACCCCGAACTGGTGGGCCTGCACGTGTCTGCCGTGGCCGAGGTGAACCTCGACCGCCATAGCGAGGCGATGGTGCAGCGCTTCGAGGAGGCCGTGGCCGCGAGCCCGCAGATCATTCGCTGCGTGTCGGCCACCGGGCCCGCGGACTACATCCTCAACGTGACCGTGCCGGACATGAAGCACTACGAGCGCTTCCTGCACGAGGTGCTGTTCAGCCTGCCCGGCGTGACGCACGTGCGTTCGAGCATCGTGCTGCGCGAGATCAAGTCGGAGACGGCGTTGCCGCTCGACCACCTGCTGCCGGGCACGCCGGGTAAGCCTCGCGCGACGGGGAGCCGGCGAAGCTAGGGTAGGACTTCGGCCTGCCTCTGGCCGTGTGGAGAATGCCGGCATCCGCAGCAACGAAGACGTCCCGACCATGCCCTCGCCAAAGACGACCGCCTTCTTCCCCCGCCTCGCGCTCGCCGCGCTGATTCTTTCTTCTGCCGGTGCCGTCGCCTTCGCGGCCACGCCGACCGCGGCACCAGCGACTGCGCAAAGCGCAGCCAAGGCCGTACCGGGCGCTCCGGTGCCTGCAGGCTCGCCACAGCAGACCGGCCCGGTCCGCTTCCAGTTCGCCATCTACTACGCCAAGACCCCGGCCACCGACCCGATGGCCGCGTTGCGCAGCCGGCTTGCCAAGCTCGGCGGCAGCCCGAAGCTGCTGAAGGCGGCACCCACGCCAGCGACGGCCACCGAGCCCGTGGTCTACGCCAACTGGAACACCACCACGGTGCTCAAGGATTACCGCGCGCCGAGCATGGAGATGCTGCAGCGCTTCGGCCGCGGCATCTCGCGCGAGCAGGCCGAAGCCCTGCAGACCGCGGACAAGGCGCTGATCCTCGATTTCGCGCACCCGGTGCAACAGTCTTCGGCCGCCATGCAGAAAGCCCTGCAGATCACGCTGCAGGTCGCACGCGACACCAACGGCCTGCTGTGGGACGAAGAAACGCGCGAGGTCTTTTCCCCCGACGAATGGCAGAAACGGCGCATCGACACCTGGGCCGGCGGCGTGCCTGACATGTCGCAGCACACGACCATTCATGCCTACCGCAGCGGCGACCTCGTGCGGGCCATCACGCTCGGCATGTCGAAGTTCGGCTTGCCCGACGTGGTGGTGAGCGATTTCTCGTGGTCGAGCAACCGGCCGATGGGCAACCTCGTCAACATGTTCTCGCAGGCAATGGTCGAAGGCGCCACGCTGGCGCAGCCCGGCCAGTACGACCTGGACCTGCGCGCACTCAAGCACGCCGCGGCGCGCGACCCACAGCTCACGCACCTGAAGCCCAATGCCGCCGCGGTGGCCAGGCTCTCGCTGGTCAATGGCACATGGGAAAGCGGCGATCCGCAGAACCGGCTGTACGAGATCCGCTTCGACCGCTACAAGGGCCCCGACCGCTATGCGCAGCAGACCGCCATGCTGGTCTCGGTCTTCGGTGCAGACGAAGACGCGGTCACGCGGCTCAAGCACAACGACGAACTGCTCGCCGCCAGCAAGGCGGCCAACGCACAGCTACCCAAGCTGCGCGACGCCTTCGCCAAGGGCCTGCAGCCCGGCGAATACATCCTCGTGAAGGCGCCCTTCACCACACGCACCGGCGGCAACGAATGGATGTGGGTCGAAATTGCGCGCTGGAACGGCGACGTCATCGAAGGCCTGCTGAAGAACGAGCCGGTCGAGGTGCCGAACCTGCATGCGGGCCAGATGGTGAAGGTCTCGCAGGCCAAGGTCTTCGACTACATGCGCCGGCATCCCGATGGCCGCGAGGAAGGCAACGAGACCTCGAAGATCATCGCGCGCATGCAGAATCCGAAAAAGTAAGAGGATCGATCACGGAGGCCCTCCAATGCACATCCGCGAACTCGCCACCGGCCTGCAGTTTCCCGAAGGCCCGATCGCCATGGACGATGGCTCGGTGCTGCTGGTCGAGATCGCGCGCGGCACGCTCACGCGCGTGCGCGCCGACGGACTGGTGCAGGTGGTTGCCGACCTCGGCGGCGGACCGAACGGTGCAGCCATCGGGCCCGATGGCGCGGTCTATGTCTGCAACAACGGCGGCTTCAAGTGGCACACAGAAGCCGACGGCTGCCTGCGGCCGGTCGGCCAGGCCGACGACTACTCGGGCGGCCGCATCGAACGCGTGAACCTCGCCACCGGCCGCGCCGAGCGGCTGTACGACACGGTCGAGGGCGCTGCGCTGTGCGGCCCGAACGACATCGTGTTCGATGCACATGGCGGCTTCTACTTCACAGACCTGGGCAAGGTGCGCGAGCGCGACATGGACCGCGGCGGTCTCTTCTACGGCCATGCCGGCGGCGGCGCCGCAAGCACGATCGCGCGACCGGTGATGACGCCCAACGGCATCGCCCTTTCGCCGGACGGCAACACGCTCTACTACGCCGAGACCGAAGGCGCCCGCGTCTGGGCCTTCGACGTCACCGCGCCGGGCCGCGTGCGCAAGGACGGCTGGCCCTCGCCGCACGGGGGCCGCATGCTCTGTGCCTCGCCGGGCGGGCACTACCAGCGCTTCGATTCGATGGCGGTCGATGCGCTCGGCAACCTGTGCGTGGCGACGCTGCTGCACGGCGGCATCAGCATCGTGTCGCCCGATGGCAGCACAGTCGAGCATGTGCCGCTGCCCGACCGCTACACCACCAACATCTGCTTCGGCGGGCGCGACCGGCGCACGGCCTACGTCACGCTCTCGGGCAGCGGGAGACTGATTGCCATCGACGACTGGCCGACTCCGGGCCTTGCTCTGAACTTCGAAGCCTAGGACACGACCTGGTAGTACAGGTTTTGCGGGTGCTTCGCCTGCGCAAAGAAGAACCAGCGCTCGGCCAGCAGGCCCGGCGCCTGCACCAGCACCGCGAGCAACCACGGCAACACCGCGGCACTCGCAATACCCCATACCGACAACAACGCTGGCAACGCGAAGGCCAGCAACAGAAAACCGAGCTTCATGTTCTTCAGCACGGCAATCGATGCGCCATGAAAGAACTCGCGCGTGTTGAACGACCCGGCCGACATGCCCATCGACTTCTGAACCAGCTTCTGCGTGCGGATGCCGGTGGCCGATTGCAGCGTCGACTTGTGGCGCAGCCCGGCGTTTCGCCTCAGCGCGCATCCTCGCGCGCCCCATGCCGCCAACGTGGCAACCAACGCGCACGGCCCGAACACCTGCAGGAAGCGCGCCTCGCCAGCCAATGCCGCCATCGCACAGGCCAGCACCAGCCCCGACGACAACCCGATCAGCGTGAAGTTGACGACGGTGAGCGGATGCGCCCATTCCTCGATGAAGCGCAGGCAGGCGTAGATCATCGCGGTGCAGTACCAAAGGGCGACGGCCCCGAAAAGCACGAGCAGCGGCAACAGCCACGACCACGGCGCACCGACGCCGAACCGCAGCGACAACCACCACAGCGCCACCAGCGCGATGAACGCAGGCAGCACGATCACCTCGCGCGACATCCACGAGGTGCGCCACATCAGTACCGCGCGCCATGCACGCGTCTTGCGGCCCAGATGCATGAACGATGCGGCAAGCCCGGCCACGAGAAGCACTTCGGCAACACCAAGTGCCAGCGTCAGAAAGCCCGGTGCCAGCGCAAGACCGAACAGCGCCGCAAGTGCAAGCGTGAAGACCAGCCCCTGAGCCGCGCCGGCCAGCGTGGTGAAGAAAAGAATGGAGAACGCGGGATGCATCCGGCTACTCCCTCGCGTCCGTGGCCTGCGTGATGTGCCGCGGCAGATACTGGTTGGCCGGGCTGGTTTCCCACTCGGGCATCAGCTGGTAGCCGCCGCGCTCGCGGATCGCCTTCGAGACTTCGGAGTCTGGGTCCTTCACGTCGCCGAAGATGCGCGCGCCCGTGGGGCAGGCCTTCACGCAGGCCGGCTTGCGGTCTTCCTTGGGCAGTTGCTCGTCGTAGATGCGGTCCACGCACAGCGTGCACTTGGTCATCACCTGGCGCTCTTCGTCGAGCTCGCGCGCACCGTACGGGCAAGCCCACGCGCAGTACTTGCAGCCGATGCACTTGTCGTAATCAACCAGCACGATGCCGTCTTCCTTGCGCTTGTAGCTCGCGCCCGTGGGGCACACGGGCACGCACGGAGGGTCTTCGCAGTGCAGGCAGCTCTTGGGGAAATGGATGGTTTCGGTGACCGGGAAGGCGCCGGCCTCGTAGGTCTGCACGCGGTTGAAGAAGGTGCCGGTGGGGTTGGCGGCATAGGGGCGCTCGTCGGCGAGCGGGCCTGCGCTCCCGGAGGTGTTCCATTGCTTGCACGAGGTGACGCAGGCATGGCAGCCGACGCAGACGTTGAGGTCGATGACGAGGGCGAGTTGCTTGGCGAGTGTCTCGCCCTGCGCCGCGCGCACTGTGTTGCTCCCTCTCCCGCTTGCGGGAGAGGGTTGGGGTGAGGGTGCAGCAGCCTTCATCACGGCAAGGCTTCCAGCTCCAGCGCCGCCGCCCTCACTCCAGCCCTCTCCCGCTTGCGGGAGAGGGGGCAAGACCGGAGCCGACGACATCAAGTCCTTCAACCACTGCATCATTTCTTCCCCCTCCCCGCAAAGTACGTCAACACGCTCGCCGCCTTGCCCAGCACCCCAGGCACCGCCGGCATGCTCGCGATCTGCGGATAGCTCTCTTGGGGCTCGCCGGGCTCGGCCGGCCGTATGCGCACGCGCACGTCGTACCAGCCGGCCTGCCCGGTGATCGGGTCGGAGTTGCTGATGGTCCCGCTCGCGGTGCCGGCGCAAGGCAGCTCTTCACTGATCAGGTGGTTCAGCAGAAAGCCCTTGCGCGCCTCATCGGCACCCGGTGCCAGCTGCCATGCACCATCCGCCTTGCCGATGGCATTCCATGTCCACACCGTACCCGGCTCCACCGCCTCGCTGTAGCGCAGCATGCAACGCACCTTGCCCCAGCGGCTCTCTACCCAACACCAGCCACCGTCGGCAATGCCCGCGGCCTGCGCGGTCAGCGGGTTCACGTGCAGGTAGTTGTGGCTGTGGATCTGCCGCAGCCAGGCGTTCTGCGAGTCCCACGAGTGGTACATCGCCATCGGCCGTTGCGTCAGCGCGTTGAGCGGGTACGCGTCGAGATCGGTCGCGGCCTCTTCGAGCGGCGCGTACCAGAACGGCAGCGGGTCGAAGTATTTGTCGATGCGCTCGCGCAGCGCATCGGGCGGCTGCCGCCCCGCGCTCTTGCCCTGCGCCGCAAGGCGAAAGCTCTGCAGCGTGTCGGAGTACAGCGCCAGCTGCACCGGGTCGTTGCGCTGGCGCCAGCCCTTGTCTTTTGCGAAGTCGAGGTACTCCCGGTTCCAGTTGCGCATGTAGTGCATGGTCTCGGGCATGTGGTACTGGAACACGCAGTTGTTCTGCGCATAGGCCTCCCATTGCTTCGGGTTCGGCGCGCCGCGCAGGTGCTCGGTGCCATCCTTGCCGCGCCAGCCCATGAGAAAGCCGATGCCCGGCTGCGGCTCGAAGTTGACGACGAAGTCGGGGTAGCCCGTGAACTTGCGCCCGCCCTCCGGCGTGGTGAAGGCCGGAAACTTCAGCCGCGAAGCCAACTCGATCAGCACCTCCTGAAACGGCCTGCACTCCCCCGTCGGCGGCACCACCGGCACGCGCACCGAATCCACCGGCCCGTCGAACTCGGAGATCGGCCGGTCGAGCATGCCCATCACGTCGTGGCGTTCGAGATACGTGGTGTCTGGCAGCACCAGGTCGGCAAAAGCCACGGTCTCGCTCTGAAAGGCGTCGCACACCACCAGGAAGGGGATCATGTGCTCGCCCTTCTCGTCCTTGCGGTTCAGCATCTCGCGCACCGCCATCGTGTTCATGCTGGAGTTCCAGGCCATGTTGGCCATGAAGATCAGCAGCGTGTCGATGCGGTACGGGTCGCCCTTTGCCGCATTGGTGATCACGTTGTGCATGAGCCCGTGCGCCGACAACGGGTGCTCCCACGAGAAGGCATGGTCGATGCGGATCGGCGAGCCGTCGGGGTTGATCGCCAGTTCTTCCGGGCTGGCCGGAAAACCCAGCGGCGCGGCATTGAGCGGCGTGTTCGGCTGGATCATTCCGGGGTCGTTGAAGGCCCGGTAGTTCGGCACGATGTGACGCGGGTACGGCGCCTTGTGGCGAAAGCCGCCAGGTGCGTCGATGGTGCCGAGCACGCTCATCAGCACTGCCAGTGCACGCACGGTCTGGAAGCCGTTGGAGTGTGCCGCCAGCCCGCGCATCGCATGGAAGGCCACGGGGCGCGCCTGCGTTGTCGCATGCTTCTTGCCCCACGCATCGGTCCACGGAATGGGCAGCTCGAAGGCCTGCTGCAGCGCCGTCTCGCCCATCTCGCGCGCCAGCTTGCGAATGCGCGCCGCGTCGATACCGGTGATGGCCTGTGCCCACTCCGGCGTGCAGCTCGCCACGCGCTCGCGCAACAGCTGAAACGAGGGTGCGACGCGCGTGCCATCGGCCAGCGTGTAGTGGCCCTCGAGCGCCGGATCGCAGCCGTCGGCAATGCCTTCGGGGTATGCGGGCTTCACGGTGCCGCTGGCTTTGTCCCACACCAGCTTGTTGTGCGGGTTGCGGCCATCGCCCGGTGGGCCGCGCTCGGGGTCGAAGGCGAACAGCCCTTCGCGCTCGCAGTTGTCGAGCACCACGAGCTGCGGCGCGTTCGTGAAGCGCTTGAGGAAGGCGTGGTCCACCAGCTCATTGCCGATCAGCTCGTGCAGCAGCGCCATGAACAGCGCGCCATCGGTCCCTGGCTTGATCGGAATCCACTCGTCGGCAATCGCCGAATAGCCCGTGCGCACCGGATTGATCGAGATGAAGCGCCCACCAGCTCGCTTGAACTTGCTGATCGCGATCTTCATCGGGTTGCTGTGATGGTCCTCGGCCGTGCCGATCATCACGAACAGCTTGGCGCGCTCCAGGTCGGGCCCGCCGAATTCCCAGAAGCTGCCGCCGATGGTGTAGATCATTCCCGCGGCCATGTTGACCGAGCAGAAGCCGCCATGCGCCGCGTAGTTGGGCGTGCCGAACTGCCGCGCGAACAAGCCCGTGAGCGCCTGCATCTGGTCGCGCCCCGTGAACAGCGCGAACTTCTTCGGGTCGGTCGCGCGGATCTTGCCGAGCCGCTCTGTGAGCATGTCGTAGGCGCGCTCCCAGCTGATCGGCTCGAACTCGCCGGCCCCGCGCTCGCTACCGGCCTTGCGCAGCAGCGGCTGCGTGATGCGCGCGGGCGACACCTGCTTCATGATTCCCGAGGAGCCCTTGGCGCAGATCACGCCCTGGTTCAGCGGGTGGTTCGGGTTGCCGTCGATGTAGCGAACCTCGGGGCCCTTTTCACCTTCACGCAGGTGCACACGAATGCCGCAGCGGCAGGCGCACATGTAGCAGGTGGTGGTCTTGACCGTGGTGTCGGCCGTGGGCGTGGGCGCGACCAACGGGTCATGCACCGGCTCGCGAGACAGGAAGCTGAACACTGGCGGTCCTTTGTTTTCAGGCGGGGTCCGTGCGATGTTATGCAGCCTCGATCAAACGAAAAAGCAGAGAATATCGCTCACCATGACCGGAAAAACAGATCAGCTCCAGAGCCCGGCCCCAAGCCAGCGCCTGCGCCTCAACCTGCGGCAGCTTGAAGTGTTCGTCGCCACCGCGCGCGAAGGCAGCACCCGCGCCGCAGCCGACCGCATCGCACGCTCGCAGTCGGCCGCAAGCAGCGCGCTGGCCGACCTGGAGTCTTCGGTGGGCGCCCTGCTCTTCGACCGGCTCGGGCGCCGGCTGGTGCTCAACGAGAACGGCCGCGCGCTGCTGCCCAAGGCACAGGCGTTGCTCGATCAGGCGGGCGAGGTCGAGGCGCTGTTCAGCGGCGAGCATGCGGCGCCGCTGCGGGTGGCGGCCAGCTTCACCATCGGCGAATACCTGCTGCCCGAGAAGGTGTCGCAATGGACGCACCTGCATCCGCAGAGTCAGGTGCACCTGCACATTGCGAACACGCACGACGTGATCCAGGCGGTTGCGGGCTTCGACGTGGACGTCGGCTTCATCGAAGGCCCGCAGACGCACCCCGACCTCGTGGTGCGCGCATGGCGCGATGACGAACTGGTGATCGTCGCCGCACCCGGCCACCCGCTGGCGGGCCGCATCGCCACGCACAAGCAGCTGTCGCAGGCCACGTGGGTGCTGCGCGAGCATGGCTCGGGCACACGGCAGGTAACGGACGCATGGCTGATCCAGAACCTCGAACAGGTGCGCGTGGGCTTCGAGCTGGGCAGCACCGAGGCCATCAAGCGCGTGGTGGCCTCGGGCACCGGGCTGGCCTGCCTGTCGCGCTACACGGTGGCGCAGGCGCTGGAAGACGGTCATCTGATCGAGCTGCGCACGCGGTTGCCGGCGGGCATGCGGCGGCTGGCGACGGTGATGCACCGCGACAAGCTGCTCGGCCGCGCTACGGCCGACTTCCTGCGCCACTGCGGCGCCAGCGTGCCGCGCGCGTCATCGGCGCGCTGACCCTCAGGCGGTAGCGCGCAGCACGTTCGCCGTGTGCCGCGCAATCACCGCTTCTTCGTCGGTGCGCAATACCCAGGCACTGACCGGGCTCTCAGCCGTCGTGAGCCGCGCAGCACCGCCACTGTTGGCCGCCGCATAGACATTCACACCCAGCCATTCGCAGTCTTCGAGGATGCGTTCACGCAGCGGGGCTGCGTTCTCGCCGATGCCGCCGGTGAACACGATGGCGTCGACACCGCGCAGCGCGGCCGCGAGGCTGCCCATGTGCTGCACCACCTGTTCGGCGAAATGCCCGATGGCCTCGGCCGCGGCAGGCTCGGCCGATGCTTCCAGTGCGCGCATGTCGCTCGACACGCCCGAGATGCCGAGCAGGCCCGATTCGCGGAACAGCAGCGCCTCGACCTGGTCGGCCGACATGCCGTGCGAGCGCATCAGGTACAGCACGACAGCCGCGTCGATGTGGCCGCAGCGCGTGCCCATGGTCAGTCCGTCGAGCGGCGAGAAAGTCATCGTCGTCGCGACCGATTGGCCCTGCGCGATGCCGCACATCGACGCACCGTTGCCGAGGTGCGCGACGATCACGCGACGTTGCGCCAGCTCGGGCGCAATGCCCGCGAACTGCGCGACGATCGATTCGTAGGAAAGTCCGTGAAAGCCATAGCGCCGCACACCCGCATCGTGCAGCGCACGCGGCAAAGCGAAGCGGCGATTGACCTCGGGCTGCACCGCATGAAAGGCCGTGTCGAAACACGCCACCTGCGGCACACCCTCGAACGCAGCCATCGCCGCACGCACGCCCGCAAGGTTGTGCGGTTGATGCAGCGGCGCCAGTGGCTCAAGCTTGGCGAGCGCATCGAGCACCGAGGCATCGATACGCACCGGCGTCACAAAGTCCGCACCACCATGCACGATGCGGTGCCCGACCGCCGCGATGCGCCTGCCATCGGCCTGCTGCGCGTGCCATTCGAGCAAAGCCGCCAACGCACCTTGATGCGAAGCCTGCGCGCCATCGAGCGCCGCATCGTGCAACGTCTGCCCCTGGGCATCGCGAACACGCAGCCGCGCCTTCAGGCCTGCGCCAAGTCCATCCGCCTGCCCCGACCAACGCGCTGCTGGCAACGATGCATCGCCATCGCCGGCCGCATCGAACAATGCGACCTTGATCGACGACGAACCCGCGTTCAGCGTCAGCAGCGAGTCGGTCATGGAATGGCTCAGACGTAGTCCTTGTACTTGTCGAGGAAGCGCACCGGCTTCGACAGCGCGTCGCGGCGGAACGGATCACCCAGCTCGCGCGTGCACATGATCTCTATCACGCAGGTCTTGCCTTCATTCATCTGCATGTCGATGGCTTTCTTCAGTGCAGGGCCCACGTCTTCGAGCTTGTCGACCACGATGCCCTCGGCGCCCATGGCCTTTGCAATGCCCGCGAAGC
The DNA here is from genome assembly GCF_051216475.1 of Variovorax nivicola. NCBI lineage: Bacteria > Pseudomonadati > Pseudomonadota > Betaproteobacteria > Burkholderiales > Comamonadaceae > Variovorax > Variovorax nivicola. The sequence continues at coordinate 380,810 of NZ_JBPJZK010000003.1, read as the reverse complement.
TTTCGCTTTCGAGCTCGCCAGCCACGAAGCGGCGATTGTAGAAGTCGACCTGGTTCTTCTTCTCCGCACCCCACTGCCGGTTGTGGAAGACCACGGCCGTCACCGGGATGTCGTGGCGCACGGCCGTCATGATTTCCGCCATGCTCATGCCCCAGGCGCCGTCGCCGGCATAGGCCACGGCCGGGCGGTCGGGGGCCGCGCATTTGGCGCCGATCATGGTCGGCAGCGAGTAGCCGCAGTTGCCGAAGCTCATCGGCGCGAAGAAGCTGCGCGGCTCCTCGAAGCGCAGGTAGCTGTTGGCAATGGCGTTGATGTTGCCGATGTCGGTCGAGACCATCACGCGTGGTGGCATGGCTTTTTCGAGTTCTCGCAGCACCTGGCGCGGGTGCAGATAGCTGCCGCCGGTGGGCGTCTTCTCGCCCTTGGCTTCCTCGATGGCGTCGAGGCTGAACTGGTCACGCTCGTGGGTCCACTCGTCGAGCTCTTTCTCCCATGCGGCCTTCTCGGCCTTGATCTTCGCGGCGCGCTCGGCCTTGCTGGCGTCGCAGGCCAGCGTCTTGCCTTGCAGGCGCTTGAGCAGTTCCTTGGCGGTGGCCTTGGCGTCGCCGTGAATGCCCACAGTGATCTTCTTCACAAGGCCGAGGTTGGTGTGATCGGCCTCTACCTGGATGATCTTCGCGTCCTTCGGCCAGTAGTCCATGCCGTGCTGCGGCAGCGTTCCGAAGGGGCCCATGCGCGAGCCGAGTGCGAGCACCACGTCGGCCTGCGCGATGAGCTTCATCGCGGCCTTGGAGCCTTGATAACCCAACGGCCCCGCTGCCAGCGGGTGGCTCGCGGGGAAGGAGTCGTTGCGCAGGTAGCCGTTGGCCACCGGCGCGCCCAGGCGCTCGGCGAGTGCCTTGCACTCTTCCACCGCATCGCCCATGACCACGCCGCCGCCCGAGAGGATCACCGGAAACTTCGCCGAGGCCAGCAGTTCGACGGCGGCGTTCAGGCTGTTCTCGCCGCCCGCGCCGCGCTCCACGCGCATCGGCTTCGGGATCTCGGTGGTGATCTCGCCGTAGAAGTAGTCGCGCGGAATGTTGAGCTGCGTCGGGCCCATCTCGGAGATGGCGCGGTCGAAGCAGCGCGCCGTGTACTCGGCCATGCGCTTGGGGTTGTTCACGTGGCCCTGGTACTTGGTGAACTCCTGGAACATCGGCAGCTGGTTGGCTTCCTGGAAGCCGCCGAGGCCCATGCCCATGGTGCCGGTCTCGGGCGTGATCATCACGACCGGGCTGTGCGCCCAGTAGGCGGCCGCGATGGCCGTCACGCAGTTGCTGATGCCGGGGCCGTTCTGGCCGATCACGAGGCCGTGGCGGCCCGACACGCGCGCATAGCCGTCGGCCATGTGGGCGCCGCCCTGCTCATGCACCACCGGAATCAGGCGGATGCCGGCGGGCGCAAAGATGTCCATCGCGTCCATGAAGGCCGAGCCCATGATGCCGAAGATGTCGGTCACGCCATTGGCGACCATGGTCTCGACGAAGGCCTCGGAAGGCGTCATCTTCTGCACGCCGGTGACGGCTTCGCGTGCGGGTGCGGTGGGTTGCTTCTGGCTCATGGAAGGCGTCTCCTGAAGGGATGGGGCGGTGGTTGCAACGCGAAAAGTCGGAACTTCTTGTTCCGGAATTCGTTTCGGCGGAATATAGGACGGCATCGGCCTCGCGTCAAACAATTTACAAAAAACGGTACGCCTTGTCTCTTTTTTTGTAAAAAGCATATGATCCGCGCCATGAAGATCGTCAAAGGCCTCTCACCGGAAGCGCAGGAACCGGCGGGCGACACGCCCACCATGCGCCTGTTCGCGCTGCTCGAAGTCATGGCCGCAAAAGACCAGCGCTATTCGCTGCAGGGCCTGGTGGAAGAAACCGGCCTGCCCAAGCCCACGCTGCACCGCATGCTCCAGCAGCTCGAAGGCGCGGGGCTGCTGCAGCGCGAAGGCGATGGCCGGCACTACGGCATCGGCACGCGGCTGCGGCGGCTGGCCGAGAACCTGCTGCTCAACGACAGCCTGCACGGCGCGCGCCACACGGTGCTGCGCCAGTTGGTGGAAGAAATCGGCGAGAGCTGCAACCTCACGGCCCTCTCGGGCAGCGAGGTGGTGTACCTCGACCGCGTGGAGACCGCCGCGCCGCTGCGCTTCTACCTGCACTCGGGTTCGCGCGTGCCGGCGCATTGCTCGGCCAGCGGCAAGATCTTTCTTTCGCAGATGAGCGCGGCGCAGCGCCGCCGGCTGCTGTCGAACGCGCCGCTCGAGCCGTACACACCAAGGACGCTGACCGACCCCGAGGCGCTGGAGAAGGAAGTGCAGCGCGTGCGCAAGGACGGCTACGCCATCGACCATGAAGAGTTCCTGCCGGGCCTGCTGTGCATTGCCACGCTGGTGCCGTCCGGCGACGACGCGCCCTCCAACCTGTGCATCGCGGTGCAGGCGCCAGTGATGCGGCTCGACGCGGCCAAGGCGAAGACGCTGCTGCCCGCGTTGCAACGCGCGGCACAGGCGCTGAGCCGCATCGATGCCGACGCGGCCCCCGACCGCGCACAGGCCTGAAGAACCCCACATTCCCCGAAAGCCCACCGTGACCGACACCGCCGACCTTCGACCCGACAGGATGCTCAGCGTGCGCGACGTGTTCGGCATCGACACCGACCTGCAGGTGCCCGCCTTCAGCCCGTCCAAAGCCATCGACGACCACGTGCCCGAGGTCGACGCGGTCTACCGCTTCAACCCCGACGTGACGCTCGCCATCCTCGCGGGCTTCACGCGCGACCGGCGCGTGATGGTGCAGGGCCTGCACGGCACCGGCAAATCGACGCACATCGAGCAGGTAGCGGCGCGGCTGAACTGGCCCTGCGTACGGCTCAACCTCGACGGCCACATCAGCCGGCTCGACCTCGTCGGCAAAGACGCGGTGGTGCTGCGCGAAGGCAAGCAGGTCACAGAGTTCCAGGAAGGCATCGTGCCCTGGTCGCTGCAACGCCCCGTGGCGCTGGTCTTCGACGAGTACGACGCCGGTCGGCCCGATGTGATGTTCGTCATCCAGCGCATCCTGGAGCGCGACGGCAAGTTCACGCTGATGGACCAGAACAAGGTGCTGCGGCCACACCCCTTCTTCCGGCTGTTCGCCACCGCCAACACGGTGGGCCTGGGCAACCTCAACGGCCTGTACCACGGCGCGCAGCGGCTCAACCATGCGCAGATCGACCGCTGGAACATCGTGGCTTCGCTCAACTACCTGCCGGCCGCCGAAGAGATCGCCATCGTGCAGGCGCGTGTGCCATCGTTAGCCGACGAGGCGGGCACGAAGCTGGTCGCATCGATGGTGGCCGTGGCCGACCTCACGCGCAAGGGCTTTGCGGCGGGCGACCTGTCTACGCTGATGTCGCCGCGCACAGTCATTACCTGGGCCGAGAACATCGAGATCTTCAAGGACCCGGCGCTGGCGTTTCGCCTGTCGTTCGTCAACAAGTGCGACGACGCCGAGCGGCCCTTGGTGGCCGAGTATTTCCAGCGCTGCTTCGACCGCGAACTGAAGGAGTCGCACCAGCTCTCTGCGGGCCCGCGCGAATGACTGCCGAACCCGCGAGCGCGATGCAGCGCCGCGTGCGGCAGGAGGAGCAGGTTGCGGAGCTTTGCGCGGCGGTGGTGCGCGCCTTCAGCGGCGAGCGCGACCTGCACTTTCGTGGCCGGCGGCTGCACCGTGGCCGCGTGGCGCTGCCGTGGTTTGCGCCGCATCTGCATCCCTCGCCCGACACCGACGACTTTGCGTCGTTTCGCGGCGTGGCCGACGGGCTTGCATTGCGGCTCACCGAATCGGACGCGGCGCTGCACGAAAGCCTGCGCCCCGAGGAGCCTGTCGAACGCATGCTGTTCGAAATGCTCGAACAGTTCCGCGTCGAGGCCATGGCGCCCGAGGTCATGGCCGGCATGCGGCACAACCTGCGACACCGCCACGAGCAGTGGTCGCTTTCCTTTCATCACTCCGGCCTGACCGACACCGCGCGCGGCCTGCTGCTGTACGCCGTGGCGCAGATCTGCCGCGCCCGCGTCAGCGGCCAGCAGGTGGTGGAAGAAACCGAAGACATGCTCGAAGCCACGCGCTTCGCGCTCGCGCCATTGATCGGCCACGCACTGGCAGGTTTGCGCAAAGACCGCGCCGACCAGGCCGCCTACGCCGTGCACGCCCGCGCCATTGCACGCACCGTCGCCGCGATGCTGCACGAGGCCGATGAAGAAGGCAGCAACGCCGCGCGCGACCCGCATGTGGACGACAAGCGCAGCGTGTTCAGCCTCGTGGCCGACATGGACCAGGAGATCGTCGAGCGCTTCACCACCGCCGAGTCGGGCCGCAGCGCGGTGCTCGACGACGCGGGCGGCGCGTATCGCGTCTTCTCCAACGCCTACGACCGCGAACACGATGCCGCCACGCTCGCACGCAAGGAAGTGCTCGCCGACCACCGTGAAAAGCTCGACCGCCGCATCGCTGCGCAGGGCGTGAACATCGCCCGCCTCGCGCGTGAGTTGCGCGCCCTGCTGGCCGAGCCCGAGCGCGACGGCTGGGACGGCGCGCAGGAAGAAGGCCTGATCGACGGCCGCCGCCTCGCGCAACTCGTGGCCTCGCCCACAGAGCGCCGCCTGTTCCGCACCGAGCGCATGGAGCCGGTGGCCGACTGCGTCGTCACCTTTCTCATCGACTGCTCGGGCTCGATGAAGGAGCACGCCGAATCGGTCGCGATGATGGCCGACGTGTTCGCGCGTGCGCTCGAACAGGCTGGCGTGACCAGCGAGGTACTGGGCTTCACCACCGGCGCATGGAACGGCGGGCGCCCGCAGCGCGAATGGGTGCGCGCGGGCAGACCGCCGCACCCGGGCCGGCTCAATGAGCGCTGCCACCTCGTCTTCAAGAGTGCTGCGACGCCATGGCGGCGCGCGCGCCCCGCGATGGCTGCGCTGCTGAAAGCCGACCTGTTCCGCGAAGGCATCGACGGCGAGGCCATCGACTGGGCCTGCATGCGGCTGCGCCAGCGCAGCGAGGCGCGCAAGCTGCTGCTCGTGATCTCCGACGGCTCGCCGATGGACAGCGCCACGCATCTTGCCAACGACGCGCACTACCTCGACCACCACCTGCGCGACGTGGTCGCGCGCCAGGAACAGCGCGGCGACATCGCCATTGCGGGCATCGGCGTGGGCCTCGACCTGAGCACCTACTACAGCCGCAGCCACGTGCTCGACCTGGCCACCTCCAGCGGCAACACCATCTTCCGCGAGGTGATCGAACTCATGGCCGGACGCCACCGCCGCTGAGGCCTTCGACCTGAGGCGTTTTGAACTACATCCAAGTCCCCGATTGACAAAGGGCACCCAGGGTTCTTACATTGCGTTTCACATCCGGGAACGCAGTTCCAATATTTGGAACATCGGATATGCCATAGAAAGCCTCATGGACTCCACGCTTGCCAAGGGCCTCGCCGCCATCGAATGGATGGTGCGCCAGCAGCGCGACTGCCGCGTCACCGAACTGGCCCAGGCCTTCGGCATGGCACGCAGCAATGCGCACCGCACGCTGCAGACGCTGGTCGAATGCGGCTGGGCCGTGCAAGACCCGGACACGAGCGCCTACAGGCCAAGCCTGCGGCTGTTCGAGCTGGGGGCCATGGTGTCCGATGCATCGGACATCGGCGCGCTGCTGCGACCCCACCTCGCGCTGCTGGCGCAGGCCACGGGCGAGACCATCCACCTCGCAGTGCTCGACGACGCCGAGATCGTCTACCTCGACAAGTTCGACAGCCCGCTGCCCGTGGCCGCGTACTCGCGCATCGGCGGCCGTGCGGCGGCGTACTGCGTGGCTTCAGGCAAGGCGCTGCTCGCGGCGGCCGCGCTCGACGTGCCGGCGCTGCAAGAGCGCCTGGGCACGCTGGTGGCGCACACGAAGAACAGCATCACCGACTTCGACGCCCTCTTCACCGAACTCGAACGCTCGCGCGCCCGCGGCTATGCCGAGAACCGGGAAGAGTGGCGCATCGGCGTCTGCGGCCTCGGCGTGCCCGTGCTCAATGCGCGCGGCGAAGCCGTGGCCGCCGTCGGCATGAGCGTGCCCTCGATCCGCTTCGCGCGCACACAGGCGCGCGGGCTGGCCGACCACCTGATGGCCTGCGCGCGCGACGCCAGCGTCACGCTGGGCTACCGCTTGAACGCAGCACCGCTCACGCCGTTGCCGCCGACGTCCATCACCAAGAGAAGGAGATCCGAATGAAGTTGTTCTTCGCCCCCTGGCTGCACGCCGGGCTGCTGGCTCTCGCCGCCCTGTCGTCGCCCTTCGCCGCACAGGCGCAGAACGGCAGCGACTACCCGACGAAGCCGATCCGCCTGATCGTGCCCTACCCGCCCGGCGGTGGCACCGACGTGATTGCGCGCATCGTGCAGGAGCGCTTTCAAACGCTGCTGGGCCAGCCGGTGCTGATCGACAACCGGGGCGGCGCAGCCGGCTCCATCGGCACCGAGGTGGTGGCCAAGTCGGCACCCGACGGCTACACGGTGCTGTTCACGCTGTCTTCGCACACCATCAACCCGGCCATCTACGCCAAGCTGGGCTTCGACACCGCCAAAGACTTCGCGCCGGTCGGCATGGTCGCCTCGCTGCCGCAGATTCTGGTGGCCAACACGCAGTTTGCGCCCAACACCGTGGCCGAACTCATTGCGCTGGCCAAGGCCAAGCCCGACAGCATCGCCTTCGCCTCGGTGGGCAACGGCTCGCCCGGGCACCTTGCGGGCGAACTGCTGAAGCTGCGCACCGGCACGCACATGACGCACATCCCCTACCGCGGCGGCGGCCCGGCCGTGACCGACGTGATGGGCGGGCAAGTGCCGTTGCTGTGGGTGTCGATTCCGGCGGCCGCGCAGTTCGTGAAGGCGGGCAAGCTCAAGGCGCTCGCGGTGTCCACCACCAAGCGCAGCGCAGCCTTCCCCGACGTGCCGACGATGCAAGAAGCCGGCGTGCCCGACTTCGACGTGGACTCGTGGTACGCCGTGTTCGTGCCCGCGAAGACGCCGCAGCCGGCCATCGACAAGCTCAACCGCGTGATCAACACCGTGGTGAAGGAACCGGACATCCGCGACAAGCTGCTCGCACAGGGCAGCGAAGGCGTCGGCGGTACGCCCGAGCAACTCGGCAAGGTCGTCACTACCGAACTCGTGCGCTGGCAGAAGCTCGCCAAGGAAGCCAGCATCAAAGTCGATTGATCGACACGGACAACCCTATGGAAAACGCAGCCCCCTCTTCCCCCATCGCCGAACTCGTGGCGCGCGCACGCGCCGCGCAGCGCATCTACGAAACCTGGTCGCAGGCGCAGGTCGACACCGCCGTGGTCGCGGCCGGCTGGGCCATCATCGAGCCGGCGCGCAACCGCGAGCTGGCCGAGCTGGCCGTGGCCGACACCGGCGTGGGCAACGTCGAAGACAAGGTGCGCAAGAACCACCGCAAGACCTTCGGCCTGCTGCGCGACCTGCACGGCGCGCGCTCGGTCGGCGTGATCGCCGAAGACCCGGCGCGCGGCATCATCGAAATTGCGCGACCCGTGGGCGTGGTGTGCGCCGTCACGCCCTCGACCAACCCGGGCGCCACGCCGGCCAACAAGATCATCAATGCGCTCAAGGGGCGCAACGCGGTCATCGTCGCGCCCTCGCCCAAGGGCTGGTCTACGGCGGCGCGACTCATCGAATTCATCCACCAGCAGTTCGATCGCATCGGTGCGCCGCGCGACCTGGTGCAGCTGCTGCCCTCGCCGGTCAACAAGCAATCGACCGCCGAGCTGATGCGCCTGTGCGACCTGGTGGTGGCGACCGGCTCGCAGGCCAACGTGCGCGCGGCCTATGCGAGCGGCACGCCGGCCTTCGGCGTGGGCGCGGGCAACGTGGCGGGCATCGTCGACGAAACGGCGGACATCGCCGCGGCCGCAGACCGCATCGTGCGTTCGAAGACCTTCGACAACGCGACCAGTTGCTCGTCGGAGAACAGCCTCGTCATCATCGACGCGGTGCGCGCGCAGACGCTCGCCGCGCTGAAAGATCGCGGCGCCGTCATGCTCGCCGATGCGCAGAAGGCCACGCTGCAGGCGCTGATGTGGCCCGAGGGCAAGCTGTCGCCCGCAGTCATCGGCCAGTCGGCGCGCACCATCGCCGAGCGCGCGGCCGCCATCGACGGCGCCAACCGCGCCGCATGGCTGGCAATTGCCGATGCCGATCCGCGCATCCTCATGGTGGCCGAAGACGGCGTGGGCCACGACCACCCGTTCTCCGGCGAGAAGCTGAGCCCCGTGCTCGCCGTGTATGCCGCGCGCGACTTCGCGCACGCCATGGCCACTGTCGAACGCATCTACGCCTACGAAGGCGCGGGCCACTCGGTGGGCCTGCACAGTGCGGTGCCCGAACGCGCACTCACGCTGGGCCTCACGCTGCCGGTGTCGCGCGTCATCGTCGACCAGGCGCATTGCATCGCCACCGGCGGCAGCTTCGACAACGGTCTGCCGTTCTCGCTGTCGATGGGCTGCGGCACCTGGGGCAAGAACAACTTCTCGGACAACATGAACTACCGGCACTACCTGAACATCACGCGCGTGTCGCGGCCGATTCCGGAGAAGGTGCCGAGCGAGGAAGAAATCTTCGGCGCCTTCTTCGCCGAGCACGGCGCGAAGTAAGCATGACGGCGGCTGCAACAACGGTTCATGCGCTGATCGAGCAACAGGCGCGGCAGCAGCCGCACGCGGTGTATGCGCGCGCCACCGAGACCGAGCGCCACCTGGGCTACGGCGACCTCGCGACCGGTTGCCGCCGTGTGGCCGCCGTGCTGCGTGGCCACGGCATGCAGCCGGGCGACACCGTGTCCGTCGTCATGCCCAACGGCCTGCAAACCTTGTGCCTGCTGCTGGGCGCGATGCATGGCGGCTTCTGCGTGAACCCCGTCAACCTGCTGTCGCAGCCGGAGCAGATGCGCTATGTGCTCTCGCACTCCGACTGCCGCGTGGTCTGCGTCGCGCCCGAGTGGGAGGCGCGCGTGCGCGGCATCGTCGACACCTTCGAACGGCCCGTGACGCTGCTCGTGGTCGACCCGGAAGGCGATGCGTTGCCCGGCGAAGAAGAGGCGGCAATCGACGTGCCACCGCCCTCACCCGACGCCGTCGCGCTGCTGATGTACACCTCCGGCACCACGGGCGTGCCCAAGGGCGTGATGCTCACGCAGCGCAACCTCGCGGCCAACGCGCACGCCATCAGCGTCGAGCATGCGCTGCGGCCCTCCGACCGTGTGCTCGCTGTGCTGCCGCTGTATCACATCAACGCCTTCGCCGTGACCATGCTCGCGCCGCTCGCGCATGGCGGCAGCCTTGCGATGCCGCCGAAGTTCTCGGCTGGCCGCTTCTGGGAACAAGCCACGCAAACGCAGTGCAGCTGGATCAACGTGGTGCCCACCATGATCTCGTACCTGCTCGAAGGCCCGAAGCCGCCACTCGCGCAGACGCTCGCCATCCGCTTCTGCCGCTCGGCCTCGGCCGCGCTGCCGCCCGAGCACCTGCGTGCCTTCGAGCGGATGTTCGGCATCGGCATCGTCGAGACCATGGGCCTCACCGAAACTGCGGCACCCTCCTTCTCCAACCCGATGGACCCGGCCGCGCGCAAGCTAGGTTCGGTGGGCCGTGCGTCGGGCTGCATGGCCGGCGTGGTCGATGCCAAGCACGCAGCCGTGCCCACCGGCGTGACCGGCGAGATCGTGATTCGCGGGCCCAACGTGATGCTCGGCTACTACAAGAACGAGGAAGCCACCCGCGCGAGCTTCACGCCCGACGGCTGGCTGCGCACCGGCGACCTCGGCCACCGCGACGAGGACGGCTTCTTCTTCGTCACCGGCCGCATCAAGGAGCTGATCATCAAGGGCGGCGAGAACATCGCGCCGCGCGAGATCGACGAAGCCCTGCTGCGGCACCCCGCCGTGCTCGAAGCTGCCGCCGTGGGCGTGCCCGACCGCCACTACGGCCAGGAGATCGGCGTGTGCATCGTGCTGCGCGAAGGCTGCGCCTGCACCGAAGACGAACTGCGCGAATTCAGCGCCACCGCACTCGGCCGCTACAAGACGCCCAGCCACTACCGCTTCGTGCAAGACCTGCCACGCGGCCCTTCCGGAAAGGTGCAACGCCTGAAGCTGTTGCCGCTGTTCGAGGCATGACGGCGGCCGAGCTTCTGGTGCCGCCGCTGGCGCCGGTAACGCTGGTCTACAGCCTGTGCGTGGTGTTCGCAGCGGGCATCGTGCGCGGCTTCGCGGGCTTCGGCTTCTCGGCCATCACCGTGGCGGGCATGTCGCTGGTGGTGTCGCCCGCGCTGGTGGTGCCCGCGATCTTCATGCTCGAAATCCTGGCAAGCCTGAGCCAGTTGCGCGGCATCGCGCGCGATGTCGACATGCCATGGCTCAGCTGGCTGATGCTGGGCAATCTGATCTGCATTCCCATTGGCGTCGCGCTACTCGCATGGCTGCCCGAGACGCCGCTGCGCCTGCTGATAGGCGCGCTGCTGATGGCGGCCGCGCTGCTGCTGCGCGGCGGCGCGCATGTCACGCTGGTGCCTACGCGCAGCGTGCGGCTGGCGGCCGGGCTGGCATCGGGCTTCATCAATGGCGTGGCGGCCATCGGCGGCATCGCGATCGCGGTGTTGCTCAGCACCGCGAAGATGGCACCGGCCGCATTGAGGGCCACGCTGATTGCACTGCTGCTGTTCAGCGACGTGGTGTCGCTGATCTGCGCGGCGCTGATGCCTTCTTCAACCCATGCGTCGGGCAACCTGCTGGGGCCGGACACGCTCAAGTGGGCTCTGTGGCTGGCACCGGCGATGCTTGCGGGCATCTGGTACGGGCAGCGTTCGTTCAAGGGAGTGTCGCCGGAGCAGTTCAGGAGGCATGTGCTGAACTTGCTGATTGCGCTGGCGGCGGTGAGTGTGGTGCGTGCGCTGGTCAGCCTGGCTGGCTGACCTTCGACAGGCAGTGCGCAAAGTACTCGGCAGCGGGCGTCAACGGCACGTCTGCGCGCGTGAGGATCAGCAGCTCCACGTCGCATGGATGAAAGACCGCCTCGCTGATCGGCACGATGCCGCTCGACTCGAAGTGCCCGAGCAGCGGCTCGGGCACGATGCTCACCACGTCGGTGCTGCGCACGAGCGCCATGGCCGACAGTGCCTCGCACACCACCACGCGTGACGGGGGCGGCACGCCGGCCAGGCTGAACATGGCCTCGATGCGCGGCTGCTGTCCGCCGCCGATGGGCTGCGTCAGCACCCATTCGCACGACGCCAGTCCGCGCGCGGTCGGCTTCTTCTGCATCGGGTGGCCCTCTCGCACCACGATGCACTGGCGCGCCTGGAAGATGCGTTGCACGCGAAACTCGTCGCCCTGCACCTCGCCCACGTCCGCGGCAACGGCGGCCATGTCGAGCGTGCCGTTGCGCAGGCGCGGCAGCACGCGCGACATGAGGCCTTCGATCACGTTGAGCTGCACGTTCTGATAGCGGTGCCGGAACCAGTTGAACGCCTCGCCCAGCCCCGTGAAGGTGAGAAAGGGCGTGACGCCGATCTGCACGGTGCCGAAGTCTTCGCCGTTGCCCTGGCGCAGTTCCTCGCGCGCCAGTGCCGTCTGCCGCGTGATGACGCGCGCGCGCTCCAGCAGGCGGGTGCCCGCCGCGGTGAGCGCAATGCCGCGCGACTGGCGCACCAGCAGCGGAATGCCGGCGTCTTCTTCCAGCAGCCGCATCGACTTGGTCACGGCCGCCTGCGAGACGTTGAGTTCGCGCGCTGCCGCGCGGATACCGCCGTGTTCGACCACGGCCACCAGGGATTCGAGTTGGCTCAGTTTCATGATCAGCGACAACTTTTCAAGTGAGGTTTCAGCGCACTGACACAGTGCCGTCGGTAGACCGCAAGCCCCTTTGTAGGGCACTCGCAAAGCCTAGGGCAAAACCCGTGTTTACCTGACAACCAAAGGTTTTCACGACGCAAATTTATCGTCTTATGGTTTCTGGTGCGCGAGCCTAGCATTCGCCCGGATGATGTTCACCTCTCTTCTTCAACGCATGCAGGACCGCGCACCGGAGTTCGTCGCAGTCCGGCGCGATATTCACCAACACCCCGAACTGGGCCTGAACGAACACCGCACGTCGCAGCTGATTGCCGAACGGCTGACCGCCTGGGGCTACGAAGTGAGCCGCGGTCTCGCGATGACAGGCGTGGTCGGCACGCTGCGCCGCGGCACCGGCGGCAAGCGCCTCGGCCTGCGGGCCGACATGGACGCGCTGCCGCTGCAGGAGCGCAGTGGCGTGGCATGGCACAGCCTGCACGACGGCCTGATGCACGCCTGCGGCCACGACGGCCACACGGCGATGCTGCTCGCGGCAGCACGCCAGCTCGCGGAGGAAGGCGACTTCGACGGCACGCTGCATCTGATCTTCCAGCCGGCCGAGGAGCACCCCGGCGGCGCGAAGCTGATGATCGAGCAGGGCCTGTTCGAGCGCTTTCCGTGCGACGCGATCTTTGCCATGCACAACATGCCGGGCACGCCGCAGGGCACGCTGGTGTTTCGCGATGGCGCCACCATGGCGTCTTCCGACGACGTGACGATCACGCTCGAAGGCACCGGCGGCCACGGCGCCATGCCGCACCTGGCGGCCGACCCCATCGTGGCGGCGGCCAGCATCGTGATGGCGCTGCAGACCGTCGTGTCGCGCAACGTCGATCCGCAGCAGACGGCGATCGTGACCGTCGGGGCCATCAACGCGGGCCGCGCCAACAACGTCATTCCGCAGCAGGCGACGCTGGAGCTCAGCGTGCGCTCGCTCGACCCGGTGGTGCGCGACCTGCTGGAGACACGCATCCGCGCGCTGGTGGCGGCGCAGGCGCAAAGCCTGGACGTGCATGCCGTGGTCGATTACCGGCGCGACTACCCGGTGCTGGTCAACACGCTCGCCGAGACCGACTTCGCGCGCAAGGTGGCGCTGGAGCTGCTCGGGCCCGAACGCGTGATCCTGCACGGCCTCGCGGCCACCGGCAGCGAAGACTTCGCCGTGATGCTGGAGCACTGCCCCGGCAGCTACCTGCAGATTGGCAACGGCGCCGGACCGGGCAGCTGCATGGTCCACAACCCGGGCTACGACTTCAACGATGACAACGTTGCCATCGGCGCGGCGTACTGGGTGCTGCTTGCGCAGCGCTTCCTCGTGGCCTCCTGAATCCTTCCCCTGTTTTTGCCCCAAGGTCTTACTCTTCGGAAAGCGAGCCATCGCCATGAACGCCAGCATCGGCCAGAGTGCCCATTCCCTGAACCCGGGCGCCGCGCAAGCGCCGGTCGCCAGCGGGCAACGCGTGCCCACGCGCGTCGTCGCGGCCACGGTCGCGGGCAACGCGCTGGAGTTCTACGACTTCGTCACCTATGCGTTCTTTGCCGTGTACATCGGCAAGGCCTTTTTCCCGGCCTCCACGCCGATGGGCAGCCTGCTGCTGTCGGTTGCCGTCTTCGGTGTCGGGTTCTTCGCCCGGCCGCTGGGCGGCGTGCTGATCGGGGCGTACGCCGACCGCGCCGGTCGCCGGCCGGCCATGCTGCTGACCATCGGGCTGATCACCGTCGGCACGCTGGGCCTGGCGCTTACGCCTTCCTACGCCAGCATCGGCATTGCGGCGCCTGTGATCGTGGTGATCTGCCGGCTGGTGCAGGGCCTTGCGCTCGGCGGCGAAGTGGGCCCGGCCAGTGCTTTCCTGATCGAGGCCGCGCCCCCAAAACAACGCGGCCTCTATGCAAGCTGGCAGCTCGCAAGCCAGGGCGGTGCCGCATGCGTGGCAGGCCTGGTGGGCATGGCCATGAACGGCCTGCTGACGCCCCAGGACATGGCCGCCTGGGGCTGGCGCGTGCCATTCCTGGTCGGGCTGTTGCTGGTGCCGCTGGCCATCTACCTGCGCCGCAGCATGCCCGAGACGCTGCACGCCGCGCCGGTGCGCATGGAGAACCGCGGCAAGGCCGGGCTCGTCAAGCACCGCGGGCTGATCGCACTGGCAGTGCTGCTGGTGCTTGGCGGCACGGTGTCGACCTACGTCATCAACTTCATGACGACCTATGCGATCACCACGCTGAAGATGTCGCCGGGCGTGGCGCTGAGCGCCACCGTGGTCGGCGGTTTCGTCTCGATGCTGTGCGCGCTCCTGGGTGGCTGGCTCAGCGACCGCTTCAGCCGCAAGGCAACGATGCTCTGGCCGCGCGTGCTCGCCGCACTGATCGTGGTGCCCGCCTTCTTGCTGCTGGTGGCGTATCCGGGCATCGGCATGCTGATGGGCGTGGCGGCCTTGCTGTCCGCGCTCACCGCCATCGCCGGGGCCGCCTCGTTCGTTGCCATTCCGGAACTGCTGCCGCGCGGCATTCGCGCCACCGGCATGTCGATTGCCTATGCCGTCGGCGTGTCGATATTTGGCGGCACGACGCAATTCGTGATCACCTGGCTGATCGCCACGACCGGCAACCCTGCCGCGCCGGCCTGGTACATGGCGGCGGCCAGCGTGATCGCCATCGTCGCGATGCTCGCGTTGCCCGAAAGCCGCAATCGCGCGCTGGAAGACTGACCGCGCCTTCCTCTTTGCCCATTCAAGGAACCCCTCCATGACCACTCCCCTCTGGCGCCTGGACGCCACAGAACTCGCCGCGCTGATCCGCAAGAAGGATGTGTCCTGCCGCGAAGCCACGGCCAGCGTGCTGGCCCGCATCGACGAGGTCAACCCGAAATTCAACGCGTTGTCGTCCGTGCTGCACGCCCAGGCACTGGCGGCGGCCGACAAGGGCGACGGCGCCCTTGCGCGCGGCGACGCGGTCGGCCCGTTGCACGGCGTGCCGGTGACCATCAAGGTCAACGTGGACGTTGCCGGCGGCGCCACCGACGGCGGAATCGTCGCGCTGAAAAACCTCGTGGCCGAGACCGACGCGCCGGTGGTCTCAAACCTCAGGCGCGCGGGCGCCGTGATCGTCGGGCGCAACAACGCGCCGTCGTTCTCGCTGCGCTGGTTCACCGACAACGACCTGCATGGCCGCTCGCTCAATCCCTGGAACGCGCAGGTCACGCCGGGCGGCTCCAGCGGCGGCGCGGCGGTGGCCGCCGCACTCGGCATGGGCCCCATTCACCACGGCAACGACCTGGGCGGCTCGGTGCGTTACCCCGCATGGGCCTGCGGCGTGGTCGGGCTACGCACCACGCCGGGCCGCGTGCCGGCAGTCAACGCCACAGCCAAGGAAGACCGCACCATCACCAACCAGCTGATGTCGGTGCAGGGCCCGCTGACGCGCACGGTGGCCGACGCGCGGCTGGCGCTGCGGGTCATGGCCGAGGGCGACGTGCGCGACCCGCTGTGGGTTCCCGCGCCGCTGCAATACCCGCCCACCCGCAAGCCCCTGAAGGTGGCGCTCTTCAAGCGCGCGCCGGGCCCCGGCGTGCACCCCTCGGTGATCGCTGCGCTCGACCAGGCAGCGGCCTGGCTCGAACAGGCCGGCTGCATCGTCGAGGAGGCGGAGCCACCGCATTTCGACGAGGCTGCCGTGCTGTGGCGCGACCTGCTACACGACGACCTGCGCCGCAGTGCAGCCCCGGCCATCGACGCGCTCGGCGACGCATCGGTGAAGGCGGCCTTCGGATTCATCCTGGCCGGCGCACCCAACTGGAACCGCGACCAGTTCCTGACCGCGCTGCAGCGTCGCCTGACGGTAGCACGCGCCTGGTCGTTCTTCTTCGAGGAGTACCCGGTGCTGTTGATGCCTGTGTCGTGGGAACGGCAGTTTCCCATCGACGACGACACGCGCTCGCAGGCGCGCATGGAGCAGATGCTCGCGGCCCAGTCCCCGATGACGACGCTCGCCATGCTGGGCCTGCCCGGCCTGTCGGTGCCGACCGGCGTGGTCGACGGCCTGCCGGTAGGCGTGCAGCTGTGCGCCACGCGCTACCGCGAAGACCTGTGCCTCGACGCGGGCGAGATCATCGAACGCGCCGCCGGCTTCTCGGCGCTGGACCATCTCGCGGGCTGAGCTGAGGAGCTGGATTTGCGGACCATGGACGACACCGACCGCACCCTGATTGCGCTGCTGCGCAAGGATGCGCGCACCACCGTCGCTACGCTCTCCGCAAAACTGGGCGTGTCGCGCGGTACGGTGACGAACCGGCTGCGCAAGCTCGAGGACGAGCAGGTCATCGTCGGCTATTCGGTGCGCCTGCGCCCCGACGCCGAACCCGGAAAGATCCGCGCGTGGATGGGCGTTCTCGTCGAGGGCAACCAGACCCGCGCGGTAATTGCCAGCCTGCTGGGCGAACCCGCGGTGGAGGCGCTGCACGACACCAACGGGCGCTGGGACCTGCTGGCCGAACTGCGCGCCGCGACCATGGCCGAACTGTCGAACGTGCTGGAGCGCGTGCGCCTCATCAAGGGCATTGCGAACACCGAGACCAGCATCCTGCTCGCTACCTATCGCTGAGCGGGTTTTCCTTCGCGCAGCTTACGGCGCAAAGGCCTTGGCATCGTAGGCCTCGCAGTAGACCTCCCAGTCGCTCTCGACCTGCGCGGCACACTGATGCGCCGCGTCCAGCAGGTCGCGGCGCCACGACTTCGCCGAAGCGCCGAAATCGACCAGCGCATCCGCGATGGCCGAGCCCTGGCGCCCCGAGCTGCGCAGGTGCGCCCAGGCCATCATCTGCCCCATCTCCCCGATCACGTCGCGGACTTGGTCGAGCCCGGTGTGGCGCACGTCGAGGGTCACCCGGTCTTCGCTGGGCTGCAGGTCGCGCAGCACGTAGGAAGACTTGCCATCGACGATCGGGTGCAGGAAGGCCATCGACACGGCCTGCATGCGGCGCTGCAGCCCCACCACGCGGTGCGCGTTCGACGGCCACGCGGGCTGCTTGATCTTCTTCAGGTGCGGCACGAGCGACGACACAGGCGCCTGCTTCAGGTCGAGCAGGTAGTTGCCGTCGGGCGAGCCCTTGCCTTTGACGAGGACGACATAGCGCTCCACGCCCAGGCTGCCGGTGCCGGCGATGCGCCGCGCCACGTCGAGCACCTTGAAGAAGTCGGGGTTGTCCTGCGTTGCCGCGAATGCGGCGATCAGCTTCTTCGCCCGTTCGTGCTCGGCCTTGTTGGCTGGCAGCGCATGCTCGCCGTCGCGCAGGATGCTTCGGCGACCGTTCTTTCGCTCAATGCGCTTGTTCAGGAAATCGGGGCGACTGCGAGCCTTGAGCTTCGCGAGCAGCTCATGGATCAGGCCGCTGGCTGTGTCGCGCTCCACCCAGCGGGCCTTGCCGAGCGCCAGTGCGCCGGCATAGCCATCGAGAAACACCTTGCACAGCGCATTCGCATCGTCGCGCGAGGCACGCAGGCTGTCGCCGGCCACCAGGATGCTGGTGAGGAATCGCACCAGCTCCCACGTCACAGGCGCGAGCGCCGCTTCGTCGAAGTCGTTGAGATCGAAGTACGCGAGCCGGTTGTCGCCCTTGTAGCTGCCGAAGTTCTCCAGGTGGGCATCGCCGCACAGCCATGCCGTCGGCGCCTTGCTGGTGAACAGTGCATCGGCCGGCAGACGGTCGTAGAACAGGTGGCAGGTGCCGCGCAGGAAGACGAACGGACTGGAGCGCAGCTTCTCGTACTTCATCGCCAGGCGTTCGGGGTCACGGCCGGCGTTGAAGTTGCGGATGGTTTTGACGACGTTGACCATGGCGTTGCTTCTCCCGGTTGGTGAGCGGCAGATTCTCGTTCAACGCGCGCAGCGCAGTGTCGTATCGTTGCGGGTGCATCGACTCTTGGTCCCTCCGCCCGACATGCTTTCCGCAACGCCTTGCGACAGTGCCACGCGCGCGCCCACCATTCCCATGGACAGCGTGGCCGTCGCCGACCTGCCGCGCAGCGCAAGTTCTCCGTTCTTCGAGCGCCTGCGCGCCACCGTCGGACAGGTCAACATGCGCACGCCCGACCCGCGACAGGCGGCGCGCTGGCACTCGCACACCATCGGCGGTGTCCGGCGGCGCCTTGCGCAACCCCTGACCTTCACGCCCTATGCGGCCGTTCAGCCCTGCTCGGCACGCTGCGGCTTCTGCTCGGAGAACCTTCGCAAGACCGATGGCGGTGTGCCGGCCTCCCGGCTGCGGCCCGACGGCACGTATTTCGATGGCCTTGCCCGTGCGCTGCGGGCCTTGCGCGGCGTGCCGCTCTCGTGGTCGCTCTCGGGCCTGGAAACCAGCGACGACGCCGGCTGGATGCTGCAACTGCTGGACACGCTGGCCGCCGCCGAAGCTGGCGACGGACCGTGCGTCGAAGACCGCGTGCTGTACACCAACGGCGCCGGCTTTGCCAAGGCGGGCGGAGCCACTCTGACGCGTGCTCTGCAGGACTTCGGCTTGAGTTGGCTCGAACTGTCCCGCCACCACCATGAAGGTGCAACCAACCAGGCCATCATGCGTTTCAGGCCCAGGCTGGAGATCGGCGACCAGACGGTGTTCGAGCGCACTGCACGGCAACTGGCCGACGCGATGCCGCTGCGCATGGTGTGCATTCTTCAGCGCGACGGCGTCGCACGGCCGCAGGACGTGTCGGCCTACCTCTCGTGGGCGCAGCAGCACTGCGGCGCCGGCACCATCGTCTTCCGGGAGTTCTCCCGGCTCGACGGCAGCTACCGCGACAACGCCACGGCGCGCTACCTGCACGCCCAGCGGGTGCCAATGGACGCGCTGCTGACGGCTTGCCTCGACGACACCGCCGTCTCGCGCGGCTGGACGGTCGAGAGCCTGACCGAGGGCTACTACTTCTGGAACCTGCGCCTGCGCACAGCGAATGGCTTGGCGGTGATCTTCGAGAGTTCCGACTACGGCGCGATGCACGCGCGCCATGCGACCGAAGACATCTACAAGCTGGTCTACTTTCCCGATGGACAGCTCTGCGCCGGCTGGGAGCCCGGGCGCGACGTGCTGCTCGACACCCGTTCGATTCAGGTGCATGCCCATGCCTAGCCCCAGCTGGCTGATGCTCGACCACGAGTCGCCGCTTCACCGGCTGCCCGACGACTTGCGCGCGCGCGACCCGCTGGGTGCACGCGACTGCGGGTGGGTCGAGCAGATGACCCCGTTCGTGCGCCAGTTCTCGCAGCGCGGGGACACGGTCTTCGATCCCTTCTCGGGCTTCGGCACGACCTTGCTTGCGGCGCACCTGGAAGACCGGCTGGCGGCCGGCTGCGAAGTCGACGCAGACCGGATCCAGCTCATCCGCGAACGGCTAGCGCGCCACGGCATCGGAGACGATGGCGTCACCCTGCTGCAGGGCTCATGCGACGCGCTCGACACCACCGCGCTGCAGCCCTTCGAGCTTTGCCTCACCAACGTGCCCTACTTCGGATGCCAGTGGTCGGGCGCCCCTGCGGCTTCGCAGCTCTACGACAGCCACAGCTATGCGCAGCACCTGGAGGGCCTGCGCAACGTGTTCCACGCCGTTCGCACGCGCTTGCGCGAAGACGGCCATTGCATTGCGATGGTGCAGAACATTCGCCTCGGCGAACGCGTGCTGCCCTTGGCCTTCGACCTCGCGCGCATCCTCGGTGCGCTCTTCACCATGGAGGAAGAGCGTGTGCTGATCTATCCGCATCAGGAGGAACAGACCGCCGACAGCGAAGCTTTCGCAGCACATACGGATCGCCGTCACGAGTACGCGCTGGTGTTCCGCAAGCAACGCGCCCGCATCGACCTGCAGGCCACGGCGCAGCTGCTCGACGGCCTACGCGCGCAGGGCCACGTCTTCACCCTGATCGGCAGCTTCGCGCGCTGGCTGCACGACCCGCGAGGCACACCGCCGGCCGATGCGGACATTCGCGTCGACCCCGATCCGCAGCGGCTGGACGCACTGCTGCATGAGCTACGCAACCAGGGCTTCGCGCTGACGAGCTGGGACGAACCCGTCGCCCTTCCCCTGCATTTCGAGAGCTACCGCGGGCGCTATTACTTCCGCGCGGAAAGAGTCGACAGCAGCGGCGCCATGGTGAGGCTGGACATCGGCTACGAAGAATAGAAGCAGGCAAGCTCAGAGCAGCCCCCCCATCTTCTCGGCCGCCGCCTTCAACGCGTCGATGCGCTTGACCGCATCGTCCATCGACATCCGCGCCGTGGGCGCATGCACCGCCAGCGCGGCACGCACCTCGCCCGCCGCATCGCGCACCGGCACGGCCACCGCCACCAGCCCGGCGATGAACTCTTCGCGGTCGCATGAGTAGCCGCCTTTGGCGATCGCCTCGCACTCGGTGCGCAGCGCATCGGCCTTGACGATGGTGTTGGCCGTCATGCGTTCCAGCGGCAGCTTGCCGATGAGCACATCGCGTTCCTTCTTCGGCATCTGCGCGAGAAACAGCTTGCCGCTGGCCGTGCAGTGCAGCGGCACGTGCGAGCCCACGTCGAGCGTCAGCCGCAGCGGCCATTGCGCTTCCACGCGGTCCAGATACAGCACCTGCGCGCCGTCGAGCGTGGTGAGGTTGCAGGTTTCACCCACCTGGCGCACCAGTTCCGACAGCACCTCGTGCCGCAGCCCGCGCACCACGCCGTGGTTCAGCGTGTCGAAGGCAAGTTTGCGCAGCGCAGGGCCGACGCTGAACGAGCGCTCGTCCACGTCGCGCGCCAGGAAGCCCGTGGCCAGCAGCTGGGTGCAGATGCGGTGCGCCGTGCCCTTGGGCAAGCCGAGCTGCGCGGCCAGTTCGGCGAGCGTGAGCGCACGGCCTTCGTTGGCCAGCAGCGCCAGCAGGCGCAGGCTGCGCTCGGCCGAGGAACCGGAGCCGGAAGCGGACTCAGGCTCCTCTGGAGAAATCACTGCGGAGATCACTGCGGCGGGCGTGCGCGCGGGACGGGGCATGCGGGTAAACCTTAAAAATGGAACATTGCGTTCCGAAAATCATTAGCCTAGGATGCGGCCGAGCGAAGCGATTGTTCCACTCCCGGACCCCGCAGGCCCCTACAGGACCCCCTTCATGCCTGAAGAAGAGTTCGACTACATCGTCGTCGGTGCCGGCTCGGCCGGCTGCGTGCTGGCTGGGCGGCTGAGCGAAGACCCGGCCACGCGCGTGCTGCTGCTGGAAGCGGGGCCTGCCGACCGCTCGCTGTGGATTCATCTGCCCATCGGCTACGGCAAGACGATGTGGAGCCCCACCTATAACTGGCGCTTCGAGACCGACCCCGACCCGAACATGAACGGCCGGCGCATCTACTGGCCGCGCGGCAAGACGCTGGGCGGATCGAGCGCAATCAACGGGCTGATCTACATCCGCGGCCAGCGCGAGGACTACGACCACTGGGCCGCACTGGGCAACGCCGGCTGGGGCTACGACGACGTGCTGCCCTACTTCATCAAATCAGAAGGCAACCAGCGCGGCGGCGACGCCTTCCATGGCGGCAGCGGCCCGCTGAAGGTTTCGGACATCGCCGCGAAGCATGAGCTGATCGAGGCCTTCATCGACGGCGCCGGGCAGACCGGCGTGCCGCGCACCGACGATTTCAACGGTGCCGCGCAGGAAGGCGCGGGCTACTACCAGCTGACCACGCACAAAGGCTGGCGCTGCAGCACGGCCAAGGCCTACCTGACGCCGGCCGTGAAGCGGCGGCCCAACCTGCGCATCGAAACCGAGGCGATGGCGCAGAAGCTGGTGTTCGATGGCCGGCGCACCGTCGGCGTCACGTACCGGCAAGGCGGCGAGCTGAAGACCGCCCGCTGCCGCGCCGAGGTGCTGCTGTCGGCCGGCTCGATCCAGTCGCCGCAGCTGCTGCAGCTCTCGGGCATCGGGCCGCGCGCACTGCTTGACCGCTTCGGCATTCCGGTCGTGCACGAGCTGCCCGGCGTCGGCGAGAACCTGCAAGACCATCTGCAAATTCGCCTTGGCTACGAGTGCACCAAGCCCATCACCACCAACGACCAGCTCAACTCCTGGTTCGGCCAGGTGGGCATGGGGCTGGAATGGCTACTGCACCGCACCGGCCCGCTGGCAGTGGGCATCAACCAGGGCGGCTGCTTCATGCGCGCGCTGAAGGACGACAACGGCAGGCCGGTGGCGGCCACGCCCGACATCCAGTTCCACGTCGCCACGCTCTCGGCCGACATGGCGGGCGGCAAGGTGCATCCGTACTCGGGCTTCACGATGTCGGTGTGCCAGCTTCGGCCCGAGTCGCGCGGCCATGTGCGCATCCGCTCGCTCGACGCGGCCGAGCCGCCCGAGATGCAGCCCAACTACCTCGCCACCGAGCTCGACCGCGCGACCACCGTGGCCGGCGTGAAGGCTGCTCGCGCGATTGCCGATTCACCCGCGATGCGGCCCTACGTCAAGCGCGAGGTGAAGCCCGGTCCCGATGCCGCGAGCGACGCCGATGTGCTGGAGTTCTGCCGCAACAACGGCGCCACCATCTTCCACCCCACCGGCACCTGCCGCATGGGCAGCGATGCGCTCGCGGTCGTCGATGCGCGGCTGCGCGTGCACGGCGTGGCGGGCCTGCGCGTGATCGACTGCTCGGCGATGCCGAC
This sequence comes from Variovorax nivicola, assembly GCF_051216475.1. Lineage (NCBI taxonomy): Bacteria > Pseudomonadati > Pseudomonadota > Betaproteobacteria > Burkholderiales > Comamonadaceae > Variovorax > Variovorax nivicola. The sequence continues at coordinate 358,189 of NZ_JBPJZK010000003.1, read as the reverse complement.
GCTGGTGTCGGGCAACACCAACGCACCCGCCGTGATGATGGCCGAGAAGGCCGTCGACCTGATCAGAGAGGACGTGAGAGCGGCAGCCGCCGCGCACTGAGTTTTTGCAAAACCACGGTCCGCAGAGACCGCCACGACAACCTCATCGGAGACAACGACATGAGCGCAAGCGACGAGAAAGCGATTCGCAGGGTGGTGGTCTCGGCCCTGGTGGGTGCCACCATCGAGTGGTACGACTTCTTCCTGTACGGCGTGGTGGCCGGCATCGTGTTCAACAAGCTCTACTTTCCGGGCAGCGACCCGGTGGTGTCGACCTTGCTGGCGTACACGACCTTCGCGGTGGGCTTCGTCACGCGGCCGCTGGGCGGCGTGATCTTCGGCCACTTCGGCGACAAGATCGGCCGCAAGAGCATGCTCATCATCACGCTGATGATCATGGGCGTGGCCACCTTCCTCATAGGGCTGGTGCCCACCTATGCGCAGATCGGCATTGCGGCGCCATTGCTTCTTTTGCTGCTTCGCGTGGCGCAGGGCATCGGCCTGGGCGGCGAATGGGGCGGCGCGGTGCTCATGGCATACGAATACGCGCCGAAGGAAAAGCGCGGCTTCTATGCCTCGCTGCCGCAGATCGGGCTGGCCATCGGCCTGTGCCTGGCCTCGGGTGTGGTGGCGCTGCTGTCGTCGCTGCTGACCGACGAGCAGTTTCTCTCGTGGGGCTGGCGCATCGCCTTCCTGATCTCGGGCGCGATGGTGATGGTGGGCATGTACATCCGCCTGCACGTGAAGGAAACGCCGGAGTTCGCGGCAGTGAAGGCACGCAACGCCGAGCTGCGCATTCCGTTCATGGACATGATCCGGCGCTACCCGGGCAATGTGCTCAAGGGCATGGGCGCGCGCTACATCGACGGTGTGTTCTTCAACATCTTCGGCGTGTTTTCCATCAACTACCTCACGACCACCATCAAGATCAGCCGCACCGAGGCGCTGCTGGGCGTGATGGCCGCGGCGGTGGTGATGTGCTTCGCCATTCCATTCTTCGGGCGCATGTCCGACCGGCTGGGGCGACCGCGTGTATACATGTGGGGTTCGCTCATTACTGCCGTGTCGGCGTTTCCGGGCTTCTGGCTCATGACGCACAGCGGCGGAAACGTGCTGCTCATCTGGCTGTCGATCATCGTGCCCTTCGGCATCCTGTATGCATCTGTGTACGGGCCCGAGGCTGCCCTGTTCTGCGACCTGTTCGATGCGAAGGTGCGCTACACGGGCATCAGCTTCGTCTACCAGTTCTCGGGCATCTTCGCCTCGGGCATCACGCCGATCATCGCAACCGCACTGCTCAAGTCTGGCGGCGGCGAGCCATGGCAGATCTGCCTGTATGTGCTGTTCGCGGGTGTGGTGTCGGCGGTGTGCGCGTGGATGATCGGGCGGTCTGCCTCGCCGGCCGATGCGCCGGTGGCAGTGGCCTCGCGCTGACGGCGGAGCCTTCTTCCTTATGGGGCCCTGCCCATGGCGAGCGCGCGCATCACGGCTGCCGTGCGCGTCTCGACGCCCAGCTTCACGTACACATGCTCCAGGTGCTTGTGGACGGTGCGCGGGCTGATCTCCAGCAAGGCGGCGATCTCTGCGTCGGTCTTGCCGCACGAGAGCCAGTGCATGACGTCGCCCTCGCGGGGTGTGAGGCCGGCAGCCGGTGCTTCGGGCAGCGGCGCCTCGGCGCGGCAGGCCAGCCGGTACAGGAAGGCGACCGCTACCGCATGCTCCAGCCCCACGCGGCGGTAGTAGTCGGCCTGCTGCGTGGCGCGGCGGAACTCACGCCGGCCCAATGCCCTCGCCGCGACGCGGTGGGTCGTGCGCAAGCCATTGCTGCTGCCGCCGCTGACGCGATGCCGCACGGGCGAATGCCCTGACTCGAGCTGCTCCAGCAGGCGGAGTGCGCTCGCACGATCGTTGCGCGTCAGATGCGTCATAGCGGCACGCCCCTTTCACGATGCATACGCATTGCTGCGTATGGCGCCCGCTCGCATCGAGACACAGGATGCTCGCTGGCCCCTTGCCGAAATTCAGTATAGGCATGCATGGGCCGTGCAAACCGCTTGCCGGCGAAGGGGATACACATGGCCATCGACGAAACACGGCTTAACGCGTTCATGGGTAACTTCGTCCACGACATCGGCGCCGTGATGCACGCGGCAACCATCGTCGTGGGCGACCAGCTGGGCCTGTACAAGGAGATGGCCAAGGGACCCGGCACCGTCGAGGAACTGGCCAAACGCACCGAGACCGATCCGCGCTACCTGCGCGAATGGCTCTCGGCCCAGGCCGCGAGCGGCTACGTGGAGTACGAGCCTAAAGGCGAGCTGTTCTCGCTGACCGAGGAACAGGCCTTCGCGCTTGCCGAGGAAGGCAGCCCGGCCTTCGTGCCCGGCGCCTTCCAGATCGCGGTGGCGCAGTTCAAGGCCATTCCCAAGATGGTCCAGGCCATGCGCACCGGCCTGGGCATCGGGTGGCACGAGCACGATCCCGCGCTCTTCCACGGCACCGAGCGCTTCTTCCGACCCGGCTATGCAGCCAACCTGGTGAGCCAGTGGATCCCGGCGCTCGAAGGCGTCGAGCCCCTGCTGAAGCGCGGCGCGCGCGTGGCGGACGTGGGCTGCGGGCACGGTGCGTCGACGCTGCTGATGGCACAGGCCTATCCCGAGTCCAGCTTCGTCGGCTTCGACTATCACCTGCCTTCGATCGAGCATGCGCGCGAGACGGCGCGCAAGGCCGGCATCGACGACGAGCGGCGCCTGCGCTTCGAGGTCGCGAGCGCGAAGGACTTTCCGGGCAATGACTACGACCTCGTTGCGTTCTTCGACTGCCTGCACGACATGGGAGACCCCGTCGGCGCGGCGGCGCACGTGCGCGGCAGCCTGAAGCCGCAGGGCACGTGGATGCTCGTGGAGCCCTTCGCCAACGACCGGCTGCAGGACAACATGAATCCCGTGGGGCGGGTTTTCTATTCGGCGTCGAACTTCATCTGCACGCCGGCCTCGCGCTCCCAGGAAGTGGGCCTGTGCCTGGGTGCGCAGGCCGGCGAGGCGCGCCTTCGCGACGTGGCCGCGCAGGGCGGCTTCTCGCACTTCCGCCGCGCCAGCGAGACCCCGTTCAACCTGATCTTCGAAGCACGTCCGTGAGGACATTCAAGGAGCCACCATGTCACGCCAATACATCGACTGCCGCGAGTATCCGAGCACGACGAACTGCAGCGTTGCGCTCTCGGCCGACAGCGAGAGCGAACTGCTCGATGCTGCCGTGCAGCACGCCGTGGCCGTCCACGGCCATGCCGACACGCCGGAATTGCGCACGCAGCTGGCAAGCCTGTTCAAGACCGGCACGCCGCCGCTGCAGGCGCCCGCACAGAAGGTGCCGGCCTGACGATCTTGCACGGCGATGAATACCTTCGGGTGCTTTCGATAGGCGCCCGTCGATGAAATCCGGGTAACCCGGTTGAGCGTTGCCCTGCCCGCCAAGCGCACTTTCCGAAGTCGCGCTATGGTTCGCGCTGCCACCCACGGCGAACCAGAAAAAAGGCGGGGCCCATGATCGATCTCAACATCAACGGCCAGTCCGTTGCCCTCAACGCGCCCGAGGACATGCCCCTGCTCTGGGCATTGCGCGACATCGTCGGCCTGACCGGCACCAAATTCGGTTGCGGCATCGCGCAGTGCGGCGCCTGCACCGTGCACCTCGACGGCCAGCCCGTGCGCTCATGCGTGCTGCCGGTCGGCTCCATCGGCAAGAAGGCCGTCACCACCATCGAAGCCATCTCGCAGACGCCTGCGGGCAAGAGCATCCAGAAAGCCTGGCTCGACGTCGACGTGGTGCAGTGCGGCTACTGCCAGTCGGGGCAGATCATGTCGGCGGCGGCGCTGATACAGCGCACGCCGAATCCGAGCGATGCCGACATCGACCTAGCCATGTCGGGCAACGTCTGTCGATGCTGTACCTACTCGCGCATTCGCGCGGCCATCAAGCAGGCTGCCACCGGCAAGGCCGAAGTGCTGCAGTCGGTGGTCGCGATGCCGGCAAGGAGCGCATCGTGAAGGCCGCCGATACCGGTGGCATCAGCAGGCGCGCCGCCCTGCAGGCCGGCGGCCTTGCGCTGGCCTTCACCTGGGTCGGAGGCAGCAAGGCCTTCGCCGCGATCAGCCCCAGGCAGCAACCGGCCGACGCGGCCGCCGCACTCGCTGACGGCAACCCGGCATTCGCGCCGAATGCCTTCATCCGCATTGACGCCGATGGCGGCGTGCGCCTCGTGATGCCGATGGCCGAGATGGGCCAGGCGATCTACACCGGTTCGGCGATGCTGCTGGCCGAGGAACTCGGCGTCGAACTCGACCAGGTGCGCGTGGAGCATTCGCCGCCGAACGAGGCGCTCTACGGCATGCCGCTGCTCGGCGGGCAGATTACCGGTGGATCGACCAGCACGCGCGGCACCTACGGCGTGCTGCGTGAGGCGGGCGCCGTGGCGCGCACGCTGCTGGTGAGCGCCGCCGCCGCTCAGTGGAAGGTCGACCCCGCGAGCTGCACGGTCGCGCGCGGTGTGGTGAGCCATGCGGCATCCAACCGGCAGCTCGGCTTCGGCGCGCTTGCCGGTGCAGCGGCCAAGCTGCCGATGCCGGCCAAGGTGACGCTGAAGGAGCCGAAAGATTTCAAGCTCATCGGCCAGCCGCTGCGGCGCGTCGACTCGGCCGGCAAGGTCAACGGCACGACGCAGTTCGGCATCGACGTGCGCCTGCCGGGCATGAAGGTGGCAACGGTCAAGGCCAGCCCCACGCTCGGGGGCGTGCTGGCTTCGGTGGACGACAAGGCGGCGCGGGCGATTCCCGGCGTGATCGATGTGCTGCGCATCAAGGACGCGGTCGCGGTGGTGGGCGAGCATTTCTGGGCCGCGAAGCGCGGCCTCGATGCATTGAACATCCAGTGGACGCCGGGGCAGAACGCCACGCTCACCACACAGCAGCTGCGCGCGTCGCTGGCCAACGCGCTGGCAAAAGACAAGGCCATCATCGGCAAGGAGGCCGGCAAGCGGCCCGAGGGCACGGTGGTGCAAGCTACCTACGACCTGCCAATGCTGGCCCACGCGACCATGGAGCCGCTCAACACCACGGTGCACGTGCGGCCCGACCAATGCGAGATATGGGTCGGCACGCAGGTGCCTACGCGCTGCGTGAGCGCCGCGGCCAAGATCACCGGCCTGGCCGAAGACAAGGTCGTGGTGCACAACCAGTACCTGGGCGGCGGCTTCGGCCGCCGGCTCGAAACCGATTCGGTCGAACAGGCCGTGGCCTTCGCCAAGCAGGTGCCCTACCCGCTCAAGGTGGTGTGGACGCGCGAGGAAGACATCCGCCACGACATCGTTCGCCCGATGTACCACGACGACATCTCGGCCGTGGTCGACGGCGAGGGCCAGATCCTCTGGTTCGGCGACCGCATCTCGGGTGGCACGGTGCTGGGCCGCTGGGCCCCCGCCTTCATGGGCAAGGACGGCATGGACGGCGACCTGATCGAATGCGTGGCCGAGCCCTGCTACGACCTGCCGAACCTCAAGGTCGAGTGGGTGCGGCACGACATGCCGCCGGGCCTGAACGTCGGCTGGTGGCGCGGCGTGGGCCCGACGCACAACCTCTTCGTCATGGAGAGCTTCATCGACGAGCTGGCGCACCGCGCGAAGAAAGACCCGGTGGCCTATCGGCGCGCCATGCTGAAGAAGAACCCGCGCACGCTCGCGGTGCTCGACCTGGCGGCCAGCAAGATCGGCTGGGGGCAAGGTGCGCTGCCGGCGCGCGTCGGGCGGGGCGTGGCGGTGGGCGATGCCTTCGGCAGCCGCGTGTGCGCCATCGTCGAGGCCGAGGTCACGCCGCAGGGCGAAGTGCGCATGCGGCGCGCGGTGGTCGGGCTCGACTGCGGCATTGCGGTGAACGCGAGCTCCATCGAAGCGCAGATCCAGGGCGGGCTGCTGTTCGGGTTGAGCTCGGCGCTCTTCAGCGAGATCACGGTGCGTGAAGGGGCCATCGAGCAGAGCAACTTCCACGACTACCGGATGCTGCGCATCAACGAAGCGCCGCCGATAGAGGTGCACACCGTCAAGAGCGGCGAAGCCCCCGGCGGGCTCGGCGAAGTCGGCACGGCCATTGCCGCACCGGCGCTGGCCAACGCGATCTTCGCGGCCACGGGCGTGCGCCTGCGCGAGCTGCCGGTAAACCGCGCGCTGCTGGCGCAGGACAAGGAAGCGCTGAAGAAAAAGATTGCCGATGCTGGGCCCACCGGGCTCGGCGAAAGGAGCGCAGCATGAAGCGGCTTCTCCAACTTCTGGTGGCGGTGTTCGTCGTTGGCGCGGCGCTGTATTTCTTCCTGAACCGCACCGACAAGTCTGAAGGCGAGGCGCCGGTGCTGGCCGGCGCGCCCAGCGATGCGGCGCTGCTCGTGCGCGGCGAATATCTCACCAAGGCCGCCGACTGCATCGCATGCCACACGGTGCCCGGCGGCAAGGGGCAGCCCTTTGCGGGCGGCCTTCCCTTCGTGCTGCCATTCGGCACGATCTACTCGTCGAACATCACCGCCGACCCGGAAACGGGCATCGGCAAATGGAGCGACGACGACTTCGTGCGCGCGCTGCACGACGGCGTGCGCGCCGACGGCAAACGCCTGTACCCGGCGTTCCCGTACACCTCGTACACCACGCTGAGCCGCAACGACGTGCTCGCGATCAAGGCCTACATCTTCAGCCTGCCCAAGGTGAACCAGCCGAACAGGGAAGCCGACCTGGGCTTTCCGTTCAACCAGCGCTGGGCCATGGGCTTCTGGAATGCGGCCTTCTTCAAGAGCAGCCGTTTCGAGGCCGATGCGTCGAAGCCGCTTGCGTGGAACCAGGGCAAGTACCTCGCCACGGCGCTCGGCCACTGCGCTGAATGCCACACGCCGCGCAACTTTGCCTTCGCGATGGATGCGGGCAACAACCTCGCGGGCGAATCGATCCAGGGCTGGCGCGCCTACAACATCACGTCGGATGCGAAGAACGGCATCGGTGCATGGAGCGACGCAGAGATTGCCTCGTACCTGACGACCGGCCATGCCGATGGCCGCGGCTCGGCCTCGGGGCCGATGGGCGAGGCTGTGGAGCACAGCCTGCAGTACCTGAAGCCGGAAGACGCCTCGGCGCTTGTGAGCTATCTGCGCACGGTGCCTGCAAAGGCCGGCAAGGACCCGATCGAGGTCGATGCGAAGGCGCCATGGGCCGTGGCCGCGAGCGCGGCGGCGCCCGCCGCCAACACTGCCGAGGGCCACGAACAAGGCCTAAGGCTCTTCGCGGCAGCCTGCGCGAGCTGCCACCAGTGGAACGGACAAGGCCAGCAGACCGCCAACGCATCGCTGCTTGGAACGCGCGGCGTGAACGACCCTGACGGCTCCAACGTCACGCAGATGATCCTGCAGGGCGTGCGGATGCACGTGCACGACAGGGAGGTCTACATGCCGGCGTTCGGCAAGGCCTACACCGACACCGAAGTCGCGGCGCTGGCCAACTACGTCATCGCGCAGTTCGGCAACAAGCAGGGCACGGTGACGCCGGAATTCGTTGCAAAGCAGCGCACGCGCTAGCTGGATGGGGCGCAGCGCCGCATCTAAACTGAGGCCATGGATAGAACCCTGGAAGTCCAGCGCTGCCTGCAGCCCGTGGTCGAGCTTCGGAAAGAAGCCGCGTCGTACGCCTACTCCGTTCGCGCGCCACGGTCCAAGGGCGTGATACCGCCCAGCTCGTACCGCGACGGCGGCTTCGCCACGCTTGCCGACTGCCTGAGCGACGTAGCGCGGGCACTCGGCGGCGACTTCTCGCGTATCTACGTGCGGCTCGACGGCCTCTGCGTCGGGGAGCGCGACATCGCTGAACTGCGCCAGGAGCCGGAGAAGGTCGCGGCCGCGTTGCAGGCGGCCTGCGAACTCAACGTAGAGCCGTTGTCTGCGCTCGGCGAAGGCTGATCGCAATCACAAGACCCGCCGCTGCAGCACCTGCGCCGATGAGGAAGACGCCGCTGTAACCCGCCCGGTCGGCCAGCAGGCCGGCCACAGGCCCCGTCAGGCCGTAGGCGATGTCCTGGAATGCCGAGAACCCGCCAAGGGCCGTGCCGCGCAGATGCGGCTCTACAAGGCGCACGACCTCGCGCCCCATGGCCGGAAAGATCATCGAGCAGCCGAGCCCCGTGAGGAACGCACCGACGAGGGCAAGAACCGGATCGGCCGCGCTCCAGATCAGGACCTGCCCAAGCGTCTCGACGGCGAGCGATCCGATCGCCACGGGCAGGCCGCCCACGCGATCCGGCAGGTGGCCGAAGAGCACGCGAACCAGCACGAATCCGCTGCCGAAGGCCGTCAGGCCCAGCCCGGCATAGCGCCAGTGCTGATCCAAAAAATGGAGCGTGAAGAACGCTCCGATCGCAGCGAAGCCGATGCCCTGGAGGCAGACGATGGACCCATGCGGCCAGATCCTGCCGATCACGCTCCAGAACGGCGGGCGCTCGGCGCCGGGGTGCGGGGCAACGCCGGCGATGCGCCAGATGGCCAGCAACCCGAGGCAGGGCAAGACAGCGCTGACGCCCATCGCGCCGGCAAATCCGAACCGATCGAGCAATGCCAGGCCGATCGGCCCACCGACCGCGAGCGCGCCGTAGATGGCTGCGCCGACCAGAGCCAGCACCTGCCCCGAGCGCGCCGGGCCGACAAGGCCGATGCCCCAGCCGATCACGCCGACCGCAACAAGGCTCTCGCCAAGCCCGATAAGCAGCCGGCCGGCGATGAGGACAAGAAAGGCCGTCCACGGCGCCAGGAACGACAGGCCTGCGACCAGCGAGACCAGCGCCCCGGCTACATAGAAGGCCAGCCCGCGCGCCACCGCGACCTTGGTCCCGCTACGGTCCGAAAGGCTGCCGGCATGCGCCCGGCTGACGACGGTGGCGAGAAAGGCGATGCCGACGCCGAGCCCGGCCCACACATTGCCGAGCCCCAGCCGCCCGGTCACGAAGATCGGCACGATGGGCAGGGACATGCCAACGCAAAGATAGGAAATGAAAAGGACGGCCGTCAGCAGCAGCAGGCGGCCCTGCGCCGGGTGGCGCGTCGTTGATGTTGGCTGTGTCGATTGGGAAGTCATGGTGTTGTCCAGGTTGTTCCTCCATCGACCTGAGCGCGCCAGCGAACGCACTCCGATCGACAAGGATCGTTGAGTGCGTTGCTTGACGTCAGACGCTTACGGCCAGTGCGACTGGCACTGCGGACGCTGTGTCCGCGCTGGTGTTGTTGTCAGCCGAGCCGCATCGACAGCTCGACGTCTTCGCCGAACGGCGTAGACATGTAGCCCGCCCCAGGCGAACGCACCTGCGCCAGGTACTCAGGGCTGTAGTCGGCGTTGTCGGCGACGATGAAAGCGCCCGGCCTGAGGCGGCTTTCGACCAGCTCCAGGATCTCGGGATAGAGCGCTTTGGCGCCATCGAGCAGCAGCAGGTCGATCGATTCCGGGAGATCAGTGCTCAAAGTCTGGAGCGCGTCTCCCTCGCGGATTTCGACCAGGTCATCGAGGCCGCCTGCCGACAGGTTCTGGCGAGCCCGCGCCACCTTGGAGGGCTCGAACTCGGTGGTGATGAGGCGCCCGCCGCCGTTGTCCCGAAGGGCCGCGGCGAGGTGCAGCGTGGAGATGCCAAACGAGGTTCCGAACTCGACGACGGTTCGCGCGCCGCTGTTGCGCGCCAGCATGTAGAGCAGCGCGCCGGTCTCGCGCGAGACCGGCAGCGGAACGTCTTTCAACTTTGCGTAGAAGTCGAGGTAGTCGGTCTTGCTGCGCATCAGGCGCATGCGCTCTTCGGTGGAAAGATCGGCGACCGCGGAACTCATCGCGGGCGATGCAGCAGAGGACTCTTCAAACAGGCGCTCCAGCAAGGGTGCGAGCGGTGTGGTGGTCAGGGTTGTCACAGGGGTCTTCGTGTTGGAGTGAACGAGTGCTCATAATATGAAGGAACATTCACATTTCCTATTCGCGTTGCGAGCCCCACCGATGACCGAACGCAAAAGCGCACCGATCTCCTCTAGAAGACAGCCCAAGCAGGCCCGCTCGACCGGGCTCGTCGCCACGATCCTCGAAGCTGCCCTTCAGGTTTTGGCGAAGGAAGGCGCAAACCGCTTCACCACCACGCGGGTGGCCGAGAGAGCCGGCGTCAGTGTGGGGTCGGTGTATCAGTACTTTCCGAACAAGGCGTCGATCCTCTTTCGCCTGCAAAGCGATGAATGGCGGCAAACGACCGAAATGCTCTGCGGCATCCTCGAAGACGCACAAAGGCCGCCGCTGGAGCGGCTGCGCATGCTGGTGCACGCCTTCATCCGCTCGGAGTGCGAAGAGGCCGGAATGCGCGTGGCGCTCAGCGACGCCGCCCCGCTCTACCGCGATGCGCCCGAGGCGCATGAGGCACGGGCCGCCGGAGACCGCACCGTGCAGGCCTTCATGCAAGAGGCCCTGCCCGACGCCTCCGAAGCCACGCGCGCATTGGCCGGCGACCTGATCACGACGACGTTCAGCGCGGTGGGAAAGCAGTTCTCGGAGAGCCCGCGAACCGACGCGGAGATCGAGGCCTATGCCGATGCCATGGCCGACATGTTCTGTGCCTACCTCCAAAGCCTCGGACACAGGCATGGAGATGGGCAAGAGAAGCGCCCGCGCCGCTCAACGCGTCGTTGAATCCCCCGGCCGCACCATCGTCGCGGCCAACGCGCCCACGCGCCGCAGCGCATGGCGATGCGCGTCGTCCCAGAGGCCGGCCAGTGCCAGCCGGATGCAATTGCGGAAGTGATTCGTGGCACTGAACATCGTGCCCGGAGAAATGACGATGCCCTCGGCAAGGCAGGCCTGGAACAGCGCAAGCGAATCGACGCCTTGCGGCAGCTCGACCCACAGGATGAACCCGCCCGGCGGATCGGTAACGCGCGTGCCCTTCGGAAAGTGCTGCGCGATCAGCCCCCGCACCTCGTCGACGCGTGCCGCGATGGTCGCGCGCATCTGCCGGTAGTTGGCCTCGATGCCCGGCTGCGTCATCAGGTCGGCCATCGCGCGCTCGAGCATCGCCGACTGGCTGCCGCTGGTCACCTGCTTCATGCGCGCCACCTTCGTGCCCCAGCGCCCCGCATCGACCCAGCCCAGCCGCAGCCCGGGCGCAATGGTCTTGGAGAAGGAGCCGCACATCATCACGTGCCCCGTCGTGTCGAACGAGCGCACGGCGCGGCGCTGCTCGTCCTGCTCGGCGAGGTCGTTGTAGATCACGTCCTCGATCAGCGGGATGCCCCGCTCGGCAACCATCTGCGCGAGGCGCCGACGCTCGGCAGTGGGCATGCTCGCGCCCATCGGGTTCGAGAGCGTGGGCACGGCAAGCACGGCCTTCACCGGCTGGGTGTCGAAGGCCAGCCGCAGCGCGTCCAGCGAGAGCCCGGTGCGCGGATGCGTCGGTATCTCGAGCGCGCGCAGGTGCAGGTCTTCGAGGATCTCCAGAAAGCTGAAGAGCGTCGGCGATTCGAGCGCGACCACGTCGCCGGGCGTCGTCACGGCCCGCAGGCACAGCGCGATCGATTCGAGGCAGCTGTTCGTCACGATGACGTCGCGCGCGTCGAGCTGGCAGCCCATGCGCAGCGCGTGGCGCGCGACCGCGCGGCGCAGGCTCTCGTCGCCGGAGCCGATGGTGTACTGGGTGAGCGTCGCGCGGTGGCGCTGCACGGCGCGGCTGACGGCGCGGCGCACGCGCTCCTCGGCGAACAGGTCCGGGCTCGGGCATACAGCGCCGAAAGAGACGTAACCCGGATCGTGCGCCAGCTGCATCACGCGCGCCGCGAGCGAGCTGACGTCCACCGCCATGGAGTCCGGGGGCGGGTTGGAGGCTTCGGGCTCGGGCGGTCTCGGCGGGCGCGCCGCGACGAAGTAGCCCGAGCGCGGCCGCGCCACGATCAGGCGCGAGTCCTCCAGCATGCGGTAGGCCTGCACCACCGTGCCCAGCGAAACGCTGTGGTGGCGCGCCAACTCGCGCACCGACGGAATGCGCTCGCCTCGCGCGAGCGTGCCGGCACGGATCGGCATGGCGATCGATTCGGCGATCTGCAGGTACAGCATTTCGGCGTGGTCGTGCTCGGGCATGGCGCATTCTGTACCGGTGCGTCGCAGACCGACAGGTACAGACGGGGCCCGTAGCGACTGGCACAGATGCGCTTGTGCCCACGCTGTACTACATCAGATGGCTCATGCCTGTGGCTGTGCGACACGGGGCCCGATCTTTACCGTCGAGTCCATGAACACACACACCCAAACCCCATCGTCCGGAACACGCCACGGCGCTTCCGCCCCGTCTCTCATGACGCTACCCATCGGCGAGGCGCGCACGCTGCGCCACCGCGCCGGCGCACGCCTCGAAGTGACGAGCGGCCGCGTGTGGCTCACCGAACCCGGCGACCTCGACGACTACTTCGTCGCCAGCGGCGAATCGCTGCTGCTGCACCACAACGGGCCGGTCGTGGTCCAAAGCGACGGTGCAAGCGACGCGGTGCTGCGCATCGTCGCCACATCTTCCTCACGGAGGCTGCCATGGTCCCCCTGACCGATCTGGCGATCTTTGCCGGTGCGGTGGTTCTGCTGGCCATCACGCCCGGGCCCAACATGGTGTATCTGATCTCGCGGTCGATCTGCCAGGGCCGCCAGGCCGGCTTTGTTTCGCTGCTCGGCGTGCTCGCCGGATTCATCGCGCACATGATGGCGGCCGCGCTGGGCTTGTCTGCGCTGTTCGTGACGGTGCCTCTGGCGTATGAGCTGCTGAAGTGGGTGGGCGCCGTGTACCTGGCGTATCTGGCCTGGCAAGCCGTGCGGCCCGGCGCGCGCTCGCCGTTCCAGGGGCGGGAGCTGCCGCATGACTCACCCCGCAAGCTCTTCGTCATGGGGCTGCTGACGAACCTGCTGAACCCGAAGGTCGCGTTCTTCTATCTCTCGCTGTTCCCGCAGTTCATTTCGCCGGAGCACGGCTCCTTGTTCGCGCAGAGCCTGATCCTCGGCGCCACGCAGATCGCGATCAGCTTCGTCGTGCTGCTGGCCATGGCGATGTCTGCCTCCAGCATTGCCGGATGGTTCGAGCACAACCCGCATTGGCTGGCCGTGCAGCGCTATGCGATGGGCTCGGTGCTGGCCGGCCTGGCCGCACGCCTGGCGGTCTCTCAAAAGCCAGGCGCATAGCTCGCCTTGCGGCCGGATCTTTGTATCCGCCACGAATCATTGGTTACTTTCAGACGCAGTTCAGGGTAGACCTGCGTCAGGCGGCGCTGCGCCTGTAGTGCCGTAGGCCTCAGTACGCAGCCTCGGGACGGGCTTGGTGCTCCCGTCTCTCGCCAATCGCCCCCTCAGGGGGTACCCGCTTTCAGGCATATCGCCAGCGTGTACGCGTACTTACATTTTTGACTTGTAAATGGAAAACGACGGAACGCGCAGGCGCAAGAGAGAGCGCACCTGCACACGGGAGCCTGCCTGTCAGGTAACAACAAACGAACAAATTGAAGCCATGAACAAGATTTTTCGCACCCTCTGGAATCCCACGCTCGGCACTTGGGTAGCCGCCCCCGAAACCTCGCGTGGCCACGCGCGATCGGCCAGACTGGGCGAACTGGGGGCCGTCGCCGTCGCGGCGCTGCTCCTGGGCACCGGGCCGGCGATGGCTGCCGGCGGCGCTGGCGGCCAGCCCATCGGAGACACGTCGCTGCACGCCGGCGCGGGCGGCAGCAACGGCAGCGGTGGCAGCGGCGGGCTCAACGACACCACGGTGGGTGCGAACGGCGGAGCCGGCGGATCGTCGACCGATGCCGGCGTCACGGCGGGCTCCGCTGCCAACATCGGCTCCTTCGCCGGCGCCACCGCGGGCACGGGCGGCGCGGCGGGCACGACCAGCAACGTCGTCAGCCCCGGCGTGCTGCAAGGCGACAACGGCGGCGCGGGCCAATCGCAGACCGGCGACGCCACCAGCGGCAACGGGTACGGCGGCGGTGGCGGCGGCGGATTCCAGGGCTCGTCGATTGGCAGCGCCGTTACTTCCTCTTCCGACAGCTACACCGGCGGCACCGGAGGCCTGGGCGGCAACGGCTATTGGGCCGCTGGCGGCGGCGGCGCGGGCGGGTTCGGCTCCATCCTCATCGGCCCCACCGGCAACTACACGGCCTCCGGCAGTTCCACGGGCGGCGCGGGCGGCAACGGCGGCGATGCCTTCTCGCAAGCCGGTGGCGGCGGCAGTGGCGGCGGTGGGTTCTTCCTGAACGCCACCACGTCGGGGCTCACGTTCACCAACAGCGGCACCATCGCGGGCGGTGTGGGTGGCACCGGCGGATCAGAATTGCTGCCGGCGCGCAGCAACGCATCGGGCGGCGGCGGCGGGGCCGGCGGCAACGGCATCACGCTCGCAGGCAGCGCGGTGTCGGTGACCAACACCGGCACGGTCACCGGTGGCGCGGGGGGTGCAGGCGGAGCCGGCGGCGGCGGCGCGGGCGGCACCGGTGCGCCGGGAGCTGGCGGCGACGGCGGCACCGGCCTGTGGGCCACGGGCGCCAGCGCAACGATCACCAACAGCGGCACCATCGCCGGCGGGGCCGGCAGCACCGGCGGAGCCAACAGCAACGGGGGCGCGAGCGGCGCCAACGGCGTTGGCGGCGTGGGCGTGATGGGCGCCAACCTCACCATCGCCAACAGCGGCGCCATCTCGGGCGGCCTGGGTGGCGACGGCCTCACCCGTGCATCGGCCGTGGAATTCACCAGCGGCAGCAACAGCCTGACCCTGAACGCCGGCGCGGCGCTGACGGGCGCCGTTGCCATCGACAGCGGCGCCACTGCCAGCGTGATTGCCGGCGCCGACGGCCTGAGCCTGAGCAATGCCCTTCTGCTGGGCGGCACCGGCACCATCAACACCAACGGCCACGACATGGGCTGGTCGGGCCCGATCTCGGGCGCCGGCGATCTGGTGAAGAGCGGCGCGGGCACCCTGACCCTGGCCGGCGCCAACATCTACACCGGCGCCACCAACGTCGCCGCCGGCACCTTGCGCGCTGGCGCGGCCAACACCTTCAGCAGCGCCAGCGCCTTCACGGTCGCATCGGGCGCCACGCTCGACCTGGCCGGCCGGAGCCAGACCATCGCATCGATGGCCAACAGCGGCACCGTCTCGCTGGTGGGCACCGCACCCGGCACCACCCTCACGGTGACCGGCCCGTGGGTGGGCAGCGGCGGCATGCTGCGCCTTGGCACCGCGCTGGGCGACAGCAGCAGCGCGAGCGACCGGCTGATCCTCAGCGGCAGCACCGCCATTGCCAGCGGCACGACCAACATGCAGATCACCAACCTCGGAGGCCTGGGCGCGCTGACCAGCGGCAGCGGCATCGAAGTCGTCAGCGCGCTGAACGGGGCCACGACCACCGCCCAGACCACGAAGAGCGCCTTCGCCCTGGCAGGCGGCCACGTCGATGCCGGCGCCTACGAGTACCGGCTGTACGCCGCCGACGCGAATGGCGCGGGCGAGAACTGGTACTTGCGCTCCACAGCCACCGTCACTCCACCGGCCGGTGGCGGCGGCGTGACCGTGCCCACCTACCGCACCGAAGTACCGCTCTACGCCGCGCTGCCCGAGCAGTTCCGCCAAGCCAACCTGTCGATGCTGGGCAACATGCACCAGCGCGTGGGCGACGACGGCACGGCCGGCGCCAACACCGCCAGCCCCGACCAAGGCTACCGCCAGGCCTGGGCCCGCATCATCAGCACCGACCGCACCATCAGCCAGAGCGGCACCGTCAGCCCCACCAGCAAGGGGCGCCTCACGGGCTTCCAGGCCGGCACCGACCTGTGGGCCGACGCCAACTGGCGCGCCGGCGTCTACGTCGGCCAGCTCGACGGCGACATGAGCGTGACCGGCTTCGCACGCGGCATCGTGAACTACGCAGCCGGCTCGAACGACCTGCGCAGCCAGTACCTGGGCGCCTACGCCACATGGAAGAACGACAGCGGCCTGTATGTCGACGGCGTGCTGCAAGCCGGGCGCCACCGCTACACGGTGTCGCCCACGCTGGGCTTCGGCAGTTCCGGCAAGGGCAGCAGCCTGCTGGCCTCCATCGAGGTGGGCCAGGCCTTCAGCATTGCCCCGGGCTGGACCATCGAGCCCCAGCTGCAGCTGGTGCACCAGCGCGTGAGCCTCGACGACGGCAGCATCGCCGGCGCCCTGGTGCAGCAAGACAGCCACAACGGCTGGCTGGCGCGCGCGGGCGTGCGGGTCAAGGGCGAGATCGCCACATCCGCCGGCCTGCTGCAGCCCTATGTGCGGGCCAATGTCTACCGCAGCAGCAGTGGCACCGACGTCAGCCGCTTCATCGGTCCGGCGGCGTACACCGACATCGCCACCCGCACGGGCGGCACGAGCACCGAGCTCGCGGTGGGCGCCACGCTGCAAGTGACGCCAAGCACGAGCGTGTATGCGGAACTGGGCAAGCTGTGGGACTCGGGAGGCGCAACGCGCACGAAGAGCGGTGTCAACGGCAGCGTGGGCGTGAAGATCCGCTGG
This sequence comes from Variovorax nivicola, assembly GCF_051216475.1. Lineage (NCBI taxonomy): Bacteria > Pseudomonadati > Pseudomonadota > Betaproteobacteria > Burkholderiales > Comamonadaceae > Variovorax > Variovorax nivicola. The sequence goes on along the minus strand of NZ_JBPJZK010000003.1, from coordinate 341,552 downwards.
TGAGGCGCGGCGTCAGTGCGACCCGTTGTCGCGGTCCGCACGAACCGTTTCGACGACTGACAGCACTGCGTCGATCACCGCTGCCGGGTCGTCGAACTGGATGTCGTGCCCAGCGTTCGGCAACAGCCGGTGCGTGCTTCGCGAGGACCATGTCGCCATGTCCTCGTGCAGCTTCTCCCAGATGGCCTGCACCTGTTTGCCCTGCTCTGGCGTGATCTTCATTCCCCGGAGTTCCGCCTCGGTGTAAGGCGCCATCGCGGTGAGCACCACCAGCGGGCGGCTGCCCAGATTCCGGAAGGCGCTGGCCTCGGCGAGCGAGGCATCGGTCGCATCGCTCTCCACCAGTTGCGTGACCATCGATTTCGGTGCAAAGGCGCGAACCGCCTGCGCATCGCGCGCCGTCTGGTTCGGCGCCTGCGGCAAGAGCGAGGGAGCCGCCGCGCGCAACAGGCCAGACCACGCCAGCCACACGGCGATGCGGGAGCGCAGCGAGCGCGTTTCCGTCATGAAGGCCGCGACACGCGCGACCTGGTCCGGATGCGACGGGTCGACAAGAACCAGCCCCGCCACCTCGGCGCCGAAGTACTGCGTGAAGCTCGTCGCATAAAGGCCGCCCAGCGACTGGCCGACCAGCACGAAGGGGCCGTGCTCGCCCGCGCGGGTCAACGCCTCGTGAAGGTCTTGCGCCACCTGCCTTGCGCTGTAAGGCTCGTCCGAAGCGTCGCTCCACATCAGGCCCGCGCGGCTGTACGAGCACGCACGCGTGTGTGCCGCGATCTTCGACTGCACGGCCGACCAGCTCAACGAACCGTCGACGCTCAACCCCGCCTCGAACACGACGGTGGGCGAGCCGTAGCCCCGGCAGTCCAGCTGGATTTTTCGCCCGCCGATGTCGACCATCTTCCCTGGCGCGGGAAAGTCGCGCGCCGCGCGGTAGCGGCCGACCTGCTCGTACACGACGCCCACGAGGACGACCAGCGCGACGATTGCCGTGCTCCAGAGAACGATGCGCATCACCAGACTTTTGAACGAGAGCTTCACTGATCCGGATAGTGCCACCGCCGCACCGGCCCCGGAACAAAGGCATTGGTGCGCGCGATGTACTCGCGGTATGCGGGGCGACGCTCGCCGATGTCGGCCTCGAGCATGCGCACGCCCGAAACCTTGAGCAACAGCCACGTCATGAGCAGCGGCGACACCACGCCCCACGCGCCGCTCCACCCTGCCCCGCCCACAGCCATGAGCCAGATGCCCCACCAGACACAGGCCTCACCGAAGTAGTTGGGGTGCCGCGTGTAGCGCCACAGGCCGCGGTCCATCACCTGGCCCGCATTCTTCGGGTCGGCCCTGAAGCGCGCCATCTGCGCATCGCCGATGGCCTCGAAGAAAATGCCGAACAGCGCCAGTGCTGCGCCCAGCACGTCGAACAATCCCAGCGGCCGTGCCGCAGCCATGCCCGGCAGAAACGGCGCGGAGACGATCCACGCCAGCACCGCCTGCAACGCGAACACGAGGTACAGGCTCCTGAGGCCGAAGTTCGGCTGATTGCGCGCGCGAATCGTCTGGTAGCGCCGGTCTTCACCGTGGCCCCAGTTGCGCCAGGTGATGTACAGGCACAGCCGCACTGCCCACGCTGCGCCAAGCACCGCCATCCACAACCCGCGCACCGTGTGCACCGGCAGCAGCGCGAAATACACGAGGCCCGCGCCCACGATGAAGACCGGCCACATGCGGTCGATAAGACTCGCGTCGTGCCGCACGAGGCTCACCGCCCACGTCAGCAGCGCCAGCGATGCGGTCCATGCCAGGCCCGCCAGCGCTACCTCCGCCGTGCCGCTCATGCCCTGCGCTCGAACAGGTAGTGGCTCACCCACCAGCGCTGCCCATGGTCGAAACCGAACAGCTCCGCCACCGACATGAAGAACAACCGCCAGCGCGTCCACCACACATTGGCCTCGGCGCCATAGGTGGCCTGGAACAGCGGACGCAGCGCGTCGCGTCGCTCGTCCATGTTGCGCAGCCAGGCCTCGGCCGTGCGCTGGTAGTGACTGCCTTCCCAGCGCCAGCGGCGCAGCAGCCGCAAGTCGTCCTGGCAGTGCAGCGCCAGATCGTCGCTGGGCATCATGCCGCCGGAGAAAAAATACTTGCTCATCCAGTCGCTCGGGTCGCGCACCTCGAACGGGTACGGCGCCTCGCGATGAGCAAACACATGCATGAAGAAGCGCCCCCCGGGCTTGAGCCAGCGCGCCACATTGGCAAAGGCCTGCGGCCAGTTGCGCAGATGCTCGAACATTTCGACGGACACCACGCGGTCGAAGCGCTCGTCGGTGTCGAAGACGTTGATGTCGCGCGTCAGCACGCGCACGTTGCCCAGCCCCCGCTGCGCCGCCTGCGTCTCGATGTACTCGCGCTGCGAATTCGAGTTCGACAGCGCCGTGATCCGGCTGCCCGGATAGCGCTCGGCCATCCACAGCGTGAGCGAGCCCCAGCCACAGCCCAGCTCCAGCACGTCTTGCCCGTTGCCCAGGCCGGCACGCTCGCAGGTGGCGGCCAGCGCGGCGGACTCGGCATCTTCCAGCGTGCGGGTGCCCTCGGGCCAGTAGCAGCTGCTGTACTTGCGGTGATTGCCCAGCACCTCGGCGAAGAAGGCGGCGGGGACTTCGTAGTGCTGTTCGTTGGCCTTCTCGGGCAGGGGCGCCAGGTTCGCTGCGCCCATGCGGGCGACGAAGTCTTGCGTTAGATCGGCCACTGCCAGGGCGTTGCCGGCGTGCAGTTCGGTGAGCCGGTCTTTCAGCAGGCGGCGGATGCCCTGGCGGACGACAGTGTCGGGTACCAGGCCCTTTTCGACCCAGCGGATGGCGAATGCGATGTCCTGCGGCATGTGCGGGTTCCTCGTTGAGGGGCACGTCGGAGTGTGTGCCGTAGGTGCGTGTACGCGGCTGAATGAGTTTTGGATGAGCCTTTGTCAATTGTGGGCATCAGCACCAAGAGCGGTCGTTCGGGATCGGGCTCCGCCCCCTTCAGACTGGTTGCCGTCGTTCGATGGGGTGTGCGCGGATAGGTACTATCGGCCACAACCTGCCGCTCGCCATGCCGGCACAATGCAGCCCGGATTCGGACATTCTGTGTGGCATGGACAAAGGAACGCTCGATGGTGAAGGTGGAACTTGAGGTTTACTCTGACGCTCCGAATCAAGCCGTTGTTCAAGCACCTGGTCGTAGTTTTCCGGGCTCTGTAATTCAAGGTGATTCACTGGCAAATCTTTGTGCGGATGCGCAACGGCTTTCTCTGTGGATCAAGGTGAACAGCGATGCGAATGACGATGTGCGTTGGCTGGCACAAGGGCTTCAAGAGGCTCTTCTCTCCCGCCTGCTCCACTATCAGACGGTGTTGAAGGAAAACGGAATCGATCTGCCATACATGAAAGCCGCTGCGCGTTCGGATCTAGTTGTCTTGACCGAACAGGAAAGAGGCGGTGATCATTGACGGCCACTGGCGTCTGGATTTGGCCCGGCGCCGTCAACGGTGCTCCGGCCACAGTCGGCCGGAAGCCGGCGTTCAACAAAAGAATCACAAGATGGCTGAGTATGAAGTGCAAGGCGAGTGGATGGTGTCTCTGCCACCCAAACATCAAGTTCTTTTCCTGACGGCACTCAGTCACACTTTGACCGTCGCCGGCCGTGATAGCTACGTCCCTCAGACCGCAGAGCTGGAGCACCCCACTCATCTTCGCCGGATCAACGAGATTCAACATCGTGTCGCAGCTTGTACGTATGAGCTTCTAGTCAATGTTTCGACAGAGAGTTTTCGGCGCTCCAATGCCCAGTTGGTGCTCGAACAATCCGACCAAAGGCTGCTGGGGAACATGCAATGGGCGTGGCGCACCGCCAAAGAGAGAGTGTCGATGTCCACATGGAGCTTGTGCTGAGAGTGAGCCCTTTCTTGTTTTGCCATAGCCGTTTCGAGACAGTTCCCGCGGTTCTTTTCGGCCGATTCTGTTGAAAAACTCGAGTGGTGCTACCGGACATTCAAGACTTCATGCGAAATACGTCGAATAAGGTGACACGGACGCGCCGAACATGGCTTGAACGGACAGGCTATGTTCTAGCCGGCGTTGGCATCTTGCTGCTGATACTGCTTAGCGTTGTCCTACCGATCAATCTCTTCGGTGGAGAGCATCATTACTACCGTGTAGCGCCCGCCGAGAGCAGTTGGATCATGGCAGTAGCTCTCTCTGTGCTCGGAATTTTGCTAGTGCTGATTGGACGAACGCGACGCACCAGGAGCCGTTGACGACTATCAGCCAGAACCAGACATTCGACATGACACCTCGCTTCTCCGTTGATTTCAACGAACTCCTTGAGCGCGATCTCATAATGCTGTCCCAGACCGATGTCCGGAAGGACATCGACGGCTCGTCCGTGCTACTCGTTGAAGGTCTACCTGTTGAGGTCCAAGAAGAAAACCTCTATGACAACGGCACGCACGAAGTGCTGTTTGCTCGGGGAGTCGTTGAGGCCAACTCCACAGGCACCTGGTCTCACGTCAAGTGGTGCTGCCGATTTGACACCAATGGCTTCTGCGACATCGCAGGTTAATGATGCTTACTACAGGCCTGCTCGGTCTGCCGTGGGACGGCAGAATCCGGTCAAGAGCAGACGTTCATCCCTGTCTCACAATTTCGACCGACATGAGCAATGCGTGAATTCATCATCGACTGCAGCGGGCTCAACAACGAAGCAGATTTTTGGACGGCTTACCTTTCGACGACGCAACCGGAGGGCGCAACGTTCTTTGGTCGCAATTTCGACGCGCTCTGGGATGCACTGAGCGCAGGGGGGCCAGGTTGGCCTGGGGAGTGCGTGCTCCGCTTTGTGAACACCGACGTTCTGCGCCTTTGGCAGGACGGCAAGTTCTATCACGCGCTGCGAAAGATTGCGATCGATTCGAAGGCCATCGTGATCCATATGAACTAGATTCCAGGGCGCCGCGAGGCATGACGCCTCGCGGCCACAACCAGCCGTTCACCCGTTGGGTGAACATTGACTAGTAGCAGATATTCCTTCATGCCGGGCACAACCAAGACATAACACACAGAGAGGTGCAAATGGCATTCGAGATAGACGAGGGGACTCGAAACACGATCGAGCGGATTCTTGGCCGCTCAATCGCGACGCAGCGTGGTGACTTAGCTGGCTATAACGAAATCGCTGACGCCGATTTAGACGACTTGCGCCGGCTCTGGTCGAGTGGAGGAGTGATCACAGCTACCTACCTTTTGCACCGACTGGACGGACGAGGCGGCCTGCAGAGTGCGAAGATGTACATCCATCATGTGATCGGGACTGGAGATATGACGGCGAGCCAATGGCTGGAGCAGTCATCGACACTTGAGTAATGGCACGCTGCGAGCAAGCCTGCTATCGGCCATAACAGACCTTCGCCATGACGTCAGAAAATTACCCAGTGGTTGGCAGATTCAAGAACGAAACCGCTTTCGCTATGACGCTGTATCTTGAAATGGCCCCTGAAGAGGTAATCCTTGAGCCTGGCGATGAGGTGGAACTGCTTGCGCAACCCACTGACAACCTGCTGCCTCTCGACGTGGCCCCCGTGGAGGACGGTCTCCACATACACGCACACAAAGAGTGGGACCCGGATTGGCACGTCAGATTCAGAGGCCGAGTTATCAAGGCCGGCAATCCAACCCGTCTTTCTGATTACCGCTGAAGCCAAGCATCTGAGATGCTTGCATCGAAACCGCCAGGCGACCGGCCAATGTCGGCCAGAAGCGGAAATCCAAGTACGGTCTCACCATGCAACCTGACACGCCTTCATCTGAAGGATTCGATATTTTCTGGATAGCTGCTGATTCACTGCAGCAAGTCGGCATGTTTGCGACTGGCGGTGATGGCCCTATCCCCTGGACTGCACGGCCTTGGATTCACAACGCGGAAGAACAGGCACTGATGCTGTCGGTTGTGTGTGCAGTCGAGTTGAAAATTCCCTATCCCCGACCCGATGATTTCGTGGCGTTGGCTGAGCGAGGATTTTTTTCGTTCGACTGGACGGATGTGCACAAGACTTCCATCCATGCAACGTCCGCGTACGAAATGGTTTGCCGACCTGTCAGTCCTTTGACAGTTGACCAGTTGCCGCCGTCCCTTCGGGTTGCTGCGCTGGCCACGAGGATCGTTGGCAAGACCTTAGACGCCGGGCGTGTAGATCGGGTGGCCTTGGGCAGCTAGGATGGCCGCCGTCGGCCACTACCTGCCGCTCAATCACGTCCGCTTTCTGAGGCATTCGCGATAGCGGCTTCAAGGCCTGCAACCAATGCCTTTGCCTGCTCGACGCTCAACTCGATCTCCGTGTTCGCCACTACACAATCGTCGGTGATCGCTTTGTCGTCGAATTGCTTTTCGGAGATGTCGAGATCAGGATGAATTTCCCAGGTCTCGATGTTGATGTGACCAGGGTGAATATTGGTGACTTCCAAGAATCCCTGTCGATAGGGAACATCGTTAAAGCGAATCTTGCTAGCACCCATGTCAGTAGCTCCTCGGTTGGGAGTGAGAGGATAGCGTTCGTCACCGGCCTCAGTCCGAACTAATGCCCGCTTAGCGGCGTTTCGTCGAGTCGCGGCTACTTCCGGCATGGGCCCAAAGCTCCGCCGGTCGCAACCGGCTACAGTCGGCCACAAGCGGACACTGGCAAAGCATCCTGTTCGCAATTGGGAGGGCGAGTTGTACTCTTGAGGAATTAGAGAAATGGTTGATGCGTTCCTGATCGCCGCGGAAGCGTGGCTCTGCAATGGATATTGGGTCGACATTCGATACGTCGCTGAGAGAGGATCGTCTGGCATAACCCTCTGGCAAGCATCGATCTATCTTAGCCCGGTGCGACCGAACGTCGAATCGAACTTTCAGATCGACACGCCGCGCCTCGTTGCTGGGCAAGTACAACGACTTGTTAGAAGAAAAACCGAGGTTCTAGGGGTGCTTCGTGACGCCATTGGTGGCCGCATCGACATTCACGACCATCAGCTAAGGCTGCGGGTCGCGGACTATTCCTCCGAGATGAGCTTTCGGGATCGTTGGTACTCCACGCTTCATCTCTCGATGGTCTCTGACCATACCGCGATACCTTTAAGCACCGATTTGGCGGAGGTCGACAATGCGCTCAGGATGCACGAACTTCCATTCGATGGATTGGTTGATCTTTGTGGATGGCTTGGCCTGCAAGCACCGGAGGCGGGTGCTGCATCGCAGATTCAATTGCGGTTATCGCCCCCATGCGACTTGATCATTGAGATGTCTTCTCTTAGACAAAACAGATTCAAGTTGACGCTCCACGCGCATTCGACTTTTGACACCTCCCGAATGGACGTGGCAATCCGTGTCGCCCCTAGCCAGGGCTTGGTAGCAAGGAGGCAAGTCGCGAATCAAGTCCGCTGGCGCCGCCCCAAAAACGGACTACGTGTGGGAGTGGCCGAGATCGAGGTGACAGACGCCGACTCCGTACTTGCCATGTTGATGATTGGTGGTACGAACGTTCGGCGCCAGTGGTTCAGTGATCCGGATAAGGCGCGGAACATTCGACTACTAACCATGCAGCACTTTGACAAGGACCTTCGAATGGTCCGGTCGGCCGTGTTCGACGCACCAGAGTCTGCGAAGTTCGAGCGAGGTGTTGCGGCTCTCTTGTTCTTACTCGGATTCACTCCTGTGATTCCTTTGGAGACGGACTCACCGGACATCGTGGCAGCTACACTAGGCGGGAGGGTGGTCATAGTCGAATGCACAACGAGGGTTGCGGACTTTGCGTCGAAGATCGGCAAACTGGTCGACCGTCGAACCTCAATGGTTCGCGCCCTGACGGAAAACCGCCATCTCAACCCTGTATCAGCCGCGCTAGTTTGCAGGATCCCTCGCGAGCAGATTGCCAATCAAGACCAAGCGCTCCGGCATGGTGTCATTCTGATAGCCAGCGAGGACCTCGCCAACGCATTCAATCGAATTTTTGTGCCCGGGGATCCAGACGCATTGCTTACCGAGGCGTTGGCGCGTTTACCGGAGGGCCCTGCTGTGCGATAGGGCAACAACTAGCACCCGCAGCCGATGAACTCCTTGAACGTCCGCATCTGGGGAGACCCTACTTCCGCTTTGGGCGGCGAAACCGCTAGCAAAACTGGAGCAGCCAAGCCGCGTGAGATTTCTCGATTTCATCGCCGATTTCGAGCAACGCGCCGAGGGGTTTCTTGGCGTTGGCCAGATCCATGTCAAGCAGGGCGGCAGTGAAGCCATCGTTGTCATGGCCTTGCTCAAAGCCCAATTGGTAGGCAGTGAAAAGCTCCTTCAAAACTAGAGGCCCTGCTAGGTGACACAACGGCCAGGCGGCGGCCTCGCGGATAAAGAAATCTTCATGTCGCAGCAGGGTCAGCAAGCGAGGCACGTCATCAACGCTTGCTCGTACATCCAAGCGCTCAGCCGCATCCACGGCAATGTCAACATCTGACGCTCCGAGTGCTTGAACGATTTCAATCCATTCTTGTTCATTCATGATGATTTGGACTGGCTTGTCGATGTGCGCTTTGCGCGAGTACTGAAAACATCCACCGGTCGCATTCTGCAGGAGCGGCAAACGACTGGTTCTTGCCGTCAGCGGCAACTCCCCTTGGAGATGCCCGCGCCGCGCCCAGCAAGCCATCCTTTGACTATCGCGCCCACTCCCAAGAAAACGAAGAGACAAAGCGAGCTCGGCAGCGCGACCATTAAAAGGCTCGTCATGACTTGGAAGCCGAGCGTGCTGGCCATCAACAGATCGTCCGCAGGAAGACTCCTCGCGTGCAGCACGAAGGCACCGCACGCGCACAGTGTGGCGATGCTCCATGCAGACAAGACCTTGGTTAGACGGGGCCAGATAAAAGTCATGAGATCGGCAATTTTGCAGCAGCTCCTCCGCTGACGGGCCGCCAAATCCAACGAACGCTGCTGGCCAACTGTAGCTTCGCGCAAGGCCGGAGCAAAGAGGCCCAAAGCCGACGGTTCATGGCGAGCTTTTCATTGCGCACCGCCCTCGCCTGCGGCAACACGCCACGACTGAATCGTGGCCTCGGCCGCCTCGATACGCCGCTGCAGTTCTTCATTGACCAGCCGCACCAGAGCGCCGAGTTCGGCGCGCGTCGGATAGACCTCTTCGCTGTCGTTCACACGTTGCGGAACGATGAGTTTTTCGAGACACGCATAAGCGCGATACACAGCGTGAAAGCTGTCGATGTCATCACAAGCCTGCAGCACAAGCGATTCAGCGCTGGCAGTTTCAGAAGATTCGGGAAGTGAAGAGACGCGCGCAGATGCGCGAGCAGATGCAGCCATGAATGGCCTCCAAGGGTTTCGGTTTGCTGAAACCGACGCACCCGAGTCCAAGCGGGGGCGGCGGCTCGGCGGGTTGGACTACCGGGAAACCACTTGCGTGAAACCGGCCGGGCTCGCGCCCGCCCATCGAGCCGCCAAAACTGGAAGCACGAACGACGAAGCCGCAGACCCTGCGGGGTGACTGCGGCTTGCGTCGCAGTGATTTCAACGGGAGTCCAAGCCCGATCACGCCTCTTTTTGACGCGACCGGCGCAGTATAGCCACGGGCAACGGTATGCCCCTACCCCCTAGGGCTTCAACACAACTCGATGGTCTGCCGCAGCAACCCTGATTGCTCGGCACTCGGCCCGACGAGGATCTCGACTTCGCCCGCCTCGAACAAAGGCTGCAGGTCCGGCCCGAGGTAGCGCAACTCGGCCACCGGCAGCTCCAGGCTCACCGAGCCGGCAACGCCCGGCATCAATCGCAGCTTCGCGTAGCCCTTGAGTTCCAGCAGCGGCCGGGTGACACGGCCTAGCTTGCCGCGAACGAACAGGAAGACGGTCTCTTCAGCCTCGCGCGCGCCAACGTTACGCAGTCTGACGTTGATCTTCAGCGTGTCCTGCTCGCGCACGCGCCGCGGCTCGACCTGAAGCTCGTCGTAGACAAATTGGCCGTAGGTCAAGCCGTGGCCGAAGGCATACAGCGGCGTATTTTCGACGTCCTGGTACCTGCTCGTGAAGTAGTCGGCGGGATTCATCGGCCGGCCGGTGGGACGCTGGCCGAAGTAGATCGGCAGCTGCCCGACGGCGCGCGGCCAGCTCATCGGTGTGCGACCGCCAGGCGTTACCCGGCCCGTGACCACGTCGGCGATCGCATGGCCGGCTTCGACGCCGAGAAACCACGCAGCCAGCAGCGCATCGGCGTGTTCGGCCAGCCAGGGGACGACGAGCGGGCGGCCCGAGAACAAGATTGCGACGACGGGGATGCCGAGCGCGTGTGCACGTGCCGTCACCGCTTCGGCCAGAGCCTGTTGCTGGCCGGGAAGCGCGGGCGTGGCGCGGCTCGCGGCCTCGCCGCTCATCGTGGCACGCTCGCCCAGGCACAGCAGGACGGCGTCGACGCCGTCGCACAGCGCGACGGCAGCTTCGATGCCGCTGTCGTCATCACTCTCGATGGCGACGCCCGACGCGTGGCGTATGTCGGTCTGCGGCAGCGCGGCGCGCAAGCCGGCAAGCACGCTCGCGGCCGGCTCGTGTTCGCCGGCACCCCACCACGGGCCTTTCATCTCGGTGCTTGCGTCGGCCAGCGGGCCGATAACGCACAGCGCCTTCGCCGCAGCAGGCAAAGGCAGGGCGTCCCGCTCGTTCTTCAGCATGACGATGGCCTTGCGCGCGGCGTCGCGCGCCACAGCGTGCCGCTCGGCGACAACCGTCGCGAGTTCCGGTGTCGCGCCGCGGCGGTAGGGGTCGTCGAACAGACCGAGCTGCTCCTTGAGCCGCAACACGCGGCGCACGCTCGCGTCGATCTCTTCGATCGTCACCCGTCCCTGCTCGAGCGCAATCGGCAGGCCCTTGCGATACGCGTCGGCCATCATGTCGATGTCGACGCCGGCCTTCAGCGCCAGTACCGCGGCGTCGACGAGATCGGCCGCGACGCCGTGCTTGATCATTTCCGCGATCGCGTTGTAGTCGCTGACGATGACGCCGTCCCAGCCCATCTCGCCGCGCAGCCAGTCGCGCAGCAAGGGGATGTGCGCCGTCATCGGCACACCATTGAGATCGGTGAAGGCGGGCATCAGCGTTGCGACGCCGGCACGCACCGCTGCTGCGAAGCCCGGCAGGTGCACCTCGTGCAAGGTGCGCTCGGAGATGTCCACGGCGGCGTACTCCCGCCCCGCGGTGACTGCGCCGTACGCGACGAAATGCTTCGCACAGGCGGCCAGCGATTCGGCCGACGACAGATCGGCCCCCTGAAAGCCGCGCACCTTGGCCTGCGCGATGCGCGCGTTGAGCCAGGGGTCTTCGCCGGGTCCTTCCGCGGTGCGGCCCCAGCGGGGATCGCGCGATACATCGAGCATCGGCGCGAAAGTCATCGCCAGGCCGTCGGCAGCGCCTTCGCGCGCGGCTTCCCGCGCCGTGCGCTCCCAGAGGTCTTCGTCGAAGGTGCCGGCCTCCGCAAGCGGGATCGGAAAGAGCGTGCGATGGCCATGAATGATGTCCAGGCCAATCAGCAGCGGAATGCCGAGCCGTGACTTCTCGACGGCCAGTCGCTGCATCTCGTGCGTGGGGCCGGCGCCGACCATGTTCAGAAGATTGCCGACGGTGCCGTCGATGATCGACTGCGTGGAGTCCCCCGCGAGCACCGGCCCGGTGACCGTGTAGCCGGAGGCAGTCATCGTCAGTTGACCCAGCTTTTCGGCTAGTGTCATCCGGGCCAAGAGGGTGTCGATGCGGCTCATCAGGGATTTCGAATAGAACCCAAGGGCCTTAATGATGGCATGCTGCGGGCGGAGAGCCCTCTGCCACGTGGCGCCGCCGATGATTCGGTGAAACCAAAAGTGACACCCGGGACAACAACGAAAGGAGCCGTTCGTGTTGATGGATGACAGGAACCCGAGGGCACTGGCAGCCCTGCCCGATGAGGCCTTGATCGACGCCGTGCAGCGGCAGACCTTCCGATATTTCTGGGACGGTGCGGATGCCGACAGCGGCTTGGCGCTCGACCGCCGCACGCTCGTCAGCGCCACGGGCGAAGACCTGGCCGACGACAGGGTCGCGATCGGCGGCACGGGCTTCGGCATCATGGCCATGATCGTCGCGGTGGAGCGCGGCTGGGTCACGCGAAACGCGGCGCTGGAGCGCCTGGGGCGCATGCGGGACGCCCTCTTTCGCGCCAGGCGCTACCACGGCGCCTTCCCCCACTTCATGGATGCAGCGAGTGGCGAGACGATCCCGATGAGCCCCAAGGACGACGCGGGCGATCTGGTCGAGACCTCGTTCCTCTGCATGGGCCTGCTCTGTGCGCGCCAGTATTTCAGCGAGGACACGGCCGCGGCGCGCCGGTTGCGCAGCGACATCGACACGCTGTGGCACGACGTCGAATGGAACTGGTTCACCCAGGGCGGACGGGACGTTCTGTACTGGCACTGGAGCCCGAACCACGGCTGGGCGATGAACCATGAAGTGCGCGGCTGGAACGAGTGCCTCATCACCTACCTGCTGGCCGCGGCCGCGCCGCGCCATGCGATCGATCCGCGGGTGTACCACCGCGGCTTCGCGGCGGGGTCCGGCTTCCTCAACGGCCGGTCGTACTACGGCATCGAGATACCGCTGGGCATGCCGTACGGCGGCCCGCTGTTCTTCACGCATTACTCGTTCTGCGGCCTCGATCCGCGCGGCCTGAAGGATCGCTACGCCGACTACTGGGATCTCAACTGCCGCCACCTGCAGATCAACCGTGCGCACTGCGTCGCCAATCCTCAGGGCCACCCGGGCTACGGCGAATCGTGCTGGGGCCTGACCGCCAGCGACGACCCCGACGGCTACCTCGCGCACGCCCCTGACATCGACAACGGCACCATTTCGCCGACGGCCGCGCTGGCCAGCCTGCCGTATGCGCCCACCGAGGTGATGCGGGTTCTGCGGCATCTCCTCACGGTGCATGGCACGCGATTGTGGAAGGACTACGGCTTCGTCGATGCGTTCTGCGAACGGCGCGATTGGTTCGCGGAGACTTTTCTCGCCATCGACCAGGGCCCAATCGTCGTGATGATGGAGAACCATCGCACGGGCCTTCTGTGGAAACTGTTCATGAGCGTGCCCGAAGTGCAGACCGGGCTGCGCCGCCTGGACTTCAGCAGCCCGCATCTCGGGTCGCCTGCACCGTGACCTTCAGCGTGGCGAGCCAGCAAGACCCGGCTTTCGAGTCCTGGCTCGAAGGGCAGTTGTCCCATTCGGCGAGCGCGATGCTGTCAAGTATCTCGCCGGTGTCGATCGTCAAGCACCGCGAAGGCTTCGGCCAGACCATAAGGCCGGTCGCCGGAGCCATCGTCGCCTCGCCCGTGCTTGGTAATTACGACCCAGACCCGGACTACTTCTTTCATTGGTTCCGGGACTCTGCTGTCGTCATCGATGCATTGCGCCTGCTCTACGTCGACCGACGCATCGGCGACGAAGCCCTGCAGCATCTGCGCGATTTCACCCGCTTCAGCCTTGCCGTGAACGGACTCGACGGCCGCGCGGTTGCCGCGGTGCAGGGCCGCAGAGCGCGCGTGGCCCCCGAACTCCTGCAGTTTCTGCGCGAGGACCATGACCTCGCGAGCGTCCACGGCGATGCCGTCGTCGCCGAAACGAGGGTGAACCCCGACGGTACGCTCGACATCCTCCGGTGGGCGCGCCCCCAGCACGACGGGCCGCCATTGCGCGCGCTGGCGCTGCTGCGCTGGGCGGCCGGCGGGCACCTCGACGCGGCCCTGCTGGCGGAGGTCACGCCGCTGATTCGCTTCGACATCGACTTCACGCTGCGTCACTGGCGCGAGCCGTCGTACGACATCTGGGAGGAGGAAAGCGGCCATCACTACTACACGCTGCGCGTTGCAGGGGCCGCTCTGGCCGAAGGCGCGGCATGGCTGGAGGGCCTGGGCGACACGGCGCAGGCGCAGCGCTGCCGGGAGGAGTCGCAGGCTGTGCTCCGCCTGCTCGACGACTACTGGGTAGATGAACTGCCCGACGATCGCGACTCGGCGCGCGGCTACTACCGTTCGCGCGTGCTGGCGGACGGCCAGCCCAGTCCGAAGGCGCTGGACATCGCGGTGATCCTGTCGGCGATCCATAGCCTCGGCACCGAGGCTGCGCATGGACCGACCGATCCGCGCATGCAGGCCACGCTGGCGCGACTCGACGCGCTGTTCGATGCGGCCTATCCGATCAACCACGGCCGTGCTGCAGGCCGTGGCGCGGCGATGGGTCGGTACGCCGGCGACGTGTACTACTCGGGCGGCGCGTACTACTTCTCGACGCTCGGCGCCGCCGAGTTCTGTTTCCGCGCTGCGGCGATGGGCGGCGATGCACGCCGTTGGAGCCAATGGATGGAGCGCGGCGACGCCTACCTCGCCACCGTACGCGCATACACGCCGGCCGGTGGTGATCTGTCGGAACAGTTCGACCAGCACAGCGGCGCGCAGACCTCGGCGAAGCAACTGGCCTGGAGCCACGCCGCATTCATTTCGTGTGTCTCGGCGCGCCGCATCGCGGCCGCCGCTTGTCAGGCGCCGCAGTGGCGATGAACGCAAGGCCAGGGAACCGTGTCGAGCCGGCTGCAAAGGTCGGTTTCTTCCGTCAGGTCAGCGAGTTGCTCGGCGCCTTGCGGGTGTCCCCGGTCGCGAAAACGCTTGTCGTACTGATGGGCGCGATCGTCGTGGTCGTCGCGCTCACGGCGTATGGACAGATCGAGCTCAATAGCTGGAACAAGCCGTTCTACGATGCGATCTCGCGTCGCGACCTGAGCGAATTCGTCGTGCAGGTAGGCGTCTTCGCGATCATTGCGGGCGTGCTGCTGGTCTTGAATGTCGCGCAGAGGTGGCTTGGCGAAACCTTGCAGCTGAAGCTGCGCGAGGCCGTGGTCAATGACATCGTGGGGCTGTGGCTGCAGCCGCGCCGGGCGTTCTGGCTCCAGGCCAGCGGCCCGATGGGGGCCCATCCGGATCAGCGCATGCACGACGACACGCTGAAGCTGTGCGATCTGTCGGTCACCCTCGGCGTGGGTCTGTTGCAGGCAGCGATGCTGTTCGGCAGCTTCGCGAGCGTGCTGTGGGTCCTCTCCAAGGACTTCAGCCTCTTCTTCGACGGCAAGGACCACGTGTTGCCGGGCTTCATGTTGTGGGCGGCAATTGCCTATGCGATCGCCGGCTCGCTGGTCACCTACTGGGTCGGCAACGGCCTGATCTCGCGCAACGCCGAGCGCTACGCGCGTGAAGGCGAATTGCGCTTCTCGCTGACGCGCATCAACGAGCATCTCGACGGCATCTCCCTGGCTGGTGGCGAGGCCGACGAGAAGCGTCGCGTCGCCATGCATTTCGGCGACGTCTTGCGCGCCACGTCGCGCGTGGTGCTCGGGCTGACCAACCTGACCTGGGTCACCGCGGGCTTCGGCTGGGTCACCATCATCGCGCCGACACTGGTGGCCGCCCCCCTCTACTTCTCGGGGAAGGTTTCGTTCGGTGGCTTGATGATGGCTGCCGCGGCCTTCACGCAGGCGCAGTCGTCGCTGCGCTGGTTCGTCGACAACTTCAGCATCATTGCCGACTGGCGCGCCACGCTGCTGCGTGTCGCCGACCTGCGTCGGATGCTGGCCTCCGATCTGGAGGCACAGGCAGGCGGCAGCCGCATCGCCTATGAGGAGAGCGAAGCCGGGACGCTCGCGATCGAAGCGCTCGAGGTTCGCTCCTGGAGCGGCCACGATCGGCTGGACGCACCGGGTCTCGTCTTGCACCGCGGTCAGCGCGTCTTGATTCTCGGCACACCGGGCACCGAGAAGACCTTGCTGTTCCGGGCGCTCGCGGGCCTCTGGCCCTGGGGCTGCGGCACCGTGCGCCGGCCCGCCGGCGAGACGATTCACTACATGCCGCGCGGCACGCCTTACATTCCCCGCGGCACGCTGGCCGAAGTGCTGTCGTATGCGATGGAGCCGTCGACCTATCCGAGAGAAGCCATGGTGGCCGCGCTGGCGAGTGTGGGCCTCCAGCGTTTGGAACCATTGCTGAACAAGACGGGGCGCTGGGAGAGCGAGCTCAGCATGGACGAGCAGCTGCGGCTGGGCTTCGCCCGCGTGGTGCTGCAGGCACCGCCCTGGCTGGTGATGGACGAAGCCTTCGGCGCGTTCGACGACGACACGCTCGAACTCATCATCGACGTGCTGGGCAAGCTCACGCACACGGGCATTGTTCACATAGGCTCGGCCGGAGAGGCGCACGACCGGCTGTTCACGCAGGTGGTGCACCTGGTCAAAGCGCCGAACGCCGTGCCCGAGGAGCAGCGACCATGAGACGCCCCGTGTCAACCGTCAGTCGTGCGCGTCGCGCCCTCATGCGACTGATTTTTGCGCTGCCCGCCTGGTCAACCTGGTCCTGGGCGGCGGATTTTGGGTTCCGGCCACCGCGCGATCCTGACGATGCCACCGCGGCGGACCTGATGCGGGATCTGGCCGAGCGCATCTTGCCGGTGTACCAGGAGGCGGACACCGATGTCTTCCTGGCCAACGTGACAGCCCTGCAGATCGTCAGCGGCGCCTACCGTGCAGCCTACGACAGCAGCGCGTCCCTACGCAGCCGCCGCCAGGGCAAGCCGTTCGACGGCCTGATCGAGCGTGCGATCCTCGACGGCATCTATGCGCACGCACGCTTGCTCGAAGCGGACCAGCGCATAGGCTTCGCCGAAGCCTACGCGCGCTCGTTCCGGGAGCTGGTGTCGCCGCTCGACAACGCGCAGGCCCAGGCCATCATGGCGCGGCTCGAAACCCCGCTGGCGGTGTACAGAGAGCCGCTGCGTCAGGCTTTCGACCTCTGGCGCGCGAAGGGCAGCCTCCCGGAGGCCGATGCGCTGGCGCTCGTGCGAACCTGGCTTTCGTACCAGTCGCGTCGCAGCTTCAGTGCGCTGCTGCCCGAGTTGTTCGCGGCGGAAAACCGCAACCGTTACGTGGCAGAGACTGACGTCAGGATTCCCGTGCGCGGGGGTGTCATCCATGCCAGCCTGATTCGGCCCGGCCGCGCGAACGCAGCCCTGCCGACGCTGCTGCGCTTCACGCTCGATCCCGCCGAGGACGACGCGCATCTCAGCGCCGCCAAAGGCTACGTCGGCGTCACGGCGTACGTGCGCGGACGCACACCCGACGGCAAGGGCGCCGTGTGGCCGTTCGTTCGCGACGGTGAAGACGCCGTCGCCGTCATCGACTGGATTGCCCGGCAGGCGTGGAGCGACGGTCGCGTCGCCATGCTCGGCGACGGCTACTCCGGCTACGCCGCCTGGGCCGCCGCCCGCAGAAGGCCGGCGGCACTCAAGGCTATCGCTACGATCGCGCCGATGGCGCCGGGCATCGACTTCCCGATGGCCGGGCAAATCTTCCGCAACGCCATGGTCCGCTGGGCGCAGGAGCACGCGGCTGCCGAGCCCCTGCGGGCCGGCATCGACGCAGACGCAGGCCCGGACGCGATATGGCAGGCACTCGACGCGCGCTGGTACCGTGGCAATCGCCCCTACTGGGACATAGACCGCGTCCTGCTGGGCAAGCGCAGCAGGTTGGTCCGAACCTGGCTGACGCACCCGAGCCACGATCGCTACTGGCAGAAGTTCTTGCCGTCGGCGGAGCAGTTTGCGCGAATCGACATCCCGGTGCTCAGCTTCGCCGGCTACTACGGTGCCGATGCCGGCGCGCTCTACTTCCACCAGGAGCATCGTCGCAACCGGCCGCAGGCCGACACGACGCTGCTGCTCGGCCCCTACGACGCGGCCTCGATCCGGCGCGGCACGGCGCCGACGCTGCGCGGCTACACGCTTGACCCCGTCGCACGCGTCGACCTGCCCGAGCTGCGCTACCAATGGCTCGACCACATCCTGAAGGGCGCGAACAAGCCTTCTCTGCTGATGGATCGCGTCAACTACCAGGTGATGGGCGCGGACCAGTGGCGCCATGTGCCGACGCTGGACGCGCCCCAGCACACCCGGCTGCGCCTTTACCTCGACACCCGCGAGCGCGACGAGCCGCACCGCCTGTTGCCGTCGCCGTCCGAAGGCGGTGGCAGCGCGCGGCTCTCGGTCGATCTCGCCGATCGGCGCGACGTGCGCATCCCGTGGCCGGACGCGCTGCGCGCGAATCAACTGCCGGCGCGCAACAGCATCAGCTTTGTCAGTGATCCGCTCCCGGAGGACACCGAGATCGTCGGCAGCCTGCGCGGCGTGTTCGACATCACGCCCTCGCGGCAGGACGTGGACTTCAACATCTCGCTGTACGAGCAGACGGAAAGCGGCGAATACCAACTGCTGTTCGATCCCTATGACTTCCGCGCCAGCTACGCCGGCCATCGCGTGCGTCGCCGGCTTCTTCGGGCCGGCGAGCGTCAGCTGCTTGCGTTCACCGCCGAACGCGTGACCGCTTGCAGGCTCGCGGCAGGCAGTCGCATCGTGCTGCTGATCAGCATCAACAGGCGCCCCGACCGGCAGATCAACTACGGCAGCGGCAAGGACGTGAACTCGGAAACCATCGCCGATGCGAAGTGGCCCGTTCGGGTGCGCTGGCATGCGCGCAGCTACGTCGAGATCCAGACCGGCAAGTCTTGATTGCTCATCGTGTCCTCGGACCTTTGTCGTTCACGGCGCCGATAACGACGCCTTCGCAAGGCGCCAGCACCAGGGGCCCCTTGATGAACTCGGTGCGCGCAGGATCGGTCGATGCCAGCACGACCGGCTGGCGCGGCATCAACGCTGGCGAAATCGGCGCCGGGGTGGCGCCGAAGTTCAAGAGCACCACCAGCCGCTGCCCTTCGCCGTTGCGCGCATAGGCGAGCACCTCGCCTTCGGTTTCAAGCGCTTCATAGTTGCCTCGGTTCAGCGCAGGCTGCGCGCGGCGCAACGCGATGAGGCGCCGGTAGAGCGCCAGCATCGACCCTGCGTCGTGTGATTGCGCTTCCACATTGTTCGTGGGCCAGTCGGCTGCCAGGCGCAGCCACGGCGTACCGGTCGTGAAGCCCGCATGCTCTGCGGCGCTCCACTGCATGGGTGTTCGCTCCGGGTCGCGACCCAGGCCCATGCCGGGCTTGTTCTTCTCGAACGGGTCCTGCACTTCATCGGCGGGAATGGGAACGTCCGTCATGCCGATCTCGTCGCCGTAGTAGAGCGTCGGCGTGCCGCGCAGCGTGAGCAGCAGCATGGCCGCGAGCCGCGCCATCTGTGGCCCGACGCGGCTCGCAATGCGGGATCTGTCGTGGTTGCCCAGCACCCAGTTCGGCTGGGCGCCGGCGGGCAAGGCGGCTTCGTAGTCGCGCACGAAGCGGTCGATGCGCGCCGCCTGCCACTCGGTTGCGATCAGCTGAAAGTTGAAGGGCAGTTGCACGCCTTCGAGCACACCTTGGCCGTTGAGTCCGTAGTAGGCGACCAGGCGTGTGAGCGGCAGGTAGAGCTCGCCGATCAGCACGCGCGACGAGCGTGTGTCGCTGAACGCGTCGACCACGCGACGCATCTCGGCCACAATCGGCTGCACCTCCGGCAGGTCGGTGTTGTAGAGCATCAGCCAGCGAAAAAATGGGTCCTGGCCCTCGGCGAAGTCCGGGTTCGGCGGGTTGTCGCGGAACTGCTCGTCCTTGATGATCTGAGAGAGCACGTCGACGCGGAATCCGTCGACGCCGCGCCGAAGCCAGAAGCGCAGCACCTCGTACATCGCGGCTCGCACTTCGGGGTTGCGCCAGTTGAGGTCTGGCTGCTCCTTCAGGAACGAATGGCAGTAGTACTGGCCGGTGGCCGAATCAAAGGCCCAGGCCGGGCCGCCGAAATTGCTGAGCCAGTTGTTGGGCGGCCCGCCGCCAGGCGCCGGGTCGCGCCAGATGTACCAGTCGCGTCGCGGATCGCTGCGTGCGCTGCGGCTGCGCACAAACCACGGATGACGGTCCGACGTGTGGTTGGGCACGAAGTCCAGGATGAGCTTGAGCCCTCTCGCGTGGGCCTCCTGCACCAGCGCATCGAAGCCGTGCAGCGTGCCGAAGCGCGGATCGATGTCGCAAAAATCGGAGATGTCGTACCCGAAGTCGGCCATCGGCGAGGGATAGATCGGCGAGATCCAGACGGCATCGACGCCGAGCGAGACCAGATGATCCAGCCGGGCGCGGATTCCGCCCAGGTCTCCGATGCCGTCGCCGTTGCTGTCCTGGAACGAACGCGGGTAGACCTGATAGACGATTCCGCACTTCCACCAGTCGTCGGCTGACATCTTGATCCCCTCATGCCCGGTTTCGGGTGGGTCCATTTTCTCCAGAAAGCACAGCGTGAGTTCGCCGCCAAGTCTGGAAGAACCGCAAGCACTGGCTTCCGACGTTCTGGCAATACCTGCGGATGGGTACTATCGGCCAGGACCAGACGTTCGCAGCACCTATGCTGGGCGGTCAAGAACAAGTCCCTTCCCCTGGCCACTGCCGCGAGACAACCCGACCATGCAATCGACCGGAACCCTGCGCGGCATCGCCGCGATGCTGTTGGCTTGCGCCTTCTTCGCCTGCATGGACGCGCTGCTCAAGAACCTGGCCGGGCACTACCCGCCGGTGCAGGTGATGGCACTGCGCGGTCTCACCGCCCTGCCCCTGGTGTGCCTGTACATCGTCTGGCGGCGCGAGGCAGCCGGCGTTTTCAGCCGCCGGCTGCGTTGGCGCCTGCACCTGCTGCGCACCGCGCTGAACATGACGATGCTCGTGCTCTTCGTCCATGGCCTGAAGACCCTGGGCCTGGCAGAGGCCTACACACTCACTTTCATCGCTCCGCTGCTGATGGTGCTCATCGCCGTGCCGATGCTGGGCGAATCGGTCCAGCCGCGGCACTGGATCGCCATCGGGCTGGGCTTCATCGGTGTCGTCATCGCACTGCGGCCCGAGCAGGGGGCTTTCCTCTCGGTGGGCGCTGTGGCGATTCTGGTGGCCGCAGTCTGCTATGCGCTGTCGAACATGCTGGGCCGGCTCATCAGCCGCACCGAATCGAGCGCCGCGCTGGTCTTCTGGACCACGGCCGGCATGGCAGTGGGCGGTAGCCTGTTATCGGCGCCGCAATGGGTGCCCATACAGGCCCAGCACGCGTGGGTGCTCGCGGGTTTGGCCATCAGCGGCTTTCTGGGCCAGCTGGCCATCGCCGAGGCCTTCCGCCACGGCCAGGCCGCCGCCATCGCCCCCTTCGAGTACAGCGCCCTCGCCTGGGCGCTTGTGCTGGACTGGTTGTTCTGGCAGGCCGCGCCTGATGCGTGGACGCTGGGTGGTGGGGCGTTGATCGTTGCGAGTGGGCTTTGGCTGGCGCGAAACGAAGCGCCGAGGTCCGCATAGAAAAAGCGGCAGGCCATCTGAGTTGCGGCGAAGCGTGCGTGTAAAGCCGCATGCTGTTGCGGCAAGTTCAAGTGAGAGCCTTCAATGACTGCACGACGGCTTGGGCCCCAAGGCTCCGGAGGCAGTGACCGACTACAGTCGGCCAATAGCGGGCCTTAGCCATGCTGCAGAATTTGGGCAGAAGCGTCTTATATTGCGCCATGTCTTATCGAGTTCGATTTCCCGACGTGTACCTCTTCGCTAACGCATCCAACACGCATAGCGGACGTTGGACTGCAGAGGTTCTCCACGCTTGTCACCGGGCTGCGATCGACGCGAAATCTATCGAGATCATCGATGAGGAACAAGCTACCGCTGCTGGCGATCTCGCTGGCGTCGTCTTGAAGATCTGCGAGAAGTTGTCGCCTGAAACCATCCGATCCCTGCAGGAGGAGATTCAAGCTGGCTGCCCTAGTAGCGTATCGACCTGGCTGATAAAAGGAGCCTCACCGGCAGACTTCGCCCTCGATTCTGAGGATATCTCGACCGAATACTTCAGGCGTGAGTTCGCAGTGGACAGCAACATGATCCACCATACGGAAAGCTGTGCAAGGCTTACGCACAGTTCTACTGGCCGGAGCGCGCGAAGCACCGCGCATCGCTCGAGGGCTCTCAACTTCGAAGAGGCGCTCTTCCTCTTGGAGTCTCTTGTGAGCAGTGGCTCCGAAGTAGCATAGGTCAGCCACTTCCGGCCAACCGCGGACATTCATCCATTCACCACTAAGCTGCCATCATTGCGATGCAAGGTGCTCAAGACATAGCCAACACGCTATGCCATATGGTTGTTGGCTGGCGCACGCTTCGTGCTTTCAGTCGCATCTCATGCCAAATGTTAGGCCTCACAAAACTGCACCGATGCGATCATTCCTTTATCGAAACGTACTCGACTTGGCGCTCTGGCTACTCGGCGTGGTCAGTTTGTTACTTATGCTCAAGTCAAGCACAGACCCACGGCCGGAGTTCGTCAAGGGAACTTCGTTTGAGCAACTCTTCAAGCCCTTCTCAACGGGCAACCAAGTCGTCTTCGATATCGCTGTAGGTATTGTCGTCAGCCTATTTGTTTACGTCTTAGTAGTCAGGCTCCCAGCGTGGCAGAAGAAGAGGCGAGTTAAGGCCCATTTGCTTCGCCGCTATGACGACCTTAAACGCCAGTGTATAACTCACTTTTTATGGGCATGCCGCGAGCCCGCCGCCTCGGATCTCATTGACGAACTCATGGAATTGGAGAAGTTTAAGGAGTTCTTCAAGACCAAGGTTTCACGCGATCAAGATCGCTGGCATGCCGTCCTAAACGGACTAAACGAGCAGTACGTCGCTTCTCTCGTGCGCGAACTCGACATGTTTCGCAATGAACTCGACTACGCACTTACTGCGATCGAAGTTTCCGATGCGAAGGTGTTCAGCTTCATGCGCAATTTCACCCAGGTGCTACAACGCAGCCGTTACTGGTCTGATCACGAAGATCAATTGAAGCCACTCTCACAGTTCATGTGGTCAGCGTTCGCCGGCTGGAGCTTCGTTACGGGCTACACCGGAAAAGACGCGATTGCTGAAATGATCGACGCCATATGAGATCTAACTGATCGGTTAGGCGGTGTCAACAAGGGTTATGGCTTCACCATTTTCCGGCCTGATGGTGCCCTTCGCCTACGGCTCTGACGTCGCTTAACTTGGGCATCGAGCGTCTGCTTCGCACCTTGCTCACCGGCGGCTCTGGGCCCCAAAGCAGACACCTGCGCCCTAACACGACCAATGATTCAGCGCAGGCATTTCATTGCGCACCGCCCTCGCCCGCTGCAACCCGCCACGACTGAATCGAGACCTCGGCCGCTTCGATACGCCGCTGTAATTCCTCGTTGATCAACTGCATCAAGGCACTGAGCTCGATGCGCGTCGGATAGACCTCCTCCGTATCGTTCATGCCCTGTGGAACGATGAGCTTCTCCAGACATGCATATGCACGATGCACAGCGTGCAGGCTGTCGACGTCATCACAAGCCTGCAGCACAAGCGATTCAACGCTGGCGGTTTCAGAAGATTCGGGAAACGAAGAGACGTGCGCAGACGCGCGAGCAGATACAGCCATGAATGGCCTCCAAGGGTTTCGGTTTGCTGAAACCGACGCACCCGAGGCCAATCGGAGGCGGCGGCTCGACGGGTTGGCCTACCGGGAAACCACTTGCGTGAAACCGGCCGGGCTCGCGCCCGCCCATCGAGCCGCCAAAACTGGAGGCACGAACGACGAAGCCGCAGACCCTGCGGGGTGGCTGCGGCTTTCGTCGCAGTGATTTCAGCGGGAGGCCAATCCCGATCACGCCTCTTTTTGACGTGACCGGCGCAGTATAGCCACGGGCCACGGTATGCCCCTACACCCCACGGCCTCATCCCCGATGCTGGAACAATGCCCCACCATGGACGGCCTCGATCTCATCAAAACATTCCGTGAAGTCGCGTTCCGGCGCAGCTTCTCCCGCGCAGCGATCTCGCTGGGCATGTCGAAAGCCACGGTGAGTCGCTACGTGGCAGAGCTCGAAACCCGCAGCGGCGTGCGCCTGCTGAACCGCTCCACCCGCTCCCTTAGCCTCACCGATGCCGGCCAGGTGCTGCTCGACCGCAGCACGCAACTGGTGACGATGGCCGAGAACACCCTGAACGACCTGCAGGCCCACGGCTCACATCCGCGCGGGCGGTTGCGCATGAGCGCACCGCACGGGCTGATCGCCGGCTGGCTCTCGGATGTGATTGCCGGCTTCATCAAGCTCTACCCCGACGTGTACGTGAGCCTGGTGTTCACCAACGACGACCTCGACCTGATCGAGGAAGGCATCGACATTCACTTGACGGGCGGGCGCATCGACGACATGAACCTGATCGTGCGCCGGCTGGTGCAGTTCGACATGGTGGTCTGCGCCACACCGGCCTACTGGGCCCAGCGCGGCATGCCGCAGACGCCCGAAGACCTGAACCGGCACGAGGTGCTGAGCTATTCGGCGAAACCGACCACCCACCTGCCCTTCGAGACTGACGGCAAGCCGTACGACGTGCCCGTGCACAGCCGGCTGGAAGCCAACGACGCCGTGGCGCTGATCGAGCTGGCGCTGCGCGGCGTGGGCGTGGTCTATGTGCCGGAGCCGCTCGCGCAGTCGCACCTGGAACGCGGAGCGCTGGTGCCAGTGCTGCGCGAGCACATGCCGCGCGACCACTGGCTGTATGCCGCGTACTCGCAGCGCCGCCACAACAGCGCCGCGATGCGCGCGATGCTCGACTTTCTGGAGCAGTCGATGGGCGCGCTGGCCGAGGGCCCGGCACTGCCGCCACAGCCGCCCGTGCGCATGGCGGCGCCGGGTACTACATGCGCCCTTTCCAGGGCACAAGGCGTCGCTCGAGCCACCGCATCAGCAGGTCGAACAGATAAGCCACTACCCCAATGACGATGATGCCCATGATGACGATGTCGGTGCGCAGAAAGTTCGACGCGTTCAGCACCATCTGACCCAGTCCCATATTGGCCGCCACCATCTCGGCGGCCACCAGCGTGGTCCAGCCGAAGCCGATGGCGATGCGCATGCCCACCAGGATGTCGGGCAGCGCCGAGGGCAATATCACGTGGCGGATCACCTGCATGTAGCTCGCGCCCATCGAGTACGCCGCATTGATCTGCTCTTGTGAAGCACTGCGCATGCCCGAGCGCGCGGCCAGCGCCAGCGGCGCGAAGCAGCTCAAAAAAATCAGCAGCACCTTCGGCAACTCGTCGATGCCAAACCAGATGATGATGAGCGGCAGGTACGCCAGCGGCGGCAGCGGCCGGTAGAACTCCAGCG
This sequence comes from Variovorax nivicola, assembly GCF_051216475.1. Classification (NCBI taxonomy): domain Bacteria; kingdom Pseudomonadati; phylum Pseudomonadota; class Betaproteobacteria; order Burkholderiales; family Comamonadaceae; genus Variovorax; species Variovorax nivicola. The sequence continues at coordinate 316,271 of NZ_JBPJZK010000003.1, read as the reverse complement.
GCGGATCGAAGATGCCGCGCCAGAAGCGGCTCATGCCCATCGCGATGCCCACGGGAATGGCCGTGGCACAGGCCAGGAAGAAGGCCGAGAACACCCGGAACATGCTCGCCAGGAAGTGTTGCCACAGCGGCTTGTCGTTGGCCTGGCCGGTGAGGTATTCGTAGAACTGCTGGAACACCGCCTGCGGCGTGGGCAGGAAGAGCGGCTTGACCCAGCCCATGTTGGTGACGATGAACCACAGCGCCACCAGCGCCACGACGGTGACGATGCTGATGGTCACGCTCGAGCCTTCGCCCGGCACTTTGAAGGCGCTGGTCTTGAGCTTGGCGCCTGCTGCGGGTGCAGGCGATGCGGCGGGTTTGGAAGGCAGTGGCGTCATGGTGACGGGGGATGCGGCAATCGACACCTCAGGCATGGGCAACCTCGCGATGATGAATGATCGACAGCACTTCTTCACGCATGCGGATGAATTCAGGCTCCGACTTCACCTTGCGCGAATCGCCGTGCGACAGGTACTGGCGAGAGAAAGGCACGTCGTCATACACGTGCGATATGCGCCCGGGGCTCGGGCTCATCACGATGAGTCGGGTGGCGAGGAACAGCGCCTCTTCCACCGAGTGGGTGATGAAGAACACCATCTTGTTCGACTTGGACCAGGCTTGGAGAAGAATCTCTTGCACCTGTTCGCGCGTGAAAGCGTCGAGCGCACCCATGGGCTCGTCCATCAACAGCACGGCCGGGTCGCTGGCGAGTGCGCGCGCAATACCCACACGCTGCTGCATGCCGCCGGAGAGTTCGTACACGGCGCGGTCGACGTATTTCTGCAGGCCTACGAGGCCCAGTTTTTCTTCGGCGATGCGGTCGCGTTCGGCCTTGCCCACACCAGCCAACCGCAGGCCCAGTGCTACGTTGTCGCGCACGTTGAGCCAGGGCATCAGCGCATGCTTCTGGAACACCACGCCGCGGTCAGCACCGGGGCCGACTACCGGTTTACCGTCTAGCAGGATATCGCCGGTGGATGGCGGCAGGAAGCCCGCGATGGTGTTGAGCAGCGTGGTCTTGCCGCAGCCTGAGGCGCCTAGCGCGACTACGAAGTCGCCGTCGCGCATCGTCAAGTTGACGGGGGCCAGGGCCTGAAGCGTGCCGCCTTTGACGGCGTAGTTGACCGTCAGGTCTCGGATGTCTAGCGTGGGCATTTCAGATCTCCGTTTTCCGTTCGTTTGTTCGGGGTACGTGCGAATGACACCGGGTACTCCCCTCCGCGAATGTCCCCCGCCTTCGGCTCCTCCTTTATTTCGCTGCGGGGAGCACCCGGTGCCATTCGCACATGGGCGCTGCCGTTGTGCTGGCCGATCAACCAGTGCTCTGAACGATCACGTCGATGGTGTGCTCTGCGCAGCGAAATAAAGGAGGAGGCCGAAGGCCGGGGGACATTCGCGGAGCAGAGCACGCCGTCGGCGTGAGCGCACCCCTTTACTTGCCCATCGCCTTCTCAACGTAGGTAGTAGTGACGAAAGCGCCGTAGTCAGGCTTCACCTCCTGCACCCGCCCCTGCTCCTTCAAGAAAGCCGCCGTGTTCGCCATCGCCTTGGCCGCACCACCACCAAGCCACGTAGGCGAAACCTGCTCGGCCATCGTCGGGAAGGTGTACAGCGCCATGGCCGCACCAACGTCCTTCGGGTCGGCCTTGGTCCACTTGGCCATGGCCTTGGTCTGCGGCGAGTCGGGTGTCCAGCTCTTGCCCGTTGCCTTGTATTCCTCGTTCGCACGGTTGAGCGCCTTCACGAAGGCGATCATGAAGGGCTCGTTGGCGGCTGCCCATTTCGCGTTGACGACGATGCCCTCGAAGGTGGGTGCGCCGCGCTTGCCGATGCTGCCCGAGGTGGCGATGGTCTTGCCACTGGCCTTGATCTTCGAGAGCACCGGGTCCCAGATGAAGGTGGCGTCGATGTCGCCGCGCTCCCATGCAGCCGCGATTTCTGGCGGGCGCATGTTCATCACGTTCACGCTCTTGGGGTCGACGCCGTCCATCTTCATGCCGGCCATGAGCTGGTAGTGCGCGGTCGACACGAAGGGCGTGGCCACTTTCTTGCCGGCCAGGTCCTTCATGCTGTTGATGCCCGACGCGTTGCGTGCGATGAGCGCTTCTGCATTCGCGATGTCGGCGGAGATCCAGAACAGCTTGATATCTTGCCCCTGGCTGGCCGCGGCCGTCAGCGGGCTGGAGCCGGTTTCACCCATCTGCACGTCGCCTGAAGCCATCGCACGAATCACGTCACCGCCGCCCGCGAACATGCGCCAGTTGATCTTGTAGCCCGTGGCCTTCTCGACCTCGCCGGACTCCATGACGAGGCGCAGCGGAACCAGCATGTCCTGGTGGGCGAAGGTGAGTTCCTTGGCTTGCTGTGCGGAGGCGGTTCCGCACAAGGCTGCCAGCATGGTGGCCAGCACGGCGAGTTGCAGGGGGAGACGGCGGGACATGGTCATCGGGTTTCTCCAGTAGGTGAATCTCGCAGCGACTTTGCACGCATCGCATCCAGCCAGGAAGTACCAGCACCGGGGCGGGCATGGAGCCAGCCGATGGGTGAATACCCTTGTTCTGGTGCACATAGCACTCAGACGGGGCGTTGCCTCCCCCGGCTCCTCAGTCAGTCAGTGGGTCCGGCCACCCGCCGGGCGCCTCTCGCCGCGCGCCAGGGCCAGTTCTTCCACGGCCATCCCCAAGGCCCGTATGCCCGCTGGAATCTGCGAAGCCGCAATGGACGACAGGCGCAGCCGGAAGAAGGGACACGGGTAAGGAGGCCGCGCAAAGAACACATCGCCTGCCTCGATCAACACCCCGTGGCTGCGCGCCATCAGCGACAGCTCCGTGGCATCCACCCACGTCGGCGCCTGCACCCAGATCGAAGCCCCGCCTGAAGGCAGCCTGAATTCGAAATCAGGCAGATGGTCGCGCAGCGCCTGCGCCGCAATTGCCAGCCGCTCCTGCATCGCGTGGTTCACCCGCCGCGCATGCGACTCGTGGTGCCCCAACGAAAGAAACAGCGCATACGCATGCTGCAGGAATGCGCTCGGGTGCCGCACCATCGCATGCCTGATCACGCGCAGCTCCTTTATCAACGCACGCGGCGCCACAATGAAACCCAGCCGCAAGGCGGGCGACAGGCTCTTGGATACCGACCCCACGTAGATCACCCGCCCCGTCTTGTCCAGGCTCTTGAGCGCGGGCATGGGCGTGCCTTCGTACAGGTTCTCCGCCTCGTAGTCGTCTTCGATGATCACGAAGTCCTGCAGCTCGGCCTTGCGCAGCAACCATTGCCGGCGTTCGAGACTCAGCGTCGCGGTCGTGGGGCTTTGATGTGAGGGCGTAACGAACAGGTAGTCTGCCGCCGGCAGCGCATCGACCACCAGTCCGTCTTCATCGACATCCACCTCCACCCACTTCGGCTGCCGCAGCGAGAAGCTGTTGCGCGCATGCGGATGCCCCGGCTCTTCCAGCCCCACGCGCGTCTGTTCGTCGAACAGCGCCTCGGCCAGCAGGTAGTAGGCATGCTGCGCGCCCATGGTCACGAGGATCTCTTCCTTCAGCGCAAACACGCCGCGCTTGGGCAACAGCCGCGTGCGGATCTGCTCGATCAGGTCGGGCACGTCGTCGGTTTCGAAATCGGGCGTCCAGTGCGGCAGCTGCGAGCGTGCAAGGCTGCGCGCGCAGCATTCGCGGAAGTCTTCTGTGGGAAACAACTGCGGGTCGTAGTTACCGTAGACAAAAGGGTACGGATAGTCACGCCACCGGTCGGGCTTCGACAGCGTGGGCTTGTCGACCAACGAGCGCAGCACGCGACCCGACCAGTCGGGCGGCTGGCTCGCCTGCCCGCTGCGCCCGACCAGCGGCTCCGCATGCACGGCTGACAGCGGGCGGGCATCGTGCGCCACGAACACCCCGCTGCGCGGACGCGCTTCCAGAAAGCCTTCGTCGATCAGTTGCAGGTAGGCCGAGGTAACGGTGTTGCGGCTCAGCCCCAACAACGCAGCAAGCTCACGCGACGAAGGCAGCGGCGCGCCGGGCGCCAAGTGCTCTTCAAGAATGGCCTGCACCACGGCGGCGCGCAAACGAGCCTGCAGCGGCAGCGCCGGTTGATCGGGCAGCGCGAAGAGCTGCGCCCACTGGGTGGCTCGCGGGTTCGGGGGCATGGTGCGCCGCAGTTTAGGGCAGGCATTGCGGTCTGTGGTGCTCTGGCTCGGTCGAATCCTCCCAACTGGCCCTATCGCGCCGGCAAGCGGCTGCCTACTCTTGCCGCATCAATTTCCGGAGTTCCCGCGTGACCGCAATGCCTTCCACTTCAGTGACCACCGACACCCTTGCCGCCTTCAGCGACGCCTGGAACCGCCACGACATCGACGCCCTCATGAGCTTCATGACGGCCGACTGCATCTTCCAGACCGCCGCCGGCCCCGACGCCTGCGGCACCCGCCACGTTGGCACCGAGGCGGTGCGCAAGGCCTTTGCCGCAGCATGGCAGGCCGTGCCCGACGCGCAATGGATCAACGGCCAGCACTTCGTGCATGGCGACTTCGGCACCTCGCAGTGGACCTTCACCGGCACCGCCGCCGACGGCAGCCGCATCGAGACCGACGGCATCGACGTCTTCACCTTCAAGGGCGGAAAGATCCACCTGAAGAACGTGTTCCGCAAGGCACGCCCGAACCTGCCCGCCGCGAAGTAGGCAAGCACGCCTCGGCCCACTTCTTTCCGGCCCTCTTCTTCCCCTTCTCCTGGAGCCCTTCATGACCATGACAGGCACCGTGCAGTTCGCCTCCGCCACGGCCACCGCCAGCGCGGCCATCGACGCCGCCGCGTTCGAGCAACAACCGCCGCAGGCCCCCTTTCGCCCCTACGACCCGCAGTACGACCCGCTGCGCGCCCCCGACCCCGGCGCCGGCCGCGCCTACGCGCCCACCTGGTGGGTGGCCAGCGCGGGTGAGCCGCCGGAAGACGACGGCCCGCTGGTGCGCGACATCGATGTCGACGTGGCCATCATCGGCTCGGGCGCCACCGGCATGTCGACCGCGCTCTACCTCGCGCAGGAGCACGGCATTCGCGCCACCGTGCTCGAAGCCAACCAGGCCGCATGGGGCTGCTCCAGCCGCAGCGGCGGCCAGGGCCAGAACGCGAGCGGCCGGCTCAAGCGCTCGCAGTGGATCGAACGCTGGGGTCTCGACACCGCCAAGCGCCTCGACGCCGAGATCCGCAGCGGCTTCGAGAACTTTCGCCACCTCACCACGCAGATCGACTGCGACGCCTACGACGGCGGCCACCTCTACCTCGCGCACCGGCCAGAAAAGCTCGTCGGCCTCGACGCCGAGGCGCGGCTCATGCGCGAGAAGTTCGGCTACGCCACCCGCATGATGAGCGCCGAGGAAGTGCGCCACGACTACTGCGACGAGCGCGAGACCGTCGGCGCAATGTACGAGGCCGAAGGCGTGGGCATCCATCCGCTGAAGTTCACCTTCGGCCTGATGCGGCGCGCCCGCGCGCTGGGCGTGACGGTGCACACCTCCAGCCCCGTGCAGGGCTGGCAGACCATTGACGGTGTGCACCACCTGCAGACGCCGGCCGGTGTGGTGCGCGCGCGCCGCGTGGCGGTGTGCACTGGCGGCTACACGGGGCAGGCGCTCAACCCGCTGCTGAAGAACCGGATCATGCCGATCCTGTCGAACTCGGTGGTCACGCGTCCGCTCACCGATGCCGAGCTGCAGGCCACCAACTTCAAGTCGCAGACTTTCCTGACCGACACGCGCACGCTGCGCTTCTACTACCGGCTGCTCAAGGGCAACCGGCTGCAGATAGGCAGCCGCAGCGCGGTGAGCGGCGCCGACGCCGAAGGCCCGGTGCACCTGAAGCTGCTCACCGACGCCATCGCGCGCAAGTTCCCGCCGCTGGCGGGCATCCGCATCGACTACTCGTGGTGGGGCTGGGTCGACATGAGCCACGACATGATGCCGCGCATCACGCAGCCCGACGCCGGCAAGAAGATCTGGTACGCGGTGGGCTACGGCGGCAACGGCGTGTCGTTCTCGACCTGGGCGGGCAAGCGGCTGGCAGAGCGCGTGGCCGGCAAGGATTCGGGCAAGGACGTGTTCGAGCTGCCCATCTACCGCTCGCCGCTGCCCTTTCCCAACGTGCTGGGGGTGGTCGAGTCACGTGCGTTCGCGCCGTTCCGGCGCATCGGGCAGCGCATGCTCTACAAGTGGTACTGGCTGCGCGACGAGAAGTAGGCGCACCGCCTGCGCGCATTCACCGAAGTGGCGCACGCCCTGCCGCACAACGGGGCAAACCCGCCCCTTCTGGCCCTGTGAGTCGTGCCGCGTTGGCTCTTCGCCGGTGAGTACCAAGCGCCTATCTTCGACACAAGGTCTTCGCATTGGCGTCGGCCGAATCCGATTGCCTGTGTCGAACTCTCCGAGGTCTTGTCATGCAACCCCCGCTTTCTCCGCTTTCCCTTTTCACGCGCCGCACCACGCTGTTGTCTGCCGCGCTCCTGGCCGCGAGCACCCTGCTCCCGCTGCCCGCCTCCGCGGCCGACGAGCCCAAGCGCGGCGGCACGCTGGTCATCGGCAGCACGCAGACGCCGCGGCACCTGAACGGCGCGGTGCAGTCGGGCATTGCCACCGCCCTGCCCTCGACGCAGATCTTTGCGAGCCCGCTGCGCTTTGACGACAAGTGGAACCCGCAGCCCTACCTTGCAGAGTCGTGGAAGCTGGCCGACGACGGCAAGTCGCTCACGCTCAAGCTGCGCAAAGATGCTGTGTTCCACGACGGCAAACCCGTCACCTCGGCCGACGTGGCCTTCTCCATCATGGCCATCAAGGCCAACCACCCGTTCACCACCATGCTCGGCCCGGTCGAGAAGGTGGAAACGCCCGATGCGTACACGGCCATCATCCGCATGAGCGTGCCGCACCCGGCCATCGTGCTGGCAATGTCGCCCGCGCTGTGCCCCATTCTTCCCAAGCACATCTACGGCGACGGGCAAGACCTGAAGAACCACCCGCGCAACACTACTGACGTAGTCGGCTCGGGCCCCTTCCGCGTGACCGAGTTCAAGCCCGCGCAACGCATCGTGCTGGAGCGCTTCGACAAGTTCTTCCTGCCTGGCAAGCCCTACCTCGACAAAATCATCGTCAACGTCACGCCCGACATGGCGAGCCTGGTGCTCGGGCTGGAGCGCGGCGACATCCAGATGCTGCCCTTCGCCACGCTGCCCACCGACCTGAAGCGCTTCGCGAACGACCCCAGGGTGTCGCTCACGCCCAAGGGCTATGACGGCATCGGCCCGCTCAACTGGCTGGCCTTCAACACCGCGAAGAAGCCGCTGTCGGACGTGCAGGTGCGCAAGGCCATCGCCACGTCCATCGACAAGAACTTCATCACCAAGGCGCTGATGGGCGGCTTTGCCACCGTGTCCGACGGCCCGCTGGTGGCCAGCAGCCCCTTTGCCGTGCCCGACCTCGTGCGCTACCCGCTCGACCTGAAGAAGGCCGGCGAAATGCTCGACGCCGCGGGCTACAAGGCAGGCGCGGGCGGCGAGCGCTTCAAGCTCACCATCGACTACCTGCCCGGCGGCGACGACCAGCAGAAGAACGTGGCCGAGTACATCCGCGGCCAGCTCAAGAAAGTGGGCATCACGGTGGAAGTGCGCGCCTCGGCCGACTTCCCGGCCTGGGCCAAGCGCCTGGCCTCGCACGACTTCGACATGTCGATGGACGCGGTGTTCAACTGGGGCGACCCGATCATCGGCGTGCACCGCACCTACCTGTCGACCAACATCAAGCCCATTGTGTGGACCAACACGCAGTCGTACGCCAACCCGAAGGTCGACGAACTGCTCAACACCGCCGGCGGCCTGATCGACCCAACGCAGCGCAAGGCCTACTACGCGACCTTCCAGAAGATCGTGACCGACGAACTGCCCATCGAGTTCATCAACCAGGTGCCGTATCACACCATCACCAGCAAGAAGGTGGGCAATGTGCCGACCACCATCTGGGGTCCGCTGTCGCCGCTCGACGAGGTGTACCTCAAGTAAGGCGGGCAAAACATGGGCACGCTTCGCTACACCGCCTCGCGACTGCTCCAGGCCCTGGGCCTGGTGCTCGCGGTGGTGGTGCTCAATTTCGTGCTGGTGCACGCCGCGCCGGGCGACCCGGTGGAAACCATTGCCGGCGCCAGCGGCGGCATGTCGCCCGAACTGATGGCGCAACTGCGCACGCAGTACGGGCTCGACAAGTCGCTGCCGGTGCAGCTGGGTGTGTACCTGGGCAAGGTGGCGCAGGGCGACCTGGGCTACTCGTACTTCTTCAACCTGCCGGTGACGAGCATGATCGCCGAGCGCGTTCCGGCCACGCTGCTGCTGGTGCTCAGCTCGGTGCTGCTGGCCTTCTTCGTGGGCACTGCCCTGGGCGTGCTGTCTTCGCGCAGGCCGAACGGGCTGCTCTCGCAGTTCATCACCGTGCTGTCGCTGGTGGGCTTCGCGGCGCCGGTGTTCTGGCTTGGGATCATGCTGGTGATCTTGCTGGCATCGGTGTTTCCGATTCTTCCTGTCGCGGGCATGCGCTCCATCGACTCGACGGGCACTGGCGGCCTTGCAGACATGCTCGACGTGGCACAGCATCTGGTGCTGCCCACGCTCACGCTGAGCCTGGTGTACCTGGCGCAGTACAGCCGACTTGCGCGCTCGTCGATGCTCGACGTGCTGGGCTCCGACTTCATCCGCACCGCACGCGCAAAAGGGCTGGCCGACCGCGTGGTGCTCTACAAGCATGCGCTGCGCAACGCGCTGCTGCCGGTGGTCACGGTGCTGGGGCTGCAGTTCGGCAACGTGCTGGCCGGCGCCATTCTGGTGGAGACAGTGTTCAACTGGCCGGGCCTCGGCCGGCTGGCCTTCGAGTCGGTGCTGCGGCGCGACTACCCGACCATTCTTGGCGTGCTGCTGTTCTCTTCCATCGTGGTGGTGGTGATGAACCAGCTCACCGACCTGTGCTACCGCTTCATCGATCCACGGATCAAGGCCTCATGAGCAAGGTGATCACGATGCCTACCGTTGCTGCTGCCGCATCTTCCAAGGCCCAGCCAAAGCCCGCCGTGCGCGTCGAGCACCCGGGCGTGGAGGCGATGCGCATGTTTTTGCGCAACCCGGCTGCCATCGCCGGCATGGCGATGTTGCTGATCGTGCTGCTGGTGGCCATTGCCGGGCCATGGGTCCATCCGGCCGACCCGTTCGAGATCAAGGCCGCACCGCTCACGCCGCCTTTCAGCGAAGACGCCTGGCTCGGCAGCGACTACCTGGGCCGCGATGTGCTCACCGCGCTGATCTACGGCGGGCGCGCCACGCTGCTGGTGGGCGCGGTAGCCGCGCTGCTGTCGGTGCTGATCGGCATCACGCTCGGCGCCTTCGCGGGCTACTACGGCGGCAAGATCGATGCCGCGCTGATGAAGCTGACCGAGTTCTTCCAGGTGCTGCCCGCGCTGCTGTTCGCGATGGTGGTGGTAACGCTGTTCTCACCCACGCTGGTAACGGTGACGCTGGCCATCGGCATCGTGAGCTGGACCGGCACCGCGCGGCTCACGCGCGCCGAGTTCATGAAATTTCGCGGGCTTGAGTTCGTGCGGGCAGAGCGCGCCATTGGCGCACGCGACGCACGCATCATCTGGAAGGTGATTCTTCCCAACGCACTGCCGCCGCTGGTGGTGTCGGCCACGCTGGCCATCGGCGCGGCGATTCTGTTCGAGGCGGGTCTGTCCTTTCTCGGACTGGGCGACCCGAACCAGATGAGCTGGGGGCTGATGATCGGCTCCAGCCGGCAGTACGTGCTCTCGTGCTGGTGGGCCGTGGCCTTTCCCGGTGTTGCGATCTTCATCACCGTGCTTGCCGTGAGCCTGATCGGCGACGGCCTGAACGACGCCCTCAACCCCAAGCTGAGGGAGCGCTGATGACGAACGACGACGCACTGCTGCGCGTGCAAGACCTGCACGTCGAGTTCAAGACAAGGCGAGGCCAGGCGCTGGTGCTCAACGGGGTCGACTTCGAGATCCGCGCCGGCGAAACGCTGTGCGTGGTCGGCGAATCGGGCTGCGGCAAGAGCATGACCGCGCTGGCGCTGCTGCGGCTCATACCCTCGCCGCCGGGCCGCATCCGCGACGGCCGGGTGCTGTTCCAGGGCGAAGACCTGGTGCAGGCCACCGATGCACGCATGCGCGAGGTGCGCGGCAACCGCATCTCGATGATCTTCCAGGAGCCGATGACATCGCTGAACCCGGTGTTCACCGTGGGCGACCAGATCGGCGAATCGCTGCAGCTGCATGCGGGCATGAACGCACGCGCAGCGAGGCAGCGCGCCATCGAGATGCTGCAGCAGGTGGGTATTCCGGCACCCGAACGGCGCGTGGACGAATATCCGCACCAGCTCTCGGGCGGCATGCGCCAGCGCGTGATGATCGCGATGGCGCTGGCCTGCCGCCCCGACATCCTCATTGCCGACGAACCCACCACCGCGCTCGACGTGACGGTGCAGGCGCAAATCTTCGACCTGCTGCGCGAGCTGCAACGCGAGAAGGGCACGGCCATCATGCTCATCACGCACGACATGGGTGCAGTCGCCGAGATGGCCGACCGCGTGATGGTGATGTACGCGGGCCGCGTCATCGAACAGGGCACGACCGAGCAGGTGCTGTCGGAGCCCGGCCACCCCTACACGCGTGGGCTGATCGATTGCCTGCCCGAGCTCGGCAGCAGCGCGGCGTACGACGACGATGCGCGTGAAGACCTGGCCGAAATCGCGGGCGTGGTGCCTTCGATCTGGGAGCTGGGCACCGGCTGCGCCTTTCGCGAACGCTGCCCGCGCGCGATGGCGCGCTGCGCCGCCGAAGTGCCGCCGATGTTCGCGCTGCATGGCAATGTGGCCGCAGGCGTGCCGCACGGCGCCGCCTGCTGGCTGCATGCCGAAGCACTCGACCAACGCGAAAGAGAGGCCGCATGACATTCATCGGCAAGACCGACACGCTGCTTTCGGTCGACGACCTGAAGGTGCACTTTCCACGCGGCAAGACCGGCTGGGGCCGCACGCCCGAGGTGGTGAAGGCGGTGGACGGCGTCTCCTTCGAGGTGCGGCGCGGCAGCACGCTCGCGGTTGTCGGCGAATCGGGCTCGGGCAAGACCACGACCGCGCTGGCGGTGATGCGGCTGTCGCCCGTTACCTCGGGCCGCATGCGGCTCGGCGACACCGACCTGGGCGCGCTGCAGGGCGAAGCATTGCGGCAGGCGCGCACGCGCATGCAGATCATTTTTCAGGACCCGTTCTCCTCGCTCAATCCGCGCGAGCGGGCTGGCGCCGCGGTTCGCGCGCCGCTTGACCTGATGCGGGTCGGAACACCGGAAGAACGCACGCGCCGTGTGGCAGAACTGTTCGAGGCGGTGGGGCTTCGGCCCGAGCAGCAGCACCTGTTTCCGCACCAGTTCTCGGGCGGGCAGCGCCAGCGCATCAACATCGCGCGGGCGCTGGCCACCAACCCGGAGCTGGTGGTGTGCGACGAGCCAGTTTCGGCACTCGACATTGCCATTCGCGCGCAGATACTGAACCTGCTGGCCCGTCTGCAGCGCGAGCTGGGCCTGACCTATCTCTTCATCTCGCACGACATGGCGGTGGTGGAGCACATCTGCGACGACATCGCGGTGATGTACCTCGGCCAGATCGTCGAGCGTGCGCCGCGCCGCGGTTTCTTCGCGCGACCGCTGCATCCGTACAGCGTGGCGCTGATGTCGGCCGTGCCCACGGTAAGCGGCGGGCGGCGGCGGGCAGCGAACCGCATCAAGCTCAGCGGCGATCCGCCGAGCCCCATCAACCCGCCTCAGGGCTGCCGCTTTGCCGGCCGCTGCCCCGTGGCGGAGCCGGCCTGCGCGGCCGAGCTGCCGCCGCTGCGCGAAGTCGCGCCCGATCATTGGGTACGCTGCAGGCGCGTCGATGTCGTCGACGGCTTGCCGCGCCCTCCTCTTTCGATTCCCATATCGCCATGAGCGCCATGAGCCAAGCAACAACAACCGTCTACCCCGCCCGCAAGATCATCACCATGAACCCCATGCAGCCGCACGCCACCCACGTGGCGGTGCGCGACGGCCGCGTGCTGGCCGTCGGCGCGCTGGCGGACATTCAGGGCTGGGGCCCCTTCACGCTCGACGAGCGCTTTGCCAGCAAGGTGCTGATGCCCGGCCTCGTCGAAGGCCACTGCCACCTGAAGGAAGGCAGCATGTGGGACTGGACGTACCTCGGCTGGTTCGACCGCCGCGACCCGGAAGGCAAAGTGTGGAGCGGCCTGCGCTCGATGGACGAGGTGGTCGCTCGCCTGACCGAAGTGGCCGCGAAGATGACGGCCGACGGCGTGCCCGACACCGAGCCGCTCATCGCCTGGGGGTTCGACCCCATCTACTTCGGCGGCGAGCGCATGACGGTGCAGCACGTTGACCGCGCGAGCAGCACGCGCCCCATCGTCATCGGCCACGCCAACGGCCACCTGATGAACGTCAACAGCGCGATGTTGAACATCGCCGAGATCACGCGCGACAACGAGGTCGAAGGCGTGGTCAAGTTCGCGGACGGCGCCAGCGAAGGCGAGCCCACCGGCGAGCTGCAGGAACCGGCCGCCATGTTCCTTGTGCTGCGCAAGATCGGCAACGCCGGCCTGCTCGCGCCGATGACCGAAGCCGGCGTGCGCTCTTTCGCTCGGCTGGCCTGCCTGCAGGGCGTGACCACCGCGACCGACCTCGTCAACAAGCTCACGCCCGAAGACTGCGGCGTACTGGAGGCGGTGACGCAGGACGACGGCTTCGGCGTGCGCATCCTTCCCGCGTTCCAGGCCTTCCACGGCACGCATGGCGCTGCGCAGGGCGCAGAACACGTGAAGAGCCTGATGCCGCGCAACACCGACCGCCTGCGCTACGGCCTGGTGAAGATGATGCTCGACGGCTCCATCCAGGGCTTCTCGGCGCGGCTGCGCTGGCCGGGGCATTTCAACGGCGCGCCCAATGGCATCTGGGTGACCGCGCCCGCGCAGTACGAGGCCGACTTCGAGACCTACCACCGAGCCGAGCTCACCATCCACACGCACACCAACGGCGACGAGGCCAGCGAAGTGGCCATCGACGCCATCGGCCGCGTGCTCGCGCGAGCCCCACGCCCCGACCACCGCCACACGCTGCAGCACGGCCAGATGATCGATGCGCCATTGTTCCGCCGCATGGCATCACTGGGCCTGTGCGCCAACCTCTTCGCCAACCACATCTGGTACTGGGGCGACCAGCACTACGAAATGACCATGGGCCCCGACCGCGCGAACCGGCTCGACGCCTGCGGCAGCGCGCTGGCGGCTGGCGTGCCGCTGGCCATTCACTCCGATGCGCCCGTCACGCCGCTCGGGCCGCTCTTCACCGCATGGTGCGCCGTGAACCGCATCACGCCCAAGGGCCGGCTGCTGGGTGAGGCCGAGCGCATCAGCGTGCCGCAGGCATTGCGCGCCATCACGCTTGGCGCAGCGTGGACGCTGAAGCTCGACGGCGAGATCGGCAGCATCGAATGCGGCAAGCGCGCCGACTTCTGCGTGCTGGAAGACGATCCGCTGGAGATGGACCCGATGGCGCTGAAAGACGCGCGCGTGTGGGGCACGGTGCTGTCGGGCCGCGTGTTCGAGGCGCAAAGAGGCTGAAGGCCACATGACGCCGAAGAAGAAGCGCCTGCCGCTCACCGTCATCGGCGGCTTCCTGGGCGCGGGCAAGACCACGCTGCTCAACCGCTGGCTGCGCGAGGCGAACGGCCTGCGCATGGCGGTGCTGGTGAACGACTTCGGCGCCCTCAACATCGACGCCGCACTGATCGCCGCCACGCACGGCGACACCACCGCGCTGACCAACGGCTGCGTGTGCTGCCAGATCGGCGACGACCTGGGGCGGGCGCTGGTGGACGTGATCGAGGCAAAGACGCCGTTCGACGCGGTGGTGATCGAGGCCAGCGGCGTGTCGGACCCCTGGCGCATCGCGCAGATCGGCATGGCCGCGCCGGAGCTGAGTCTCGAAGGCGTGATCGTGCTGGTGGACGCGAGTGCGGTGGCGCAGCAGTCGGCCGACCCGCTGCTGGCAGACACGCTGGTGCGGCAGCTGAAGTCGGCCGACCTCGTGGTGGTGAACAAGGCCGACCTTGCATCCGCCGAGGCGCTCGCTGCGGCAAGAGCGTGGGTCGGTGCGACAGCACCGGGAACGCCGTGCATCGAGACAACTGAATCGGCGGTGCCGCTGGCGCTGCTGTCGGGGTTGCCGCATGGGGATGCGGCCTCGCATGTCTGCGGCCATGACTGTCACGATCACCACGGCCATGGCAACCCCGACCACGGATCGTTGTTTCAGACGTGGAGCGCGCAGCCTGGCGCCGTGATTCATGCCGCCACGCTGCGCGCCTGGCTGCGCGATGTGCCGCCGGGTGTGCTGCGGCTCAAGGGCTTGCTGCGCACTGGCGACGGTGAATGGTCAGAAGTGCAGTTCGCCGGCCGCCATGGCAGCTTGCGCAAGGCCGCGCTACCCGCCGATGACACGCGCCCTGGCGTTGTCGCCATCGGCCTGCATGGACAGTTGCCCGAAGAAGCGCTGAAGGAGTTCTTCGCGCCCTGAGTCCGGTCATGTTGCAATCGCATGTCTTTCAACGTGCAGACCATCGACGCCATGACCTCCTCCTCCCTCCTGATTCGCCCGCCGACGCCGCAAGACTACGCGGCATGGAAGCCGCTCTGGGACGGCTACAACGCCTTCTACGGCCGCGAGGGCGCGACCGCCCTCGCCGACGAGATCACGCAGGCCACCTGGCAGCGCTTCTTCGATGCCTACGAGCCGGTGCACGCGCTGGTCGCCGAACGCGACGGCCAGTTGGTCGGGCTCACCCACTACCTCTTTCACCGCAGCACCACGCGCCTGGAGCCGAATTGCTATCTGCAGGACCTGTTCACGCTGCCATCGGAACGCGGGCGTGGCGTTGGCCGCCAGCTCATCCAGGGCGTGTACGAGCGCGCGAAGGATGCGGGTGTGCATCGCGTGTACTGGCAGACGCACGTGACCAACACGGCCGGCCGCACGCTCTACGACAAGGTCGCGACGCACGACGGGTTCATCGTCTACGGCACGCTGGTCTGAGGCCCATCACACGCGGTGCTGCGTGGCTCACGCGGGTTCAATCAGCCAACCTGCTACGCAAAAGTGCGCCTGCTCCAACGACAAGCACCAGCAGTGCCGCCACGTCGACCGCGAAGACCTTCGACAACTGCGCGTTGTACCCGCCCACCGCCCACGCCAGCAGCAGGAACGACACGACACTGCAAAGGCCGGCCGCCAGCGCCACGACCTGGTATGGCGGACGGAATGCCGCGTAACAGAGGAACAGGCCGAGCAGCCCGAAGAGCACCGCGCGGTGGCGCATCAGAATTTCCAGGTTCGGCTCGGTCACGGTGATGCCGTACAGGGCCGAC
Organism: Variovorax nivicola; assembly: GCF_051216475.1. Lineage (NCBI taxonomy): Bacteria > Pseudomonadati > Pseudomonadota > Betaproteobacteria > Burkholderiales > Comamonadaceae > Variovorax > Variovorax nivicola. Next base: position 300,715 of record NZ_JBPJZK010000003.1, on the reverse strand, counting down.
AGCCGGGCCGCGCTCAAGACGCCAGCAAGTGGCAACAGGTGAATGAGGCCCGCAATGACGAGGCTGGCAGATACGAGATAACGCATGCCGCGTTTCTACGTCGGACCGCATCGGCCGGCCATGACCTGCCAGGTCATGGCCGGCCGGCACGCTCGATATGCCCTCAATATTTGATGGTGACGCCGGCCTTCACACCGTTGTTGTTCTTGCCGTCCGACTGCACACCGCCCGAGAGCGACAGATTGCCGCCGGTGCTTCCGCCCAGCGAGTAAGTAGGCCGCGGCATGGAGGTGTCGGTGCCGATGTAGGTGCCGCTGCCATCGGGCCGCAGCACGCCGACCGTGCCGCCCTTGACGGTGGCCGATGTCTCGGTCGGGTTGACGTTGGGCGCGACGTACATGGAGCCCTTCTCGTCGCTGTCGACGGGCACCTTGATGGGCTCGGCGCGCACTGCGGTGCCGAGCGCGCTCAGCCCCAGGGTCGTTGCAAGAATCAATTGACGCATCGCGGCCATGTTTAGGCAGATGGTGTGCGGCCCACGTAGGACGAAAGGAGATTCCGGGCGCGGACTGCAACCGCAAATGTCAAAGACTATGCTTTGACAACAGCCAAGAGCCACCGAGGTACGCATCCATGAACACTCCGACCGCGCCTGTTCCCGGCCCATCACCCGAAGCACTGGAGCGCATGCTGGCCGCCGGCCGCGACGGCGCGCTGTTGCGCATGAGCCTGGCGCTCGCATACCACCGGCGCGACGATCAGCAGACCGCGCTGATGCATGTGGCGAAGGCGCTGGCCTTCGATCCCGATTTCACCGCGGCCCATCGCTTGCAGGGACTCATCGCGCTGACCCTCGGCGATGCTGCACAGGCGCAGTCTGCGTTTGCCAAAGGGCTGGAAGTAGCGCAGCGGCGCGGTGAGCTTCAGCTCGTGAAGGAACTGACCGTGCGACTGCGCCGGCTGGAGAAAGAGAACTTGCGTACTCAAGGGTCGAATTAATGGAAAGTGTGTGAATCACGCTCTACGATTCGACGTTCGAAACCCAGACAGGAGATCGCCCCATGCCCCCCACCGAAGTCGTCATGCCCGAGCAGTTGCAAAGCGCGCTCGAAGCCCAGAGCCGCACGCCGATCGCACGCATCGGCGAAGCGCTGACTTCACTGGGCATGATCACCGACGAGCAGCTTCGCGCGGGGCTCGCGCAGCAACAGCTGGAGCCCACCGTGCCGCTGGGCGAGACGCTGGTGCGCATGGGTGTGGTCAGTCGGAGCCAGCTGCAGACCGCGCTGGTGCGCAAGATGGGCTACCCCCTCGTCAACCTGCATGTGTTCCCGGCAGCTGCGGACGCACTGCGCAAGCTTCCCTATTCCGTGTCGCGGCGCCTGCAGGTCATGCCGCTGATGCTGCACGAGGGGCGGCTCGTCGTGGCGATCGACGACCCGACCAGCCGGCATTCGGCCCTCGACGAAGTGGAGTTCATCGCGCAGATCAAGGTCACGCCGGTCGTCGGGCAATGCCTCGACCTCGACGGTGTGCTGCACACGGCATATGAAAAGATCGGCGAGCCGACGGCCGCCGCGCCCAACGCTTTTTCGTCCAACCTCGATCCCAGCCGGCCTCTCGATTTCGACATGGCCGGCACCAGCGAGCTGCTGCAGACGCTCGAGAAAGAAGGCCCCGCCGCACCCACTTCCGACGCGCCTATCGAGCAGTCGGACAACTCCCTTGTGCGCATGATCAACAGCATGATCCTCGAGGCGCATCGCGAGGGCGCGTCGGACATCCACATCGAGAGCTACCCCGGCCAGGAAAAGACCCGCATCCGCTTTCGCCGCGACGGCCTGCTCTACACCTACCTGGAGCTGCCGCCGAGCTATCGCAACGCCATCGTCGCGCGCGTGAAGATCATGTGCGACCTGGACATCAGCGAAAAGCGCAACCCGCAGGACGGAAAGATCAACTTCGCGAAGTACTCGCCGCAGCACCGCATCGAACTGCGCGTGGCGACCATTCCCACCAACAACGGCCTCGAAGACGTGGTGATGCGCATCCTGGCATCGGCCAAGCCCATTCCCATGAGCGCGCTGGGCCTGTCGCCGAACAACCTTGTGCAGCTGACGAAGGCCGTCGAGCGCCCCTACGGCATGGTGCTGTGCGTGGGCCCCACGGGCTCAGGCAAGACGACGACGCTGCACTCGGCGCTGATGCACATCAACACGCCCGAACGCAAGATCTGGACGGCGGAAGACCCGGTCGAAATCACGCAGACCGGGCTGCGGCAGGTGCAGATCAATCCGCGCATCGACTGGACCTTTGCCAAGGCGCTGCGCGCCTTCGTGCGCGCCGACCCGGATGTGATCATGGTCGGCGAAATCCGCGACGAGGAAACCGCGAAGACCGCCATCGAGGCCTCGCTGACCGGCCACCTCGTGCTGTCGACCCTGCACACCAACAGCGCGCCCGAAACCGTGACGCGCCTGCTCGACATGGGCATGGACCCTTTCAACTTCGCGGACTCGCTGCTGGCCGTGCTGGCGCAGCGACTGGTGCGCCGCCTGTGCAGGCAATGCACCAGCAGCAAGCCCGCAAGCCCCGAGACCGTCGACGAACTGCTGGACGACTACATGCACGCCTTCGGCGCGCAGCAGCACGATGCGGCCCAGCGCCAGGCAGTGCGCAACGACTGGGTGCAGCGCTACGGCCGCGACGGGCACCTGCACACCTACACCAGCACTGGCTGCAAGCATTGCGGCGACACCGGCTTCAAGGGACGCGTGGGCATCCACGAACTGATGACGATGTCGAAGACGCTGCGTCGCCTGGTGCAGACCGGCTCGCGCGCGGAAGAGCTTCAGCAGGCGGCCCTGCAGGAAGGCATGCGCACGCTGCGGCAGGACGGCATCGAGAAGGTGCTGGCCGGGCACACCACCATCGAGGAAGTGCGCGCCACCAGCAACGTGTGAGCGCGAGCCGGCGAACGCGGAGCCGCTACAGCTGGCTCTGCGGAATGAACGGCGCGATCAACCGCAGCTTGAAGCGCTGCCACGCCGAGGTTTCGGGCGGCACGTCGTAGGCCGTCTCCTTGCCGTCCTCGTCTTCTTCTACCCACTCGACGTTCCGGCCAGTGGCGTCGAGCCGCAAGCGATAGGAGCTGCCCGCATCCGCGAAGCTCAGCAGCTGTCGCGCCATCTCCGGGCTGTCAATGATCACGCCCAGTTCGGTGTTGAGCCGGGCCGAGCGGGGGTCGAGGTTCATCGAGCCGAGGAACACCTGCTTCTGGTCGACGATGCCGTTCTTCATGTGCAACGCGCCCGTGCGGTGGCCGAAGATGCCGTATTTGCCGCGCTTCACGCTCAGCGTGGGGCTCAGCTCGTAGATGGTCACGCCGGACTTGAGCAGTTCGTGGATGTGCGGCCAGTAGCCCACGTACACCCATGGCTCGTCGGTGGACGCAAGCGAGTTGGTGACCAGCGACACGCTGATGCCCTCGGCCTGCGCTCGCGCCAGGTTGGCCACGGCCGCATCGGACGGAACGAAATACGGCGACACCATCTTGATGCTGGAGCGCGAAGTCTCGAACCACTTAATCACGCCTTCGGTCACCGTGCCCTTGATGGAGTTCTCGCGCTCGTTCAGGCCCTCGGTCTTGGTGAGCGGATCGAACAGCACGCGCGCATTGGCCCACAGCAGCGGGCTCAACTGGTGCTCGGCCAGCTCGAAAGGCAGGTTCAGCATCGGCACCATGTCGAGCGGCACGACGGAAGGCTCGTTTGCGCTGGCGTTGAGGATCTTGCCGTCCAGCGGGATTCGGAATGCCTCGGGCGGCTTTGCCGTGGCTGTGAGCGCTTCGAAGTTCTGCTGCAGTTGCGCGGGTGTCAGCGTGCTGCGGGCGATCTGGCCCACGGGGTAGACGACTTCGCTGTTCCAGTAGTGGTCGAACTCGTTCGACAGTTCGCGCACCACCGGGCCTGCCGCGAAGACGTCCATGTCGACGAAGTTGCTGCCCGCGGCATTCATCACGTATTCGTCTGCCATGTTGCGCCCGCCCGCCACCGCCGCAGCGTTGTCGGCCACGAACAGCTTGTTGTGCATGCGCCGGTTGATGCGGCCGAATTCAAGCCCGGAACTGATGAAGCGCGTCACGTCGCTGCCGCGTCCGCCAGGAAACGGATTGAACAGGCGTACCTGCACGTTCGGGTAGCTGGCGAGCGCCAGCAGCAGATCGTCTTCGCCGGTGGTGTAGAGGTCATCGACCAGTAGCCGCACGCGCACACCGCGCAGCGCGGCGTCGCGCAGTTCGCGCATCAGGGCGCGGCCGGTGTTGTCTGCGGCCAGCAGGTAGTACTGCACATCGAGGCTGCGCGTGGCGAGCTTCGCCATTGCCATGCGGGTGGCGAAGGATGTGGGGCCATAGGGCAGCAACTGAAAGCCCGAGCGGGCGTCCGTGGGCAAAACCTTCTGCGTGATCGCGCTCAATGGCGTGGCCGAGAAATCGGCGATGGCGCTGACGGGCTGGTCCGGCACACGGGGCGGCAGGCTGGAGCACGCGCTCATCAGCAGCGAGAAGGCAAGCGCCAGTGCGGCAAGCGGCGCACGCCAGCATGCAGTCATCATTTCTTCTACTCCCGGCTCGGTTGGCGCAACATCCCGCGTGGGGATGATCCGGCCGAGAGTATGACGCGAGCCTGACCGTCAGACCGTCGGCGCCGCCCGCGACAACGCCTTGTGCTTCGCAATGCCCGCGTCCACCTCATTCTTGAAGAAGGCGTAGCAGTACCAGCGGTAGGAGTCGGTGTTGTAGATGGTGGCGTTCTTGTGTCCATCCGCAAGGCGCTTCACCTGCTTCGACCCGATGAAGTGGCCCCCTCCCGAAGCTGCCAGCTCTCCATGAGCGTTGTTGCCTTTGCATTGCGGGATATTGGCATCCGCACGGGGCGCGTAGTGCGCGGCATTGAGCAGGTCATGATGCTCCTGACACACTCCGCAGATGTCGGCGAGTCCGAGGTTGTGCCCCACTTCGTGGATCAGCACACCGGCATGGAAGTGCCCGACCGCCCCCTTGGGAAATGCCGGCCCGATCGCCATGAGGTAGCCGCCCCTGCCGCCCTTCAACAAGGCGGCGTCGCCTTTTTCCTTGCTGTCGTACACCATCCAGCGTGGATCGCGCAGGTCGACCACCATCTGGTCTATCTTGGTTCGCACATAGCTCGCGCGCGACGCGAACCCGGACTCGGCGCTTGCGTTGCCGCCGGCAATGCCTGCCTTGCGGGTCGCGCTGCTGCCGTGCCACGCCCGCGAACCGAATATGGTTTCGTAGCTCGTCTTGCCCGGCCATGTGTACAGGCCGACATGGCGCCTGGCTTCCTGGAGCATCAGGAGTGCGGTGTCGAGGCAAGTCCCCAGTTCGTCGACCCGTGCCTGGTCGAATCCGACGAAGCGCACATGGCGGTGATTGCCGGCAGCGGGCTTCAGCACCACCTGGTCGACGATTTCCCGGCATCTTTCGACCGTCAGCTCCTGATTCATCAATCTGGGGCCGAGGCCGTCTGCAAACTGGATGGCATGGCGAACCTTGCCCAACTGCAGCTCGATGGGAAAGTTCTGACGGACGTAGTCGGACAGCCTGGGCATGCGCGGCACCTTGAAAACCGGGAGGCGACGAGTTTCCCATCGAATGAATACTTTTCACCTCCCATGAATTGGGCACGCGAGCCGCCAACCCGCACCTTTCTGGGCAAAGCGAAGCGCTGAACCGGCCTCGATGCCAGGCGCTGCCAGGGCCGGATTTACCAGTTCTCGGGTATGGCCCTTCTGAAAACGAAAAGACACACTCGCCCGCGTTTGTCTTATCTGGTTTTCACAAGGGAAGAATCATCATGCTCACTCGACTCCAACACGCGCTTCGGTATTTGCCGGCGGTCGCCTTGCTTGCCGTGGGAAGCGCGCATGCGGCAGGCTATGTTGCCGGCGGCGTGGGCAACGGAGGCGCCGGGCAGTCCGGCGGATCGGGAGGCGCCGGAGGCGGCGCGGCCGTGGTCTCGGGAGACGGGGCCACCTCGATCGGTGCAGGCGGTGATGGCGGCACAGGAGCCTCTGGCGGAACCGGCGGCACGGGTGGGTCGGGCGCCAGCGCAACCGCAAGCGGCGCGACCGCCATCGGCGGCGGTGGTACCGGGGCGCTGGGCGAAGCGGGAGGAACGGGCGGCGCAGGAGGAAGCGGCGCCCAGGCCTCGGCGGGCGGTGCAATCGCGCTCGGCGCGGGAGGCATGGGCGGCGACGGTTGTTGCGGCAACCCCGCCCCGACAGGCGGCAGCGGCGCGCAGGCTTCGGGCAATTCCGCGATCGCCATCGGCAGCGCCTCGGGCACAAGCCAGGGCGCCGTGGCGTCGGGCAACGGCAGCACCGCGATCGGCGGCGCGAACGGCGGGTCTTCTGGAGCGGCGGCATTGGCCACGGGCAGCGTGGCCCTCGGTTCCGGCAGCCAGGTATCGAGCGGCGCGACCAACAGCGTCGCCATCGGCGCGAACTCGGTCGCCACCGCGGCCAACACAGTCTCCTTCGGGTCCGCCGGCCAGACACGCGCACTGGTCAACGTCAGTGCCGGTGCAGTGAATGCCACGAGCACCGATGCCGTCAACGGCAGCCAGCTCTACACCGTGCAGCAGACCGCCTCGACTGCGCAGTCTCTCGCGCAGAACTCGGCGCAGTACGGCGCGGGCGGCACATCGCTGCAGCTCAACGCCAACGGCGGCGCCGGCACCACGATCAGCAACGTGAGCGCGGGCCAGGCGACCACCGATGCAGCCAACGTCGGCCAGGTGCAGCAGGCGCAACAGACTGCCATCACCACGGCCAACAACTTCACCGTGCAGCAGGTGACGGCGCTGCAGACATTGATGAACCAGGCCCTGGCCAGCGGCGTGTGCGCGGTGGGCGCGGGCGGTGCCGTGGCCTGTGGCCCCGGCGCCAGTTCCAGCGGTGCGGGCAGCACCTCGATGGGCACCAACGCGCAGGCCAATGGCGAGAACACCGTGGCCATCGGCAACGGGGCGCAAGCCAGCAACACGGGCTCGGTCGCCATCGGCGCCGGCGCCAAGGCGCTGGCCGACCCCACCACCGCAGTTGGCAACAACGCCATCGCCACCGGCAACAACGCCGTCGCGCTGGGCGCCAACACATTGGCCTCGGGCAGCAACGCGGTTGCACTGGGCCAGGGCTCCGTGGCGGAGCGCGACAACACCGTGTCGGTGGGTAACGCCGCCACCGGTCAGTTGCGCGGCATCACGAATGTCGCGCCGGGGGTGCTGGGCACCGATGCAGTCAACGTCAATCAGCTGCAGCAGGCGGTGAGCAACGCAACCAGCCAGGCCAATGCATTTGCTGCGCAGGGCGTGGCTGCTGCGCTGGCCATGCCGTCGATGCCTACGCTGCCGGTGGGCAAGAAATGGATGGGTGCGGCCGTGGGCAACTATGCGGGTGCGTCGGCTGTGGGCTTCGCGTTTGGCTATCAGGTCAATGACAACCTGAATCTGGGGGTGGGGGTTTCGACTGCTACGAGCAGTGGGAACAATAGCAGGGTGGCGGCTCGGGTGCAGGCGGGGTATGCGTGGTGAGAGGTGTGGAAAGAAGTGCCCACAACAATCCAGCTGAGCGAACCGTATCGACTCGCGGCACGCGGGATTCAGTTGATGATCTCTCCCATGCCAACGCGTACGCGCTCCCTGAGCTGCCGGATGTACTCCGGATCGAAGGGCTCCCAGGTCTCCAGTTCGCCGACGATTCGCAGAGGCTGTCGGCTTCGGTACGAGCGTGTGGGATTGCCCGGGAACTTCTTGTCGGTGACGTTGGGATCGTCCTCGTAGGCGCCCGTGGGTTCGACGATGTAGACGCGGCCACGGCCGTCGCCCCTCGCCATTTCGGCAGCCAGCCCGGCGCCCTTGGGCCAAGCGGTGAAGTAGATGTGGTTCATGACGACGCGGCCGTCGTAGTTTGACCGAAAGCCGGCCGTGAGCAGATCGCCCACCTGAAGGTCCGCCCGCGTGCCGTGGAAGTAGGGGTCGGCGTCCAAGATAGCCATCGTGGGTCGCTCCTCTGCAGAAAGAAAAAGCCGCGGAGTCTACGCGGGGCCGTCGTCCGCATGCGCAATTCAGCCCATTGGCGGAATCGCTTGGAGGACGTCCCTGAAAACGCTGAACTGCAGCTTGAACGCTGGCGGGTTGTAGTCCTGGTAATAACCTGCGGTCACCACGACAACGAGATCGCGCTCCGGAACGATGCGAATCGACTGGCCGCCCCGACCCAGTGCGCCAATCCAGTTGACGACGCGCGCATTGGCTCGGGCGCGGCCGAGCCACCAGAGATACCCGTAGAACTGATCGTCCGTCGCCTTGAGCTTCGATGTTGTCGAGGTCTCGATCCAATCCCTGGAAACGATCTGGCGGTCGTTCCAGCGACCGCCAGAGAGGACAAGCTGGCCGATCTTCGCCATGTCGCGCGGCCGCATGCGCAATCCCCCTCCCGCATCCGTATCCCCCTTCACTCGACTCCACTCGAAGTCGGTAATGCCCAGAGGTTTGAACAACTCTGTCCGGGCAAATTCGTCCAGGGGGCGTCCGGTAGCCTTGCGGACAATGGCGGAGACGAGGGTGAGCGCGCCGGTGTTGTAGAAGAACTCCTGGCCCGGTGGCGCAGTCGACTCCAGTCCCAGAACGTAGCGAGACGGCTCGGCAGCCCTGTGCATGCGCGACTCGTCGTTGTCCTCCCCGGTGGCGGGGGTCGCCTCCACCCACTTCAGACCCATCGACATGGTGAGCGCATGTACCAGCTGGATGCGATCCTTTTCAGGGGAACGCAAATCCGCCAATTCGGGAAAGAAGCTGAAGATCGGTTCGTTGACGCTGCGGATCAGCCCCTGATCAATGGCGATTCCCACTGCAAGCGACGCGACGCTTTTTGAAACCGACTTCACGTCATGCAGGGTATCGGCGTGAAAGGTGACATCTTTCACCCGACTGCCAAAGAAGAGGCCGGGTACCTGGTCGGAGCCACTGAAGTACCGCTCGAACACCAGCTTTCCGCTGCGGGCGACCAGCACGGAATGTATGTTGGACGAGGCCGCGAGCTGATCGGCCATCCTGCATAGGGGGCCGCGATCGATGAGCTTGTCGTCACTGTTGGCGGAGATCGCCCACCCATCGCCTCGCGCTGTTGGAGCGCCACAGGCATCGGACGCATCCGCGAACGCTGGCAACCCAGGGAGCGATGCAAGCGCAGCCCCGCCAAGAAATGAGGCAAACCGGCGCCGTTTCATAGTTCATCCTCGGGTGGAGTTTGCAGATATTTCAGCCGCAGCGGGAATGCCACGCCGTTCAGCTATCCGGTCTTCAAAGGCCCCGCGAACTTGTAGGCAGTGAGGATGATGCCGGACGGCATTGCCTTCGTACTGGCGAGCTCGAAAGAGCGTGGCGGCGTTCCCTCCGCAAAGAGGCGCTTCCCGGTGCCCAGCAGGACCGGATAGACGATCAGCATGGCCTCATCTGCAAGCCCATGTTCGAACAGCGTCGATGTCAGCGTGGAGCTACCCCAGAGGACCAGGTCCGGCCCAGCCTGCGACTTGACGCGGCGAATGCCCTCGACGACATCTAGTCCAAGGCCTTCGAACGGGCCCCACTCAAGACTTTCCGGGCGATGGGTAACGACATATTTGGTAGCCGCATTCAAGGCATCCGACATCGGGCTGCTCGGTGCCTTCGGCCAGAAGCCTGACCACAAATCGTAGGTGCGACGGCCAAGCAGCAGATCGAAGCGCCCGCCGTGCGCGGCGAAGACTTCATCCCGGCCCGCGGGAGTTCGATAGGGCACGGTCCAGTCAGCGTAGGGGAAATCGTCATCGCTGGAGGTCTGGATCACGCCGTCCAGCGATATGTGCTCCATGATCTTGAGCTTTCTCATTCGGATCTCCGTGCTTGGGGTTGGAGGTTCTGAGGATTGGCTTGTGCAAGGCGGCCGCTGCTTGACGAATGTGGTGCGGATGGTAGTGGACTTCGACAGCGACCACCATCAGCGGAAGACGCAACATCAAGCAATGTCGGTCGAGCGAGTCAGCGCTTCATGGCTCGTCAGGCTCGCCTGCATGGCGTCGAGCTTTGCTCGCACCAACCCCAGCGCGTCGCTGCCGATCAGCAAGTGCTCCGGCGGCTCCGGCATGTCCACCAAAGTGAGGATCGCCGCAGCAGCCTTGGCCGGATCGCCCAGTTGCTTGCCGCTCTTGTCCACGCGCGATTGCCGGATCGGGTCGAACAAGGTGTCGTAGTCATTGATGGAACGCGCACTGCGAACCATCGAGCGGCCGGCCCAGTCTGTCCTGAAGGAGCCTGGGGCGACAGCCGTGACTGCGATGCCGAGGCCCTTCACCTCTTTTGCCAGCGTCTCGGAAATCCCTTCGAGGGCGAACTTGCTGCCGCAGTAGTAGCTGATGCCGGGCATCGTGATGTAGCCGCCCATCGACGTGATGTTGACGATGTGGCCGCGCCGGCGCTGGCGCATGAACGGCAGGAACGCCTTGATGACGGCAACCGCGCCAAAGACGTTGACGTCGAATTGGCGGCGCATCTCGTCGAGCGACGACTCCTCCAGGATGCCCTCATGGCCATACCCGGCGTTGTTGATCACGACGTCCACCGGCCCAAGCTCCGCTTCGACGGCGGCCGCCAGTGGTGCGACAGCGTCGAACTGCGTCACGTCGAGCAGCTTCACATGCGCCTCTGCGCGAACTTGCGCTCTGAATTCCGCTGCCGCCTGCTTGGTTCGAACGGTCCCGACGACGCGATGGCCGGCCTGTAGCGCGGCGTTGGCGATGGCGCGACCGAAGCCGCTGCTGACGCCTGTGATGAAGAATGTCCTGGTGTTTTTCATGCATCGATTCTCGGAATTGGGGGCGCCGCGAGCCAGTCCCGATGCTATGTTTGGCTTGCCTATTCCTATGAAGGATGCATGCCTTCTGGCCGCCTTTTGCCTGAATTGATGCACAGTACGCTGAATGAGTAAGTCACGCGCACCGTCCACCGATCACGCTCCCGGCACCCACGAGGCGCGCCAGGCCAGCATGGTGGCGCTCTTGAAGCGGCTCGCGCCTCGAGAGGGCTACACACTGACGGCGCTGCCGGACGTGCGTTTTCTTCGCTCCGATCGCCCGCTGGCATCGACTCCCGTGCTCTATGAACCCGGGATCGTCATCGTCTGCCAGGGTCGCAAGCGTGGCCTCTGGGCAAATCAGGTCTACCTCTACGACGCCCAGCACTACCTCGCGGTGTCCGTGCCGGTCCCGTTCACCATGGAGACCGACGCCACCGCCGACGAGCCTTTGCTTGCGATCTACTTCAGCCTCGATCTCGCCGTCCTCGCCGGCCTTGCGTTGCAGGTCGACGAACTCACCGGGAGTTCAAGGACCGCACCAGTAGGCATGTTCTCGACACCGATGGACGACGCGTTGGCGCAGACCGTCCTTCGATTTCTCGAAGCGATGAGTTCACCGGTGGAAGCTGTATTGCTCGGGCCGGCAATCGTGCGCGAGATCTATTTCAGGGTGCTCATCGGAGAGCAAGGAGCATCGATGCGCGCGGCGCTCGCTGGTCGGGGCCAGTTCGGAAAGATCGCCAAGGCTGTGCGGCGCATCCACAGCACGTACAGCGATCGCCTTACCGTCGACCACCTGGCCCACGAGGCGGGCATGAGCATCCCTACGTTTCACGCGCACTTTCGTACCGTCACCCAAAGTTCCCCGATGCAGTACCTCAAGTCGGTACGCCTTCATCAAGCACGCCTGCTGATGCTGCGAAACGAGAAGACGGCGTCCGCCGCGAGCATCGAGGTGGGATATGAAAGCGCGTCGCAGTTCAGTCGCGAGTTCAAGCGCTTTTTCGGACTCAGTCCGAGCGATGAGATTGTTCGCCTGAAGTCGAGCTTCGCAATGCCGCCATTGCCGCGAGAGCAAGCATGGGTGTCGTCCCATTGATTGACGCAGACCGGCTCCTGCAATGTGGCTTCACAACGAGGGCTGCGAGGCCCTCGTCATCAGGCGCAGGTTCTGCACGGCCGCGCCTGCGGCACCTTTACCCAGATTGTCGAGAACCGCGCTCAAGACGATCTGACCTGTGCGTTCATTGAATGCCACGGCCAGGCTCATGTCGTTCGAGCCGTTGTGGACTTGCGGGTCCAGTTCGGTCATCGGCACGGCATACGACATCGGCATTACGCGCACGTGCGCCGCATCGCGATATCGCTCCGCAAGGCATTCGTGGATGCGCACGCCCGAAACATCAGAGGGAAGCATTCGCGCGTGCAGTCCGATGGTGAGCACGATGCCCTGCCGGTAGCTGCCATAGGCCGGCACGAAGATGGGCCGCTCCGCCAAGCCGCCATAGGCCTCGATTTCCGCCACGTGCTTGTGCTCGAGTGCAAGACCATAGACCTTCAGCGAATGCGCTCCTGCACCCCCAGCTCCGGCCTCATGCGCTTCCGCCCCCGCCCTGCCCTGACCCGAATAGCCTGAGACGGCGTGGATGACAAGCGGATAGTCGGCGGGCAACAGGCCCGCATCGGTCAGTGGTCGCAGCAGGGCGACCGCGGCGGTGGGATAGCAGCCCGGATTCGTGACCCGCAGTGCCGAGGCGATACGTTCGCCTTGCCGAGCATCGAGTTCCGGCAGGCCGTAGACCCAACCCGGGCTGGTGCGGTGCGCAGAGCTGGCGTCGATGACACGCACGGCAGGGTTATCGATCATCGCCACCGCGTCGCGCGCCGCTGCATCGGGCAGGCAAAGGATTGCGATGTCGCTCTCGTTGAGAGCGGCCCGTCGGGCAGCCGCATCCTTGCGCAGGCTTGTCGGCAGTGTGCGGATGCGAAATTCCCCACCCCGCAGGCGGTTCTGCAGGTCAAGTCCAGTAGTGCCCTGGTCGCCGTCGATGAAAATATTGAGGTCCATAGGGCGCAATCGTAGGGATACGACCTCGATGGCTCCAGCTAAATATACGGAACCCCAGATTAAGAAAAGTTAAATTAGCGATATGCGGGAACTGAGCCTTGACCATCTGCGCACCCTTGTCGCCATCGCCGACCTCGGGTCCCTGGCCAATGCTGCGCGCGCCCTTCACCTAGCGGCACCCACCGTCACCGTTCAGATCGCGGAACTGGAGTCGCGCCTGGGTGGCCAGTTGCTCGTTCGCGGGCGGGGGCCCGCGCAAGCAACCGCCTTGGGTGAGCGCTTCATCGCGCGTGCCCGCAGGCTGCTGGCGGACGCGGACGACGCAGTGGAGGACGTTCGACGTCAGCTCGCCGGCCAAACGGGCCGCGTACGGGTGGGAGCCTCGACAGGCGCCATTGCGCACCTGCTGCCGCCCGCACTCGAACGCCTTGCCCGGAACCATCCCGGCATCGACGTGAACGTGCAGGTGCTGACCTCCAACGACAGCATGGCCCGGCTCGCCGCAGGCAGCCTTGACTTGGCGGTAGTGGCGCTGCCGCAGGCGCCTGTGCGCGGTGTGCATGTCACGCCTCTGCGGCGCGAGTCTGTCGTCGCCTTTCTGCCGGCGGACTGGAAAGCACCCAAGCGGCTTACCCCGCAGTGGCTCGCCCAGCGACCGCTGATCATGAACGACTCGTCCACACGTCTTTACCGGCTGACAGCGGAATGGTTCTCTGCGGCTGGCGTCCATTGCCGGCCGCGCATCGAGCTCAACTACAACGATGCGATCAGGACGCTGGTCGCCGCCGGCTACGGAGCGGCCTTGCTGCCGGAGGAATCGCACGAGCCCGCGCGTGATCCTCGCATCGCCGTCCGCCCGCTCAGCCCGGCTCTATGGCGGCAGCTGGGTCTCGCGGTCAGCGACCGGGGCGCCAGCGGCCCGACACGTTTCGTCTTGGAGGCGTTGCTGCCTGCGAGGGATTCGGCTGCTTGAGTCGGCGCCGGGCCCTGGCCCGCGGTTGCTCAGACCCCTTCGATGATCCGTAGATCCCGTTCAGCGCCGTCGCCCAACGCAGCAAGCGCGGCTTGGTAATCGGGACTGTCATGCGCGGATGTAGCTTGCTCGATGCTGTCGAACTCGATCAACACAGTGCGTTCGGACAAACCGAACTCGTAGACCTTGGCGGGCAGGCCACGCGCCAGAAAGCGCCCACCGCCGGCGGTGATCGCCGGGCCGGCCAGCTTCGCATAGGCTGCAAGTTTGTCGGCGTCCTTGACGGCACGGTACGCACTGACCCAATAGGCTTTTGCCATGGTGACTTCTCTCTTGTTGCTGAATGAACAATATAGCTTCCGTTGCCCATGACCTTGCCGAGGCATGGTCGAGAAGGCCGTGCTAGGTCGGCTCGACTACCGCCGCTGCTGTTGCGTCCACCGCCACCGTCGGCCGTGCGTAACGCCACGCGATCAGCGCGCCGATACCCAGGAACACCGCGGCAATGAAAAACGGTGCGCCTGGCAAATGCACCGGTGCGTCCGCACCGATGAAATAGCCGAAGCTGCCGGCGAACGTCGCTGGTCCGACGATGCCTGCCACCGACACCAGGCTCGTCAACGCGCCCTGCACGCGACCCTGCTCACTAGCATCGACCTGTTTGGTGAGCAGCGTCTGTGCCGCCGGTCCGGCGACCGTCAACAACGTGCCGAACGGCAGCGCAGCCACAAGGACCCAGCCGACATCGGCGAAGCCGTAGATGACGAAGCCGAGCACGCCGCACCCCAGCCCGAACAACAGGGTGCGGTGCTCGCCGAAGCGCTTCACGCCCGGCCCGATCAACAGCACGTTGACCAACACGCTGAGCACGCCCACCAGTCCGAGCACCCAACCGACGGCGTCTTCCTTCCAGCGGTATTGGTAGTCGGCGAACAACACGAACACGCTGGGATAAACATACTGCGCGAGGTTCACAAGGAAAATCACCGCCGCCAGCCCGAACACCTGCGGGTAGCGCTTCAGCAGCACCAGCGATCCGATCGGATTGGCATGCGACCAGTCAAACTTCCGGCTGCGCCGTTCCGAAGGCAGCGACTCCGGCAACACGAACCATCCGTAGCAGAAGTTGAGCATGGTCAGGCCGGCCGCGAACCAGAACGGCAAGCGTGAATCGATGTGGCTCAGTTGCCCACCGAGCACCGGCCCGAGCACCAGGCCCACGCCGAACGCCGCGCCCACTATGCCGTAGCTCTTGGCGCGCTCCTCTGGCGGCGTCACATCGGCGATGTAAGCGTTGGCTGCAGTAAGGCTGGCCGAGAACACACCAGACACCACCCGGCCGATGAACAGCCACGGCAAGCTGCTGGCCAGGGCCATGAACACAAAGTCCACGGCCAACCCCAGGCACGACAGAAGAATCACCGGTCGCCGCCCGAAGCGATCGGACAATGCGCCCTGAATCGGCGAGCAGATGAACTGGATAGCTGCAAACGCCGTACCGAACACCGCGATCCAGTACGCCGCTGTTGCGGTACTGCCACCAGCCAGGCGCTCCACCAGATGCGGCAGACCAGGAAGAATCAACCCGAACGCCAGGAAGTCGATCAGCACGGTCACGAATATAAAAGCGAGCGCGGCACGGCGGGCGCGCGGCGCTTGAAGGGTCGAGGTCATCGTGAGTTCAACCGCTGCGACTCAGGTACTTGCTCATCCGGGGACGCGCCTCGCGGATGCCACCAAGCCGACCAAGCAAGCCATCGAAGAAGCCGACTATCAGTGCAATGCACTTTCTCAAACGATCGCGCTCGAACATCAACATGGGCAGGATCTGCTTCAGCGTGTAGACGTTGATGAACAAAATCGCGGGAAAGGCGCGCACATGCGCCCGCGAGAGGTCGAGGGCATTGCGCGTCTGGTAATAGCGCCGCACGGCCGAATAGTTGATGACGTAGATCTTCCAACCGAACAGCGACCTGGTCTGGATATCGCCGATCTGGTGCCGAAGCACGACGTGCGGATTCAGATAAATCGGTACGTCGCGGTGCAGTGCGCGCATGCAATAGTCGGTGTCGACGTGGTCGATCACGTAGCGCTCGTCGAAGCGACCGATCCTGGCCCAGGCCGCGCGCGAAATCAAAGAGCCAGAAGAGATCAGGAAGGCGCAGCGAACCAGCGGCTCGGTGAAGGGCTTTCGCAGGTCGAATTGATAGACACGCTTGCCCTCCAGGCCGAATTGCGGAATCAGTGCGTCCAGGTTCGTGTCGTGGACGAGCGGGCCGATCAGGAAGGCAGCGTCTTCTTCACTCACGCCGTCATCGCCCGTGTCGCGATCGTGTTTCCTGCCCTGCGCCGCTACCGCGGCCTGGCACATGGCATCGAAGTAGCCGGCCGGCAGCTCCGAATCCTGATCGAGCAGAAAGAAGAGTTCAACGCCCCGCGCTTCGAGCTCGACGATGCCGCAGTTGAAGGCACCCGCGATGCCGCCACGGTTGCCGTTGTGCAGCACGGCGATCCCCGCGTCGACAAGCGTGCGATGCCAGTCGCCCACTTCTGGCGTGTTGTCGACCACGCAAAGGCGCGGGCACGCCTCTGCAAGCGAATGGAGGTTCGTCAGTTGCCCGTCGGTGGGGAAATAAGTGACGACAACGGCACCGAACGAAAAGGACATCGCGATCTATCCAGAGTGACAGGCGTTCGGAGTGTGGGCCCGAACCGATGACAATTTCAAGCGTTGTTACGGGCTCGGGCCGACATGCAGTCCTGGCGGTTGGTTTTGCGCAAAAGCGATGCGTGATCGAGCTGACTGAAGTACTAGTCTGGTGCGGTGAATGGCCAGGAGAGGCTGCGAGAGTTCTTGCCTGCGTTCATAACAAAGTATGAATCTGGCTTGCCTGGGCATCCTGTCGCTCTAGCGAAGTCACGTCTATTTGAAGAATGGTGGCGCGGACAGTAGACGGACACCGATCGGATAGATACGAAGAAAGTTAGTGAAGCAATCGACATCGATACCGGCTTGTGGCCGGAAACGGTAGTTGCGATGCGCGCCCTGACGGACGCCAATCGAGACATTGCCGTCGGCACAGCCTATGCCGCTTTCATGCTCAGCGTGACACGAAACAGCGCGTCGTCCTGAAACTCGTAGTGCCGTGTGTTGGACCCAAAATCGCCTTTGATCCACCATTTCTCCCCAGAGCTTTCTCTGAAAGAAATTCCCTCCCGCATGAAGCCCTGCTTCGCCTCATCGAAGCTCTCATACAAGGGGATGCCCACTTCGTCACGCGCGATAGGCCTGAAACCCTCGCTGGCCGCGATATAGAGAAACACAACGTCCAGCTTCTGGTCTTGGTCGAAGCGGAACTGAAAACCGGACGCTTGTGCTGCAGCCCAATAAACATCCTCAAGATTCTCGTGTGTCCGGTCGAAGTCGTAGACGACTTGCATGTCCTGCACCTCCAACACTTCGACAACCTCGTCATCCTTCAGCTGCCGCCCCAGCAGCGATTCGAAATCCATAGAAGCTCCCTTGCTCGTTCAGTGGAAAAGAAGCCCGACGCCACGACTTCGTTGTACTCAAGCTGCCATTGTGGGCTGAAGAAAAGTTATTCCCGCAAATCGAGACTTCCTAGCGCATTTGCTTTTCCGCACCGCGCCGCTCTTCTCTAAAGTAAATGCCCTCGCAACCAAACACCCCGCTATGCGGGCAAGGAAGACAGCACCAACAGCAAGCCACATAAGCAAACCGCATCGCCTCACGGCGGGCCATCGACGCACCCGCGCATCGATGCAAACGTGAGGCACAAAAGGCGACGGCCAGGGTGCGGAAACACCCCAGCCGTCTAACCAAGTGACGTGCACAACCTTGGAAGGACGCACACCAAATGGCTAAACGAATTATGGCCCGGCCTCACACGCCGGCATCTCCCGACGCAACCGCTACTACCGCGACTGGACCGGGCCCGTCGGATCTTCTGGAAAACAAGCTGGAGCAGTTGCGATCGCTGCTGTGGTGCCTGCATGGGGACGGCCGATGGGGCGAGCAGGAAGACTCGGAGCATCTGAACAACGTGCTCTGGCTCGCGGCGGAGTTGGCGCGAGAGGCAGCGGCGTTGTTTCAGGAGAGCGCGCGCTTTTGAGGCGAAGCCGCGCCACTGGCGCGGCCTCCCCTTCCAACTAGGCCGCAGTCGGGTTCATGGCGGCAAAGGTAGCGTCGTAGCGGCCATCCCGCTCGGCCCAGCGCCTGGCTCTGTCGCGCTCGACCAGCACCTCGCCCCGGGGGTGGTCTTGCGACTCCAGCAGCTGCATGACCTCCGCCACGTACGCGGCAAGCGGCATGGCGCGCGGGTCGGATGCTTGGCTGTCACCTGTGAGTTCCGTCTGCACATAGGGCGGTGCCAGTTCAAGCACTTCGACCGGAACATTGCGCAGCTGATGGCGCACCGATTGAAGCCAGGAGTGCACGAATGCCTTGCTGGCGCAATAGGTCGGAAAATCGGCCCGGGGCACGAAGGCAAGGTTGGAGCTGGTCGCCATGATTGCCGCGTCTGGCTTCCTTTTCAGCACGGGCAAGAATGCCGCCGTCACGCGCAGCACGCCCATGATGTTCGTCTCCACGATTGCCTGGGCGGCAGAAACATCCCAGCCGTCCGCGGCCATGTTCTCCGCTCGCGAGATGCCGGCGTTGGCGACAAGCACATTGAGTTCGGGAAAGCGCGCACGAACGTCTTCGGCAAGACGAGGCAACGAGGCCGGGTCATCAAGGTCGAGCGGCATCCCGACCATGCCCGGCCGGCTTGCCGTGATTTCATCGAGCAGGGCCTGCCGTCGCCCCGAGACGATGACGCGATTGCCGCGGTCGTAAAAAGCTTCGGCGAGCGCACGGCCGATGCCGCTGGTTCCGCCGGTGATGAGAATTGTGTTGCCGGTCATTTTCATGATTCGCTACTCCTTGGTGCGTTGGGGTCGTACGCAGGTGACGTGACAGTGCATTCGCCTCGTCCTCGAAAGGATCGGCGATGCGGCTTGTGAAAGGAAAAGATGAACGAGTCCAGCGCCAGTCGACCGAGGATCAGTGCGACAAGCGTGGCAAAGGGGTCAGGATGAGGGAAGTGATGTCATGCCAAAGGCTCCTTTAGTGCGTCGAGACACTCCCTGCTGGGATCCTCTCGACAAAGGACGCGTTGGATGACGGTAACGCCTACGACAGTGCCGTGGAGGCAACTGCGGGGGCGACTATAAGCGTGGCGCTGCGCTGTCGTCAATGCTTCATCGGTGCCGGCCTTTGACCGCTACTCTGGTAGTTAAGCCCCGCCGATCACAAAGAACAATTTCGCCATCGTAAATTCGCCGGAGGCTGGCCACTTGAAGGCGGAGAGCCGTCGCGTAATGCGCTCGTCCTGCATGCCGTTGACCGTGAACACCACCTGCTCCACCTTCCCCTTGACGATCAGGACAACCAGCTTCGCCCATTGCAGTTCCTTTGTCGGGGAGCTGTTCCGCAACTCCGCAGCGATCAACTGCTCAATCTGCTTCTGGGTGGCCTCATTGATCGACACGCCCCGCTGCCCCCACTCGGACAAGAAAATCCGGCGCCGAGTGCCATTGATCTCCCATGCATCCTTTCTGACATGGGAGTCGGCATGATCGAAGAGCTCCGCGTAGATCGGGTGCAATGTCGTAAGACAGAAGTTCTGCAGCGAGTCTTTGAACGCCTCCTCGGCGGTGCTCCCAATGCCCACGACAAAATCGTCGAGCCGGCGCCCATCCTTGAACGTGATGGAAACCCGGGATTCGACCGAGTACAACTTGCTGGAGGCAAACTCCTTTGCCTCATGGATCTCACCGTCGAGAAGTACCCCTTGCGCGGGGAAGAAAAGCCCATTCGGCTTCTTCTCGAATTTCGTGAAGTTGTGGGCCTTGAGCCAGAGTTCGAAATAGGAGTTGACGTACTCGCGCCCCTGTCCTGCGTGTGCCACGCTGCTCAATAACACGATGAGGGTTGCGAGAAGACGGATCACAGGGTGCATTGAATTACCCTTTCCTCTGAGGTTTGGTGATGAACATTTAGTTTGGCACGGCATCCTGGCCATTCCCTAAATGGCTCAAATGAGCCCGAAGCGGCTGCACGTAGTCATTCGATGCGATCAAGCTCCGCCTCAATATCACTTCGCAACCGAAGCGGATCAACGATGACTATCTTGCCCTCGGGAGTGGGGAAGACAGCAATCTTCATGCGGTCTTGGGCAAAACCGGGCAGCCACTTCTCGATCCACTCGTGAACTTCGATCGGCGTCGGAGTTGCATTCGCCCACAAGTCCACGGCCAGCATGCGTGCATATGGCTCATGCGGCCACACCGGAAACATGGGGCCCTCCGTATCGGCAACTGAAACCCATCCATCAGGGCCGCGAAGACCCCATACAACCTCCCAATCGGCCACCTGGCCGACGAAGTGCGCGTAGCGGGTAGGAGCATCGGTCTTGAGCACCGCGGAAATCTCTTGTTCATGAAGCCGCTTCATTGGTTGCTTCCGAATGTTGAAAATGTTTGGTTGCTCGTCGACTTTGGCTCGTTGTCGCGAATGACTGGTCCTGGCCGAATTCGGCTTCACTGGTCAGCAGTGAAAAGCACGAAACGACCTTCAGCGGACGCCTTGGCGTACAGATCCTTTACACCAACGAACCAAGTCCACGTGTACTCGAAGTCTTCGTCGGAAATGTCGCCGTCGTAATCTTTGGCATTGATATTGTTATAGAGCTGCCTGAATTCGGTCTCGCCAACAAGCACCAGGGCTGCCGCAATATCTTGGACTTGAGCTGGCGTCTTCAAGCTCATGATGTAGTCGTCTTTGGAGTAGAGGCATCTGCCGCCCAAGACGACGTGGTTGAGCGGATAGGCTCCGCCCGACCATGACAGCATTCCATCCGAGAGGGCCCGATGCATTGCATCCCACGACTTGTCGGACTCTGCAACGTAGGCCTCGGCTTCTTTGAAGTAGCGCTCCTCTATCTGTTCTGTCACATGTGCGAGACGATCATCGTCGTTTTCGATGGCCTCCAGGGCCATCGCATCGTCTTGGGTAAGAGCGAAATGAACACCGAGACAGCTCATTTTGTAAGTCCTTTTCGATTTAGGCCGTGCTGCGCCCCGTTGCAGTCGGGCATAGAGACTGATGATCGAAGGTCGGCTTTAATAAAAAGCGCCCCCCTCAACCCGGAATATTCGGCTCGACCAACTGAGCCAGCGCGACAAGCGACTCCTGCCAGCCCAGGTAGCACATCTCGACAGGAATCACGTCGGGGATGCCCTCCTGCACGACAGCCATTTCAGTGCCACAGGACACTGGGGTCAGCGTCACGGTGGTCTTCATGGTGCCCGGCAGATTGGGGTCGTCGAACGTGGCATCGTATGCAATGCGCTGACCGGGAACGAGCTCCAGGTACTTCCCGCCGAACGAGTGGCTGTGGCCTGTACCAAAGGTGGTGAACGACATGCGCCAGGCGCCGCCGACCACGGGCTCCATGCTGTGGACTTTTCCGGTGAATCCGAATGGTGGCAGCCAGCGCTCGAAAGCGCCGGGCTCGACGAAGGCACGGTAGAGCCGGTCTGGCGGAGTGCGCAGCACGCGGTGCAGACGGACGGTGTTGGTAGCCATGGTTGTGTTCTCCTGAAGTGAAGAGGATGAGCCTCGTTGCGAGGCTCACGGGAAGGAAGGGCCCTGGTCGGCAGGCACCTTTGCAATGAATGCCTGCTTGTCATTGCGATCGAAGCCAGCCGACTCGTAGAACTGAAAGGTCGCTTCGTCCTTCCTGCCGGTCAGCAGCATGACCTTGTAGCAGCCTTGTGTCCATGCAAAGGACAAGGCCTCCGCGAGCACCGCCTTGCCATGTCCCCGCTTGCGATGGTCAGCGTGGGTCACGACGTTCTCGATCACGCCATAGGGCCTGCAGCCGCGAGTGAGGTTCGGGATGACGGTGAGGGCGCAGCTTGCGACGAGTTTTCCGTCCACATAGCCGCCGAGATATTTGTAGCGCGGGTTGCTCAGCAGCTCTTGCCAGACGGCCTCGACAGTTGCGGCGTCGGGCAAGGGGTCATCCGTATCGTGGAGATGCTTGTACAAGGCCAGAAGGTCCTTGAGTTCTGAAGCGCCAATTTGATGAACTTCCATGCATCCTTCCTTTGTTCAGGCCTTTGGAATCTGCGCCTCTATCTCTTTGATCACGGCCTCTTTCTCCCGGTTGTAGATCTGGGGATCGGCCGGGTCTACCGCGTGGGCGCGATCCTTTGCTTCTTCGTACCTTCTGCGCAGATCCGGGCGGCGGCTGAGTATGTCCATGAAGGCCAGTGAATCCTTGTGAACAGGATCACCGCGATGACAGATGTGGATGTTGACATTGAAGCGCCGCCCTTCATGCAAGACGGAGCCACAGACATACGGCTTCTCATCCCTGTCGACCCAGACCGGCCGACGGTGAAAGCCGATGCGCTCGAATGCCTTCTGCTCTTCCCGAAGGTCATCGCGGGACGTGATCGCCGTGATGTCGATCATCGGCTTGCCACGCAGCCCGACTACCGCCGTGCTCCCGATGTGCACGAGTTCCACGCCGGCCAGGTGCATGCGCACGTACTCCTGCACCCCGGCGAAGACGCGGGCGTATGCAGGGTCATACGGAACGATATTCCGGTGCTCAAGGCCTTCGTCGAATGCGTCGATCTTCATGGTTCGTTCCGATGATTACCGCGAGGACTCAGCCTTCGGCAAAGAACTGGCTGGGCGTCTGGTCGAATTGCTTGCGGAACATTGTGGCAAAGGCACTGGGGCTTTCGTAACCCAGCGCAAGGGCAACGTCGATGACTTTCTCGCCGGCGGCCAGCAGCTCCAGCGCCCGCAGCAGCCGAGCCTGCTGCCGCCATTGACCGAAGGTCATGCCGGTCTCGTTCACGAACAAGCGCTGGATGGTCTTCACGTTCACAGCAAGGCGCCGCGCCCAATCGGCCATGGTGGAGCTGTCGTCCAGTTGCTGCTGCAGCAGTTCGCAGATCTGCAGCAGCCGCGGGTCGGACGGCATGTGCAGGTGCAGTGGCAACACCGGCAAGGCACGCAGTTCGTCCAGAATCAAGCGCATGACGCGGCCGTCGCGGGTGCCAGGCACGTAAGGCTGCTGCACCTCCATGGCGGCGCGGATGAGTTCGCGCAACAGGGGTGATATGCCCACCGCCCGGGTCTCGCCCAGCAGTTTGGGAGCAGCATCGGTCGCCACCTGCAGGCTGCGCATGTGTACTTCTCCGATGCAGCGGATCTTGTGGGTCATGCCGGCCAGCATCCAGATGCCGCGAGTGGGCGGCACCACCCAGCGGCCCGCCCGGGCCTGCACCACCATTACGCCGCGCACGGCATAGATCAGCTGGTGCTTGGTGTGCGCATGCGGCTCGATGTACCAGCCGCTTGGGTAGTCGGTGGCCCGGCCGGTGATGGGCGAAGGCGCGTCGTCGATCTCTTTGAGCACCTGAGGCAGGGCCTTGGGCTTGCGAGATGGGTTCATGTCCTTTTCGCGAGGGTTTCTGGTGGATTGGTGCGAGACAGGCGCGGCGGCGCTTTCGATAATTCTCCCATGACAACCTCCGCAGCAGCATCCCTGGACGCCAGCGCCACGCCGACCGGCGCGGCCAGCGATCCGACCTCTCTTTCTCAAAAAGCCAAGCCGGCCTTCGGCATCCTCGCCGGCATCAGCAGCTCGCACATGATCAACGACATGATGCAGTCGCTGATCCTGGCGATGTATCCCATCCTGAAGGGCGAGTTCTCGTTGAGCTTTACCCAGATCGGGCTGATCACGCTGACCTATCAGTTGACCGCATCGCTGCTGCAACCGCTGGTGGGCTTGTTCACCGACCGCCGGCCGCAGCCGTATTCGCTGCCCTTCGGAATGATGTCCACGCTGATTGGCCTGATGCTGCTGGCCTTCGCGCCCAGCTTCGGCTTTGTGCTGCTGGCCGCGGCATTCGTGGGCATCGGATCGTCCATCTTCCATCCGGAGTCGTCGCGCATCGCGCGGCTGGCCTCGGGCGGGCAGCATGGCTTCGCGCAGTCGGTGTTCCAGGTGGGCGGCAACACGGGCACGGCCATCGGGCCGCTGCTTGCTGCCGCCGTCATCGTGCCTTTCGGCCAGCGCAGCGTGGCCTGGTTCGGGTTGGCGGCATTGCTGGGCATCGTCCTGCTGCTGCAGGTGAGCCGCTGGTATGCAACGCACCATGTCGCCGCCGCCGGTCGCAAGAAGCCGGCCGCCGCGGCGCCGTATCCGCCCAAGGTGGTGATGGGCGCCATCGCGGTGCTGCTGGTGCTGATCTTCTCCAAGTACTTCTACGTGGCGGGCATCAGCAGCTTCTATACGTTCTACCTGATGGAGCGCTTCGGCCTGACGGTGCAGAACGCGCAACTGCACCTGTTCTTCTTCCTCTTCGCCTCGGCGCTGGGCACGCTGCTCGGCGGGCCCGTTGGCGATCGCATCGGCCGCAAGCCGGTGATCTGGGTGTCCATTCTGGGCGTGGCGCCGTTCGCGCTTTTGCTGCCGCATGCAGATCTGTTCTGGACTACGGCGCTGACCGTCGTGATCGGGCTTGTGCTGTCCTCGGCCTTCTCGGCGATCCTGGTCTATGCGCAGGAACTGATGCCGGGCAAGGTGGGCATGGTGTCGGGCCTGTTCTTCGGCTTCGCCTTCGGAATGGGCGGGCTGGGCGCCGCGGTGCTGGGCATCTTCGCGGACCACACCAGCATCGCCTTCGTCTACCAGACCATCGCCTACCTGCCGCTGCTGGGTGTGGTGGCGGCTTTGTTGCCCAAGGGCACCCGCCGGGCCTGACCGATGGAAGAAGGGAAACCGGCTTGCGCCGCTAATCGATGAACCTCGCAACGATGTCCTCGAATGACGGCAGGTCCATCTGCGTGTGGCCGCCCGGATAGCCCTTCACGCTCAGCTGCAAGCCCTTGTAGTTGCGGCTGGCGATCTGGTCGTACATCGCCGTGATGATCTGTCCGCCGACGTTTCCGATGCCATATCCCAGCAGCAAGGTCACGGGAACGTCCCGCCCGCTGCTGACCGCATACATCTGGCTCTCGAGCGGGTCGATCTGGTCGTGTGCGCCGTTGAAGGGCGCCTCGGAAGAGAAGAAGTACTGGAAGGTGAATTGACTCGCGCCCTCCATGAAGAAGGCGCATGCGACGAAGATGCCGCCGTTCGACAAGCCCGAGAGCATGCGCTTGGCCGGGTTGGCGCGGTAGTTCGATTCGACATACGGCACCAGCTGGCCGGTGAGAAAGTCGTGGTACGCCTTGGCGCCCGGCATCAGGTAGTCGGTGTTGCGGCGCGCGGTGCCGCCAATGCCAACGACGATCGCTTTCTTGCCTGCCGCCTCGAGGATGTCCGTGAAGTTCTTGAAGCGCGTCACGCTGTTGTTGTAGACGGCGTCGCCATCGGTGATGTAGATCGCGGGATAGAACGACGTTGCGCTGTCGTATCCGGCCGGCAGGTAGAACTGGATGGGGTAGGTCGCGCCCGTGGCGTCAGATTTCATCGAGATGCTGACCACCCGGCCACTCGAGGTGTTCGCAGGCGGCGGTGTGGTGACTACAGGCGTTACGGGCAATATCGCTGCGCCTCCTCCTCCGCCACCACCTCCGCCACCACCTCCGCCGCCACAGCCTGAAAGCCCCAGCAGCAGGGCGCAACCTGCCGTGAACATGAGCCTGCGAAGAATCCCTCTTGTCTCCATGTCGCGTTCCTTGATTAGTTCGTTGTGCTGGAGCGTCCTGCAACTTGGTTGAGCGCTCACCGCGAATGTCCAACTCCGATCGGCTACAGACTTTCCCACACCTGCATCAATCCAACCAGATGGAAGATGCCGAACACGAGACAGATCGCCGAACTCCACACCCAGAAGGCCGTCAAGCGCCGCCGATCGAAGACGAACAACGCCAATACGACGAGCCCGCGCAACAGGTACACAGCCGTGATTGCAGGCAGCACGAACACCAGCAGCGGCAGCGGTTGCAGCACCCCTGCCCCCGAGAGCGCATACGCGGCCCACACCCCCAGCACGCACGCAATCAGCAACGTGACGATGGGCGGATACAGATGCCCGGCCGCCGCACCTGCGGCCATGCGCTCGCCCGCGCCGAAGAAGCGATACCACGCGGGCCCGCCGAAGATCACGCAGATATGCAGCAGCGCGGCGATGGCGCTGAGTGCGGCGCCGACGATCAGGGGAGTGTTGTAGGGCACGAGGTCTTTCAGAAGCGACTGACGGGCCGCAGTGCGCGCACCGTGTCGCGTGTCGGGCCGAAAGCGCCGTAGTTCACGGCAAGGCCGCTGAGAGCCTCGACGCGCTCGATCCATTCTTGCGTCGTGGCGATGGCGCCGGGCTCGTACAGCGGCTGCGCTGTGTTCAGCCGTTGCGTCAGGGCATGCTGGTGATCGAGGTCGGGCGCATCGCTGAGAGGCAACGAGTCGAGCCGTGAACCATCTGCGCTGCGATAGCCCGAGCACCAGCGCAGGTTCGATCCTTCGATGGCGTCGAGATGGCTCGCCACCAACCCATCGAGCTTGCCGACCGCATCGAGCGCGTACCGCAGCAGCACCGCATCCGGATGCCCTCGCCGAAACGCCCCTTGCCAGCCGTCGTCAGCGTTGTGCGGTTCGGCCAGCCGCGCGTCGAGCGCGCGGTCGTGCGTGGGCAGCGGACCTGAGCCGTGGCGCGTGAGATAGCTGCGCAGCACGCCGAGGTGCTGCACGGGCGCATCGATGCTCATGTCGCGCAGCACGGCTTCGACCGCTGTGGTCGAGATGGTGCTCCACGTGGTGTGCGGATGAAACCCGCGCCACTCGTCGAGCAGCACGCCCTGCGCGCCTTCGAAGATCACGGTGCCGGGCTGCGCGAGGCGTTCAGCGATGCGGTCCGCGCTTGCGGGCGGCGACTGCTTCAGGCACGGCGCCACGGCATCCAGCCAGCGCTGTGCGAGCGTGTCGTCTCGAAGCATGGCGAGCTCCTGCGCGGCATCTGCATGCAAGGGAACTGCGTTGGTTGCGAACTCGCGCAGCAGCGTGGTGCGCGAGGCTTCCAGTTTTTCAAGTGCGCGTGCGGGCTGCAGCAAGTCGCCGTAGAGCAAGGCTTCGTCGGGTGAAGCAAGCGCGTGCCGCACGGTCTCGCCAACACCCACGCCGCAGCTGCCATGCGCGCCCTCCCCTCGCATCCATTCGCGCAAACGCCCTGCAGCCTGGTGGAACGGGGTGGTCACGCGGCAGCGAACGTCGATCAGCAAACTCGAGAAAGCGTCTTCCACACCCACGCGGCGCAATGCCGCTTCCTCTACGCGCAATGCCGTCGGGTGCACCACCACCGGACTTGCAAGCACGGTGCCCACGCCTGCATGAAAGCTACCGGCGCCGAATTGCGAGAAGGTGTGATGCCGACCGTCAGCCAGCACCACGTTGTGTCCGGCCTGCGCGCCGCCGTTGAAGCGCACGACGGTGTGGGCCTGCAGCGCGCCGCACAGGTGGTCGGTAAAGAGCCCCTTGCCGCAGTCTCCAAATCCAAGGCCCAGCAGCGAGACGTAGCGCGTGGCAGCAGTCACCCAGCCATCAGCCGAAAAGCCGCTTCCACCACGACGAACGCGGGCCCGCTGCCGCAGTGGCCACGGCCGGCGGTGCGCGGCGCGATGCGGTCGGGTCGAGCAGCGCCGCATAGCCGTCGAGCGCATGCAGCACGCCACCGACGCGCTCCTTGGCCATGCCGGTGCCGCTCATCACGCCGGCCAGCGCTTCGAGGCTGGGCACGGCCTTCTCGGTGAGGGCGACGATGCCGGCGGCCACAGCGCAGGCGTCGTCGGGCGAGTCCATGCAGATGACGTGATCGCCCAGCAGCTCGCGCCAGCGCGGCTCGCAGCGGCGGCGGCGTTGTGCGTCGGGAATCAGGAAGAACAGGTTGGTGGTCTCGGCCGCGGCGGCGATGACTTCTTCGATGGGAATGTCCTCGTCGAGCTTCTCGCCGACGAGGCCTTCGATCTGGTGGCGCGAGACTGCCGGGTACGGCAGCTCGTCGCCGGTAACGAACAGGTAGCCGCGCTTCTTGCGCTTGACCCAGCAGTCCATGTCGGTGTGCTGCGCCACGACGTAGAAGGCCAGTTCGTAGCTCTCTTCGCCGGTGCCGCCACCGCCGCCTTCGAGATAGCTCCAGGTGAGCCACTGGTCCATGAGGTTGGCGGTCGACTCGAACTGGCCGACCTGCAGCGGCGCGTGGTCGGAGGTGGCGTCGCCGATGGCCATGAACATGAGCTGCGGGTCTGCCACGCCGCAGTCGGTCAGCAGCTTCATGAAGGTGGGCAGCTCGCGGCGCGCCAGGGTCTGCGGAATGTCGCCCATGGAGCCGGTGACGTCGAGCGCAAAGACGATGCCCAGCGAGTCGGGGTGGTCGGCGTTGTCGCGCGACTCACGCACCTTCAGGCCCTTCGGGTTCATCAGCGGGTGGGTGGAGCGCTGGGTGAAGACCTCGGCGCCGGGCTTGGCGGCGCGATCGGCAATGAGTGCCGTGTGGGCGGCGTGCGAGTAGTTTCCGTATCCCATGAGCTTTTCTTCCTTGATGACTGCGGTTCAGGCGCCGGCGCGCGGCGCGGGGTCGAAGTGAACGAACTTCGATGCGCCGAAGGCTTCGCGCGATGCGGCAGAGAGTTCTTGCTCGATGCCCTGTGCGCCGAGGCGCCGGCAGGTGGCGGCGTCTTCGCTGCATTGGCGCAGCAAGGCGACGAGCGGTGCGGGGGTGTGAGAGCCGAAGCCGGGCTCGCCGGCCGCGTCGCCATGGAGCACGGCGCGCACGGTCCAGGCGGCTTGCATGAGGTCGCGAGCAACAGCGGAGTCATGGGTCGCACCGGTGGCATGCTGCGCGCGCAACCAGCCGATGAGCAGCACGCCATGGTCACGCGGATGCACGAGCGCATGCGCGGGCGACAGGTCGCGGTGCGTCCAGCCAGCGCCGTGCACGAAGGCCAGCACTTCGAGCATGCGGCGCCAGATCCACACGGCATGGCGCGGGTCGATACCTTGCGGGTTGGCCTGCTGCACGTCTTGCAGGCTGCCCCAGAAGCCGGGCGGATGGCGCAGCACCAGCGCCTGCCGAGCGCCGTCGCCTAGCCCCTCGGCCACGCCCACACCCAAGGGCTGCGGCAGGCGACGCGTGAAGTAGGCGGCACCGGGCACCGACAAGTCTTGCAGCGCCTGCAGCACCGCGCCTTCGCGCATCAGCACGTCGTTGGCGGCGCCGTCTCGCGCGAGCTTGAGCGTGACGCGCTCGGGCAATGCGCCGAGGCGTTCAGCCAACAGCACTTCGCTGTGCTCACCTGTGGCCAGCGGCACCAGCACACGGTAGCGCGCGCCGCGCCATGTGAGGATGCGGCCGCCAGGCACGTCGGCATTCGCCCGGCGCAACGCGGCGCGGAAGCTCTCGCGCTCGACGGTTTCCTCGCCGCGCACCACAGTAGCGCCACAGTAGCTGCAATTGACGGTGCGCCAGCGAGCGGCGCGCGGCAGCGGCGCAGAGCATTGAGGGCAGCTGAGAGCAAGCAGCGACAGCATGGCCCGCGCCTCAATCTTCCTTGGGGGGCGCCGTCGGGTCGGGCGATGCGAGCACGCGGTCGATGCGGCGGCCTTCCAGCGCGACGATCTCGAAACACCAGCCGGCGCAATCGATGTGCTCGCCCACCTCGGGCAGATGACCAGAAACGGCCATCAGCAGACCTGCCACGGTGTTGTACCGGTTGCGCTCTTCGTCGGGCAGCTCGCGGATGCCCAGGCGCGCGCGCAGCTCCGACACTGGCATGAGCCCGTCGAGCTCCCACACGCCGTCGGGCCGCTCGCGCGCCCAGGCGTCGGTCAGCATGCCGGGCTGCAGCTC
Organism: Variovorax nivicola; assembly: GCF_051216475.1. Lineage (NCBI taxonomy): Bacteria > Pseudomonadati > Pseudomonadota > Betaproteobacteria > Burkholderiales > Comamonadaceae > Variovorax > Variovorax nivicola. The sequence goes on along the minus strand of NZ_JBPJZK010000003.1, from coordinate 270,824 downwards.
GCCGGTGATGGCTTCGAGCAGGTCGCGCGGGGTCATGAGGCCCTGCACCACGCCGTATTCGTCGACCACGAACACGAGGCGGCCAGCGCGGGCGCGGAACTGCTCCAGCAGCTCCATGCCGGTGAGGGTTTCGGGCACGAACACGGCGGGCGTGGCCTCCTGGCCCAGCACGCCGGGGTGCGCGGCGCCCAGGCGCAGCAGGTGCGCCACGCTGATCACGCCGACCACGTCGTCGAGCGAGTTGCGGCACACGGGGTACCAAGAATGCACGAGGTTGAGCGCACCGGCCTCGGCCACCTTTTGCAGCGCCTGCTGCACAGTGAAAGAGGCGTCGAGCCATTCGATGTCGGCACGCGGAATCATCAGCGACGACAGGCGCCTGTCATCGAGGTGAAACACGTTGCGCACCATCTGATGCTCGTGCTGCTCGATGACGCCGGCGTCTACGCCTTCTTCGAGGCTGGCCGAAATCTCTTCTTCAGTAACGGAGCGGGCTGCGTTGGCATCGATGCGCAGCAGCTTCAGCATGGTGGCCGTGGCGCCCGCCAGCATCCACACGAAGGGCTTGGCAGCCTTGGCCAGCCCGCGCATGGGGCGAGACACCCAGCGCGCCACGGGCTCGGGATACAGCTGACCGATGCGCTTGGGCACCAGCTCGCCGAAGATGATGGTGAAGAAGGTGATGCAGGTGACCACCACCGCGGTGGACGCGATGCTGGCGGTGCCGCGGCCCATGCCGACGCTTTCCATCCAGACCGAGAGCGGCTCGGCAAAGGCGGCCTCGCCGACGATGCCGCTGAGCATGCCGATGGAGGTGATGCCGATCTGCACCGTCGAGAGAAATTGCGTGGGCGATTCCATCAGCTTCAGCGCGGCCACCGCGCCGGTGTCTCCCGTTTCGGCCAATGCCGCGAGACGTGCGCGCCGGCTGGTGGAAAGGGCCATTTCGGACATTGCGAACAACGCGTTGAGCGTGGTCAACAAGGCCAGGAGGAAGACATCCATGAACTGAGGGAGAGAATGAGGGAATGTCACTTTACTTGATTGGCGACCTCCAGGGCTGCGACGCCCCCCTCGGGCAGCTGCTGCAAAAGATCGATTTCTCCCCCAGCCGAGACACCATCGTGCTGCTGGGCGACCTGGTGAACCGGGGCCCCGATTCGCTCGCGGTGCTGCGCCGCGTGCAGGGCTACGGCGCCTCGGCGCTGAGCCTGCTGGGCAACCACGATCTGCACCTGCTGGGCGTGGCACACGGCGCGCGCAAGGCTGGCCGCAAAGACACGCTGGCCGAGCTGCTGGCCGCGCCCGACATCGAGACCCTGCTCGACTGGGTGCGCCAGCAGCACATGGCGCTGCACATGCGCATCGGCAGCGGCGATCTGTTGATGGTGCATGCGGGCGTGCTGCCGCAGTGGACGGTGGGCGACACGCTGGTGCTGGCGTCCGAGGTCGAATCGGTACTGCGCGGGCCGGCGCTGGGCGAGTTCCTGATGTCGATGTACGGCAACGAGCCGGCGCAATGGAGCTACACGCTCACGGGCAGCGCCCGGCTGCGCGCCATCGTCAATGCGTTGACGCGGCTGCGCTTCTGCACAACCGATGGCGTGATGGAGTTCGATGCCAAGGACAGCGCGGCCACCGCGCCCGAAGGCTTCATGCCCTGGTTCGATGTGCCCGGGCGCAAGACGGCCAACGCCACGGTCGCCTTCGGCCACTGGTCCACGCTGGGCTGGCTCTCGCGGCCCGACCTGCTCTCGACCGACACGGGCTGCGTGTGGGGCGGCTGCCTGAGCGCGGTGCGCATTGGCGCGACGTTGGACGAGCGGGAGCTGATCCAGGTCGAGTGCGAACAGGCGCAAAAGCCGGGCAAGTAGTGCCGGTCAGGAGGGCAGCCGGAACTTGTCGAGCGACATGCGCTGCTTGCCCTGCGCGTCGAAATTCTCCGGCGCCAGCCAGCGCTCGAAGGCTGTACGCAACGCCGGCCATTCGCTGTCGATGATCGAGAACCAAGCCGTGTCGCGGCCGCGGCCCTTGTAGATCACGGCCTGGCGGAAGAGCCCTTCGTACTTGAAGCCCAGCCGCAGGGCCGCTCGCTTCGAAGGCTCGTTGAAGTTGTCGCACTTCCATTCATGGCGGCGGTAGCCGAGTTCGTCGAAGACGAGCTTCATCAGCAGGTACTGGGCCTCGGTGGACATCGGCGTGTGCTTGAGCAGCGGCGAAAAATTGACGGTGCCTACCTCAATGACGCCATTGGCGGGGTCGATGCGCATCAGCGCCAGCGAGCCGACGGCGCGGCCGCTTTGCCTGTCGATGACGGCAAAGTGCATCGGGTCGGTGCTCTTCGCAATGCGCTCGGCGTAGGCCCGGGTGCTGTCAAGGTCGGCGGGCCGCTCGACGCCCAGGTAGGTCCAGTCGCGGCCGTCCGGGGCTTGCGCGTAGGCGGCGTGCAGGTCGTCGGCGTGCTTCGCGGCATCGAGCGGTTCGAGTGTGCAGTAACGGCCCTCGAGGGAACGGCGCGGCGGCAGGGAACGCGGGGTCCATTCGGGCAGGTCGGGGCCGATGGACTGGCCGAACTCGTTGTGGCGGACTGGCATGCGGGTGTCTTTCTGAAAAGCTGGAGCGACAAGGTCGGAGGACGTAAAGTACCCGCGTCGTGGCTCCAAGGAAAGTGCCACGAATGCCTTATTCCATGGTGCCACGCTCACTCTCTTCCCCCACCGCCCTGCTCGAATCTCCTCTCGTGAAGGAGCGCGACGCTGGCTCGATGCAGCGCCAGCTGTACGACCGGCTCAAGCGCGCCATCCTCGACGGCAGCCTTGCGCCGGGCAGCCGCCTGCCCGGTTCTCGCGCACTGGCCGAGGCGCTGGCCATCTCGCGCAACACCGTCACCGCAACCTACGAGCATCTGGCGGCCGAGGGCTATGTGCGGCCCGACCGGCAGGGCACGCGCGTGACCGAGCTTTCGTCGCCCGCCCTGCCGAAGCGCGCACGCAAGCAGGCCGGCATACCGGCTACCGCGCTGCGGCTCTCGAACATCAGGCCCAGCGTCTCTCGCGCCGAGATGGACGCGGCACTGCGCCCCGGCCTGCCCGCGCTGTCGCACTTTCCGTCGGCCACGTGGCGGCGCGCGCTCGACCGGGCGATTCGCAGCGCCGGTTCTGCCGCGCTGGGCTATGGCGATCCGCTGGGCGAGCCGCCGCTGCGCGCAGCCATCGCGCGACACCTGTCGGTGGCACGCGGCGTGCGCTGCGAGCCGCACCAGGTCGTCATTGCCGAAGGCGCGCAGGAAGCCATCTCGCTGTGCGTGCGGCTGCTGTCCAACCCCGGCGACATCGGCTGGGTCGAAGACCCGGGCTACCGCGGCGCAAAGGCCGCCATGCATGCGGGCGACATGCGCATCGTGCCCGTGCGGGTCGACGCCGAAGGCCTGTGCGTGAGCGAGCACCACTGGCAGAAGCACCCGCCCCGGCTGATCTACACCACGCCCTCACACCAATACCCGGTGGGTTCCGTGCTGAGCATCGCGCGCCGGCTCGACCTGATCGCACAGGCCCGCCTGCATGGCGCGTGGATCATCGAAGACGACTACGACAGCGAGTTCCGCCACACGGGCGAGCCCATCGGCGCGATGCAGGGGCTGGTGGACGACGCGCCCGTGCTCTACGTCGGCACATTCAGCAAGACGATGTTTCCGTCGCTGCGGCTGGGCTTCCTCGTGCTGCCTGCCCAGTTGATGTCTGCTGTGCAGGCGCCGTTGGAAGAAATGCTGCGCGGCGGGCACCGCCACGAGCAGCTGGCCATGGCCGACTTCATCGAGAGCGGCCAGTTCAGCCGGCACCTGGGCCGCATGCGCCGGCTGTACCGCGACCGGCAGCAGGCATTGCGGCTCGCGCTGAACAAACATTTCAAGGTGCCGCATGAGATCGACGGCGGGTATTGCGGCCTGCACCTCACGGTGCGGTTGCCCGCGCGCTACGACGACCGCCGCATCGCAGCCGAGGCACTGCGCCATCGCATCGCGCCCACGCCGCTGTCAGGCTTCGCGCTGCGGCCCACGCCGTTAGACAACGGGCTGGTGCTGGGCTACGGCAACACGCCGGCGGAACTCTTCGAGCCGCTGGTGAAGCGGTTGTCGCAACTCGCGCGTGCAGCAGAAAGGTTGGGCAGGCCCTAGAAAAATCTGGTTACTCAGTTGGCTCTTCGTCGTAAAGCTTCTAGCGCAACCGGCCTATCGCGAACAACCGGTCTACCGCGAGCAGCGTATATGAATTCTGCGGCCGCTCCGTAGGATGCAAACCCGCTCCGATCATGTTGCTCGAAGCCCCACACACGAAGCAAAGGAAGCCACTATGTCTGATGAAATCGGTGTCGATCCCAAGCACGGCCGAGCCGGCCGCCACCCCACCAAAGGATCGCTGGATGCGCTCGCAGGGCATGGCGACCCGGGCATGTTCGGCAGGATGTTCCCTCAGCTGCCGCCTCTTTCTGTTTCCGACGACAAGTTGAAGGCGCTCGCCGCTGCAATGCTGGATGACAACAGCAGCGCGGACAACGCGCGAGTGCCAGCGGGATTCACCTACCTGGGCCAATTCGTCGACCACGACATCACGCTGGATCTGACCTCCATCGGCGACAAGCTGGAGGACCCGACCGGGGTCGAGAACTTCAGGACGCCGGCGCTGGACCTGGACTCGATCTATGGACGAGGTCCGGACGGCAGTCCGCACCTCTACGCCCGCGGCCCCAACAACGCACCGAGCGCGAAACTGCTGATCGGCAAGACCACCCTGGGCTTTCAACAGAATGCGGCCGACATCCCTGGCGTGTTCCCCAACGACCTCCCGAGAAGCCCGGAGGGCCAGGCCTTGATCGGCGACCATCGCAATGACGAGAACCTGCTGGTCGCACAAACCCATCTGGCCTTCATGAAGTTCCACAACAAGGTGGTGGACCTGCTGATGGCTTCGCCAACGGCGCCCACGCCCGCCGAGCTTTTCTTTGAAGCCCGTCGCGAGGTGACCTGGCACTACCAATGGCTCGTCCTGCACGACTTCGTGGAACGACTCACCGAAGACGGCATCGTGGCTCGCATTCTCAACGAGGGCCGCCAGTTCTACCGGTTCAAGAAGACGCCCTACATGCCCGTGGAGTTCTCCGGTGCGGCCTACCGGCTCGGACACAGCATGGTTCGGGAGGTCTACAGCCATAACAGGGTCTTCACCCCAGGCGGGACCGCCCCCGCCTCGCTGGGACTTCTCTTCGCATTCTCCGGTCTCTCCGGCGGCATCGTGGGTGACCTGGCGCCCGATCCGCTCACCAAACCGACTCCAATAAGCAAACTTGCCAGCAACTGGATCATCGACTGGCGGCGCTTCTACGATTTCGGCAACAACCCGCCAGGGGTCACGCTCAATCATGCGCGGCGCATCGATCCTTTCGTCGTCAAGACGCTGCATACGCTGCCTGGCGGCGCCAGCCTGCCGTTCCTGAACCTGAAGCGGGGCGTGATGCTCGGACTGCCTTCAGGCCAATCGGTTGCGCAGTTAATGGAAGTGCCCAACCCTCTGACAAGCGCCGAGATCTCGTCCGGCACGGACGGCGCTGTGGCCAAGGCGCAGGGACTGCATGAGCAGACGCCCTTGTGGTACTACATCCTCAAGGAAGCAGCGGTCAGGGAGGGTGGCGAGCGGTTGGGGCCTGTGGGCGCGCGGATCGTGGCGGAAGTCTTCATCGGATTGGTCCACGGCGATCATGAGTCCTACCTTTGGAAGAAGGGCCCGGACTGGACGCCAACTCTTCCCTCGCGCACGCCTGGGACTTTCACGATGGTGGACTTGCTTCAGCTCGTAGGTGACGTAAGTCCCATCGACGGCGTGACCCAGGCCTGATCAGTCGCGAAGACTTGATCCGAGGGAAATCAGCCTCGCGTACCCACCACGTGATCGCGCCTGAAATTGCGCGGTGTGGTCCCCACCCACTGGCGAAAGCGCCGGTTGAAATACGCCTCGTCGGTGAAGCCGCACTGGTGCGCGATCTCGCGCACCAGCAGCGAGGTGGACGACAGCAGTTCCTTCGCCCGCTCGATGCGCCGCTCGGTCACGAGGTCGGTGAAGGTGCGGTCGGTTTCCTTGCGCAGCAGGTTGGCGAGGTAGTTGGGCGAGAGGAATGCAGCGGCCGCCGCATCGGTGAGCGACAGCGGCTTGTCGAGGTTGTCGCGCACGTAGCGCACCACGCGCTGCAGCGCATCGCGCTGCGATGTCTTGCCGTTGTGCTGGAGTGAAAGGCGCATCAGCGCCTGCTCCTGCCGCATGCAGGCCAGTCCGATGATCTGCTGCACGATGCCGCGCATCGCGATCTTGGCGCCGAAGTTGCGGCCCGCGTTCAGTGTGTGCAGCTCGTCGAGCCAGCCGCGGATGCGGGCGAAGTCGGTCTCGTCGAAGGCGAAGTCGACGTACTCCTGGAACAGGAAGGGCGCGAGGTCGGGGTAGCGCGCGAGCGATACATCGTCGAGGTCGAGCGCATCGACCTCGAGCTCGGGCCACAGGAAGCGCTGGTCGAAGTTGACGATGCAGTACAGCGCCTCGGGCGGATGCGGAATCACGTGCACCCGGTACGGCAGCACGAAGCCCAGGTGGCGCGGCCCGAAGGGTCGCACCTCGCCGCCAATGGCCTGTTGCGAGCTGCCCTCGATGCCGATCTGGATCTGGAAGTACGCGTGCCGATGCGGCAGCGTGAGTTCGTTGCGCGCACCCTGAAAGCGAATATCGAAGTCGAGGTGGTCGGCACGCTCGTGCATGCCGTAGGTACGGACGGACGTGGAGGGAGAGGGGCGCATCGGAACAGGCGTGGCGGCAGGCGTCTGCCCGCGAGGGTACGCCAACTTGCGGCCGTGTGAACCGGCCAGGCCCGGCAGGTCCGATGCGCGGACCGTCTTCAGGCTCAGACGACCACGACTTCCAGCGCACCGACGCCCGCCACCGTGCCGCGCATGCGGTCGCCGCGCTGCACGGCGGCCACGCCCGCTGGCGTGCCCGTGAAGATCAGGTCGCCGGGCTGGAGCGTGAACAGGGTCGACAAGTAGGCGATGGTGTCGGGCACGTTCCAGATCATGTCGGCGAGGTCGCCGACCTGGCGTTGCGCGCCATTCACTTCGAGGCGGATCTCGCCGGCTGCCGGATGGCCGGCCTTGGCCACGGGCACCAGTTCGCCGCAGGGCGCCGAACCGTCGAAGGCCTTGCCGGTGTCCCAGGGGCGGCCCATTTTCTTGGCCTCGCCCTGCAGGTCGCGGCGGGTCATGTCGAGGCCTACGGCATAGCCGTACACGTGGCCGAGCGCGTCGGCAGCGGCGATGTTCGATCCGCCGGTCTTGAGCGCAACCACCAGTTCGATCTCGTGGTGCACGTCGTTCGACAGCGTGGGGTACGCGAACTCACCGCCGTCGGCCACGATGGCGCTGGCCGGCTTCATGAAGAAGAACGGCGGCTCGCGATCAGGGTTGTGGCCCATCTCGCGGGCGTGTTCTGAATAGTTGCGGCCCACGCAGAAGATGCGGTTGACCGGGAAGCGCGTGCGTTCGCCCTGGATGGGCAGGGAGTAAACGAGCGCGGGGGCGATGGCGTAGAGGGTGTCGGTGGCGGAAGTCATGTAACAACTCTAGCCAGCGGCACCTCGCTTCCGGGGGACGCATCTACGCGAGTCTTGGACTTGGCTACGTTTTCGTTTTGACGCTTCTATTCGGGGCGCGTGCACAGGAAGCGCCGTCGTTGCGCCGGGCAATCAACTGCCGCCTCCCGAATCGCCAGGTTGACCCGAATGCCAGGTTCCGCCTTATCCAAGTGAAAACTTAAGCATTCAAACCCAGAGTAAGCCGCCTGCCCATGTCCTGATATTGTTGTAACAAATTGCGTGACGCTCTCCCGTCAGCCATATATATTGCGGCAACGAAGCAACCTGCTGCGTTCTCTGCCGTGCCGCAACACACAGAGCTAACCGGCCTGTGCCAACGACAGGATCAAATCCGATGTCATTGTCCGTCTGGGTCAGGATTCGCTTGCCGCTGGTAATTTTCGTGCTCGGCACGGCGCTATCCATCGCCCTCGGCGTCTCCGCCCACCAGGAAATCGGGCGCAGTGCCCAGGCGCGCTTCGACGCAGCCGCCTTCGATCTGGCACGCAAGGTCGAAGCCCGCTTCGACGACTACATCGCCGTCCTGATCGGCCTGCGTGCGCGATTCAACACCTCCGATACCGTGACGCGAAGCGATTTCAGGGACTACGTCGCGGGGCTGAACCTGGCGAAGGCCTACCCCGGTTTTCAGGCCGTCAACTATGCGCCCCGCATTGCAGGCAACGACAAGCAGGCCTTCGAGGAGCAGGTTCGCGCCGATGCCAGCCTCGACGCCGGCGTTGCCTCCAGCTTCGCCATCAAGCCGCCCGGTGGGCGGGACACGTACTACCCGCTGATCTACGTCGAACCGCAGGGCGGCAACGAGAAGCTGCTCGGCAATGACCTGGGCGCGATGCCCAACAGAGGAGACGCGCTCGAGCAGGGGCGCGACACCGGCGGGCTCGTCATGTCCGGCCGCAAGGTCCGCATCCCGGGTCGCGAGTCCGACATTGGATTGGCGATGCGGCTGCCGGTCTACCGTCCAAAACAACCGCTCGATACGCTCGAGCAGCGGCGCAGTGCCTATATCGGTTCGGTTGGCGCGGGCTTCAGCATCGCGGGGATGCTGAGCGATGTGGTTGGTACCGATGCCACGAGGACGTTCCGGTTGCGCCTGATCGGCGCCGGGCCGGGTAAGGGGGCGATCGGGACGCGCGTCGAGACCAGATTTGTAACGCCGACCCCATTCGACGAGCGGCAATTGCTGTTCGACAGCGCGGCCCTGGCGAAGCCCGCTGCCGCACCGGCGCACAGCCTCGAGCGCATGCTCGGCTTCGAGTTGGGCGGCCACTCCTGGCTTGTGGAAGTCGGCCAGGACGAAAACCAGGTCTTCGGCCCGCTCGACAAGGCCATCCCGTGGCTCATCGTCCTCGGTGGCCTGGCCACCAGCATGCTGCTTGCCGGCATCGTCTTTTCGTTGACCACCGCACGCAGCCGGGCCCAGGTCCTGGCGAACAGGATGACCAGCCACCTGCGCAGGAGCGAACGGCAGCTGGAGGAGGCCCAGCACCTGGCAAGCCTGGGCAGCTGGATCCTCGACCCCGAAACCGGGGCCCTGCAATGCTCCGAAGAAGCCCGGCGCATCCTGGGCTTCGAGGCGGGCCCCTTGCCGCCGAACCTGCCAGCGCTGCTCTTGCGCATTCCGGCCACAGAACGTTTCGCGGTCGAACAGCGCATCGCATTGGCCTCCCGGTCCACGGAACGCAGCGAATTCGAGCACCGTCTGTGCCTGCCCGATGGCACCGAACGCTGGCTCCACGTCATCGTGCAGTCGGCCGAAGATGAAGGCAGGAGATTGGTGCGCGGCACCGTGCGCGACGCCACGCAGCCGCGCAAGGATGCGTTGCGCCAGAAGCTCGAGTACAAGATCGCCCGGCTGCTTGCCGGCGACGGCAGGACCGAGACGGTGATGGCACTGGCGCTGGAGGCGGTGTGCACCGACCTGCGCTGGGACTGCGGCGCGCTGTGGAGCGTTGGCGACGACGGCCTGGCTCGCTGTGCCGCGGCCTGGCATGCCGACAACGACCCGGCGGTGCGGCAATTCGTCGGCGCCAGCCGGTCGCTCACCTACCGGCCCAGCGAAGGTTCGCTGGGCCGTGCCTGGGGGATCGGTGGCGTCGTGCGAATCGACACGCTGGCGGCTCCGAGTCATTTCGCGCGCGATGCGATGGCCCGCCAGGCGGGGCTGACCGTCGGCCTCATCGTGCCGATGGTCTCCACCGATGCGACCACGGCGCTGGAACTCTTTGGCTCCAATCCGTATGTTGCCGATGCGGAGACACTGGAGTCGCTGCGTGTGATCGCCTTGCAGATCGCCCAGTACAAGCAACGCAAGCGGGCCGAGCGGAGTCTTCGCTTCATCGCCAGCCACGACGAATTGACCGGATTGCTCAATCGCGCCGCGCTGCAGCACGAGCTTGCCCGTGCCATCAGGCGCAGCAACCGCCATCAGAGGCAGTTCGCGGTGATGTTCGTCGACCTGGATCGCTTCAAGCACATCAACGACACGCTGGGCCACGGTGTGGGCGACGAGATGATCAAGATCTGCGGCGAGCGCCTCACGGCGCTGCTGCGCGATACCGATGTCGTGGCGCGTTTTGGCGGCGATGAGTTCGTGCTGCTGCTGGAGAACCTGTCCGGCCCGAACGATGCCGAGGTGCTCGCCGAAAAGGTGCTGGCCTGTTGCGCCGAGCCTTTCGTGATCGAGGGGCGCGAACTGCACGTCAGCGCAAGCGTCGGCGTGAGCGTCTATCCGGAGAACGGCGCCGATGCCGAAGCGCTCTTGAAAAATGCCGACACGGCGATGTACCGCGCCAAGGAAAAAGGCCGCAACACCTACCGGCTCTACGCGGCGAAGATGAATGCGCAGAGTACCGAGCAGCTGATGCTGGAAAGCGCGCTGCGCCATGCCCTGGAACGCGGCGAGCTGGAAATGTATTACCAGCCGAAGATGAATCTGCAGACCCAGCGCATCGTCGGTGTCGAGGCGCTGATGCGCTGGCACCATCCGGCCCTGGGCCTGATTCCGCCGATGCAGTTCATTCCGATCGCCGAAGAGATCGGCTTGATCGTGTCGATGGGAAAGTGGGCGCTGGAGAAGGCCTGCGCCGACTCGCGTTCATGGCAGAAATACGGTTTGCCCGAGGTGTTGGTGAGCGTCAATCTGTCGCCGCGCCAATTCGAAAGCCGCACGCTCATCGCCGACATACGGGCCGTCCTGGAAGCCTCGGGCCTGGAGCCGTCGCTGCTGGAGCTGGAAATCACCGAAGGCGCGGTGATGGCGAACCCCGAGCATGCGGCGAAATTGCTCCGGACGATTCGAGACATGGGCGTCAGACTCGCCATCGACGATTTCGGAACGGGCTATTCCTCGCTCTCTTACTTGAAGCACTTCCCGCTGTCGACGGTCAAGATCGACCGCTCCTTCATCAACGACCTTTCGCAAGACCCCGACGCACGAGCGCTCATCGACGGCATCATCACCCTGGCCCACGGGTTGCGGATGAAGGTGGTGGCCGAGGGCATCGAGACCACGGCCCAGCTCGACTACCTGCGCAGCCACGGATGCGACGAGGCCCAGGGCTATTGGCTGTGCAAGCCCGTCCCTGCCGACGAGGCGCGCGATTTCATGGCGCGTCACCTGCGCAACCAATTTGCTCCATCGGTAGTGGTCTGACGGCCGAACCTTCGGGGCAATCTTCACCGGGCACGTTCGCTCGGACCTTCCAGCAACTCAACAGGAGCATTAATGACTCATTCCACTCAAGGCAAGACACTGGAGCAGACGATCACCGCGATCAATGCGCTCGACCTCACACCGATCAAGTTCAAGGCCTGCCGCAAGGAGGACGGCTACGGCTGGTCGGCAGCCTACGCGGATCAGATGGAGGTGGCCTACAAGCGCTACCTGATACTGCACGCCAAGCACCCCGACCTGACGCTCGCTCCAGAGCAGGACGTCGACCGTTTCTGGCACATGCACATCCTCGACACGAGAAAGTACGCAGCCGATTGCGAAACCACTTTCGGCTATTTCCTGCACCACTTTCCGTACCTCGGCCTGCGCGGCGAGGAAGACGCCCAGGCGCTGCAAGCGGCCTTCCTGGAGATGCAGCGTTTGACTGTCGAGGAATTCGGCGAGCCGACGCCCGCGCCCCGACACGAGCCGGCGAAGGATGTGGCCGCATGGTGCTCGCTTGAGGCGGGCAAGCTTGCAGCAGCATGGTGTTCGGCGGAGGTCGGCAAACCTTCGGCAGCATGGTGTTCGCTCGAGACGGGCAAGCCTTCAGCAGCGTGGTGTTCGCTCGAAGCAGGCAAACCCGCAGCAGCATGGTGTTCGCTCGAAGCAGGCAAACCTTCGGCAGCGTGGTGTTCGCTGGAGGCGGGCACCGCGGCCGCTACTGCCTCCGCGGCAGAGCACTCGGTGAAGGCCGGCGCGCCCGGGCATCACTAGCCAGCCGCCACCCCGAAGCCCGTGTCGAAAGTGCCCTTCACATCAAGCGGCTGCTTGATGAGCCCGACCTGCCGGTAGAAGTCCGCAGTGCCCTGCTGATCCGCGATGACCTGCGCGTCGATGGGCACCCACTTCTGCTGGCGGCGTTCGAACTGCAGCTTCGCCGCCTCGGGCGGAATGCCGATGATGCGCGCCAGCGCGGCCGAGTAGGCGTCGACGTTGCGGTACGACCAGACCTGGGCCTTCACCACACGCTGCAGGAAGTCTTGCAGCACCGGCCGCTTGGCCGCGATGGCGCTGTCGGTCGCTGCAAGGTAGCTCAGGCCCGGCAGCAGCCCGCGCCCGCTGACGAGCACGCGCGCATGGTGGCTGACCTCGGCCAGTGCGGTGTAGGGCTCCCACGTGGCCCAGGCATCGACCGAGCCCTGCGTGAGCGCGAGCTTGGCATCGGCCGGCGCGAGAAAGCGGATGTTCACGTCTTCAGGCTTGAGGCCGGCCGAGGTGATGGCCTTGAGCGTGATGTAGTGACCGATGGAGCCGCGATTGGTCGCGACGCTCTTGCCCTTGAGATCGGCGGCGGTCTTCAGCGGTGAATCGGGGCGCACGAGCACAGCCGTGCCATAGGAATCGGAGCGGTTCGCGCCGATGGCTTTCACGCGCGTGCCGGCGGCCAGCGCGAAGATCAACGGCGCATCGCCGATGGGACCGGAATCGACCGCGGCGGCATTGAGAGCCTCGGCCAGCGGTGCGGCGGCCGGGAACTCCGACCACTGGATGTCATAGCCCAGGCCTTCGAGCCCGCCCGCCGCTTCGAGCAGCGCGCGCAGGCCACCCTTCTGGTCACCGGCCTTGAGCACCGGGCGGCCCTGCGCGGAGGCCCAGCCGGGCAATGCGATGGCGGCGGCTGCGGTGGTGCCTTGAACGAGAAACTGGCGGCGTGAACTGTGGGTCATGGATTTGCTGATGCTGAGCTTCATGCCAGCGGGTCGAAAGAAACGTGCTCGGCGAAGCGCACCGGGTCTGTGCTCTTCTTGAGCACGCCCACGCCACGGAAGTCGCGCGCATAGAACTCGACTTCGTCGCGCAGATTGCGGCCCAGTGGATGGTGGCTGTGCGTGAGCGTGCCGAGCAAGGCGCGCAGGTCTTCCACCGCAACGTTGGGCGAGTACTTGGCGAAGAGCTTGGCCGATTCGTTCGGGTTCTCAGCCACGTAGTCGGAGGCTTGCGCGATGGCGCGCACCAGCGAGGCAACGGTGGCCTTGTCTTTCCGCACGAGCTCGCCGCGCGCGCCGACGATGCAGCAGACCTTGTCCTTGTATTCGCCCGAGAGATTGCTCGCCACCTCGACGTAGGCGCCCTGGTTGCGCTTCTCGATCAGGTAGACGTTGGGGTCGCCGTCGGCAATGGCCTGGATCTCGCCCTTCTTCACCGCGATGTCGAGCAGGTCGGCCGGGTACTGGCGCCAGGTGACGTCCTTGTCGGCGTCGATGCCGTTCTTCGTGAGCAGGATAGAGAAGAAGTTCTTGCCCGGGCTCGCGATGTCGGACACGCCGATGGTCTTGCCCTTGAGGCTCGCCAGGTTGGTAACGCCCGCGCTCTTCGCCCCCACCAGCCGCACGCAGCCGCCGTGCGAGCTGCCGACGATCTTCACGTCGAAGCCCGATTCGAGCGGCTTGAGCCAGCGGTGGATCATGCCCACGGCTGCATCGGCCTTGGCGGTGGCCAGCGATTCCAGCAGCTGGTCGGTAGAGCCGGTGTAGTTGATGAGGTCGACCTGCAGGCCGTTGCGCTCGAAGTAGCCGCGCTCCTGCGCCACGACCACGGGCGAGAGGCAGAAGGCTGCGGCGTTCCAGGCGAAGGTGAGCTTGCGCGCCTGCTGCGAGAAGGCCTGCGAAGCGATCAGGCCGCCCGAGGCGACCACGGCGGCTGCACCGCCGGCGCGCAGCACGCTGCGGCGGGAAAGGGTTGCGTTCATCGTCGTCGCGTTACAGCAGCAGTTCGGGCTCGGCCTCGACCAGGCCTTCATAAAGGCTGTCGAAGGAATGGATGGCGCCTTCGGGCCCGCCGATCTGGCTGTGCGTGTGGCGCGCGGTGGCTTCGTCGATGGGTTGCGGCTTGCCGGCGGCTTCTGCCAGCAACTGCGTGTGGCAGGCGTTGTCGAGCGCGATGTACCACCACGCGGCAGCCTCCACCGTGGGGCCTGCGGTCAGGATGCCGTGGTTCTTGAGGATGGCGCCCTTCTTGTCACCCAGCGCGTGGGCGATGCGGTCGCCCTCGCTAGTGTCGACCACCATGCCGGTGAAGTCGTCGAACAGCGCCACGTCTTCGTGGAACACGCAGCTGTCCTGCGTGAGCGTGTCGAGCTTGCGGCCCAGCGTGGACCAGGCCTTGCCGTAGGTCGAGTGCGTATGGGCGGCGGCAATGATCTTCGGGTTGTGCTCGTGGATCGCGGCGTGGATGGCGAAGGCGGCCTTGTTGAGCGGCCTGTCGCCAATGACGGTCTCGCCCTTCGAATTGACGAGCAGCAGGTCTGAGACCTTGATGCGCGAGAAATGGATGCCCAGCGGGTTGACCCAGAAGTGGTCGGTGAGTTCAGGGTCGCGCGCTGTGATGTGGCCAGCCAGGCCCTGCGCGAAGCCGAAGCGCGCGAACAGGCGGAAGGCGCCAGCCAGGCGCTCCTGCCGGTGGCGGCGCTCGGCCTGCACGGTGGTGCGCGGCGGAATGGGGTCGAACCAGTACTTCTGCTGCGGGTTCGGGTTGAGCTTCAGCGGCTGGGAGGCGTTGCGGTCGATGGAAAGAACAGCGCTCATGACTCAGGCCGCCTTGCGTTGTGCTTGCGCGCGTTGTGCCACCAGTTCGCGCGTACGCGGGATCAGCTCGCGCCCGTAGTCCAGCGCGTCTTCCAGCGGGTCGAAGCCACGAATCAGGAAGGTCGTCACGCCCAGGTCGTAGTAGTCGAGCAGCGCGTCGGCCACCTGCTCTGGCGTGCCGACCAGCGCGGTGCTGTTCGAGCGGCCGCCGATTTCCTGCGCGACGGCAGTCCACAGGCGCTTGTCGAGCCGCGAGCCTTTCTCGGCCGCGGCCAGCAGGCGCTTGGCGCCTTCGCTCTGCTGCGGACCACCGCGGTTGTAGCCCTGCACCACGCGCAGGCGCTTGGTCTCTGCCAGGATGTTCTCGGCGCGCGCCCATGCGGCCTCTTCGGTCTCCGCCAGGATCGGACGGAACGACACCGAGAAGCGCACGCTGCGCCCGTGCTTGGCCGCTTCGGCGCGCACGCGCGTGGTCAGCTCACGCGCCTGGTCGAGCGATTCGCCCCACAGCGCGTACACGTCGGCGTACTTGCCCGCGACCGGAATCGCAGCCTCGGAAGCGCCGCCGAAATACACCGGAACGTGCGGCTTGCCGTTGCGCGTCTGCAGCGGCTTCACTTCGGAGAACGCGTTCTGGAAGCGGTAGTGCGCGCCTTCATGGTCGAAGGGCTTCTCGGCCGTCCACACCTTGTGCAGCACTTCGAGGTATTCGTCGGTGCGGGCATAGCGTTGGTCGTGGTCGAGCCAGTCGCCGTCGCGGCGCTGTTCTTCGTCGGAGCCGCCCGAGATGTAGTGCACGCCGAGCCGGCCGCCGCTGAACTGGTCGAGCGAGGCAAACTGCCGCGCAGCCAGCGTGGGTGCCACGAAGCCGGGGCGGTGCGCGAGCATGAAGTGGATGCGCTCGGTCACCGAGGCGGCGTAGGCCACCGTGAGCGTGGCGTCGGGGCTGGTCGAGTGGTGCGGCACCAGCACGCGGTCGAAGCCGGCCGTTTCGTGGGCCTGCGCGAAGGCGCGCACGTAGTCGCGGTCGAGCGAGGGGCCCTTGGCCGCGTGAATCTCCGAGACCTTCTGGCCCTGGATCATGCCGATGAATTCGACGCCGTCTTGGTGTTGCTGGCTCATGGTGTTGTCCTTGTTTGAATATGAATAGGAGGTGGGTATGTCAGGCGGCGGGCAGGCGCAGCGCGTTCTCGAAGCTGCGGTCCCACAGCGGCTTGACGTCGGCCGGACCGTCGAGCACGCCGATCTTCAGGAAGGTGTCGGCCACGTCCTGGTGGCTGCGCACCACGGCATCGCTGACGGGGCCGAGGCTGTAGTCGCCGCTGCGGCCGTTGAAGAGTTCGACGATGTCGCCGACGGGCACGCGCGTTTCGGCCGACTGCGCACGGGCATAGGCCAAAAAGTTTCCGTTGATCCACGCGAAGGAGCGTTGCAGGCGCTGCAGCAGGTCGCTCAGCGCGGCGCGGCGCAACGCGTCGTCGAGAGCACGCGGATTGGCGTAGATCGGGAAGTTGCCCGAGAGATAGCCCACGCCGGTCTTGATGACGCGCGCGCCGTACTGCGTGCGCGCCAGCTGGCCGTTGTAGCCGTAGATGGCCCAGGCATCGAGGTCGCCGCGCGCGAAGGCCGAGAGGCCGTCCGAAGGGGTGAGGCTCACGGCTTGGATGTCGCTGAACGACAGGCCCGCCTCGGCCAGTTGCTTGGCCAGGTAGTAGTGGGAGGTTGTGGCGCGCACGTAGCCCACACGCTTGCCCTTGAAGTCGGCAATGGTGCGGATCGGTGCGTCCTTGCGCGCCAGTGTGGCCTGGTTGTTCAGGTCTTCATGCGTGACGGCCACCAGCTTCACGCTGGACTTCTGCCGCGCCGCGAACACTGGTGGAATCTCGCTGCCCGAGCCCAGGTCGAGCGCGTCGCCATTGATGGCCTCGATGTGCAGCACGCCATTGTTGAGCTCGCGCCAGTCGATCCTGTAGGGTGTGTTCGCCTGGCCCGAAGCCGCGAGCAGCGGCCGCCAGAGGCCCTTGTAGGTGCCCACTCGCAGCGTGACGCCGGACAGGTCACGCGACGGCGTGGCGGCCTGCGCCCAGCCTGCTGTGCCGGTCGCGGCCAACGCCGCGGCGGCTTGCAGCAGGCGGCGCCTGTCCAAAGGAAAGTCTGGTTTCATGCACCGAACCGTAACCAGACGCTCCACGGAAGCGAACGCAGAAAAACGAGTTTGCATATGCGGGATGCGTCGTTTTCCCGCGCCGGGCGGCCCGGTACCGTGCGGGAACCATGAGTGCACTCCCCTTGCGCCGCACGCCGGCCACGCCTGAACACCCCTCCCCGCCCTCCACCGTCGATGCCTCCGTGCTGGCGCGCCTGTCGGCCCAGTTCGCCGCCACCGCGGCCGACCACGACCGCAGCGGCGCCTTTCCGCGCGAGAACTTCGAGGCGCTGCAGGCGCACGGGCTCATCGGGCTAGTCGCGCCCGCCGAGCATGGCGGCGGCGGTGCCACGCTGGCGACGGCGCGGCGCGTGATCGGAGCCGTGGCGCAGGGCGAGCCGGCCACGGCGCTGATCCTCACGATGACCTATCTGCAGCACCACGCACTGACGCGCACCGACAGCCGCTGGCCGCCGCATCTGCGCGAACGCGTGGCGCGCGATGCCGTGGCACACGGCGCGCTGATCAACGCGCTGCGCGTGGAGCCCGCGCTCGGCTCGCCGGCCCGTGGCGGCCTGCCCGGCACGGTCGCGCGGCGCGACGGCAGCGGCTGGAAGATCGACGGCCACAAGCTCTACACCACCGGCATCGAGGGCCTGAGCTGGCTCGCGGTGTGGGCTCGTACCCATGAGGCTGATGAAGCCACGCCGCGCACCGGCGTGTTCCTGGTGCCGCGCAACGCACCCGGCGTGCGCGTGATCGCAAGCTGGGACCACCTGGGCCTACGCGCCTCGGGCAGCCACGAGGTGGTGTTCGAGAACGTCGCCATCGACCTCGACCAAGCAGTGGACCTGCGCGCACCGGCCGACTGGGCGCCCGATGCGGGCAGCCAGACCGACATCGACGCCCATGCCACGCAGCAGGCGTGGATGACGGTGCTGCTCGGCAGCCTCTACGACGCCGTGGCCACGGCCGCGCGCGACTGGCTGGTCGGCTTCCTGAACCAGCGCACGCCCGGCAGCCTTGGCGCGCCGCTGGCCAGCCTGCCGCGCGTGCAGGAGCACGTGGGCGAGATCGAGGCGCTGCTGCGCACCAACCGCGTGCTGCTCGACGACGCGACTGCCGCCGTCGATCGCGGCCATGCACAACCCGCCGCCGACAGCGGCCTGCTCAAGTACACGGTAACGGGCAACGCGATCCGCGCAGTCGAGCTGGCGCTGCAGCTCAGCGGCAACCACGGCCTCACGCGGCAGAACCCGCTGGAGCGGCACTACCGCGACGTGCTGTGCAGCCGCATCCACACGCCGCAGAACGACGCGATCCTGGTCGGCGCGGGCAAGCGCGCGCTGCTGTCGCCGGGAGCTGCCGCATGACCGACCTGCTGTTTTCCAAGGCTTCGCGCCGAAGCTGGCTGAAGCAAGGCGCCGCGCTCTCACTGGCCGCTACCGGCTCGCTGCGTGTGTGGGCACAGCCTCAACAACAGGTGACGCTGGTGCTCGGCGACCAGGCCGGCGGCCTGCGCGCGTTGTTCGAGGCCTCGCGCGCGCTCGAAGGCGCGCCGTTCGCGTACCGCTGGGCCAATTTCCAGGGTGCGGCGCCACTGTTCGAGGCACAGCGCAGCGCGGCGGTCGATACCGCCGTGGCCGGCGACCTGCCCGTGCTGGCCGCGGCCGTGGGCAAGACGCCGCTGAAGATCGTCGCCACGCGTGTCGGCAAGGCCGATTCGCTGGGCATCGTGGTGCAGAGCGACTCGCCGCTGCGCAGCGTGGCGGACCTGCGCGGCAAGACGGTGATCGTGTCGTCGGCGCGCGGCAGCATCTCGCAGTACCAGTTGTACGGCGCGCTCGAAGAAGCCGGCGTGCGGCGCGAAGAAGTCACGGTGAAGTTCGTGCTGCCGACCGACGCGGCCGCCGCCTTCGCGTCGAAGCAGATCGACGCGTGGGCCGTCTTCGATCCGTACTACACGATTGCGTTGCAGCAGGGCGGCCGCATCCTTCGCGACGGGCGCGGAATCAACACGGCCCTGGGCTTCCTCACCGCAAGCGAGCATTCGCTGGCCGACCCGGCCAGGCGCGCGGCCATCGTGCAGTTTCTCGACCGGCTCGGCCGTGCGGGCGACTGGGCGCTGGCCAACCCCGAGGCCTATGCGCAGGCCTACAGCCAGCTCACGCGGCTGCCGATCGAGTCGTCGCGCATCATCACCGCCCGGGCTTCGGTGACGGGCCGGCCGGTGAGCGAAGCCGACATCGTCGCGCTGCAGGCCGTGGCCGACCGCTCGGCACGCGACGGCATCCTGCCGGTGCGGGTGGACGTGCGCGCGATTACCGACACCAGCGTCTGGAAGCGCCCGGCGTGATCGCGCCACTGCGCGAATTCGTCGGCGCTTTCGGCCGACTGCTCGACAGCGCGCCCGACGAGCCCCGCATTCTTTCTGAAGGCGGTGCGTTGCTGCGCACGCTGGTTGCACGCGACGACTGGCTGCCCGAGGCCTTTGCCCAGCCCGACCCTGTGCGCTATCGGCAATTTCTGCTGCACGCGGACAGCACCGAGCGCTTCTCGGTCGTGAGCTTCGTATGGGGGCCGGGGCAAGCCACGCCGGTGCACGACCACACGGTGTGGGGGCTGATCGGCATGCTGCGCGGCGCGGAGTACAGCCAGGGCTATGCGCTCGACGCTGACGGACACGCGCAACCGCAGGGCGAGCCGGTGCGGCTCGATGCGGGCGACGTGGAAGCCGTGTCGCCCACCATCGGCGACCTGCATCGCGTGCACAACGCGCACGCGGACCGCGTGTCGATCAGCATCCACGTGTACGGCGCGAACATCGGCGCCGTGCGGCGGCATACTTACCCGACGGAGGGCGGCCGCAAGCCCTTTGTCTCCGGATACTCCAATGCGCTGCTGCCCAATCTGTGGGACCGCTCCGCTGAACTCGCATCTTCGAACACCGCATGACGACGACTGCCTCCTTTCCCGTTCTTTCATTTGCTGCCGTGCGCGAGCGGCTCATCGCCCGCGACGAAACCGCCCTACTCGACGTGCGCGAGGAAGACCCGTTCGCACAGGAGCATCCGCTGTGGGCAGCGAACCTGCCGCTCTCGCGCATCGAGATCGAAGCGTGGCGGCGTATTCCGCGGCGCGACACGCTGATCGTGCTGTACGGCGAACACGGTGGCGTCGATCTTGCGCCGCTGGCCGCGAAGACATTGGCTGCACTGGGCTACACGAACGTGCATCTGCTCGAAGGTGGCCTCGAAGGCTGGCACCGCGCGGGCGGTGAGCTGTTCCGCGACGTGAACGTGCCAAGCAAATCTTTCGGCGAGCTGGTCGAGCACGAGCGGCACACACCTTCGTTGTCCGCGCCCGAAGTGAAGGCGCTGGTCGACGCGAAGGCCAACGTGGTGGTGCTCGACGCGCGCCGCTTCGACGAATACCAGACGATGAGCATTCCCTCGGCCACCAGCGTGCCGGGCGCGGAGCTGGTGCTGCGCGTGCGCGAGCTGGCGCCCGATCCTTCGACGCAGGTGATCGTGAACTGCGCGGGACGCACGCGCAGCATCATCGGCACGCAGTCGCTGGTGAATGCGGGCATTCCAAACCCGGTGGCTGCACTGCGCAACGGCACGATCGGGTGGAAGCTTGCGGGACAGGTGCTGAACCATGGTGCCGACCGGCAGGCACCCGCTGCGGTGTCGCAAGCACATCGCGCACAGGCGCAGGCCGACGCAAAACGCGTGGCCGATCTGGCTGGCGTGCGCCGCATCGCGCTCGACTCACTGCAGACGCTCGAAGCGCCGGGACGCACCGTGTACCGCTTCGACGTGCGCACGCCCGAGGAATATGCGGCGGGCCACCTGCCTGGCTTTGCCAGCGCACCCGGTGGGCAGCTGGTGCAGGAGACCGATCACCAAGTGCCGGTACGCGGCGCGCGCATCGTGCTGGCTGATGACGATGGCGTGCGGGCGTCGATGAGCGCGTCGTGGCTTGCGCAGATGGGGTGGGAGGTTTATGTGCCGGAGGTCGTACCAACGGCTGCCGACTTCATCGAGACCTCGGCACCGCCGAGCTCGTACCCACCGGTTGCGGCCGTTGTGGGCGAGCTCGCGCCGAAGGAACTGGCGGCGTTGCTGAAGCAACCCGGCACCGCAGTGATCGACGTGACGACGAGCGCGAACTACGTGAAGCGCCACATTCCCGGCGCCTGGTATGTAATCCGCGCGCAACTGGCGCAGGCGCTCGATGCGGTCATTCCACCAGCGCAGCGCTACGTGCTGACCTGCGGCAGCAGTCTGCTCGCCCGCTACGCCGCGGCCGACCTCCGCTCGCTGATCGATGCGCGCGGCAAGGGCGATGTCGAAGTGCTGGTGCTGACCGGCGGCAACGCGGCATGGTTCGCCGCAGACCTCGACGCGGAGACCGGCGAGACACGCCTTGCAACCGCGCGCACCGACCGCTATCGCCGGCCCTACGAAGGCACCGATGCACCGGCCGAAGCGATGCAGGCTTATCTCGATTGGGAGTACGGTTTGGTGGCTCAGTTAGGACGCGACGGCACGCATCATTTCAGCGTGATCTAGTGCAAGCGTTTTGAAAGGATGACAACACGGCGGTGACACTGTGTAGGCCGGGTAAAGGCCGTCATCCGGCGATGCCACGGGACGTTGGTTGTGCATACCGACAACAACTCGTCCCAGGAGCTTCGCCATCATGAGATTCCCTGTTCTTGCCTTGTCCGCTGCCGCACTGGCAGCAGTCCTGACCGGCTGCGTGGTCGCACCGGTAGCCCCCATGTATTCGGCGCCTCCGGGCGTGGCCTACGTGGCACCCACGTATGTGTCGCCCGGCATCGGCTTCGTGTGGGCCTACCACCCGCGCTACGGCTGGGGCTGGCACCACCCTCAATACGGCTGGCACCGCGGCTGGCGCTGAACCGAGGCGGCTGATGCCGCCTCTACGCACCTGGATCAGCTCGGCTCGGCGCTCTTGAACAGCGCCGCGACCTTGCGCTTGGTCTTGATGTTGCTGGAGATGCCGCGTGCGGGCGTCGCTGCCTTGGCGGCAGCTTCCCATGCCGGTGTGGCATCGGGCTCGCCGGCTTCGTAAGGCTTGTCGAAGAACGGATCGCGCGGCGCCGATGGTGCGCGATGCGGACGTCCGCCGCCGCGGCGGGCTTCGGCCTCGCGGCGTTCGCGCGGCTGGTCGAGCACGTCGCGTGCGTCGCCGGCTTCGCCTTCTTCGCGCCAGTGGCGGCGTCCGTCGTTGATACGGCCGCGCGGGCGGTCTTCTTCGAACTCCACGGGTTCGAGCTCGATCTTCTTCTTGATCAGCTTCTCGATGTCGGCCACCAGGCGCGCATCGTTGCCGCCGCTGGCAAAGCTCACGGCCAAGCCCGAGGCGCCGGCACGGCCCGTGCGGCCGATGCGGTGCACGTAGTCTTCGGCGTTGAACGGAATGTCGAAGTTGAAGACCGCGGGCACGTCCTTGATGTCGAGGCCGCGGGCCGCGACGTCGGTGCACACGAGCAAGTCGACTTCGCCGGCCTTGAACGAAGCAAGCGCCTTCAGGCGTTCGTCCTGGCTCTTGTCGCCGTGCAGTGCGGTGGTACGCAGGCCATCGCGCTCCAGCGAGCGTGCGAGGCGCGCGCAGCCCAGTTTGCTGTTGACGAACACGAAAGCCTGCGTAATGCCGCGCTGCTGCACGATCTGCTTGAGCGCGCGGCGCTTGTCGTCGTCAGCCACGCTGTAGAAATGCTGCTCGACAGTGGAAGCCGTTTCGTTCGGCCGCGCCACTTCGATGGTGACGGGGTTCTGCAGGTAGCTGCCGGCCAGGCGCTTGATTTCGGGCGAGAACGTGGCCGAGAACAGCAGCGTGGTGCGCTGCTTGGGCAGGTAGCTCAGGATGCGCTGCAGGTCGGGCAGAAAGCCGATGTCGAGCATGCGGTCGGCTTCGTCGAGCACGACGTATTCGACCTGGTTGAGCACCGCGTTCTTGGCTTCGATGTGATCGAGCAGCCGACCCGGCGTGGCGACCAGCACCTCGACGCCCTTCTTCAGCTCCAGCGTCTGCGGCTTCATGTCGATGCCGCCGAACACCACCGTGCTGCGCAGGTTGGTGTACTTGGCGTACAGCTTGACCTGTTGCGCGACCTGGTCGGCCAGTTCGCGCGTGGGCAGCAGCACGAGAGCCCGGACCGGATGCCGCGCGGGCGAGGTCGAGGCGTTTTCATGCTTGAGCATGCGCTGCAGCAGCGGGAGCGAAAACGCCGCCGTCTTGCCGGTGCCGGTCTGGGCGGCGCCCATCACATCCTGGCCCGCGAGCACGACCGGAATGGCCTGCTCCTGGATCGGTGTCATGGTCTCGTAGCCCATTTCGGCTACGGCGCGCGCCAGCGGTTCCGCCAGCGATAGATTGGAGAAGGAGCTTGTCATTGAGCCCGCTATTGTCGCACTGCCGCAAAAAACGGCAGTGACGGCGGCATGACAACGCCCGCGCCAGCGGAATTGCTATTTATTAGATAGCAGAAAACCCAACACTGGCAAGCCCTTCAAGACGATGCAGCTCAGAGGCTGCGCGCATTGAAGGTATCGCAAGACTTGATATCGCCGCTTTGATAACCCGCGCCGAACCACCGTTGGCGCTGCGCGCTCGTGCCGTGGGTGAAACTGTCGGGCACCACTGCACGGCCTGCTGAACGTTGCAGGGCGTCGTCACCGATCTTCTGCGCGGCGTTCATCGCGGCCTCGATGTCGCCCGGGTCGAGCCACTTCTTCGACTCCTGTGAATGGTGTGCCCACACGCCGGCGAAGCAGTCGGCCTGCAGCTCGACGCGCACGCTCATTGCGTTGTTCTGCGTCTGGCTCAGGCGGCTGCGCATGCCGTCGACCTTGGCGGTGATGCCGAGCTCGTCCTGCACATGATGGCCGACCTCGTGCGCAATGACGTACGCCTGCGCAAACTCGCCCGGCGCGCCGAGCTGGTTCTTCAGCGTGTCATAGAAGCCGAGATCGATGTAGACCTTCTGGTCGCCCGGGCAGTAGAAAGGGCCCATGGCCGATTGCCCCGTGCCACAGGCCGTGGGCGTGGCATTGCGGAACAGCACGAGCCGCGGCGCGTGGTAGGTGCCGCCGTTCTGCCTGAAGATGTCCGTCCAGACCACTTCGGTGTTCTTGAGCACCGTGGAGACGAATGCCGCCTCGCGGTCGCCGGACGGCGGCTTTTGCGCGGGCCCCTGTTGTTGCTGCTGCACCTGGGCCGGACCACCGCCGCCGCTGAGCAGGCTCAGCACCGTGAGCGGGTTGATGCCGAAGACCCAGCCCGCGATCAGCGCGACCGCAATGGTGCCGATGCCGATGCTGCGGCCTCCGATGAAGCCGCCACCACCACCGCCGCCGCCGCCTTCACCGCGGCGGTCTTCGACGTTGTCCGATTGTTCGTTGCCTTCCCATCTCATCGCAGTCTCCTTGCCGGCCATTGCAGGAGGATTTGCCGGCGGTCGCAGGATGGTACTTGCCCCGGCGCCCTCCGGGGTAACTGGCCGTCAGCAGACGGCTTGGTGTTTCGTCAGGTTTTCGGCAAGGTGACGCCGCGCTGGCCCTGGTATTTGCCGCCGCGGTCCTTGTAGCTGGTTTCGCAGACCTCGTCGCTTTCGAAGAACAGCACCTGCGCGCAGCCCTCGCCCGCGTAGATCTTGGCGGGGAGCGGCGTGGTGTTGCTGAATTCGAGCGTCACGTAGCCTTCCCACTCAGGCTCGAAGGGCGTGACGTTGACGATGATGCCGCAGCGCGCATAGGTGCTCTTGCCGAGGCAGATGGTGAGCACGTTGCGCGGGATGCGGAAGTATTCGACGGTGCGCGCCAGCGCGAAGCTGTTGGGCGGAATGATGCAGTAGTCGCCGTGCATGTCGACGAAGCTCTTCTCGTCGAAGTTCTTCGGGTCGACCACGGTGCTGTGGATGTTGGTGAAGACCTTGAATTCAGGCGCGCACCGGATGTCGTAGCCGTAACTCGAGGTGCCGTAGCTGATGATCTTGTGGCCGTCGCTCTCGCGCACCTGGCCGGGCTCGAAGGGCTCGATCATTCCTTCGTTTTCGGCCATGCGCCGGATCCATTTGTCGCTCTTGATGCTCATATGCGGTCGCTACTACTGCTGCTGCGGGGGGAGATGGCGCGAATTGTGGCATGCGCCACCGCCTCCCCCTCCTACCCGCCGCCCCGGGGTGCTACAGCGCCTGCGAGATCACCGTGCGCTCGACCAGCCGGTCGTCGCCCAGCACGATCATTGCGAAGAGCATTTCTTCCAGCGTGTTCGCCAGCTTCGTCTTGCGCGCCAGCAACTGCGTGGCCGACGGGTTGAGCACCAGGAAGTCGGCCTCGCAGCCCGGCTGCAGATTGCCCACCACGCCGTCGAGCCCCAGCGCGCGCGCCGCACCGCCGGTGTGGCGC
This sequence comes from Variovorax nivicola, assembly GCF_051216475.1. Classification (NCBI taxonomy): domain Bacteria; kingdom Pseudomonadati; phylum Pseudomonadota; class Betaproteobacteria; order Burkholderiales; family Comamonadaceae; genus Variovorax; species Variovorax nivicola. Next base: position 245,309 of record NZ_JBPJZK010000003.1, on the reverse strand, counting down.
CACCAGAGTTCGGAGGGCGCGATGCTCAGGCCGGTCTTGGTCTGGATCCCTTCGACGGTGGTGCGGCCGACGTAGTAGGCGGCCATCATGGTGTGGAAGGGGCTGAAGCTGGTGCCGCCGCCCACGTCGCTGGCCAGCCCGTACGGATAGCCCACGCGATCGGCCGCGCCGAAGTCGAAGAAGCCGCTGCCGAGGAACAGGTTGCTGGTCGGGCTCACGGCCGCAGCCGTCTTCGTCTCGCGCAGCAGGGCGCGGTCGGCGTCGTCGAGGTAGATGCAGTGGGCGTACACGGCGCGCTCGCGCATCAGGCCGAAGCCGGCGTACACGTCGAGATACGAGCGCGCCTTGGGGTACAGCTCGCGCACCCAGCTCACTTCGTCGCGGTTCTCCGCCACGTGCGACTGGATCCAGGTGTCGGTGTATTTGGCAGCCAGCTCGCTCGCACCGCGCATTTGGGCGTCGGTGCTCGCGGGTGCGAAGCGCGGCGTGATGGCATAGCCCAGCCGGTCGACGTTGTGCCACTTGCGGATCAGCGCTTCGGTGTCGATCAGGCTCTGCTCGGTCTGGTCGCGCACGCCGTCGGGCGAATTGCGGTCCTGCAGCACCTTGCCGGTCATCATTCGCAGGCCGCGGCGCTGCGCACCTTCGAAGAAGGCATCGACCGAGGCCACGTGCGAAGTCGCGAAGGTCAGCGAGGTGGTGACGCCGTTGCGCAGCAGCTCGTCAAAGAACACGTCGGCCACTTCATTCGAATGCGCGGGGTCGGCGAACTTGCTTTCGGCGGGGAAGGTGTAGTTCTCAAGCCAGGGCAGCAAGCCCGGCGAGGGCGAACCGATGATGTCGGTCTGCGGATAGTGAATGTGCATGTCCACGAAGCCCGGCGCGAGGATGCGTCCCGGCAGGTGGGTCACGTGGGCGCCGGGGTGGCGCGGCGCGACGGCGGCATGGCTGCCGGCATCGAGCACGCGCTGGCGGCCGGTGCTGTCGGGGGCAACGACCAGCAGGCCGTCTTCATCGAAAACGGGTTGGCCGGCGGCATCGAATCGCAGGAGGGAGGCGCGGTAGGCTTTTTTCATCGTGGGTGCGGAGGGTAATCCAGCCCCGCCGCACCGCAATTTCCATGCGCATATGAGTGCTATATGCGGAACGCACTCACCGCGCCGGCGGCAACGCACGCGACTGGATGTCGAAGGGCACGCCTGTCGGTACGGGCCCGTCGCCATCCTTGCGCTTCGTCAGCAGCGAGTACTTCGACTCGATGAAGTAGACGCGATCGCCCCATACCGCACCGGACGACGGATCGTTGAGCCCCGCCACCACCGTCTGCAGGCCGAGCTTCGTGCCGTCGACACGCGCCACGGTGATCTGGCCACCGTAGGGGCCTTCGCCGAAGGCATTGCTCTCGAACAGCACGAGCCGGCCGGGCTTCCAGGCGCGGATCGCGTCGACGTTCTTCAGCACGCGCGGCGCCTCGATGCGCGTGACCTCGCCAGCGCTGCCGTCGGCGTCCAGGCCGATGCGCAGCACGTAAGGAGCCGCCGCCACGAGGCTCACATACACATCGCGCCCACCATCGATGGCAATGCCGTTCAGGCCCTTGTAGGGGCCCGGTCCGACCAGCGCGGGATCTTCCTTCCACACCGTGAGCGCGGTGGCACCTGGCGCGAGCTTCAGCACGCGCGGGTGGTAGGAGTCGGTCACGTAGAGATTGCCGCGAGCGTCCTGCGCGAGGTCGTTGCAGTAGCCGCTGTCGGGCATCGCATAGCTCGCGCGCGGCGCGCCCGTGGCCAGGTCGTAGCGCTTGAGCGCGCTCGGCGTCTGCGGCACGGTGGTGAAGCCGCTGCTGCCCGAGCAGACCCACAGCGCCCGATGCTTCGCATCGACCAGCACGCCCTGCCCGTTCGCAAGCCCGTTGGCACCTGGCTTCACAAGCACTTCGGCCTTCGGGGCCACACCCGGCTTCAGCCGCGCGACTGCGCCCTCGCGCCAGCTGCCGACGTAAAACGAGCCGTCCGGGCCGACAGCCACGCTCTCCGGATACCAGTCTTCGGGCAGCGCCTGCACGACAGGCGGTGCGGCGGTGGCCGCTGTCGTGGCGAGCGCGAGCACCACGCCGGCCAGCCGTGTGTGCCTGCTCATTGCCACACGCGAAACACGCGACCCGTCAGCGGTCCTTCGACACTACGCACATAAGCCAGCGCCACGCGCGCGGCCGATACGGTTTCGACACCCGGAAAGAGCGCGCCATACGCCGCCAGCGATTCGGTCAGAAGCGTCGGACTCACCGCATTGATGCGCAGGCCGCGCGGCAACTCGATCGCTGCGCCTTGCACAAAACCCTCGACCCCCGCATTCACGGCGGCCGCATTACCTCCCCCGCGAACCGGGTCATCGGCCGCGATGCCTGTGGTCAGCGTGATCGAGCCGCCATCGGTCAGCACATGCTGCCCCAGCAATGCGAGCCGCACCTGGCCTAGCAGCTTGTCCTGCAGGCCGACGTTGAAGTCGGCCGGCCGCATTTCATTCAACGGCCCGAAGAACAGCCCGCCCGCCGCCGACACGATGGCATCGACCCGACCGATAGCCGCATACAGCGCCTCGACGCTGGCGTCGCTCGTGATGTCGACTTGGTAGTCGCCGCGCGTGCGCCCTGCGCGAATCACCTCGTGACCACGCTCGGCCAACACCTGCGCCACCGCACTGCCAATCGCGCCCGTCGCGCCCACAACAAGAACCTTCATGGAGAACCTCGCCAAAAGTGAATCAACATGCGGCGATTGTTTTGCGAACTATTGATTTGATAAATTGCCATCTGGTTCGGTCATTCGAAACTCTGGATTCTCAATATGGACAAGCTCCGCGCCATGGAAGTCTTCGTCGCCACGGTGGATGCCGGCAGCTTCGCGGCCGCCGCTGAGGCGCTCGACCTGTCTGCAGTGATGGTCGGCAAGCACATTCGCGCGCTCGAAGAGCAGCTTGGTGCGCGCCTGCTGGAGCGCACCACGCGCCGCCACGCGCTCACCGAAATCGGCGCTGCCTACCTCGAGCGCTGCCGCGACGTGCTGGCCAGCGTGCACACCGCCGATGGCGTGGCCGAGTCGCTGCGTGCCATGCCGCAAGGCGTGCTGCGCGTCACCGCGCCCGTGGCCTACGGCGCGCACCGGCTCACACCGGTAATCGGCGACTACATCGCCGCCTACCCGCAGGTGAAGGTCGACTTGAGCCTCAACGACCGCGTGGTCGACCTGGCCGAAGAAGGCTTCGACTGCGGCATCCGCTCGGGCGCTGCGGTCGACGAGCGGCTCATTGCAAGACCGCTCGCGCTGGCGCGCATGTACGCCGTGGCCAGCCCCGCATGGGTCGCGCGCCACGGGCAGCCGAAGTACCCGTCCGACCTGGAGGCCTTTCCGCTGCTGGGCTTCGCGACCTGGGGGCCGAACCATTCGTGGCGCTTCACGCGCAAGGGCGAGACGGTGCACGTTCCGGTGCGCGGCCCGCTCACCACCAACAACGGCCAGGCGCTGCTGACTGCGGCTATGGCCGGCGTGGGCGTGATCGTGCAGGCCGATGCGTTGCTCGGGCCTGCCCTGGCGTCGGGTCAGGTGGTGCGGCTGTTGCCCGACTGGGAACTGCCCACGCGGCAGGTGCACATCATGCGACTGCCTGAAGCGCGGCCAAGCGCCAAGCTGCGGACCTTCGTGGACTTCGTGGTCGAGCGGTTGGGCTAGCGCGTCACCCGCCCCTGCACACCCTCGACCAGCCAGTTCATCTTCAGGATCTGCTCGTCGCTCAGCTGCGCGCCCTTGGCGATCACGACGTGGCCTTCGTTGTCGCGCACATCAGCGGCAACTGCACGAAACGGCTGCAGCTTGCCCGCCGCAATGTCTTTCTGCCGCGCCAGCACCTCGTCCTGCACGGCCTTGAGCACCTTCGTGCCGAAGTCGCCGACGCGGATCATTCCTTCCTTCACGCCGCCCCAGAGGTTGCCGCTCTTCCAGCTGCCGTCGAGCACGGCCTTCGCGCGCTGCGTGTAGTAGCCGCCCCATTGGTGCGTGACCGCGACGATCTGCGCGTCGGGCGCGATCTTGCGCATGTCGGAGTGATAGGCCACCGCCAGCTTCCCGCGCTCCTGCGCCGCCGCCATCACGGCGGTGGAGCCTGTGTGAAAGGCGATCACGTCGGCGTTCTGGTTGAACAGCGCCATGGCCGCGTCGCGCTCCTTCGGCGGATCGAACCACTCGTTGAGCCACACCACGTGCACCTTCGCTGCCGGGTTCACCGAGCGCATGCCGAGCGTGAAGGCGTTGATGCCCTGCAGCACTTCGGGAATCGGAAAGCCCGCGACGTAGCCCGCGATATTGGTCTTCGTCATGCGGCCGGCCGCGATGCCCGCGAGATAACGGCCCTCGTAGTAGCGCGCATTGGCGGTCGCCACGTTGGGCGCGGTCTTGTAGCCGGTGATCGATTCGAACTTCACCTCGGGGAAGTCTCTCGCCACTTTCAGCGTCGGCTCCATGTAGCCGAAGCTCGGCGTGAAGATGAGCGTGTTGCCCTGCTGCGCGAGATCGCGAATCACGCGCTCGGCGTCAGCGCCTTCGGCCACGTTCTCGACGTAGGTGGTCTTGACCTTGTCGCCCAGCGCCGCATCGACGGCCTTGCGGCCCTCTTCGTGCTGGCGCACCCAGCCGGCATCGGTGACGGGCGTGACGTAGACGAAGCCGATCTTCAGCGGAGCCTTGGCCTGCTGCGTCTGCGAAAAGGCGGGAGATAAAAAGCACGCGACTGCCAGCGCCAGAACGGCGCGGCCCGCGAGGTTTTTGTACATGGTGTTCCTCTACATGGCCCCGGAAATGCAAAACCCCGCAGCAGGCCGGGACGCCCTGCTGCGGGGTACGGATTTTATGTCCGTGTCGTCTAGACGGCCCGGTAACGCGCAGCCGGAGCGGTGCTGGACAGCCGGCCCGACATCGCACGCCGCGCCCCATCGAAGGCATTCCACTCGGCGAGATCGGGCAGCGAGGGAATAGTGACCTGCTCGCCCTGGTCGAGCCCTGCGAGGGCCGCGTCGACCAGGTCTTCCGCAGTCATCACGATCTCGCTGGGCAGGTGCTGCACCGGCAGGCCGGCAATGCCCCAGAACTCGGTGGCCGTCGCGCCCGGCAGCACCGCCTGCACGCGCACGCCCTTGCCATTCAGCTCGTGCTGCAGCGATTGGCTCAGCGCCAGCACGAAGGCCTTGCTGCCGCCGTACACGCCGTTGAGCGTTTCGGGCGAGACCGCCACGATGGAGGAGATGTTCACCAGCGTGCCCGCGCCGCGCTCGACAAACCCGGGCACGGCCGCGTAGGTGAGCCGCGTGAGCACGTTCACGTTGAGCGCGATCATTTCTTCCATCTTGTCGATGTCCGACGCGAGCAGCGGCGCGGTGGCGCCTACGCCGGCGTTGTTCACCAGCATGGTGATGTCGCTGCGGGTGCGCAGCGCAGCCTCGACGAGTGCGATGTCTTTCTTGTCGGTCAGGTCGGCGGGGAGGATGTCGACCTTGCGGCCGGTTTCGCTCGCGAGCTTCGCGGCCAGTGCCTCGAGGCGTTCGCGATTGCGCGCCACCAGGATCAGGTCGAAGCCGCGCCGCGCAAGGCGGTCCGCGTACACGGCGCCGATGCCCGACGATGCGCCGGTAATGAGGGCTGTGCCCTTGGGAGTTGCTGAAGTCGCAGTCATGGAGTTTCCTTTTTTCGCCACGGGTTTGTGGCCGTGGGGGAAGTCTCCTTCTGTAAGGCTATGGCGTAAATGTCATATAAGCCACCTTTCAGGACATCCAGCGTTTCAGGCCGTCGCTGCTTCTCGCCGGGCCACGCGGCGCACACTCTGCGGCGGAAGGCCCAGCGTGCGCAGGAAGGCACGGCGCATGCGCTCGGGGTCGCCGAAACCCGTTTCGCGCGCGACCACGCCGAGAGCGAGGCTGCCCTCGTCGATCAGCGCGCGCGCCGCCTCCACGCGCAGGTTCTCCACGGCATGCGCTGGCGACTGGCCGGTCTCGGCCTTGAAGGCACGGCTGAACTGGCGTGGGCTCAGGTGCGCGACCTCGGCCAGTTCTTCCACCGACAGCGTCTCGTGCAGGTTGGCCCGCGCATGCACCAGCGCCTTCTGGATGCGGTCGGACTTGGGCTCCAACTCGAGCAGCGCGGAATACTGCGACTGCCCGCCCGCGCGGCGGTGGTACACGACCATCTTCTTCGCGACGAACCGGGCCGTCTCCACGCCCAGGTCGTCCTCCACCAGCGCCAGCACGAGGTCAATGCCCGCAGTCATGCCGGCCGAAGTCCACACCGGCCCGTCGTTGATGAAGATGCGGTCGGGCTGCACCTTGATGGCCGGGTGGAGCTTCTGCAGTTCGTTCGCGAAAGCCCAATGCGTGGTCGCGCGGCGCCCGTCGAGCAAACCGGCGTCGGCGAGCCCGAAGGCGCCGGTGCAGATGCTCGCCACGCGGCGCGCGTTGCGCAGCCCGGCGCGCAGGAAGCGGCACATCTTCTCGGACGTGGGTTCGATGTCGAGCGCGCCGGTCATCAGCAGCGTGTCGAACTTCGCCGTGCCGAAGCGCTTGCTGTCGGTGATCACGCCCGCCGAACTGGCCACGAGGCCACCTTCTTCGGACAGGAGCTCGACCTTGTAGACCTCTTTGCCGGTATGCAGGTTGGCAAGCTCGAACGCGGCGATGGCAGCGAGGTCGAGGATCTGGAAACCGGGGAAGACGAGCACGCCGATGCGTTTCATGGTCATGTCCTGAAAAGAGGTTTGCGTCAAATGACAGACGCAAGGCTAAACGGCTTGCGCTGACCGCGCGGGCGTGAGGGATACGCAGCGCGCACTGACTGCCACCTCGACACGGCTTGAACCAGGCTGACAAGAGGCACCCCTTCAGGTTCGTGAAAAAGTTCACGAAAGTTGGCTCCCTATTTCGGTGCACACGCCGCCCACCAGGAAACTTTCTGCTGACATTTAGATACGAGAAGTTACGATTGTGTAGTCAGGTCTTGGTCAGTTCGACCGCTTGACCCCAAAAACACAACAAACGGAGTTTTCGTGATCGCTTTCGACAGCGCCTTGCCGCGCAAATTTGGAGAGTCCCTCAGCCAGCAAGGCGCGGTCGCGCGCAAGACCTGCTGCTTCGTCGCACTCGCGGTTCTCGTCAGCGGCTGCTCCACGACCATTGCGTACACGCCGCGCCCTAGCAAGGATGCGCCGCAGACACTGAAATACACCGACGGCGTCGGCACGCTGTCCGAGAAAGACGAGGCGCGCGAGCTCTTTGTCTACTCGCGGTTCAAGACACAGGGGCCGACGCAGCCGACCTTCACCATCGGCTATGCCAACAACACCGCCGAGCCGGTGAACTTCAGCACCGATAACGTCAAGGCCTTCTTCCGAGGCGCCCCGGTGCAGATCTATACGTACAACGAGCGGATCGCAGAAATCCAGTCGGAGAAGCAGGCCAAGCAGGTCGCGCTGGCAATCATCGGCGGTTTGGCCGCCGGCGCGGCCGCCTATGGAGCTTCGCGCCAGACCTATCGCTCGAACTACTCCGGCTCCGTTGTCGGCCGCCGCGGCGTGACGAGCTTTGCCGGTTCGAACACCGTGCGTGTGTACGACCCCGTCGCCGGCATGCTGGCCGGCGCGGCCGTGGGTGGCGCCACCGTGCTGGGCATCCGGCAGATCGAATACAACGCCGAGAACCAGGAGCAATCGGCCAATTCCATCCTGCAGCTGAACACGGTAGAGCCGCTGCAGATGGTGACGGGCGACCTTATCCTGAAGAACTGCTGCGACCCCTATCCGCAGGCCAACGACCTGATCCGGCTCGAAGTCACTGCAAGCGGGAAGACCTCGGTGTTCGAGTTCGCCCGCACGCAGGTGAAGGGCCGCTGAAGAAGCGGGCCCGGGGCCGTCGGAAGACCCCTCTGCCCCCGCTTCGCGCGATGGGTGCCCCCACCAATCGGCAAGCGCCAGCCAGCGCGCGTCGTCCCACAATGGGCGTTCCCCATGACGCACCCGACGACAACGAACGCAGCGAACGCCCCGCCAGCCGAGACGGGCGCCAACGCACACTGGCAGCGCAACCTCGCCGTCTGCATGCTCGGTTCCCTCACCACCATCATCGCGATGACGCTGCTGCTGCCCTTCCTGCCGCTGTACGTCGAGCAGTTGGGCGTGAAGGACCATGCGGCCATCGTGCAGTGGTCGGGCGCGGCCTACGGCGCCACCTTCTTCAGCGCCGCGCTGGTGGCACCGCTATGGGGCCGGCTGGCCGACCGCTACGGGCGCAAGCCGATGCTGATCCGCGCGAGCCTCGGCATGGCTGTGGCGATGGCGCTGATCGGTCTTGCCGGCAACGTGTGGCAGCTCGTGGGCCTGCGGCTGTTGGCGGGGCTGCTCGGCGGCTATGCCTCGGGCTCGATGGTGCTGGTCGCCACGCAGACGCCCAAGGACCGCACCGGCTGGGCGCTGGGCACGATGTCGTCGGCCATCATGGCGGGCAACCTCGTCGGGCCGCTGGTGGGTGGCGTGCTGCCGCCGCTCGTCGGCATCCGCAACACCTTCTTCGCAGCGGGCGCAATGATCTTCGCGGCTTTTCTCGCGACGGCCTTTCTCATCCGTGAAGAGAAGAAGGCGCCTTCCACATCGAAGCAACGCGACACCACCGACACCGGCTGGGCCGCCGTACCCGACAAGCGCCCGCTCGTCGCGATGCTCTTCACCGGCATGCTGCTGATGCTCGCGAACATGTCGATCGAGCCGATCATCACCGTCTACGTTGCCACGCTGGTCGATGACCCGAACCGCGTGACGATGATGGCCGGCCTGGTGATGTCGGCAGCGGCGCTGGGCAGCATTCTCTCGGCCTCGTGGCTGGGCAAGCTGGCCGACCGCGTGGGGCACTGGAACGTGATCGTCGGCTGTCTCGCGGTGTCGGCGCTGCTGCTGGTGCCGCAGGCCTTCGTCAGCTCGGGCTGGCAGTTGGTGGTGCTGCGTTTTCTGATGGGGCTGTCGCTCGGCGGGCTGCTGCCCTGCATCGCGAGCGTGATCCGCCACAACGTGCCCGAGCGCGTGGCAGGCAACATGCTCGGCTACTCGACCTCGGCGCAATACACGGGCCAGGTCGCGGGGCCGTTGCTCGGCGGCTTCGTGGGTGGGCACATCGGCATGCGCGCCGTGTTCCTCGGCACCTGCGTGCTGATGGCCGCGGGCGCCGGGTGGAACTGGCTGGCGAAGCGGCGCTGAAGAAGCACCGCTGCGCCCTTCTTCTTTCCTACTCGCGGATGGTCACGCTGCTGTAGGCGGCGTCGGCCTTGATCTCCGGTTCGGAGAACGGCACGCGCAGCCACTTCCCGGCGCTGTAGGCGCGCGTGTAGTCGGCGTTGTGTGGCGACGCGGGATCGTCCGACAGCGAGAAGGTGAGGAAGGTGTGAGCCTCGACGCCTCCTGCGGGGAAACGCACGACCTGCATATAGCTGTTGCCGTTGGGGTTGGCGTCCATCGTGTAGCCGCCCTTGTCGAGCCGGTTCTCCGAGCAGAGGATCGTGAAGTAGCCCTGGCCGTCGCAGCCGCCCGACAGCGGGATCCTCTGGCCGTTGCGCGTCACGAACAGCGTGTCGCCGCGCGGCGCGTCGAGCGCATAGCCGCTGGCCTGCACACGTAGCACTGCCGCGCCGAAGGCCTGCCGCAGGTCCTCGGTGGCCGAAGTCTTCAGGCCGCTCGGCGTGTTGATCGGATCGTTCGCGCTGAAGGGCACTTCATAGAGCCTGTCGGCGGGCAGCCGCGAGGCACGCGCCCAGAACTCGTCCCACACATGGGCGCCGCGCGCCGAGGCCAGGCCGGTGTTGTTCCACGCCTTCAGCACCGCGCAGGCGGGACCGGTGTCGACGCTGCGCGGCGGCGCGAATGCACCCCCGGTCTGCGGATCGCTCTTCACTGCGATGCTGGGCACGCTGCACACCAACTCCAACGCGCGGTCCTTGAACAGTTCAGCGGTGTAGGCGCGGCTGCCGAGCGTCACGCGCTCGACGGCATCGACCGTCGCGCCCTTGCCAGTACCTTGCGCAATGAGGTGGCCGAGCCTCGTGCGGAAGGTTTGCGCGCTGCTGCCCGCCGGGCCGAAGATGGCCGGGTACCCCGTGAGCGGCGCCTTCGGGTTGGCGAGCCAGTAGCTGTCGTTCATGTTGGCGACGTAGTCGTCGCGCAGCAGGCTCGGCATGCGCGAAGGGCCGACGGCCCCCTTCTGCACCGAGTCGGCATCGCTTTGCCAATCGCAGGCGCTGCGCGAGCCGTCGAACACCGGCACGCGCGGCAGCACGGCCGCCATCGCCTTGCCGGCGGGCGTGGTGCAGTTCGCCATCTGCTCGGGCGACACGTTGGGCACCGCGCCGATGTCGGCATACCAGGCCTTGGCGCTGCCACGGCCCACGGCCACGGTGTTGACCCAGGGAATCGCGGCTTCCTCGCGCTGAATGGAGATGAGTTCGTCGAGCGACTTCGCCTGCGCCCAGCGCAGCCAGGTGCGGAAGGTGCGGTAGTTGTCGGCGTTGATGTCGCGGATGGCGAAGGCCGTGCTCTGATTCCAGGCCAGCGCCGGGTTGATCGCGCCCAGGTTCACCAGCGGGCCGTATTCGGAGGTGTAGAGCGTGCGCGTTACCGGATCGATCTGGCCCGAGGCCTGCTTCACCTTCACGGTGACGGTGCGCGCCTGCATCTTCACCACGCGACCATCGCGCAGGTAGCTCGTGGCATCACCCGGAGCGAGCTGCAATTGAAAGAGGCCGAAGCGCCGCGCCGCCGACACCGTGTGGCTCCACGCAATGTTGTCGTTGAAGCCGATCAGGATCACCGGCACACCGAGGAAAGACGTACCACTGACGTCGAGCTGCCCCGGAATGGTGAGCTGCGCCTGATAGAAGCGGTCGGGCCCGCGCCAGTACCAGTGCGGGTTGCCGAAGAGCAGCGGGCTCGCATCACCGGTGGCGGCCGTGCCGAAGCCGATCATGTTGCTGCCCACGCCCGCCTCGCCGCCGACCTGCAGCGCCAGCGGCTGCGCGCCACGCTCCTCATGCGAAGACACCTTGGCGGCAGGCGGCGCCGCGTTCGCGATGTTCGAGAGGAAGTTGCTGTAGCCCGCCGCGAGATTGGTGGCGTACATGCGGCGGTAGATGTCGTCGGCGCTCACCGGTCGCACCCACGCTTCGTTGCGACAGGCCGCATGTGCGTTGCCTGCATCGGCCTTCAGGTCGCGCACGTAGCGGTTGTAGCCAGCGGCAAAGCCTTCGACCATGCCGCGGATGTTGGCCGGCTGCGCGCGGGCCATGGCATCGACCCTGTCGGCCGTGATCACATGCTTGTGGAAAAAGTCGGAGTCGATGTTCTTCGGCTGGCCGATGGTGCTCTTGGCCAGCAGCAGCGCCTCGGCGCCGAAGAACTGCGAACGCTCGCCGCGGTAGGTGAGAAAGCTGTCGGCCATGGTGCACAGATCGTCCTGCGCCTGCGCATAGCCGTAGCCATAGCCGGCACCGGCCCAGTCGTCGGCCTTGATGTGCGGCACGCCCATGGCGGTGCGGCGGATCTCGGCCTTGTAGCTGCCGTGCGGTGGTGTTGAACGGTCGGCAATGCCGGTGCATGCCGCAAGGGCCATGGCAACCGGCACGAGAAAAAGCGGCCCGAGGCCGCACTTGAATTTCGAGCGCATGCAGTGTTCCTGTTGTGTATGAGGAACGCAGCTGCGTGGGCGGTGAGCGTGCGTGGCGCGTTCGGCGCCAATCTTAAGACGGGAGCCTCGGACGCCTCGCGCCCGTGCCCTTCTTTACATTGACGCCAGCCCTTGCTGATGGCCCCAGGCGTGCGAGGCGCCGTCGTCGGCGGTCACGCGCACCTGGCTCGCCAGGAAGGACGGCGGCAGGCCGAAGTAGCGCTGGAAAGTGCGGCTCATATGCGCTGCGTCGGTAAAGCCGCTGACCAGCGCCACGTCAGTGAGCGGGCGCCGTGCGGTGAACTGCTGCACCGTGCGCCGCACCTTGGTCCAGAGCGCATAGCGCTTGACCGACACGCCCACCTGCCGGGCAAACAGGTGCGTCAGCCGGTCGGGCGAGAGGCAGGCCACGGCCGACAAGTCACGCAGCGGAATCTGCCCCGCATGTGCGCGAATGGCCTGCAGCACGCGTTCGATGCGCGGGTCGACGGCCGCTTCGGCCTCGGGGAATTCGTTGATGGCCTCGACCAGCTTCACGCTCAGCGCCCGCAGCCCGCGGCTGCAAAGCGCGCCGTGCTGCGCCGGATCGAAATCGTCGCGCAGCCGGCCGAAGCGACGCGCATCGATCGGCAGGATGCCGTGGCCGCCCATGCGCCTGGCGAGCATGCGGTAGGCGGGCGATGCCGGATCGAGGTTGAGCGACAGCAGCCCGCAGCCGTCGACGTCGAGCCGGCGCGACACGTGCGGAGCGACCAGCGCTGCGGTGCAGCGAACTCGCGTGCCGTCGACCGCCTCCAGCGCGAAGGGATGCCCGCTGACCGACGCCAGCAGCGTGGCCGACGAACGGGCCGTCAGGCCCGACTGGATCGCCGGCGTGATGTAGAGGAACCGGTCATCCCACAGGTGCAGGAAGTTTTGCGTTGCCATGCCGTATCACTTTTGTTTTTGTCTCCAGCGGCGGATTCTCCCGCATCGGCACGGCCATGGGCTGCACATGCTGGCGCACCGCCTCCAGCAGCAGCGTGGCCAGCCGGCTCGCCGGGGCCTCGGAGTGGGCCTGCGCGCGATAGAGCACGAGCGATATCTGCGGCAGCGCCGGCAGGGACAGCATCGTGCGATCGATGACGCGCACGTGCGATGGCAAGCCGAAAGGCGTACGCACAGTGAGGCCCAGGCCAGCCGAGGCAGCAGCCCACAGCGCCGCAAGGCTGGCGCTGCCGAAGGCGCGGCGCCATGGCACGCCGGCACGGTCGAGCGCGGCGATGACGATCTCACGCAGCGGGCACGGCGCGTCGAGCATGATGAGCGGCAGCGGCTCCTTGCTCTTGGCCTGGCGCGTGCCAGTGCCGCGGTGCTCGCGCTGCGTCCACCAGTCGGCCTCGACCCGGTCGGGCGCGTTGGGGCCGATCCACAACAGGGGCAATCGCGCCACGCGCTCGGCGTACGGCGACAGGGGCTGGTCGCCCGCGTCCCATGCCAGCGCCAGATCGAGCTGGCCGAGTTCGAGTCGCTCGCGCAGCTCGCCGCTGCGCGCCACGCAGGCCTCGATGCGCACCTTGGGATGCGCTCGTGCAAAACGGCCGAGCACGGCCGGCAGCAGCGTCTCGCCGAAGTCTTCCTGCAGGCCGAGGCGCACCCAGCCTTGCAGGTCGGCACCGCGCATGGCGGCGCTGGCTTCTTCATTCAGTTCGAGCATGCGGTGGGCGTAGGCCAGCAGCGTTTCGCCGGCGTCGGTTAGCTCCAGCCCCCGGCCGGCCTTGCGGAACAGCACGGTGCCTGCCTGCGATTCAAGCTTCTTCAACTGCGCGCTCACCGCTGAAGTCGAGCGGCCCAGCTTGTCGGCTGCACGCGCATAGCTGCCGAGTGCGATGCCGGTGGAGAAAGTGCGCAGCACGTCGAGATCGAACATCACCTGGCTCATGTCGGAGCTCCTTCTTGACCATCCTGTTTTTCAGGACGGTTGACGCATTATTTTCTGATTTTCAAAACCTTGGTAGCGGCGGACACTGCACCGCAACATGACGCAATCCCCCCTCTCCTCTTCGTTTCCGCCGCGCCACCGCTGGAAGGTGCTGACTGCCGGCGTGGCCGCCAACGCGGCGTTCTCCGTGGCCTTCAGCGGCATCCCGATGACGGCCGTGCTCATGCGCACCGGCTACCAGCTCGACAACGCCACGCTCGGGCTGGTGCTCGGCCTCATGGGCCTGGGCATCGCGGTGAGCGAGCTGCCATGGGGCCTGCTGACCGACCGCTGGGGCGACCGGCCTGTGCTGCTGATGGGCCTGGGCAGCACGGCCATCGCGCTCGTGGCGATGGCGCTGTGGGCCGCACCGGCGGCAGGGCACATTCCCGGCCTGGGCTGGCTCGGTGCCGGGCTGCTGCTGGTCGGCCTGCTGGGCGGCAGCGTGAACGGCGCCAGTGGCCGCGCGGTGATGACGTGGTTCGACGCCAGCGAGCGCGGCCTCGCGATGAGCATCCGGCAGACGGCCGTGCCGCTGGGCGGCGGCATCGGCGCGCTGGTGCTGCCCTTCGTGGCGCTGCACTTCGGCTTTGCCGCGCTGTACGGCCTGCTCGCGCTGCTGTGCGCGCTGAGCGCGGCGATGAGCTGGGCGTGGGTGCACGAGCCGCCCATTGCCCCGCGCAGCAACAAGACCCCGGAAGCGGTCGCACCGAAGAGCGGCCCGCTGCGCGACGTGCGCGTATGGCGCATCGTGGCCGGCATCGGCATCCTCTGCGCGCCGCAGTTCGCGGTGCTGTCCTTCGGCACCGTGTTCCTGCACGACTTCGGCCATGCGGGCTTCGCAACGATCACTGCGACGATGGTGTTCACGCAGGTCGGCGCGATGGTCATGCGCGTGTGGAGCGGCCGCTGGACCGACCGGCGGCGCAACCGGCCGGCCTACCTGCGTGCCTGCAGTGCGCTCAGCGTGCTGCTGTTCGCGGGCCTCGCGGTGCTGGTGATGGCCTCGGGCACGCACGCCGCCGATTCATTGGCGCTGCGCATCGCGCTGGTCGTGCTGCTGGGTGTGTGCGGCGTGTGCGTGTCGGCATGGCACGGCGTGGCCTACACCGAGCTCGCCACGCTGGCCGGTGCGGCTCGCGCCGGCACGGCACTGGGCATGGCCAACACCAGCGTGTTCCTGGTGTGCTTCGTCACGCCGTTTTCCATTCCGCACCTGCTGGCGCTGCATGGCTGGCCGATGGTGTGGCTGGCGGCCAGCGCCTGCGCGCTGGTAGCGATGCCGCTGCTGGTGCCGCGGCCCGCTGTGCCAGATCAGAAGCTCGCGAAGGCCGCGTTGAGCCGGTCAACGTAGGCGCGCTTGGCGGCCGCGTCGATGAAGCTGCCTTCGAAGCTGTTCGCCGCGAGCTGCCAGGCCTGTTGCACGTTGAGCCCGGTGGCCGCGAAGGTCTGCGTGAAGTTCTGGTTCATGTAGCCACCGAAGTAGGCCGGGTCGTCCGAGTTGACGGTGGCGACCAGGCCCGCATCGAGCAGCGCACCGAGGTTGTGCTGCGACAGGTCTGGGAACACGCAGAGCTTGAGGTTCGACAGCGGGCACACGGTGAGCGGAATGCGGTCTTGCGCGAGCCGCTTCATCAGCGCCGGGTCTTTGGTGCTTTGCACGCCGTGGTCGACGCGCTCGACCTTGAGCACGTCGAGCGCGCTCCATACGTAGGCTGGCGGGCCCTCTTCGCCCGCGTGCGCGACAAGGTGAAAGCCCAGCTCGCGGCAGCGTGCGAACACGCGCGCGAACTTCTCGGGCGGGTGGCCGACTTCGCTCGAATCAAGCCCCACGCCGATGAACTTGTCGCGAAACGGCAGCGCCTGCTCCAGCGTCTCGAAGGCTTCTTCTTCGCTCAGGTGGCGCAGGAAGCACAGGATGAGCGTGGCGCTCACGCCCAGCTTCGGTTGCGCATCGACGCAGGCGCGGTGCAGGCCGTTGATGACGGTTTCCATCGACACGCCACGCGCCGTGTGCGTCTGCGGGTCGAAGAACATCTCGGTGTGCACCACGTTGTCGGCGGCCGCGCGCTCCAGGTAGGCCCAGGCCATGTCGTAGAAATCTTGTTCCTTCAGCAGCACGCTGGCGCCGGCGTAGTAGATGTCCAGAAAGCTCTGCAGGTTGGTGAAGGCGTAGGCCTTGCGCAGCTCTTCGACGCTGGCGTAGGGAATGGACACGCCATTGCGCTGCGCCAGCGCAAAGATGAGTTCGGGTTCGAGCGAACCCTCGATGTGCATGTGCAGTTCGGCCTTGGGCATGGCGCGCAGCAACTCGGGCAGGCGGTCGGCTGCGATGCGGTCGAAGCTCTTGTCGTAGGCGGGGCGAAAATCGGTCATGGTGGGGGGACTCTGCTGCTGCGTTGTGATCCCGCACAGCATAAAGCCAGCCACCGCCGCCGCGATGCCCAAAACCGTATAGGCCTCAGTCGATGCTGCGCGCCGAACTGGTCAGCGAGCGCGCGCACAGCAGCAGCGTGGGCGCCAGCTTGCGCACGGCTTCGTCGATCGTCCAGCGGCTGGTCGGCGCCACGATGTGCACCGACGCCACCGGCCGCCCCTGGCTGCCCAGCACGGGCGCCGCGATGGTCATGTCGCCGAGGAACAGCTCCTCGGCATTGGTGGCAAAGCCCTGCAGCCGCGCCTGACGCAGCGTTTCGAGAATTGCGTCCACATCGGTGCACGTGTGCATGGTGTGGGCCACGCGGTCGGAGGCCTCGATGAGTGCGCGCGCCTCATCCTCGGGCAAGGCGCTCAGAAAGGCGCGCCCCGAAGCCGTGCAGTACATGGGAATGCGGCTGCCGATGGGCATGTGCACCGGCACGAACTGCGCGCTGACGAAACGCGCCACGTAGACCATGTCGAGCCCGTCGGGCTCGGTGAGGCAGGAGGTTTCCGTCGTCACCTTGGTCAGCTCCGACAGGAAGGGGTTGGCCATGTCGATCAGCGAATGGGCCGCCAGGTAGTTGAAGCCGATCTCCATCACCCGCGGCGTGAGCTGGTAGCGCCGCGTCTTCGGGTGCTTGCGCACATAGCCCAGTTTTTCGAGCGTGAAGACCATGCGCTGGGCCGAGCTCTTGGTGATGTCCGTGGCCTCGGCCACGTCGGCCAGCGTCATGGTGCGCCGCCGTGCGCTGAAGGCGCGCAGCACGGCCAGGCCCTTCTCCAGCGACTGGTTGAAAAGCAGGCTCTGGCTGTCTTCGGGGGCTGTGTCGGGTGTGGCGTCCATGGCGATGGAGTATAGCTATAGTCCTTCGAAATATCGAATATCGATTCTTTAAGTTCGACTAGTGGTTTCTATTTATTGATTAGAGATTCAAAAGAATCGATTATTGGCACGCATGTTGCATCGCAGGGTGCACCACCTTTTTCCGCTCCCTTTCCGTCCATTTCCACTTTTCAACGTCCTTTTCCTCCGAGGAGTGCTTCCATGAATCGCATCGTTCGCCGCCTTCACCGACTGGCCCTGGGTCTTTGCATCGCCGGCGGCGCCTCGCTGGCCGCGGCGCAGGGCGCCGCCCCGACCTACAACGTGGGCGCCACCGCCACCGGCGTGCCCTTCACCTTCCTCGACGTGAAGACCAACACCATCCAGGGAATGATGGTCGACACCGTCACCGCCGTGGGCAAGGCGGGCGGCTTCAACGTCAACGTGCAGCAGACGGTGTTCTCGGCGCTGATTCCCTCGCTCACGGCCCGCAAGATCGACATCGTCTCGGCGGCCATGCTGAAGACGGCGGCGCGCCAGGAAGTGGTCGATTTCAGCGACCCGGTGTACTCGTATGGCGAAGGCCTGATCGTCAAGGCCGACGACACCCGTGCGTATGTCTCGCTCGACGAGCTCAAGGGCGAAGTGGTGGGCGCGCAGGTCGGCACGGTGTTCCTCGACATGCTGAACAAGAAGGGCATCTTCAAGGAGGTGCGCAGCTACGACTCGGTGGCCGACATGACGCGCGACCTCTCGCTCGGCCGCATCAAGGCGGGGCTGGGCGACCAACCCATCATGGCCTATCAGATCCGGCAGAACACCTTTCCTGGTGTGAAGCTGGTCGACAGCTACAAGCCCGTGAACGTGGGCGACGTGTGCCTGGTGGTGCGCAAGGGCGACACCGAGACGATGGCCCGCATCAACAAGGCGATTGCCGCCGTGAAGGCCGACGGCACGCTCGCCAAGATCGTGCAGAAGTGGGGCATCTGAGCGCGCGCTGACCCATGGCTGCTCCCACCTTTCTCCAGAACGCGCAGGACTTCCTGCCGATCCTCCTGCAGGGCGCGGTGGTCACCGTGCAGGTCACGGTGCTCGCCTTCTTGCTGAGCAGCGCGCTCGGCCTTGCGCTGGCGCTGATGAAGCTGTCGCCCGTGCGCGCCCTCTCGTGGGCCGCCACGGTGACGATCAACGTGATTCGCGGGCTGCCGATCATCGTGCAGCTCTTCTATATCTACTTCGTGCTGCCGGAGTTCGGCGTGCAGCTCACGGCCTTCCAGGCCGGCGTGATCGGACTGGGCATTGCCTACTCGGCGTACCAGGCCGAGAACTTCCGCGCCGGCATCGAGGCGGTCGATCCGGGCCAGCGCGAGGCGGCGCAGGCCATGGGCATGCGCTCGGCACTGATCATGCGGCGCGTGATATTGCCGCAGGCCTTTCGCATCGCGCTGCCGCCTTACGGCAACACGCTGGTGATGATGCTGAAAGACTCCTCGCTGGTCTCGACCATCACCGTGGCCGAGATGACGCGCGCCGGCCAGCTCATCGCCTCGTCGACCTTCCAGAACATGACGGTCTACACGCTGGTCGCCCTGCTCTACCTGTTGATGAGCCTGCCGCTGGTCTACGGCCTGCGCCGGCTCGAGAAGCGCTTTGCCGCCGGGAGAAAACAACCATGATCCACGTCGAAGGACTGGAAAAGCGCTTCGGCACGCACCGCGTGCTGCAGGGCGTGAGCCTGAACGTGGACAAAGGCGAAGTCGTGTGCCTGATCGGCCCTTCGGGCTCGGGCAAGTCCACCGTGCTTCGCTGCATCAACGGGCTGGAGTCGTACGAAGGCGGCGAGGTGCGCGCCTTCGACGAGCGGGTGGACCGCAACGCGCCCAACATCCACCGGCTGCGCAGCCGCATGGGCATGGTGTTCCAGCGCTTCAACCTGTTCCCGCACCGCACCGTGCTGGAGAACGTGATGGAAGGCCCGGTCTACGTGCTGCGCCAGAACGCGGCGCAAGCGCGCGAAGAGGCGCTGGCGCTGCTGGCCAAGGTGGGGCTGGCCGAGAAGGCGCAGGCGTATCCGGCGCAGCTCTCAGGTGGCCAGCAGCAGCGCGTGGCCATCGCCCGCGCGCTCGCGATGAAGCCCGAGGCCATGCTGTTCGACGAGCCCACGTCTGCGCTCGACCCCGAGCTGGTCGGCGACGTGCTCAGCGTGATGCGCGCACTGGCCGACGAAGGCATGACGATGATCGTGGTCACGCACGAGATGGGCTTTGCGCGCGAAGTGGCCGACCGCGTGTGCTTTCTGCACAGCGGCAGCATCGTCGAGGAAGGCCCGTCCGCGCAGGTGCTGGGCGCGCCGCGCCAGGCGCGCACGCAAGACTTCCTGCGGCGCGTGCTGCACCCCTCCGGTGCCGCCGCCTCTACGGCGTCCGCGGAGGTGCGCGCATGAGCGTTCGCGCCTTGCCTCCTTCGCTCTGGGCCGACACCGCACCACCCGCTCCACCGACACCGCCACTGACCGAATCGCGCAAGGCCGACGTGCTGATCGTCGGCGGCGGCTTCACCGGCCTCTCGGCCGCGCTGCACCTGGCGGAGGCCGGCGTGCAGGCCTGCGTGCTCGAGGCGCACGAGCCCGGCTGGGGCGCGTCGGGGCGCAACGGCGGGCAGGTGAATCCTTCGCTCAAGCACGACCCCGACGAGCTCGTGCGCATTCACGGCCAGGAGCGCGCCGCGCGGCTGATCGATGCGGTCTCGTCATCGGCCGACCTGGTGTTCGAGCTGATCGCGCGCCACGGCATTGAGTGCCAGCCGGTACGCAACGGCTGGCTGCAGGTGGCGTACGCGCAGAAGGACGTGCCCGGCCTGCATGCGCGTGCCGAGCAATGGGCGAAGCGCGGCGTCAAGACGGAGCAGCTCGACCACGCCGCAGTGAGCGCACGGCTCGGCACCGAGGCCTTTGCGGGCGGCTGGCTCGATGGCCGCGCGGGCAGCATCCAGCCGCTGGCCTACACGCGCGGGCTGGTGCGTGCCGCGCAGGCTGCTGGTGCATCCGTGCACGGCGGCACCGAGGTCACGGCCCTGGAACGCCGCGGCACGCACTGGCATGCGAGCACATCGACAGGCGCGAGCGTCACGGCCGAGCAGGTGCTGATCGCCACCAACGGCTACACCGGCGCGCTTTGGCCAAAGCTGTCGAGCACCGTGCTGGCTGCCAACAGCTTCATCGTCGCGACCGAGCCGCTCAAGGGCGCTGCGGCCGATGCCATTCTTCCGGGCGGCGAAACCGCATCGACCTCGCAGCGCCTGCTGCTCTACTTCCGCAAGGACGCGCAGGGCCGCCTGCTGATGGGCGGGCGCGGCCACTTTGCCGACCCGAGCGGGCCCGCGGATTTCGCGCACCTCGAACGTTCGCTCGAACTGCTGTTTCCCCAACTGGGGCCGCTGCGCTACGAGTACCGCTGGGCCGGCCGCATCGCGGTCACGCGCGACTTCATGCCGCACGTGCACACGCCCGCGCCGGGCGTGACGGTGGCACTGGGCTACAACGGGCGCGGCATCGCGCTGGCCACGAGCATGGGCAAGCACGTGGCGGCGCGGCTGGTCGATGCGGGCGCGGATTTTCCGTATCCGGTCACGCCGATCCAGCCGATCCCGCTGCATGGCTTGCAGCGCTTCTACGTGGCCGGCGGCGTGGCCTGGTACAGCCTGCTCGACCGGCTGGCCTGAACGCGCTCAGCCTTTGTCCGACTTGCCCGCCGCGTCGGCAAACTTGCTCAGCAGCCGGTCGACCATCCAAGGCCGGCTGTCGAGGTCCTCGGCCGCTTCCTTGCGGCGGATCGCGTCGCGCACGACGATGGAGCCGATGTAGCGGATCGGCTCCGGCGGAAACTGCCCCAGCGGCCCCTGGATGATCGGGCTGCGCGTCCAGGCGTTGTCCTCGTCCAGCAGCAGCGATGAAAGGATTTGCCCACCCATGTAGGTCGGCCCCACACCGTTGCCCGAATAGCCGAAGCCATAGTAGATGTGCGGCGCGCCGTTCAGCCTGCCGAAGAATGGGAAGCCGGTCACGGAGCGGTCCGACGGCCCATTCCAGCTCGCGGTCACGGGCACGTCGCGCAGCGAAGGAAAGAAGCCATGCAGCGCACGCGTGAGCTCTGCCTCGTACGGCGAGCGCTGGTCGAACACCGGCGCGATACGCCCGCCCCAAGCGAAGGTGTTGCCGCCCTTGCCCAGCATCAGGCGGCCGTCCACAGTGGTGCGGTAGTAATAGACGAAGGTGCGCGAATCGAGCACCGAGACGCCATCGACGAGCCCCGTTGCGCGCAGCAGCTCGGGGCATTTTTCCGTGATGACCATGTCGCTCGACACGATGGCGATCGTGCGCTCGAACTGAGGCAAGGCGCTGGCCATCCACGCGTTCATCGCAAGCACCAGTTTTGGCGCCTCGATGCTGCCGGCCGGCGTGCGCACCGTGACCGGATGGCCTTGCGTGAAGTCGATCATCGGGCTGCGCTCGTAGATGCGGATGCCCATGCGCAGCGCCACGCGCCGCAGCCCGCGCACCAGCTTGCCCGGATGCACGGTCGCGGCGATGGGCGAATACACGCCTGCCAGGTTGCGCACGGAGCCTGTGCGGCGTGCGACTTCTTCGGGCGGCAGCGTGCGGTAGGAATGAATGCCGCAGTCCTCCAGCCCCTTCATCACAGGGTCGAGCGCGCCGACCTGGGCCTGCGAGGTTGCGGTGTACAGCGTGCCGTCCTGCCGCAGCTCGGCATCGATACCTTGCGCGCGGCAGAAGTCGGCGATGTGTTGCACCGCATCTTCCGAGGCCCTGACGAGGCGGATGGCCTCGGCTTCGCCGAACAGCCGGCGCAGTGTGAAGAACTTGGTCGACCATGTCAGCAGGCAGCCGCCGTTGCGCCCGCTCGCGCCGGAGCCGCAGAGATCGCTCTCGACAATGGCGATGTCGAGCGCCGGGTTGCGCTGCTTCGCCTGAATGGCGGTCCACAGCCCGGTAAAGCCGCCACCGACGATGCAGACGTCGGCGCGCTGCGCGCCCTGCAGTGCAGGTGCGAGGTCGCCGTCGTTGAAGAGGGCCTGTTCGATCCAGAAGGGGCGCATGTCGGAAGGCTCTCGGTTTCAGGTTATGGCTGCTGCGTGGCAGCCTGCCTCGACGCGAGCACCATGTGCCGCGCGTAGTGCATCAGGTCGGGCGTCATCGCATCGGCGCACTTGGCGCTGTCGTCCCAGCGGCGCAGGCGCACCGCGTCGAGCGCATGCGGCAGCGCCTCGAACTGCCTTGCCTGCGCTTCGTCGAACACACCGCCCTGCAGCACCAGGCTGCGCTGCGAATCGGCCGACAGCGCCTCGAGATACCCCGGCTCGCGCGCGCACAGAAAACGCTTGGCGTCCACGTGCAGCCGGATCGGGTCGAGCGTGGCCGGGCCGAACAGGTGCTTCAGGAAGGCACGGCTGCGGTACTGGTGCAGGTCGTCCAGGCCTTGCTGCGTGGGCGTGCCGCCCATGTCGTGCAGCAGGTGGCCCAGGTCGTGCAGCAGGCTGGCGGTGATGAGTTCGCTGGATGCACCGGCCTGCTCGGCCAAGTGCGCGGACTGCAGCGCGTGCTGGAGCTGCGTGACGGGTTCACCGTCGTACTGCGCGTGGCCCTGGGCCTCGAACAGGGCGACGATGCCCGCCACGTCCAGCGGCACAGCGAGCGGTGCTGCGGCTACCACGGCAGCGAATAAGTCTTGGTGTTGGTAAAGCTCTTCATGGCCTCGAGCACGCCTTCCTTGTACCCCAGGCCCGAGTCCTTGATGCCGCCGAAGGGCGTGAGCTCCAGGCGGTAGCCCGGCACCTCGCGCACGTTGACGCTGCCCACGTTCAGCTCGCGGATGAAGCGCGTGATGTAGTCCATGCGGTTCGTGCACACCGACGAAGACAGCCCGTAGGCCGTGCCGTTGGAAATGCGGATCGCCTCCTCGATGGTCTTGAAGCGGATCACCGGCGACACCGGCCCGAAGGTCTCGTGCTTCGCGACCGTCATTCCCGGCTCGACATGGTCGAGCACCGTGGGCGAGTACAGCGCACCGCTACGCACATTGCCGTACAGCAGCTTCGCGCCAGCCTTGATGGCCTCGTTGACCACCGCCTCGAACTGGATCGCAGCCGCCTCGTCGATCACCGTGCCCATGTCCGTGGCCGGGTCCATCGGGTCGCCGTACTTCAGCGCCCGCGTCTTGGCCACCAGCAGCTCCACGAACCGGTCCGCCACCGCCTCGTGCACCAGCATGCGCTTGATCGCCGTGCAGCGCTGGCCCGAGTTCTTGTACGAGCCGCTGGCCGCCAGCGTCGCGGCCTCTTCGACGTCGGCATCTTCCATCACGATGATCGGGTCGTTGCCCCCCAGCTCCAGGATCTGGCGCTTGTACACCGCCTTGCCCGCGATGTACTTGCCGATGGCCACGCCCCCCGTGAAGGTGACCAGATCGACGTCCGCATTCGTGAGCATCTCGTCGGCAATCTCGCGCGGATCACCCGTGATCACCGACAGCATCGGCGGCGGCAGGCCCGCCTCGTACAGGATGTCGGCCAGGATGAAGGCCGTCAGCGGCGTCTTCTCGCTGGGCTTGAGCACCAGGCGGTTGTTAGTGGCAATGGACGGCGCCACCTTGTGGATCACCTGGTTCAGCGGATGGTTGAACGGCGTGATTGCCGTGACCACGCCCTGCAGCGGCTCGCGCAGCGTATAGACCTTGCGGCTCTTGCCGTGGTGCGTGAGGTCGCACGAGAACACCTGGCCGTCGTCCACCAGCGCCTGGTTGGCCGCGAACAGCAGCACGTCGGAAGCGCGGCCCACCTCGTACAGCGAGTCCTTGCGGCACAGGCCCGACTCCATCGTGATCACGCGCGAGATCTCGTCCAGGCGCGAGGCGATGAGTTCGCCCGCGCGCATCAGGATCTTGTAGCGCTCGTAGCGCGTGAGGGTGGGCTTGTAGTCGCGCGCGATCTTGTAGGCCACCCGCACGTCTTCCAGCGTGGCCTTGGGCACGGTGGCGATCACTTCGCCGGTGTAGGGGTAGGTGACTTCGATCGTGCGGTCGCGCCAGACTTTCTCTCCGGCGATGCGCAGCGCTTCCTTGTGGACGGTGCCTGGCTTCAACGACATGGCTTGGCTCATGGGAACTCCGGGTTTACTGGGCGTGGTTCAGCGCGAGGTCGAGCGCATCGAAGTTGCGCAGCCGGCGGCCAGCGGCAATGCCGGTGACGGGCCGGTTGCAGATCAGCGGCACGCGCTGCTCCGACACCCCGCCGTGCGAGCGCAGCGGCACTTCCAGCGCCGACAGGTCATGCCGGCTGGCCGAGGTGCCGATGACCGTGCTCTGCTCGCTCACCACCACGATGTCGCCGATGCGGTCGGGCGGCAGCTCGAAGCGCGCGGCCGCGTCCTTGCGCGAGAGCACCAGCTCCATGCCCGGCAGGCGCTGGATGCGGTCGATCCAGCCCGGCACGCGGGCCTCGTCGGGCGCGTACACGGTGGCGAAGGAGCCCAGCGCACCGTGGTGCACCACGTACGGGTCGGTGATCGGCAGGATCACGCGGGCCTGGCCGGTGCCGTACCAATCGTCGAGCACGTCCTGCAGGTAGATGACCTTGGGCGCGCCGTCCGCGTCGTGCTTGTCGTTCATGCCGTGGTCGGCCGTGAGCACGATGGTGGCGCCCAGCGCATCGAGCTGCGCGAGGTAGCCGTCCATCATGGCGTAGAAGGCGTTGGCCGCGGGGCTGCCGGGCGCGGCCTTGTGCTGCACGTAGTCGGTGGTCGACAGATACATCAGGTCGGGGCGGCGTGATTCCATCAGCTTGACGCCGGCGGCGAAGACGAACTCCGAGAGCTCGGCGCTGTACACCGAGGGCACGGGCATGCCGACCATCTCGACCACGGCGTCGATGCCGTTCTCTTCCAGAGTGGCCTGGTCGGCCTTCTCGGACGAGAAGCAGATGCCCTTCATGCGGTGGCCCAGCAGCTTGCGCAGCTTGTCCTTGGCGGTGACCACCGCGAGCGAAGCGCCCGCATCGGCGAAGGCCGCGAGCACGGTGCCCGCGCGCAGGTACTTGGGGTCGTTCATCATGACTTCCTGGCCGAGCTCGCGGTCGAAGAAGTAGTTGCCGCAGATGCCGTGCACGGCGGGCGGCGCACCGGTCACGATCGACAGGTTGTTCGGGTTGGTGAAGGAGGGCACCACGCAGTCGGCCAGCAGGTCGGCTCCGCTCTTGCGCATGCGCTCGATGTACGGGGCCACGCCGGCTGCGATGGCGGCGTCCAGATACGCAGGCTCGCAGCCGTCGACGCACACCACCACGACGGGGCGGCTCATCCAGCGGTAGCTGCGGGCATTGACTTCGAGTGTCTCCGGTGTCATTTCAGACTTCCTTTTGGAGTGGGTTGTTCGATGCGGTCGCCGCGTCGGAATCGGCGCGGCCGAAGGCCTTGTGCATGCGCGCGCGGCTGCCGGCAACGTGCTGGCGCAGCGCGCGCCCTGCCGTGTCGGGGTTGCCGCTGGCTATGGCGTCGACGATGTCGCGGTGCTCGTCGGCCGACACGCGCAGGCCGCCGCCGCTGTCGAGCGCGCGCATTCTGAAAAGGTGCAGCTCCTTGACCAGGCGCTTGTAGGTTTCGGTGAGCTTCTTGCTGCCGGCCGTGTCGAGCAGGATCTCGTGGAACTGCAGGTTGAGCTGCGCGTACTGCTCCACGTCCTGCGCCTGGGCTGCCGAGCGCATTGCATCGAGCATGGCGCGCAGGCGCTCGACTGCGTCGGGCTTGATGGCGAGCGCCACGCGCCGGCCGATGATTTCTTCCAGCGCCTCGCGCAGTTCGTAGATCTCGTCGGCTTCCTCGAATGCGATCTCGCGCACGAAGACGCCGCGGTTCTTTTCGTTGCGCACGAGGCCGGCCTCTTCCAGCGCACGCAACGCCTCGCGGATCGGGCCGCGGCTGGTGTTGAAGCGCTGCGAGAGTTCGCTCTCGTTGATGCGGCTGCCCACGGGGAGCTCGCCGGTCATGATCAAACGCTCGATTTCTTCCTGCATCAGCATCGGCAACGAGCTGGACTGGAGAAACGCGAGGGCGGCGGAGTGATTGGTGGTGACCATGGGGCGTATTTTCCCCGAGGATTGAAAACTGTCAACAATTTTTTATTGACAGTCTTCAATCAGCAATCTACATTGCGTTCACCGGACCTTGGAACGCCACGCGCCGGAGCCCGCCACTCACTCACCCCCCCCTGTGACAGCAAGCCACTTCAGGAGAAACAGATGACGATGAAACAAAGCACGCGCCGTCTCACGGCGGCCCTGTGCGTTGCGGCGCTAGGCCTCATGGCCGGCGGCGCCGCCTGGGCGCAGAAGACTCCGCTCCTGGTCTATACGGCGCTCGAGACCGACGCCATGAAGCTCTACAAGGACGCCTTCGAAAAAGCCAACCCCGACATCGAAGTGAAGTGGGTGCGCGACTCCACTGGCATCGTCACCGCCAAGCTGCTGGCCGAAAAAGCCAACCCGCAGGCCGACGTGGTGGCCGGCCTGGCCGCCAGCAGCCTCGCGCTGCTGCAGCAGGAAGGCATGCTCCTGCCCTACGAGCCCAAGGGCTTCAAGGACCTGAACCCCGCCTACTCCGACACCGCCCGCCCGCCGGCCTGGGTCGGCATGGACGTCTGGGCCGCAACCATCTGCTTCAACCGCATCGAAGCCCAGAAGCTCGGCCTGCCCAAGCCCGAGAGCTGGAAGGACCTGGCCAAGCCCGTCTACAAGGGCACCATCTCGATGCCGCACCCGGCCTCCAGCGGCACCGGTTATCTCGACGTGTCTTCCTGGCTGCAGAACATGGGCGACGCCGAAGGCTGGAAGTACATGGACGCGCTGCACCAGAACATCGCGCAGTACGTGCACTCGGGCTCCAAGCCCTGCAAGCAGGCCGGCGCGGGCGAGTTCCCGATCGGCATCTCGTTCGAGTTCCGCGCGCACCAGGTCAAGAAGTCGGGTGCGCCGGTCGACCTGATCTTTCCGAAGGAAGGCCTGGGCTGGGACATCGAGGCCACCAGCATCATGAAGACGAGCAAGAAGACGGAACAGGCCAAACGCTTCGCCGACTGGATGGCCAGCAAGGAGGCCAACCAGATCACCTCCACATGGTGGGCGGTGGTGGCCTACCCCGGCGTGGCCTCGAAGCTCGAAGGCATTCCGGACAACTACGAAAAGCTGCTGGCCAAGAACGACATCAACTGGGCAGCGAAGAACCGCGAACGCATCCTCGCGGAATGGAGCAAGCGCTACGAAGGCAAGGCCGAACCCAAGTAGGCGGACGGCATTCCCGACGACTTTCAATCCGCGGGCGCTGCCGCACTGGTGACGCCCGCCAACGACGAGTGCGAAAAATGGATATGACCGACACCAAGTTCATTGCCAGCCCGGTGCCTGCGAGCGCTCCCGCAGCGCTCGAGATCGTCGGCGTTCGCAAGGACTTCGAATCCTTCAGCGCGCTGCGCGACGTGCACCTGCGCGTGAACCCGGGCGAGATGCTGTGTTTTCTTGGCCCCTCGGGCTGCGGCAAGACCACGCTGCTGCGCATCATCGCGGGGCTGGAAACGCAGACCGCCGGGCAGATCCTGCAGAACGGCAAGGACGTCTCGTGGCTGCCGCCGGACCGGCGCGACTACGGCATCGTGTTTCAGTCGTATGCGCTCTTTCCCAACCTGTCGATTGCCGAGAACATCGGCTACGGGCTGGTCAACAGTCGCACCAAGCGTGGTGAGGTCAAGGTGCGAGTCGAGGAGTTGCTGAAGCTCGTCGGCCTGCCGACCTCGGGCAACAAATACCCGAGCCAGCTTTCAGGCGGCCAGCAGCAGCGCGTGGCACTGGCCCGCGCGCTCGCCACGCGCCCCGGCCTGCTGCTGCTCGACGAGCCGTTGTCGGCGCTCGATGCGCTGGAGCGCATCCGCCTGCGCGGCGAAATCCGCCGGCTGCAGAAGCAGGTCGGCATCACGACCATCATGGTCACGCACGACCAGGAAGAAGCGCTGTCGATGGCCGACCGCATCGTGGTCATGAACCACGGCGTGATCGAGCAGGTCGGCACGCCGATGGAAGTCTACGAACAGCCGGCCACGCCCTTCGTGGCCGACTTCGTCGGCAAGGTCAATGTGCTGCGCGCGGTGGCGCTGGGCAACCACCGCTTCAAGGTCGGCGACATGGAGCTGCAGTGCGACGCCTGCGACGGCGCCTTCGAGCCCGGCGAAGCCGTCAACCTCTACCTGCGCCCCGAAGACCGCGCAGTCGAGCATCTGGGTGACGACACGGCCAACCGCCTGCAGGCGCTGGTCACCAAGGTCGAGTTTCTCGGCGGCCTGTGCATCGCCGAAGTGACGGCCGATGCGCTGCACGGACAAACGCTCGGCCTGCACTTCTCGCTCAACCAGCTGCACGACCTCGACATCCGCGAAGGCAACACCATCGACATCGCGCTGCGCGCCAACCGCATCCGCGCCTTCTCCGCACGCAGCCCGAAGCCATGAACACGCTGGCACACCCTCGTCCTTCGTTCGCCGCGCGACCGGCCATGCGCTGGAGCCGCGACGAGACCATCGCCCGGGTCATCCTGTTCGTGGTGATGGCGATGCTCTTCGTGTTCCTGATCGCACCGCTGGCGACCATCCTGGCCCATGCGGTGCAGGACAAGGACGGCCGCTTCGTCGGCCTCGCCCACTTCATCACCTACTTCCAGACGCCGAGCCTGCTGCGCGCGGCGTGGAATTCGGTGTGGGTCTCGGCGGCCGTGGTGATGATCTCGGTGCCCACCGCCTTCGTCTTCGCCTATGCGCTCACGCGCAGTTGCATGCCGGCGCCGCTCAAGGCGGTGTTCCGCCTCATCGCGCTGATTCCGCTGCTGGCGCCCTCGCTGCTGTCGGCCATTTCGTTCGTGCAGTGGTTCGGCAACCAGGGTGCTCTCAAGTTCCTGCTGGGCGGCACGTCGATCTACGGCGCGCCCGGCATCATCCTGGCTGAGGTCTACAACACCTTTCCGCACGCGCTGATGATCCTGGTCACCGCGCTGTCGCTCGCCGACGGCCGGCTGTACGAGGCGGCCACCGCGCTGCGCACGCGACCGTTGCGCCAGTTCATGACCATCACGCTGCCTTCGTGCAAGTACGGCCTCATCAGCGCGGCGACCGTGGTCTTCACCTACGTGGTGAGCGACTTCGGCGCGCCCAAGGTGATCGGCGGCAACTTCAACGTGCTGTCGGTCGATGTGTTCAAGCAGGTGGTCGGGCAGCACAACTTCTCCATCGGCGCGGTGGTGGGCATGCTGCTGCTGCTTCCATCGATCATTTCCTTCGTGATCGACTACGTGGTGCGGCGCAAGCTGAAGGCGCAGCTCACGGCCCGCTCGGTGCCCTACAGCCCCAAGCGCCGCAAGCTCGCCGATCCGCTGCTGATGCTGTTCTGCGCGGTGGTGTGCGGGCTGCTGCTGGCCACCATCGGCATGGCGATCTACACCTCGCTGATCTCGCTGTGGCCCTACGACCTTTCGCTCACGCTCAAGCACTACCACTTCGTGCTGGTCGAAAGCGACATGGCCGCGGCCTACGGCAACAGCCTGATCGTTGCCATGGCCACTGCCGTGGCCGGCTCGCTGATCGTGTTCGTGGGCGCCTACCTGATCGAGAAGACGCGCAACCTCGGCCTGATGCGCAAGGGCATGCACCTGATGGCAGTGCTGTCGATGGCGGTGCCGGGCCTTGTGCTCGGGCTGGGCTACGTGATGTTCTTCAACCATCCGGCCAACCCGCTGAACTTTCTCTACCAGACGATGGCAATCCTGATCATCTCGATGGTGGTGCACTACTACACCTCGAGCCATCTCACGGCCGTGACGGCGCTCAAGCAGATCGACAACGAATTCGAAGCCGTGTCGGCCTCGCTCAAGGTGCCGTTCTTCAAAACCTTCCTGCGGGTGACGGTGCCGGTGTGCCTGCCGGCGATCCTGGACATCGGGCGCTACTTCTTCGTGGTGTCGATGGCCAGCCTGTCGTGCGCCATCTTTCTCTACACGCCGGAGACCATCCTGGCCTCGGTCGCGATCATGCATCTGGACGACGCCGGCGACATCGGCCCGGCCGCGGCGCTGGCCAGCCTGATCGTCGTCACCTCGACCATCGTGTGCATCGCCTATTCGCTGCTCACGCGCGTGCTGCTGTCGCGCACGCAGGCCTGGCGCAACCTGAGCCGCGGTTGAACGGCGGCCCCCTTTCTCATTCCTTTTCCTGCCTGGAGACATCATGAGTCAAGCCCCCTACCCCATTCTTCTCACGCCCGGCCCCCTGACCACTTCGGACCGCACGCGCCAGGCGATGCTGCGCGACTGGGGATCGTGGGACGCCGACTTCAACCAGATCACCGCGCGCATCCGCAAGCATGTGCTGGAGATCGTGCACGGCACCGGCACCCACGAGTGCGTTCCTCTGCAGGGCAGCGGCACCTTCTCGGTGGAAGCGGCCATCGGCACCGTCGTGCCACGCAACGGCCACGTGCTGGTGCCGAGCAATGGCGCGTACTGCCAGCGGCTCGCCAAGATCTGCAAGGTGCTCGGCCGCAAGCTGACCACCATCGACTACACGGAAGAAAAGCAGGTCTCGCCGGCCGACGTTGACCGGGCGCTCGCGGCCGACCCAGGCATCACCCATGTCGCGGTGGTGCACTGCGAAACCGGCGCCGGCGTGCTCAACCCCCTGCACGAGATCGCGGTGGTCGTCGCCAAGCACGGCCGCGGACTGATCATCGACGCCATGAGCTCCTTCGGCGCGCTGGAGATCGATGCGCGCAAGACGCCATTCGATGCGGTCGTCGCCGCTTCGGGCAAATGCCTCGAAGGCGTTCCGGGCATGGGCTTCGTCGTCATCAGGCGCAGCACGCTCGAGAAGTGCGAAGGCAACTGCCACTCGCTGAGCATGGACCTGTACGACCAGTGGGTGTACATGGAGAAAACCACGCAGTGGCGCTTCACGCCGCCCACGCATGTGGTCGCCGCGCTCGACACCGCCATTGCGCAGTACATCGAGGAAGGCGGCCTGGCGGCGCGTGGCGGGCGCTATGCGCGCAACTGCAAGGCGCTCATCGACGGATTGGCGACGCTGGGCTTCCGGAGCTTTCTCGATCCCGCCATCCAGGCGCCGATCATCGTCACCTTCCACGCGCCCGACGATGCCAACTACGACTTCAAGACCTTCTACCAGGAGGTGAAGAAGCGCGGCTACATCCTCTACCCCGGCAAGCTCACGCAGGTGGAAACCTTCCGCGTCGGCTGCATGGGGCATTTCGGCGAGGCGGGCATTCCGGGCGCCGTGGCCGCCATCGGCGAGACACTCAAGGCCATGGGCATCAGGCGCGTCACCGCGCCCGTTGCCGCCTGAAGGGGCATGGCAATGAGCGACGAAACGCCACGCCGATACATCCTCACCCTCACCTGCCCGGACCGCACGGGCATCGTGGCGGGCGTAGGCAGCTTCATCGCGAGTCACGGCGGCCTGATCACCCAGGCCGCACAGCACGGTGACGCGCTGCACAACCGCTTCTACATGCGGGTGGAGATCCAGGCCGACACGCTGCCCTTCTATCTGGACGAACTGCGCGAACGCTTCGCGCCGATCGCGAAGCAGTTCGACATGGAGTGGAGCGTTTCCGACAGCTCGGTGAAGAAACGCATGTTGGTGCTGGTGAGCAAGCTCGACCACTGCCTGAACGACCTGCTGCACCGCTGGCGCAACAAGGACTTGCACTGCGAAATTCCGTGCGTGATCTCCAATCACAACGACCTGCGCTCCTTCGTCGAATGGCACGGCATCCCGTTCTTCCACGTGCCGGTGACGCCCGACACCAAGACGCAGGCCTATGCCGAAGTGGAGCGGCTGTTCCGCGAGTTCAGCGGCGACTTCATGGTGCTCGCGCGCTACATGCAGGTGCTGTCGGACGACATGACCCATCGCCTGCGCAACCGCATCATCAATATCCACCACAGCTTCCTGCCGGCCTTCGTCGGCGGCAAGCCCTATCACCAGGCCTTCGAGCGCGGCGTGAAGATGACCGGCGCAACCAGCCACTACGTGACGGCCGAGCTCGACGCCGGCCCGATCATCGACCAGGGCGTGATCGACATCGACCACGGCAACTCGATCGAAGAAATGGTGCGGCTCGGCAAGGACATCGAAAAGAGCGTGCTGTCGCGCAGCGTGCGCCTGCACCTGGAAGACCGGATCCTGGTCCATCGCAACAAGACGGTGGTCTTCAAGTAACCCTCCATCAACCAACGAGTCCTCCGACACATCATGGCGACGCCACTTCCCTCCCATGCGCAGGTCATCATCGCGGGCGGCGGCATTGCCGGCTGCAGCGCGGCCTACCACCTCACCCAGCTCGGCTGCACCGACGTGATCGTGCTCGAACAAGGCCAGCTCACCTGCGGCACGACCTGGCATGCCGCCGGGCTGGTCGGCCAGCTGCGCGCGAACCGCAGCATGACGAAGATGAGCCGCTACGGCATCGACCTGTATGCCTCGCTCGAAGCCGAGACGGGCCTGGCCACCGGCTGGAAGCAGTGCGGCAGCATCACGGTTGCGCGCACGCCCGAGCGCATGACGCTGTTGAGACGGACCATCGCCACGGCCCGCAGCTTCGGCATCGAGGCCGAGTTCATCACGCCGGCCGAAGCGCTGGAGTTGTGGCCGCTGATGCGCATCGACGATCTCGTAGGCGCCGTCTGGCTGCCCGGCGACGGCAAGGCGAACCCGACCGACCTCACGCAGTCGCTGGCCAAGGGCGCGCGCAATCGCGGCGCGAAAATTTTCGAGGGCGTGCAGATCACCGGCACGATCATCGAGAACGGCCGCATCGTCGGCGTCGAGACCAGCCAGGGCACGGTGCGCTGCGAGAGTTTTCTCAACTGCGCCGGCCAATGGGCGCGCGAGCTGGGCAAGATGTCGGGCGTCAACATCCCGCTGCACTCGGCCGAGCACTTCTACCTGGTCACCAAGGAGATCGAAGGCGTCCACCGGGACCTGCCGGTGCTGCGCGACCCCGACGGCTACATCTACTACAAGGAAGAAGTCGGCGGTCTGGTGATGGGCGGCTTCGAGCCGGTGGCCAAGCCCTGGGGCATGGACGGCATTCCGCCGAAGTTCGAGTTCCAGCTGCTGCCGGACGACATGGACCAGTTCCAGATCCTGCTCGACGAAGCGGTGCACCGCACGCCGGCACTGGAGACCACCGAGATCAAGCTGTTCCTGAACGGCCCCGAGAGCTTCACGCCGGACGGCAACTTCATCCTCGGCGAAGCGCCCGAGGTGCGCGGCTATTTCGTGGCCGCCGGCTTCAACTCGGCCGGCATCGCCAACGCGGGCGGCGCGGGCAAGCTGATCGCCGAATGGATCGTCGGCGGCGCTGCGCCGGCCGACCTGCTCGACGTGGACATCCGCCGCTTCGCGCCCTTCAACAGCAACAAGCGCTGGCTGAAGGACCGCACGGTGGAAGCGCTCGGGCTGCACTACGCAATGCGCTGGCCGCGCCACGAGCTGGAGTCCGGACGGCCGCTGCGCCGCTCGCCGCTGTACGACCGGCTCAAGGCCAAGGGTGCCGCCTTCGGCAGCAAGCTGGGATGGGAGCGCGCGAGCTGGTTCGCATTGCCGGGGCAAGAGGCGCATGCCCGCTACGGCTTCGGTCGCCCCGACTGGCTGGATGCCTGCATCGAAGAGCAGATGGCAGTACGGCGAGACGTGGTCGTCTTCGACCAGACCTCGTTCGGCAAGCTGATGGTGCAGGGCCGCGACGCCGAGCTGCTGCTGCAGCGCCTGTGCGCCAACGATGTGGCGATCCGGCCTGGAAGCATGGTCTACACCGCGCTGCTCAACGAACGCGGCGGCTTCGAGAGCGACCTCACGGTGATGCGGCTGGCGGCAGACTGCTTCCTGATCATCACCGGCTCCGCTCAGCCCTGCCGCGACATCGGCCACATCAGGCGCCACCTGCATGCGCACGAGCATGTGACAGTGACGGACGTGACCTCCAGCTACTGCACCCTCACGGTGACCGGCCCGAAGGCACAGCAGCTGCTGTCCCGGGTCACGCCGCAGGACCTGGGCAAGGAGGCATTCCCGCAGTCGGCAGTGATCGAGATCGATGTCGGCTACGCGCGCGCACTCGCGGCCAAGGTCTCGTACGTCGGCGGTCCGGGATGGGAGCTGTATATCCCGACTGAAATGGCGGTGCATGTGTACGACACGCTGTTCGACGCGGGCGCCGACCTGGGCCTGCGCGACGGCGGCTACTACACGATCGACGCCTTGCGCATCGAGGCCGGGCGCCGAGCCTTCGGCCTCGAACTTGGACCGGACGAAAACCCGTTCGAGGCAGGCCTGGAATTCGCGGTCCAGCTTGACAAGCCGGTCGCCTTCATCGGACAGGCCGCGCTCGCGAAGATCACACCCGAACGGCTCTCCAAGCGGCTGATGATGTTCACGCTGGACGACCCACAGGCCTTCGCATGGGGTGGCGAACCGATCCTGCGCAACGGCAAGGCCGTCGGCGAGCTGACCTCCACGGCTTACAGCGCGGTACTGGAGCGGATGGTGGTGATGGGCTACGTACGCAGCGCCGAGCCACTGACGAGGGAAGAGGCAATGCACGGCGAGTACGAAATCGACATCGCCGACCAACGCTTTGCAGCCACACCACAATCGCGCCCGCCTTACCCCTCGCTCATCAAGGCTGCGCTCGAACGGCGCGGATAGCTGAGACCAGCCTGATGCCCCTCTGAAGGCGGCGCAACCCCAAGGCCTATCCGCTGGCCTTGACGGCCTCCACCAGATGCCGCACGAAGGCTTTCGCGGCATCGGGCAGCGAGCGGCCCGCCATGGTCTCTATCTCCAGGTGCCGCTCGTTCATTTCGCGGTCTTTCACGGGGAGGGCGACCAGCGCCTTGCTCTGCAGCAGCGTGCGTATCGACAGCGGGCCGTAAAAGGCGATGCTGCCGCCGCCAGCGGCTGCAAAGCTCAGCAGCGCGTTCGCGTGGTTGCTGGACATGGCCAGCTCGTAGCGCAGCCCTTGCCGGGAGCAGCTGGCATCGAGCAGGCGCCGTATGGAGCTGTCTTCCTGCGGCAGCCCCAGCGGGTACGCCACCACCTGGCGCAGCGAAAGCTGCCGTTGCTGCGCCAGCGGGTGGTCCACGGCCATCACGGCCAGGATGGGGCTGGGGTGCCGCAGTTCGATCTCGATGCCGGGCTCGGGCACGGCACTCAAAGTGATGCCCACGTCGGCTTCGCCGTCGCGCACCCGCCTGGAAATATCTCCCTGCGAGCAAACCTCCAGGTGAAAGCGGATGCCCGCGTGCTTGCGGCGGAAGTCCGCGATCAGCCTGGGAATGAAGTCGAAGGCAAAGCCCTCGGTGCTCGCCACGCGCACATGCCCGCTGCGCAGGCCGCGCAGGCCGGCAATGTCGTTGGTGACCCGCTCGATGTCTTGTTGCGCCCGCTTGGCGTGCGCCGCCAGCAGCTCGCCTGCGGCATTGGGCACCATGCCGCGCGCATGGCGCTCGAACAGCAGGGTGTCGAGTTCGCGCTCCAGCCGCGCCACCTGCCGGCTCACCGCCGAGGGCGCCACGTTGAGCTTGAGCGCTGCCTCCTTCACGGAGCCGGTTTTCACCACCTCGAGAAAGTAGCGCACCGCAGTCTCCTGCAAGGCACGAAGCTGCATGAATTTCTCCTGTGGCGTGGCCTGAGACGGATTGCATGGATTGCCGATTCGGCAACGCAGAATTCTAAACATTGCGCTTGTGACACCAGCATGACGATCCTAGGATGAGCCCGCCCTCTCCCAATCCCCATCGAAATCCCCGTCGAAATCCAGGAGTTCCCGATGAACCGTCTCCCGCTCATGGCGCGCATGGCACTGGTATGTGGCCTCGCACTTGGCGTCGTTCCGCTGACCACGCTTGCCGCCGCAGCGGCGGACTTTCCCTCGCGCCCGATCACGCTGGTCATTCCGTTCCCGCCGGGGGGTGCGACGGACGTCAACGGGCGCGTGCTCGCGCAGCGGCTGGGCAAGGAGCTCGGCCAGCCCGTCATCATCGAGAACCGCGCGGGCGCCGGCACGGTGGTCGGCGCAAGCTATGTGTCGAAGGCCGCGCCCGACGGCTACACGCTGCTGATCAGCTCGGGCTCGACGTTCACCGTCAACCCCGCGATCCGCGCCACCCTGCCCTACGACCCGGTGAAGAGCTTCGACCCCATCGGCATCGCGGGTCGCGTCGCGCTGATCCTGCTGGCGAACAGCGAGGTGCCGGTGCAGACGGTGAAGCAATTCGTCGACTACGTGAAGGCTTCGCCGGGCAAGTATTCGTACGGCTCCTTCGGCACCGGCACCACCGCGCAGTTCGCCGGCGAAACCGTCCTGCATGCCACCGGCCTGAAGATGACGCACATACCCTACAAGGGCAGCGCGCCCGCAATGACCGACCTGATGGGCGGCCAGATTCCGTTCAGCATCGACACGGTGAGCGCGGCGATCCCGCAGCTCAAGAGCGGAAAGATCAAGGCCATTGCGCTGACGACTGCGAAGCGCTCCGCCCTGCTGCCCGACGTGCCCACCTTCGCCGAGAGCGGCTATGCCGACGTCGACATCGACTCGTGGCTGATGATCGCCGCCCCGAAGGGCGTGCCCGCCGACGTGAGAGCCAGGCTCGAGAAGGCGCTGGCCACGACCATCGCCGACCCCGAAACGCGTACCAAGCTGCTGGGCCAGGGAATGGAGCCGGCGTTCAGCAGCAGTGCCGCGTCGAGTGAGCTGATCAGCCGCGAACTGCCCTTGATGCGCGCCGTTGCGGCACGCGCAAACATCACAGCCGACTGATGAACCCAACGAACAACACATCCCGCGACACCAGCACCGAGCTCGTCGAAAAATCCGCCGTTGAACTGCGCCACCTCATCGGCAGCAAGGCCATCTCGCCCGTCGACCTCCTTGAAGCGTGCATCGCGCAAATCGAGCGCGTGAACCCGTTCGTCAACGCAGTGACCGCAACCTGCTTCGAGCGCGCCCGTGCCGAAGCCGTGGTGGCCGAAAGCGCCGTGATGCGCGGTGACACCCTCGGGCTGCTGCACGGCCTGCCGCTGGGCGTGAAAGACCTGGAGCCCACCGAAGGCCTGCTCACGACCTGGGGCTCGGCGATCTACCGCGACCACGTGCCCACGGAAGACATCGAGCTGGTGGCCCGCCTGCGCCGCGCGGGCGCCATCGTGGCGGGCAAGACCAACGTGCCCGAGATGGGCGCGGGCGCCAACTCGCGCAACGACGTGTGGGGCGCCACGGGCAACCCCTTCAATCCGAACCTGAATGCCGGCGGTTCCTCGGGCGGCTCGGCTGCCGCGCTGGCCTGCGACATGCTGCCCGTGTGCACCGGCTCCGACACCGGCGGCTCGCTGCGCATTCCGGCGGCCAAGTGCGGCGTGGTGGGCTTCCGGCCGTCGCCGGGCATCGTGCCCAGCGTGCGCAAGCCATTGGGCTGGACGCCCATTTCGGTCGTCGGCCCCATGGGCCGCACTGTGGAAGACGCCTGCCTGCAGATGGCGGCATCCGCCGGCATGCACGCGGGCGACCCGCTGAGCTATCCGCTCGACCCGATGTCTTTTCTGGCGCCCGCGCAGGTCGACCTGGCCGGACTGCGCGTGGCGTGGACCGAAGACTTCGGCACCTGCGCCGTGGACGACGGCATCCGCGCCACCTTCCGCCAGAAGATCAACGCCATGCGGCATCTCTTCCGCCGCTGCGACAAGGTCGAGTTCGACATGGGCGAGGCGCACCGCTGCTTCGACGTGCTGCGCGCCGAGGCCTTCGTGGCGGGCATGCAGGCGGCCTACGAACGCGACCCCGCCAGCCTGGGGCCCAACCCGCGCGCGAACTACGAGATGGGCGCGCGCATGAGCCTGCTCGACAGCGCCTGGGCGCAGGCCGAGCAGACGCGGCTCATCAAGCGCTTTCAGACGACCTTTGCCGACTACGACCTGGTGCTGTCGCCCACCACGCCGGTGTCGCCCTTTCCGTGGACGCAGCTGTACGCCGGCCACATCAACGGCGAGCAGCAGGCCAACTACTACCGCTGGCTGGCGCTGACCTACGTTGTCACGCTGACCACGCACCCTGCCATTTCGCTGCCCTGCGGACTCGACCATGCGGGCATGCCCTTCGGGCTGCAGGTGGTGGGCGGCTTTCGCGCCGACCACCAGGTGCTGGGCGCGGCGCGGGCGATGGAAGAAGCCTTCTCGGCCCACGCGCAACTGCGCCGCCCGCGGCCCGACCTGGCCTCGTTGCGCATGGCCGAACCCGCGCTGACTTCGATCGTCAAGACGCCGCCGGTCTTCGACCGCCGCCGTACGGGCGCTGCCGCGGTGTCTGCTGTCTGAGGGAGTCGAGTCGCCAAGGCGCGGGAGAAGCCTTGCCATGTCGCACGCGGGTGCGTCAAATGCCGGGCATCTTCACTCACAGCCTCAGGAGAACCATGGCCATCGACACCCTCGCCACCTGGCACCGGCTCGTCAAGGAACGCGATGCGGCGGGGCTCGATGCCCTGCTGGACGACGAGGCCGTCTTCCACTCACCGGTGGTGCACAAGCCCCAGGTCGGGAAAGCCATCACGCAGAAGTACCTGGCCGCGGCGTTCCAGGTTTTCTTCAACGAGAGCTTCCGCTATGTGCGCGAGCTCCGGTCGGCGAACGACGCCGTGCTCGAATTTGCACTGGAGCTGGACGGCATCCAGATCAACGGCGTCGACATGATGAAGTGGAACGACGCAGGCAGGATCACCGAGTTCAAGGTGATGCTGCGCCCCCTGAAGGCGGTGAACCTGATTCACCAGAAGATGGCCGCGCAGCTTCAGGCCGCGCAATCCTGATTGCACCCGGCCCATTCGCGAGACACCGCGGAACCGGCTTTGCCGGGCCGCAGGTGTCGCCCCCGGCGAGGGGGAAGGCGAAGCGACACGAAGTGCGCGAAGCCTGGGGGAGTACCTTTATTCAGCGACGACCTGCAGGCTGCCTTGCACGCTGTACGCCCGAACGCACATGCGGGTCAGCTGCACGAGAAAGCGGAACACGGTCGGCTCGCTCAGGCAGTCCGGCGTGATCGCCATGATGTCCTTGCGGAACTCCATCAGCCGGTCGCCAGACATCGCCATTTCGGCGGAGGCGCCATAGTAGTTCTTCCAGAAGTCCTGCAGCAGGCCGCGCTTGACTTCGTCGATCACGAGCGTATAGCCGCGCTCCCAGACCTCTTCGTCCATGGGCAGGCAGTCGACGCCGGGATCCTCCGGGCGAGCACCTGGGGGCACCAGGAACACGCGCCGCATGGCGACTCTTTCAACGGCGGTTTGCGAGTGCATCGCCGGACTCCGGAACTTCAGCGGTGATGGCTGCCTCAGCGGCGCGGGGTATTGCAACATGGCGTGGCTTTCTCATGGTCGTCATCCTCGGCGGAGGCGCACGTTGTGTGACAGGCTTGGAAGTTCAGGCCGCGAGCAGTCGCAGGCGGCTCGCGTTGGAATGGGCCAGGCTCTCCGGCTGGTCCCAGGTACCGTCTGCGTTCAGCGTGGTGGTCAACGCGTAGACGCCCGCCGGGAACGGCAGCTCCAGCGGGTTGTTGACCGTGCTGACGTCGATCACGCCGCCCTCCTCGTAGTCACCGTAGGCGATGAAGTACTTGGGACGCGGCGAGAAGGCCAGGTTCTGGTTGGGGCGCGCCTGCGCCGCATACACCGTGCTGCCGCCCATGGTCACGCCCACGGCGGCCGCGGACCTGATCGGGATGTTGGGCGATTCGGCGAGATAGAAGCGGGACTGGTCGGGGCCCTGGGTGGGGTTCACGAACCGGTAGGCGCCGTTGTAGTCCAGCGTGATCTTGTTGTTCAGGCCGCTGGGGTCGTAGGTTTCAGTGGCGATGAACTGGATGCCGGGCTGCAGCTCGCCCGTTTCGGCCCAGGAGAAGCCGGTGTCGATGCTCCACTGGAACTTGACGCGCGAAGTCGGGCTCGGGTTCGAGAACTTGGCGAACCAGGCCAGCGACAGGGCATTCGGCGCCCATTGCGTCGGGTCGTTCTGGAACACCATGAAATAAGCCGAATGGCTCGCATGGTTGTTGACCGTGACGGAATAGATCATGCCCATGACAACTTCCCGGAAGTGGTTGATCAGCCAGTTCATGCCGCGATGGCGGCACCGAACTTGACGTCACTTTAGGGAGCGCAGGGGTCGGATGGAATTACAGACGATTACACAGGCTGTGCACCGCCCTGGATCTCGAAGGGATAGTTGCCCAGCCGCACGGTCCCGCGACGCCGCTCGACCAGCGGCGGCTCGGCCAGATGGGGCGGCAATGCATTGAGGATCTGGTGCTTGGCGCGAAAGATCTGGATGTTCACGTACGAGGGCTCCACGCCCAGCATGCGCGACAGTTCGTCCAGCCCGATCCAGCCCTGGCTCTGCGGCGCCACTCCTCTTTGCGCGTCTTTCTGGCGCACGCGCGCAAGCGTGACGAGGGTGTAGTGATGGATGCGTTCGCCGAGCGACACCGACTTGCCTTCCGTCACCAGGCTCAGGCTCGTGTGCTCCTCGTTCTGGCTGACGTTGAAGTGCAGCGCGACATCCGCCGATGCCGAGCCCGGCGCCGACGGCGTGATCGGGTTCTCGGAGGTGAACGCCAGGTCGTCGCACAGCACGAACTCCCAGGTGCGGCTTGAGGTTTGGACCATGGCACCGTCGCTCAGGGGCTCGATGCCGTCGATGTGCTCGAGCATCCATCTGCCGTCCTGGAAATACACGTTCACTTCGGGCTGGTGCTCGTCCGGCAGCAGGTTTTCGCGCAGGCCCAGCGCCAGCGGAGCACCGCTTCCGCCCTCGGGGAAAAGACAGGTGACCGGCGGTGCCAGGTCGACCGCGGTCCAGGCCGTTTCATCGCCCACGCCCATGCGGACTTCAGCGCCTGCGGGCAAGGCAGTCCAGCGGCCGCTGGGCAGGCGTTCGCCATTCACGGTGGTGCCGTTGCGGCTCTGGTCGACGATTTCCCAGGTGTGCCTGTTCCACCGCACCATCGCATGGACCTGCGACACGTCCGGCGCCTTCAGCACCGTCTGGCACGCCGAGGCGCGGCGGCCGAAGGCGTGCACGGGTCGCAGCATGATGGCGCGCTCGTCGAGCTTGTTCCTGAAAATGGCCATCGGCTTTCCCTTTTCTCCTTCTCTTGAAATCGGACCGTATCAAACGTACAGCGCCTGCGGATTCAGGTCGCTTTCGCACACCGGAGTGTCGCGCCATCCCATGGCGACTGGAACGCGGTACAGACGCGGATTGCCCAACTCCGGCCAGATGTGGCACAGCCCCGGCACGACCACCTTCACAGTGTGCAGGGGAATGTCGGGGCGCGTGTGGTCCAGGACGATGGTTTCCAGGCCGAGCGCGGCGGCAAGGGCAACGCAGCGCCGGATCTCCCCGGCGATGTCCGTGCGCGCGGCCGGCGCCGGTACGACGTTGCCCGCGTCCGACGGCATGAGAAAGAGCGGCGGGCCTTCTTCCCCAGGGGCACGCTGCATCGCGAAGGTCTTGCCGGCCGCGATCAGCTGGCTCATTTCGGTGAGCGCGCGCTCGCAGGCCAGCGCGCGGTCGGGGCTGCAGCCGAAGCCGATGGCCCACGCGCCCGTCTGCAGATGCCGGCCGACGGCAACCGTCACCGGAATGCCGAAATCGTGGGTGATGTCGAGCACCCAGCGCTCCCATTGCGGGCCGCAGGTGCGTTCGACGCGCTGGCGGATTTCGTCGGACAGGTCGCCAAGGTCGATGGCCGGCCTGGGAACTTCGCCGTACCACCAGATGGCGGCGGCATCGCGCTCCACCAGTTCGAGAAAGCCCTGCAGGATGGCTTCCTCGCGTGTGTTCCCGGCGGCGCAACCGTTCGATGTCCAGCTGACGTGGCGCTGGCTTTGCGCCGGCGCGTGGGCGAAGCAGAAGGCCAGCGGCAGGTAGCAGCGCTCGTCGGCCGTGAGCGACCAGGCGGGCGTCCACCACGCGGGCTCGGACGACACGGACGACGCCACAGCATGCGGAGGCTTCTGCGCCGTGTCGAATCGCTCGCGCTGCCGGTCGCTGAAGAGCGCCAGCGCCTGCGGCTGGATGCAGCGCGCATCGAGGTCGTCGGCGAAGGCCACGACCGAGGCCTCCTCGCCCTGGTGGAAGGCGGCATAGCGCTCGACCGCCTCGCACAGCGCGCTGGCG
Organism: Variovorax nivicola; assembly: GCF_051216475.1. Lineage (NCBI taxonomy): Bacteria > Pseudomonadati > Pseudomonadota > Betaproteobacteria > Burkholderiales > Comamonadaceae > Variovorax > Variovorax nivicola. The sequence goes on along the minus strand of NZ_JBPJZK010000003.1, from coordinate 203,025 downwards.
CGGGACTGGTCCATCGACATGCCCTTGCCGAGGCAGATCTGGGTCAGCGCGCCGGGCAAAAGGTCGTCGCCGGGCGGCGGCGTCCTGAAGATCTCGCTGCGATAGACCGTCAGCGCGCCCTCGGACTCGGCGTTCAGCGGCGTGATCTGCGCAATCACGCCGCACAGCGGGCTGACGTGTGGCGCCAGCCGCTCCACCGTGACCGAGGCCGGCACCGTGCGCCAGCCGCCATCGCGCCGGCCAATGGGCAGGCCAATAGGCAGACCCGGCGCCAGCGTGATGCGCTCGCGTTGCCGCTGCGCCACGAGCCCCGGCGTTCCGCAGTGCGGGCACTGGGGGCGGGCAGCGACGAAATGCGGCTGCGGCGAATCAAGCGTCCGCACCTGTGCGTCCGCATGCGTGGCGATCTGCCGCGCGATGGGTAGCAACTGGCCGAGGCGTTCGGCGACGAGCCGGTCACCTGCCCGCACCGGCAGGCCGCTGCCCGGGGTGCCATGCCGCGCCTGCCACCATGCACGCGCCGGCCGATTCCTCAGCCAGCGGTGCTCGAGGCAATGCCAGCAGGGACCGGCTGTCGCCGCGCCCGGCCTGAAGATTGGGCCGACCATGGCCCGTTCGCCGGTGGGTTTGACCAGCAGCCATGGACGTCCCGAAGCGCGCTGCTGCGCATCGATGGAGCCGAGCCGGGGGTCGAGGTAGTCGTCGCAAAAAACGAGGGTGAGACCGGTGTCGGCGAATGCCTGCGCCCAGTTGATTGCCGCGTCGTCGCTCACAGCGGTCGACAGCGTGATGACATCCACATCGTCAGAGATGGCCATGCGCACATGCACCGCCGAAAAATCAGGCACGAGGTGCGGCTCGCCGCCGTCCATCGCAACGGGTCGCACGAGCCCCTGGCGCGTTAACGCCTCGAGCGCATGCAGCATCTGCGCGAGCAGCGTGGCTGCGCCTTCGGTGCGGCAATAGGTGGCGAGGCTGACGCGCTCGCGCAGCACGCGTTCGACGGCCATGACGCCCGGCGAACCGAGCACCAGAAGATCGTCTTCGCTCGGCAGCAGCAAGCGGTCCTGCAACACAACCGGCGGCAGGTACTTGTCGTGCCAACGAAAAACCTCGCCAAAGAAATCCGGCGCCGCCGCAGCGCTACTCATCGTCTTTCAGGCCCAGCGCGAGGCGCGCGACGGCGTAGGGCCAGGCCCCTGTCGTGGCCCGGAACGCCGCCTCGAACAGCCGATGCTGTTCCGAGAATTGCGCGTAGATATGGTCTTCGGACAGCACCCGCATCGACGGATGCAGGCCTGCGATGCGGGCGCCATCCTCGAAGCCCGACACCACCGGCAGCCGCATGCCGCCCACCTCCATGGGCATGCGCGCGAACACCGGATGCACGTGGTCGAGCACGACAACACATGGCGTCGTGCTGTGTTCGAAGCGCCCGGCCAACCGGCGCAAAAGCGCCTCCAACGGCACCTGCGGCAGATACGGACAAACACCCTCCAGCATCGCGAGCACGGGCCGCTCGCCGGGCAGGCCGGCGGCGTCGAACCAGGCGTCGTCGAGCACCGAGCACGCAAGGTCGCTCTCGCTCTCATGGCGCACCACGTGCTGCGCCCGCAGGGCAATGGCCTCCGGCAGATCGATGTTCAGCCAGCGGGAATCCGCCGTCACGGCCGCCCCCAGGCGGCTGCGCCGGGTGCACAGCCCCGCGCCGAGCGTGATGCACAGGCCGGCAGGGTGGGCTGCGAGGAACTCGGCCGCGTAGCGGTCGAACAGTGCGGCACGCAGGACAACGCTCCTGACGAATGCCGCGTCCGTCGCATAGGCCGACAGATCGAAAGGCAGCGACGCCGCGATGCGCCGCGCCTCGGGATCGGAAAACACCGACGCATCGGCCACGCTGCCGGAGTCGGCACGCGCGGCCAGCGTCAGCAGAAGCGTGGCCGAGGCGCCTTGCAGCGCGCCCGTGGCCTGCCCCTGTTCGGCATCGGACTCAGCAGGTGAAGGGATAGGCCGGGCCCGTGTTGTTGTACGAGGTGAGCGCGATCGGCCGCAGTTCCACTTCCACCGGAGCAGTCGGGTAGTTGAGACGGATGCCGTTCTTGATCAGCGAGTCGTTGGCGTTCTTCAGGTTCCATTCGCCCTTCGCCGCGTCCCACGTGAAGGCGGAGTTGGTCGTGAACAGGATCTTGAAGTTGAACGGGTTGTTGTAGCCCAGCCATTGGCTCAGCACAGGCGCCTTGTCGGTGTCGGGCTCGCGCGTCAGGTCGAAAAGGAACTCCGGCGATTGCCATGCGAGGGCGACCGCACGCAGCACCACGCCGCCGAACGCCAGCAGCGAACCGTCGCCGCCGCCAGGAATGCCGAGGCCGGTGGGCAGCGCGCCACCAATGAGGCCGGTCGGCGTTTCGAAGGCGGCAGCAGGGCCCATGAAGTCCGGGAACAGCTGGTAGTAAGCGGCCAGGGCCTCCGTAGGCTGCGACGACGGTGCCTGCGGCAGCACGATGACAAAGGAATCGTCAGGGCCGACCCAGCCGGACGTCAGCATCGGCTTCCATGCGGCGCGCATGTCCGGATTGGGGTCCTGGAAGAGCGAGATGTCGAGCAGCGGCCACTGCGTCGGCAGGCCGAAGTCGTCGTGCAGCATCTGCTGGATGTCCGGCGTGTCGAGCAGCTTTGCGCGGTAAGCATCGTCCTGCCACGATTTGGCAATGCCGCGCAGGTAAGCAAGGCGGAATTCGAGCAACGGGTCGGCAGCTTGGCTTTGAAAGGTCATGGTGACTTCATCCTTGGTTCAAGACATGGTTCGAGAAACAGGCGCATGCACGGGCACGCGCGACGGCAGTTCCGGCCGCAGGTCGGCCAGCTCCTTGAGGCGTCCGGCCACGTCGCGCCCGGCGGGTGCCAGTGCCTGCAACGCCACCAGGGCCTCGTATTCGGTTCTGTACTTCGCTCCCTCGCGCGCCACGTTGGCGGCCTGCGAGAAGCACTCGGCCACTGCGTCGTGTTCGCCGCCCGCGGACTGCAGGTAGCGGGCCTTCTGCAGATGGAGTTCGGACCTGTAGAGCCCTTCCTTGAGCTCGTCCGCCAGGCGCAGGCACTCGTCGATCCGCTCCAGCGCCTCGCCCCAGCGGCCATTTGCGGCCAGCGTGTCGGCCGCAAAGGCGCGGTAGTAGGTCTGGCAATAGCGGCAGCCCATGCCCCACAGCGCCTGTATCCAGGCGTCGGCCTGCGCGATGCTGTCGACGTCGCCGGTGGCCCAGCAGCGGATGATTGCCGCGTAACCCTGGAACGCCGGCAGGCCGTAGCGCTCGGTGATGCCGAGCAGCTCGCCCGTGCTCACCAGCGCCCGCGCCTTGTCGTTGCGGCCCTGATGGCCCAGGCTCTGGTACAGCAGGGCCATGCTCAGCGACGGAATGTGCGACATCTCGCGAGCCCAGCGCACGGCGTTCGTGGCGTCGGCGCGCGCGGCCGCGTCGTGGCCCGCAAACCAGCGCACCAGCGCGCGCCCCGTGGTCGCCCATACGCGGGTGTCGAAGCCGAAGTAGGCGGCATGGTGCGCGTGCGCCTCGGGGCTGTAGCGCTCGATGCCGTCCGTCAGCGACTGCTCGGCGCGCTCGAAATAGCCGTCGGAATAGTGCGCGAGCCCGAGGTACGTTTGCGCCGCGACGAACACGCCCTCGTCCTGCTGCTGGGTGGCGTGGTCGAGCAGCCGGTTGCTCAGCTGCTGCACCTCGGCGCGGTTGCTCGCGACGTGGTGGAAGGTGATCAGCGTCCAAAGGTGCTGCACCTGCTTCTCGCGCGCCACGTCGTCGGAGAGCAGCTCCTGCGACAGGGCGATGCGGTCCACCACCTGCGCATGCGCCCAGCCGTACTTGTTCATCATCGCCTGCGTGACGTAGCTGTTCACGTCGAGCCGCGCCTCGCGTTGCGCGGCGCTGTCCAGGTGCGCCATCCAGCCGTCGATGTGCTGGGCATAGGCGATGGTTTCGTCGTTCAGCGAGCGGTGCTGGGTAATGAGCAGCTGCCGCACGGCCAGCGCGACGGCCTCCGCGTGCTCGCCCGCATCGGCCCAGTGCTGGGCCACGCTGCCCGGCTCGCTCGCCACGCGCTGCGGCTGGCTGCTCAGCAGCGTCTGCGCGACGTTGCGGTGCTGCTGCCGGCGCTGCGCGTCGAGCATGCATTCGTAGGCGGTGTCGCGGATCAGCGCGTGGCGGAAGATGAAGGCGCCCGGCGGCCCGGCCGGGGCCACGAGCCCCGCGTCGAGCAGCACAGCCATGTCCTTGTCCATCGCTTCGGGCGACTTGCCTGAACAGGCGCACAGCAATTCGGCATCGAACTGCCGCCCGATGGTGGCCGCCAGCTGCAGCAGGCCCTTGACGGAGCCCAGCCGGTCGAAGCGGCTGACCAGAGAGTCGCGCAGCGTGACCGGAATGGCAGCCGGCTGCGCCGTGTCCTTGAAGACCCAGACGCCCTCTTGTTCCACCAGGTAGGCGTCGAGCAGCATGCGCGCCATTTCCTGGATGAACAGCGGCACGCCGTCGGTGCGCGCGACCACGTTGTCGATCACCTGCTGCGCGGCGACCCTCGGCGCCAGCGCCTGCCGGACCAGTTCGGCCGCCTGCGTGTCTTCGAGCCGGCGCACCTCGATGCACTCGGCCTGCAGCGCCGGCGGCTTCACCCATTCGGGCCGCGCAGTCAGCACCAGCAGCACGCGCTGCTGCGGCAATTGGGTAACCAGCTGCTCGACGAACTCGATGCTGGTGGGGTCGGCCCAGTGCACGTCTTCGAGCAGGAGCAGCAGCGGCGCCGCCTCGGCCATGTGCAGCAGCCACTGTGCGGTCGATTGCAGCAGCAATCCCTTCTGCATCGCGGGAGACACCTGGCTGGGTGCGCGGTCGCCCAGTGGGAGAGACAGCCACGCGCAGAAGATCGGCAGCACCGCTTCGGCGTCGCAGCCGGCGGCCTGCAGGGCCTCGCGCAGCCGCTCACGCCGGGCGTCGGGCGTGGTTGCGTCCGGCGCGGCGTCGAGATGCTGGCGCAGCAGCGTCAGGAACGGCGTCAGCGCGTTGTTCTGGTTTTCGGGCTGGCACTGCGCGCTGACGGTCTGCCAGCCTTCCCGCGCCACCTGCTCGCGCAGCACGTCGGCGAGGCACGACTTGCCGATGCCGGGCTCGCCGCGAACCCACACTGCGCCGCCGTGGCCTTGCCGGGCCTGCGCCCATGCGGCGCGCAGCTGTTGCAGTTCGGGCTCGCGTCCGATGCACGCGTTGTGCAGTGCCTGCTCCACGGATCCATGCGGCGCGGGCGCCTGCTGTTCACCGCCCAGGCGGTAGGTCTGGATGCCGCCGGACTGCCCCGGCAAGGTCACGTTGCCGGCCTTGTCGAAGCGCGCATGGCGGCCCAGCAGCCGGTAGCTGCTTTCGCTTGCCAGCAGCGTGCCGGTATCGGCCACGCCCTCGAGCCGCACCGCGACGTTGACGGCATGGCCCGACGGAATTTCTCCGGCGGCCACCACCGCCATGCCGGTGTGCATGCCCATGCGAATGCCCAGGTGCACGCCGTGCGCCTGCTCGATGGCAGCCGAGCGCTGGCGGCTCAGTTCGATCAGCTCCAGCGCCGTCATGCCGGCCTGCCGCGCGTCGGTGTCGCTGGCGTGCGGATAGCCGAAGAGCACGATCATCCGGTCGCCCAGCGTGCCCGCCAGCAATCCGCCGCGCCGCGTGGCGGTTTCCGCGAACAGGGTGAGCTCGTTGCGCTGCAGCAGCTCCAGGTTTTCGATGTCGGAGGGCAAGGCGTCGTCGATGCCCTCTTCGTCCGCACCGGCGTCCGGCCAGACGGAGACGCTGCAGCACAGCACGGTGAGCTGCCGCTTTTCGGAAAAGCCGCGCGTGGTGACCACGGTGTGGCTGAGAGCCTCGTCTTGCGCCTGCTTCGCCGATCGCAGCACGCCCACCAGGTCGTCAAGCCGCAGGCGCCCGAGTTCGGCCAGCAGCGTGGCTGCTGAATCGCTGCGGTCGGCTGCCTTCTTGCGCAATGCCTGCCGCAGCACGGAGGCCACCGGATGGCTGGCGATTTCCGCCGGCAGCGGCACCTCTTGCGGGCTCAGTTGCTGGTGAAGAATTTCTGCCGCCGATGCGCCGCGGATGGCGGGCACGCCCGTGAGGCACTCGATGAACATCAGGCCCCAGGCATAGATATCTGACTTGACGCCGGGCGGCTCGCCGCGCAGTTGCTCGGGCGCGCTGTAGGCCGGCGTGCCCAGAGACTCGTCGGTCATCGTGAGCGTAGGGAACTCGGCGCCCCTGTTCGCGGGAATGACCGTGCTGATGCCGAAGTCGAGCACCTTCGCATGCGGGACCGCGCCGGTGAACGTGACCATCACGTTGTCGGGCTTCAGGTCGCGGTGCACGATGCCTGCGCTGTGCGCGCAGTCCAGCGCGTCCAGCACTTCCGCCATGAGGTGAGCGGTCTCGGTGGCCGTCAGCGCGCCCTTGCGCCGGATCAGGCTGGTGAGCGTTTCGCCCGGCACGTACTCGAAGACGCCATAGACGCATGGGCCCTGCTCGCCCTTGTCGAGCAACTGGACGATGTGCGGATGGTGCAGCGAGGCGCAGAGCTTCGTCTCGCGGTGGAAACGTGCAACGCGCTGGCTGCCGACCTGCAGCTTCACGACCTTGATTGCGACCACGGTGCCCGTGTTCTTCTGCAGCGCGCGATACACGGTGCCATAGCCGCCGGCGCCTAGCTCCTCAAGCAACTCATAGCCCGGAATCTCCAACGGATTCGGCAATGATGATTGCGACACTGCGTGCGTGGGGTTGGTGACGGCATCCTGCATTTCAGTCTCGTCGTGATGGATCGTTGAGAGTCCTCCGGAGCGTGCCGCGGCCGCGATCTGCACTGCGGCAGCACGCGAATTAGACACTAATTGTTACTGTAGCGGACGCGAGGACTTTTCAACCAAGTAGCCCGTAAAAAAGAAAACGCGCAACACGCGCGAGAAGTTAGAACTTTCCGGTGTATATGGTGCCTCCGATCATGGCCGGCGACGCGCTTTCTGCTCGCGGCATTGCTTCTCCAAAGGCCCGTCCTCCCCGCCGGCATCCAGGCCGGCATAGACACCGCAAGGCCAGACAAGGCCTCCATACAGCGCATCAAGAGACCAATAGGGAGGCTCGCTCGCACAGATGTCGATGTGCCTGACCTTCCACTTGCCTGCCGACTTCTTCAGGACCACCCACAGCATCTTGTCCAGAGCCGGATGGCAGCCCTCGGCCTTCTCCCAGTCGAGCGAACCGCCGGATGGCGAAACCAGCTCGCCGATCAGCACCGCCCATCCTGCGTCCGTATTCAGGACATCGACCTTGATCTTGACGGGCTGCCCCGCACGGCTTGCCGCCACCGGACGAGCCGCATCGAGCACCGGCCGCCGCTCGGCGGCCGCATCCATTCCCCACGCCGTGCCTCCCAGGCCGGTGAAGAGAACGAACGCGCCAAGAGATGCCGCGCACCGTCGAAGAAAGCTATTCGCTCCTGAAGTCATCTTTTCCTCCCTCCTCTGTTTTGGGCAAAAAAAAGCCACCACGGCATTGCTCCATGGTGGCCCGAGGCGCATCGCGCCTTGTCCTGCTTACTTCTTGTCGCCGCCCGGCACCTTGCCTTCGACGCCCTTGACGTAGAAGTTCACGCCCGACAAGAACTTGTCGTCGGCCACTGCGTCCTTGGCGACCACTTCCTTGCCGTCCTGGCCGAGGATCGGGCCCTTCCAGATCACGAAGCTGCCGTCCTTCAGGCCCTTCTTCACCGCCTCGACCTTGGCCTTGGTTTCGGCCGGCACGTCTTCGGCGATCGACACGATGTCGATGGCGCCTTCCTTCACGCCCCACCAGGCCTGGCCGGTGGCCCACTTGCCGTCCAGTGCTTCCTGGGTGGCCTTGATGTAGTACGGAGCCCAGTTGATGGTGGCCGAGGCCAGGTGGGCCTTGGGACCGTAGGCGGTCATGTCCGAATCCCAGCCGAAGGCGCGCTTGCCCTTTTCCTGCGCGGTCTTGAGCACTGCCGGCGAGTCGGTGTTCTGGAACAGCACGTCGGCGCCGCCGTTGATGAGGGCGGTGGCGGCTTCGGTTTCCTTGGGCGGGCTGAACCATTCGTTCACCCACACGACCTTGGTCGTGATCTTCGGGTTGACCGACTGCGCGCCCAGCGTGAAGCTGTTGATGTTGCGCAGCACTTCGGGAATAGGCACCGAGCCGACCACGCCCAGCGTGTTGCTCTTGGTCATGGCGCCGGCAATGACGCCGGCCATGTACGCGCCCTCGTACGTGCGGCTGTCGTAGGTGCGCATGTTGTCGGAGGTCTTGTAGCCGGTGGCGTGCTCGAACTTCACCTCTTTGCTGTCGGCCGCGACCTTGAGCATGGGCTCCATGTAGCCGAAGGTGGTGCCGAAGATCAGCTTGTTGCCCTGGCCGACCATGTCGCGGAACACGCGCTCTGCGTCGGCGCCCTCGGGCACGCTTTCGACAAAAGTGGTCTTGATCTTGTCGCCGAATTCCTTCTCGAGCGCCTTGCGGGCGTTGTCGTGCGCGAAGGTCCAGCCGCCGTCGCCCACCGGTCCGACGTAGGCGAATGCGATGTTCAGCGGCGCTGCCGGAGCCGGAGCGGCCGCAGCAGGTGCCGGGGCCGGCGCGGGTGCCGCGGCCGGTGCTGCCGCTTCTTCTTTCTTGCCGCAGCCGATCAGGGCCGCCGAAGCGACCGCAGTGAGAGCGGCCAGCTTGAGCAGGGAGCGCTTGTTCAGATCATTCATTGTCGAAAATCCTCAAAAGGACAGGTTGGCGGAAAAACGAGAAAGCGATTATGAGCCGGGGTAGAACGGTTTCCCGATGGAAGCCGGCATGTTGGCGCGGATGAAGGCCGGGTTGCGCGAGATCAGCGCCAGCACCACGATGGGCGCGATGTACTGCAGCATGCTGAGGAACTGCGAAGGCACGTCGACGCCGCTGCTCTGCAGATGAAAGCCCAGCATCGACACGCCGCCGAACAGGTACGCGCCCAGCAGCACACGAACCGGTCGCCAGGTGGCGAAGGTGGTGAGCGCCAGCGCGATCCAGCCACGGCCGGCCACCATGCCCTCGACCCACAACGGCGTGTACACGGTCGACAGGTACGCGCCCGCCAGCCCGCACAGCGAGCCGCCCGCAATCACCGCCATGAAGCGAATGCGCCGCACCGGATAGCCCAGCGCATGCGCCGACTCGGGCGATTCGCCGACCGAGCGCAGCACCAGGCCTGCGCGCGTGCGGTAAAGAAACCAGATCAGCGCGACGGTCAACACCACCGCGAAATACACCATCGGGTGATGGCGGAACAGCGCGGGGCCCACGAGCGGAATGTCACTCAGCACGGGGATCGCGTACGACGTGCTTTCCGGCAGCTTGGCCTGCACGAAGTTGATGCCGGCAAAGGCCGAGAAGCCCACGCCGAACAGGCTCAGCGCAAGGCCCGTTGCGTACTGGTTGGTGTTGAGCCAGATCACCAGCACACCGAAGAAGGCCGCGAGCAAGGCGCCCGCCGCCATGCCGGCGAGAAAGCCGAGCCAGGGGTTGTGCGTGGTGACGACCGTGGCAAAGCCCGCGATGGCTGCGCACAGCATCATTCCCTCGGCGCCGAGGTTGACGATGCCGGCCTTCTCGTTGATGAGCAGGCCCAGCGCCGCGATGGCGAGCACGGTGCCCGCGCTCAGGGTCGAACCCAGCAGCAGTGCGTAGCTTTCCATGGTCAGTGGCTCCCTTCGGTGGCACGCGCGACGGGTGCGGTGATCGGCGTGCTCGCCTGCAGCGAGGCGGTGGTCATGGTGGCGGCCTTTGCGGCCGCTTTGCGCCGGATACGGTACGCAATGAGCGTGTCGCAGGCCAGCAGCGTGAACAGCAACAGCCCCTGGAACACACCGGTCAGCGACTTCGGCAGGCCCAGCCGCGACTGCGCAAGCTCGCCGCCGATATAGAACATGCTCATCAGGATGGCCGAGAAGATCATGCCCACCGGATGCAGCCGCCCGACGAAGGCCACGATGATGGCCGCGAAGCCGTAGCCCGCCGGCACATAAGGCGTGAGCTGGCCGAGCGGCCCGGCCACTTCGAGCGCACCAGCCAGGCCGGCCGCGCCGCCCGAGGTCAGCAGCGCAATCCACACCGCACGCCGCGCCGAGAAGCCCGCGTAACGCGAGGCCGCCGGCGCCAGCCCGCCGACCTGCTGCGCGAAGCCCGCCCGCGTGCGGAACAGGAACACCCACAGCGCCCCCGCTCCCACCAGCGCGATGATCAGCCCGATGCTCACGCGCGAGCCCTTGAACAGGCGCGGAATCTGCGTGACCGCCTCGAAGGTCTTGGTCTGCGGGAAGTTGTAGCCGTTCGGGTCCTTCCACGGTCCATAGACCATGTAGCCCAGCAGCAGCGTGGCCACGTAGACCAGCATCAGGCTCACCAGGATTTCGTTGGCGTTGTACTTGTCGCGCAGGAACGCGACGATGCCCGCCCACACCATGCCGCCGAGAATGCCCGCCAGCAGGATGGCCGCGACGATCCACTGACCCGTGGTCTTGTCGGCCAGCAGCGCCACGCCGCCCGCCGCGATGGCGCCGAACACGAACTGCCCTTCGGCGCCGATGTTCCACACGTTCGAGCGGAAGCACACGGCCAACCCCAGCGCGATGATGAGCAGCGGCGTGGCCTTGACCATCAGTTCGCCGATGGCGTAGCCGCTCTTGATGGGTTCGTAGAAGAACACCAGCAGGCCCTTGACCGGGTCTTTGCCGAGCGCGGCGAACAGCGCCACGCCAATCAGCACGGTGATCAGCAGCGCCAGGATCGGCGAGGCATAGCTCCAGAAGCGCGACAGCTCCGGGCGGGGTTCGAGCTTAAGCATGGGCGGCCTCCGCCTTCTGGCCGGCTCCGGCTTGCCACAGGCCGCTCATCCACTCGCCGATCTGCGGCAGCGTGGCAGCCGCGCGGTCGATGGAGGGCGACAGCCGCCCCTTTGCAATCACGTGCAGCCGGTCGCAGATGTTGAACAGCTCGTCGAGCTCCTCGCTGATGACCAGCACGGCGCAACCGGCATCGCGCAGCGCAAGGATTTCGGCGTGGATGAGCGCAGCCGCGCCCACGTCCACGCCCCAGGTCGGCTGCGAGACGATGAAGAGCTTCGGGTTGGCGTCGATCTCGCGGCCGACGATGAACTTCTGCAGATTGCCGCCCGAGAGCGACCGCGCCGCGGCGCGCGGCCCGCCGGCCTTGACCTTGAAGCGCTCGATGATGGCCTTGGCCTGGCGCTCCAGCGCGCCGGTGCGAATCCACCCGCCCCGGCCCACCGCATCGCTGCGCGTGAGCAGCAGGTTGTGCGCGAGCCCCAGCGTCGGCACCGCGCCGCGGCCCAGCCGCTCTTCGGGCACGAAGTGCAGGCCAAGCGCACGGCGCGAGCGCGGGCGCAGCCGGCCGGCCGGCTTGTCGAACACCCGGACCATCGAGGCCTCGGCGCGCACGTCTTCGCCCGAGAGCGTGTAGAGCAGTTCGCGCTGGCCGTTGCCCGAGACGCCGGCAATGCCGACGACCTCGCCCGCGCGAACCTCGAACGAGATGCCCTCGAGGTCCATGCCGAACTGGTCTTCGCGCGCCAGGGACAGCCCGTCAACACGCAGCGCCACCGCACCCGCATGCACCGGCCGGTGCTGCAGCGGCGGCGGCTCGCTGCCGATCATCAGCCGCGACAGCGACTGGGTGCTCTCGTTCTGCGGATTGCACACGCCCGTCACCTTGCCGCCGCGCAGCACCGTGCAGGCGCTGCACAGCTCCTGGATCTCATGCAGCTTGTGGCTGATGTAGAGGATGCTGCAGCCCTCGGAAGCCAGCTTGTTCAGCACATGGAAGAGCTTGATGACCGCCTGCGGCGTCAGCACCGAGGTCGGCTCGTCGAGGATCAGCAGCTTGGGGTTGGTGAGCAGCGCGCGGATGATCTCCACCCGCTGCATCTCGCCCACCGACAGCGTGTGCACCGGGCGCGAGGGGTCGATGTCGAGGCCGTACTCGCTCGCCTTGGCGGTGATGCTGCGCGCCACCTCGGCGAGCTGCAGCGACTTGTCGAGCCCCAGCCAGACGTTCTCGGCCACGGTGAGCGTGTCGAACAGGCTGAAGTGCTGAAACACCATGCTGATGCCCAGCGCCCTCGCCTGCTGCGGGTTGCGCAGGTTGACGGCATGGCCGTCGAACATCACGGTGCCCTCGTCGGGCTTGACCGACCCGTAGATGATTTTCATCAGGGTCGACTTGCCGGCGCCGTTCTCGCCGAGCACGGCGTGGATTTCGCCGGGCTGCACGGCCAGGGAGATGTCGCTGTTCGCCACCACCGCGGGATACCGCTTGGTGATGTTCGCGAGCTGGAGTCTGGGGGTTGTCATGCCGGGTTTCGTGGATTTGTCTCGTTCAACTGCAACAAAGCGGGAACAGCTATCAGTTTAATAGCGGTCCCCGCGACCATCGGCGCCCGACGGCGCTTCGCTCAGTTCAGCATTTCAATGCCCGCCGATATAGGCGAACTTGAAGAGAAACACAGCTGCGATGACCCAGACCATCGCATGCACTTCCCGTGCCCGGCCGGTGCAGAGCTTCAGCACGGCGTACGTGATGAAGCCGAAGGCCAGGCCGTTGGCAATCGAGTAGGTGAAAGGCATCGCCAGCGCGGTCACTGCGGCCGGGATCACCTCGGTGGTGTCTTCCCAGTCGAGCTCGACCAGGTCGCGCAGCATCAGGCAGCCCACGAAGAGCAGCGCCGGTGCGGTGGCGTAGGCCGGCACCGAGCCCGCCAGCGGCGAGATCATCAGGCAGGCCAGGAACAGCAGCGCCACCACCACGGCCGTGAGGCCGGTGCGTCCGCCCGCCTGCACGCCCGCCGCGCTTTCCACATAAGCCGTGGTGCTCGACGTACCGAGCAGCGAGCCCGCGAAGATCGCGCCGCTGTCGGCCAAGAGCGCCTTGTTCATGCGCTCCATCTTGCCCGGCACCAACAGGCCGGCGCGCTTGGCCACGCCCATCAGCGTGCCGGTGGCGTCGAACATCTCGACCAGGAAGAACACCAGCACCACGTTCAGGATGCCGCCCTTCAGCGCGCCCAAAATGTCGAGCTGCATGAAGGTGGGCGCGATGGACGGCGGCGCGTCGAACACGCCGTGGAACTTGTTGCCGCCGAAGAAAAACGACAGCACCGTCACCGTGATGATGCCGATCAGGATGGCGCCGCGCACCTTGAGCTTGTCGAGCGCCACGATGATGAGAAAGCCCAGCGTCGCCAGCACCACCGGCGCCGAGTGCAGGTCGCCCAGCGTGACGAAGGTAGCGGGCGATGCGGCCACAATGCCGGCGCTCTTCAGCGCGATGAGCGCCAGGAACATGCCGATGCCCACCGTGATCGCAGTTCGCAGCGACTGCGGTATGCCCTGTATGAAAAGCTCCCGCAACCCCGTGACCGTGACGATCAGGAACAGACAGCCCGAGATGAACACCGCGCCCAGCGCCACCTGCCACGTGTAGCCCATGCCCAGCACCACCACGTAGGCGAAGTAGGCGTTCAGGCCCATGCCCGGCGCCATGGCAATCGGGTAGTTGGCGTACAGACCCATGATGAGCGTGCCCAGCGCCGCAATGAGGCAGGTGGCGACGAACACCGCGCCCTTCGGCATGCCCGCGTCCCCGAGGATCGACGGGTTCACGAAGATGATGTAGGCCATCGTCAGGAAGGTGGTGAGCCCCGCGATGACCTCGGTGCGCACGGTGGTGTTGTGCGCACTGAGCTTGAACACGCGTTCAAGCAGACCCGAGCCGCTTGCGCTGCCCACAGCCGCACGCGGACGCGCGGACTCGACATGCCCCGGAATGTGGGGCTCGGCGCCTTTCGGCGCCTGTTCAAACGTACTCATTTCGCTTGTCTCCAGCTGTTGTAGTGGCGGTTTTCATCGTTCCCCCGCTCACGACGCCGGCGCGAACGGGGTTTTCTCAGGGATCCGAGGTTTCAGGAGCTGCGGGCGGGCGCGTTGCGGCGCCAGATACACCGGGTATCGCGGAAGCCGGAGGCCGCAGCGACGCCGCCACGTCCTTGATGCATTCGCGCAGCCAGCGCGCAGAGCTCGACGAATGGGTGCGTTCGTGCCAGAGCTGGTAGTACATGAGGCGCGGCAGCGCCACGGGGCATTCGAGAATCTTCAGCGGCAGCCGCGAGGCAAAACGCTCGCAATACTGGCGCCCGGTGGTCAGCACCAGCAGGCTGGAGGCCACCATGTCCGGAATGAGCCCGAAGTGCGCGCAGCGCGCCGTGATGTTGCGCTGCCGACCCAGCTCGTCGAGCATCTGGTCGATGATGCCGCGCCCGCCCGGGTGCATGGGCGTGGGCGCGATGTGCTCGGCCGCGAGCCAAGTCTCCAGGTCCCAGCCGCGGCGCACTGCCGGATGATCCTTGTTGACCAGCGACACCACCTCGTCGCCGAAGAGCCGCGCCATGTGCAAATCTTCCGGCGGCTTGAGCCAGTTGCCGATCACCAGGTCGACCTGGCCGAGCGCCAGGTGGCCGTGGTAGTCCGAGTCGGGCGAGAGCGCGTGAATCTCTATCTGGCACAGCGGCGCATCGCGCTTGACCTGCGCCACCAGCATGGGCAGGAACAGCGGGTCCATGTAGTCGCTGGCCGCAATGCGGAAGGTGGTGGCCGCCGACTGCGGATCGAAGCCGCGCGCATCCGAGAACAGCATCTCGGCCGCGCGAAGAATGCTCGCCGCGGGCTCGATCATGCGCAGCCCCGCGTCGGTCGGCACCATGCCCGAGCCCGAGCGCACCAGCAGCGGATCGCCCGAGAGCTCTCGCAGGCGCTTCAGCGCGGCCGAGACGGCCGGCTGGTACATGCCCAGACGGATGGCTGCGCGCGAGACGCTGCGGTCGGTCAACACGGTGTGAAGCACCCGGATCAAATGAAGATCGATCTTGTCGAAAAGCGCTTGGTCTCTCATGGCTGTTCACACCTTTCTTGTCTGTGCGAACAGTTATACAGCGCAGCATTTGGCGAAACCGGGTGTGGAAGTGAAGCTCGGACCGTGCGAGCACGGCCCGCTGTCATTCGGCCGATGCGGGTTCCACCGCTTGCACGGCGGTGATGGCGCGAAGAATCGACTCGCTCGTGGCTGGCGCCTTCAGCGGCGGATCGACCCTGTGGTCGCCCGCGGCCGACACCGCATCGCGTATCGCGAAGAACACCGAGAACGGCAGCAAGAGCGGCGGCTCGCCCACGGCCTTGCTGCGGTGAATGGAGTCCTCGAAGTTCTGGCCTTCGAACAGGCGCACATTGAACACGGGCGGGCAGTCGTTGGCCGTCGGAATCTTGTAGGTGCTGGGCGCGTGCGTGGTGAGCTTGCCACTTTGCGGATGCCACACCAGCTCTTCGGTGGTGAGCCAGCCCATGCCCTGGATGAAAGCACCCTCGACCTGGCCGATGTCCACCGCCGGGTTCAGCGACTTGCCCGCGTCGTGCAGGATGTCGGCGCGCAGCAGCTTCCACTCGCCGGTGAGCGTGTCGACGATCACCTCGCTCACCGCCGCGCCGTAGGCGTAGTAGTAGAACGGGCGGCCCTGCATCTTGTCCTTGTCCCAGCTCAGGCCGGGCGTGGCGTAGAAGCCGTCGGACCACAGCTGCTTGCGGTCGAGATACGCCTCGCCCACCACGGTGCTGAAGGCCAGCGTGCGGCCGTTCACCTCGACCTTGTCGTTGGCAAAGCGCACTTCACTGGCCTTGCCGCCATGGCGCTCGGACGCGCTCTCGGCCAGGCGCTCGCGGATCTGGCGGGCCGCATCCTGCGCGGCCTTGCCGTTCAGGTCGGCGCCGGTCGATGCGGCCGTGGCCGAGGTGTTGGCCACCTTGGTCGTGTCGGTCGCCGTAACGCGCACGCGCTCGAAGCTCACGCCCAGCTCGTGCGCCACCACCTGCGCCACCTTGGTGTTGAGGCCCTGCCCCATTTCGGTTCCGCCGTGGTTCACGAGGATCGAGCCGTCGGTGTACACGTGCACCAGCGCGCCGGCCTGGTTGAAGTGCTTCACGTTGAACGAGATGCCGAACTTCAGCGGCGCCAGTGCCAGGCCGCGCTTGAGCACAGTGCTCTTCTTGTTGAAGGCCGCGATGTCTTCGCGCCGCGCGCGGTAGTCGCTGCTGGCCTCCAGCTCGGCCACGAGTTCGTGGACGATGTTGTCGGTCACCGTCTGGCGGTAGGGCGTGACGTTGTTCTCCGCCTTGCCGTAGAAGTTGACGCGCCGCACGTCGAGCGGATCGCACTTCAGCTCGCGGGCCACCGAGTCCATGATGTTCTCGATGGCGATCGCGCCCTGCGGACCGCCGAAGCCGCGGAAGGCCGTGTTGCTCTGCGTGTTGGTCTTGCCCGAGAAGCCGTGCATGGCCACGTTCGGCAGCCAGTAGGCGTTGTCGAAGTGGCACAGCGCGCGCGTCATCACCGGGCCCGACAGGTCGGCCGAGTGGCCGGCGCGCGAGACCATCGTGATCTCCGCGCCGAGGATGCGGCCTTCGTCGTCGTAGCCGACTTCGTATTCGTACCAGAAGCAGTGGCGCCGGCCCGTGACCATGAAGTCGTCGTCGCGGTCGAGCCGCAGCTTCACCGGCCGCTGCAACTGCCGCGCCGCGATGGCCGCCACGCAGGCGAACAGCGCCGACTGCGACTCCTTGCCGCCGAAGCCGCCGCCCATGCGCCGGCACTCCACATGCACCTCGTTCGACTGCAGATGCATTGCATGCGCCACCAGGTGCTGCATCTCGCTCGGGTGCTGCGTGGAGCAATGGATGTGCAGCGCACCGCCTTCCTTTGGAATGGCGTAGCTGATCTGGCCTTCGAGGTAGAACTGTTCCTGCCCGCCCACGTCGAGCGTGGACTTGTGGCGATGCGGCGCGTTGGCGATGGCGGTGCGCACGGCAGCCTCGTCGCCTTCGTTGGCGGCACCGCCGCTGCGCACGATGTGCATCGGCGGCACCACGTATTGGCCGCGTTCGTGCGCGGCCTGCGGCGTGATCACGGGCGGCTGCGCCTCGATGGTCAGCGCGTCCTTGGCTTTCGCGGCGGCACGGCGCGCGTCGGCGCGCGTTTCGGCGATCACGGCGAACACTGGCTGGCCCAGGTAGCGGATCTCGCCGCCGTCGTTCACGGGCAGCAGGATCGGGTCGTCGTGAATGATCGAACCGCAGTCGTTGGTGCCCGGAATGTCGTCGGCGGTAATGACCGCGACCACACCCGGCATGGCACGAATAGCGTCGAGCGACAGCGCCGTGACGCGGCCATTGGCGGCTGGCGACAGGCCCAGCGCGCAATGCAGCGTGCCGGTGAGCTCGGGAATGTCGTCGATGTAGGTCGCTTCGCCGGCCACGTGCAGGTGCGCCGACTCGTGCGGCCGGCTGATGCCCACGCGCATGCCGCGCTCGTGCGCCAGCGCTTCGGCGCCCACGTCGATGCGGGCGGCGGTGTTGGTCAGGTAGTCGGCAAAGGCCTCGGAGGGCTGCAGCAGGCGGGCGTCGATGGGCTTGTTCATGGTCAGACTCCTGCGGCAGCGGCCGGGGTCGCGTGGGGCATCACGCTCCAGACGCTGGTTTCTTCCAGCGACAGGGCGTCTTCGGCGCGGGTTTCGAGCCAGAGGCGTTGAATGAGGTTCTGCGCCACCTGCAGCCGGTAGTCGGCCGAAGCGCGCATGTCCGACAGCGGTTTGAAGTCCTGCGCGAGCGCGAGCTTGGCGGTGGCCACGCTCGCCTGCGTCCATGGCTTGCCGAGCAAAGCTGCCTCGGCATTCGCGGCGCGCTTGACGGTAGCGGCCATGCCGCCGAAGGCCAGGCGCACGGCCTTCACCGTGTCGCTGCCCGCTTCGAGCTCGATGGCGAAGCCCGCGCACAGCGCCGAGATGTCGCAGTCGAAGCGCTTGCTGATCTTGTAGGCACGGATCTGGCGGTCCAGCGCGGCATGGGGAACGGCCAGCCCCTGGACGAATTCGCCCGGCTGCAGCTGGTTCTTCATGTAGTCGAGATAGAACTCGGGCAGCGGCATGCGGCGCACCACGTCGCCCCGGCGCAGCTCGATCTGCGCGTCGAGCGCCATCAGCACCGGCGGCGAATCGCCGATGGGCGAGCCGTTGGCCACGTTGCCGCCCATGGTGCCGGCATGGCGGATGGGCGGCGAGGCAAAGCGCAGCCACACCTCGGCCAGGCTGGGCACGCGCTCGACCAGTGCGGCGAAGGCGGATTCGAGCGAGGCGCCGGCGCCGATATAGAGCTCATCCTTGCGGTCTTCGATGGTCTTCATTTCAGCCACGTCGCCCACGTAGATGATGTCGCCCAGGTCGCGGAACTGCTTGTTGACCCAGAGGCCGACGTCGGTCGAACCGGCCAGCAACTGGGCGCGCGGCTTCTGCTCGCGCAGCGCGGCAAGCTGGGCCAGGGTCTTGGGGGCGTGGAAGTGGTCGATGCGGGCGCCGAGCGGGGCGGCGTAGTTCAGGTCCAGGCCGTCGTTCTGCAGGGCGGTGAGTGCGGCGACCACGGGCTTCGTGTCGAGGCGGACCGATGGCAGATCGAACATGCGCTGGCCGGCATCGAGGATCGGGCGGTAGCCGGTGCAGCGGCACAGGTTGCCGGAAAGGTCGTCTGCCAGTTGCTGGCGTGTGGGCTGCGTGCCGTCGGCCTGGTGGTGCTCGTAGGTGGCCCACAGCGACATCACGAAGCCGGGCGTGCAGAAGCCGCACTGGGAGCCGTGGCAGTCGACCATGGCTTGTTGGACCGGGTGCAGCGTGTGCACGGGGTGCTTCCTGTCTTGCGGTTGCGCAGCAGCGGCGCTCTGCGCCTTCAGGTCTTCGACCGTGAACAGGGCCTTGCCGTGCAAGGTCGGGAGGAACTGGATGCAGGCGTTGACCGTCTGCAGGCTCAGGCCGCCTACGGCGCCCGGAGCGTTCGGGTCGGTGGCGAGTTCGCCGATGACGACGGTGCAGGCGCCGCAGTCGCCTTCGTTGCAGCCTTCCTTGGTGCCGGTGCAGCGGGCGTCCTCGCGCAGCCAGTCGAGCACGGAACGAGTCGGGTGGACGCCGGTGACGGCGACGATCTTTCCGCGATGGAAAAAGCGGATCGGGTGAATCTGGCTGCTACTGCTGCTGTCGGTGCTCATGCTTTTGGCTCGTGGGGGACCCGTTGTGGGTCAGTCATGGACGTTAGCGGCTTGTTCGGGGTCTTGCATATGGAGGGGCCCATAACGCGTATGTGGGGGGCGGTATGCCATGTACGGGGAAACCCTTGCGTTGGGCGTGCAATTACTGGGCCACTTTTGCTCCTTGTGGAGGACGGAGGCCGGGTCTCGGCCCGGCGGCCGAGCTACTTTCTCTTGCTTCGCCAAAAGAAAGTAGCCAAAGAAAAGGCGACCCTACTGTCTGCGTCCCTACGCTTCGCTTCGGGCAACCTGCGGTGCTCGACTCCGGAGGGGGTCCGCAGAACTCGCTTCGCTCAAACAACTGCGGCCCTGATCCCTCCTACGTCTGCGCTCCTCGGCGCAGCCAGAAGGGATTTCGAGCAGGCCATCGCTGCGCTCGGCCTTCGGACATCCAATACCAACAGCCAACACCAACCACCGCAGGCGCGTAGCGCCTGCGGTGGCCTGGTGGCCGAGCGAAGCAAAGGCCCGTTCCGTCTCCCCTCCCCTCTGGCTGCGCCGAGGAGCACAGCGTTTCGCGGATCAGGGCTCGCCCTTGTCTGAGCGAAGCGAGTTTGGGCGAGACCCCGCGAAACGCGAGCACCGCAGGTTGCCCCTTCGCACAGCGAAGGGGTCGCAGACAGTGGGGTCGCCTTTCTTTTGCCTACTTTTCTTTGGCGAAGCAAAGAAAAGTAGGTCGCCCGCCGGGGCGAGTCCCGGCCCCGGAAAACAAACCAACATCAACCCTCAAACCCGCTCAGAAAACAACTCC
Organism: Variovorax nivicola; assembly: GCF_051216475.1. Lineage (NCBI taxonomy): Bacteria > Pseudomonadati > Pseudomonadota > Betaproteobacteria > Burkholderiales > Comamonadaceae > Variovorax > Variovorax nivicola. The sequence goes on along the minus strand of NZ_JBPJZK010000003.1, from coordinate 183,012 downwards.
GTAATAACCCCCCGCAACCACCGATTCCCCGGATCAGCCTCAAACCGCTTACTCCAATGCAGCGACACCGTGAAATCACGCAATGGAAACGGCGGCTCAACAATGGCATACCCCCCCTCCTCAGCAAAGCCACGCGCAATGTTCCGCGGCATAACCACCGCAAGGTCAGTAGCCCGCACGATAGCCGGCAGCACCATGAAGTGCTCAGTAGTCAGCCGCAGCCGATCTTCGAGGTTCAGCAACTGCAGGATGCGCAGCGTATCCGCATGCGTACGCACCGCCACGTACTCAAGCTCCTGCAGGGCTTCAAGCAGCGCCTGCCCACTACGCCGCCGCTTCACAAAGGGATGGTCCTTACGCAGCAGCACGATGTAGCGGTCCTTCAACAGCTGGGTGCTCTGGGTGTCCTTCACGCGAGGCAAAAAACCAAAGGCGAAATCGACCTTGCCGCCATCGAGGCCGGTGGCAATGTCACCCGGCGCCAGCGGCATGGTCTCCACCCGCACGCCAGGCGACAGCTCACGCAGCCGCGCCATCAGCGCCGGCAGAAAACGCCCTTCACCGATGTCGCTCATGTGGATGCGGAAGGTCTTGCGCGACACCAGCGGCTCGAAGTGGTCGGACTCGTGCAGCGCTTCTTCCAGCACGCTCAATGCCGCCTGCACGGCCACCGCAAGCCGGTCGGCGCGCGGCGTAGGCGCCACGCCTCCAGGCGCGCGCGTGAAGAGCGCATCAGTGAGCAGCAGCCGCAGCCGGCCCAGGCCATGGCTGGCGGCCGGCTGCGTAAGGCCCAGCGATTCGGCAGCGCGACTCACGTTGCGCTCGCGATAGACCGCGTCGAACAGCCGCAGCAGATTGAGGTCGAGCGTTTCCATATGCATGCCATTCATATTACTTAGCTCGATTATTTTATTGAACGCAGCAGCACCGCCACGCACACTGGCGGGCGTTGTCCGGATCGCCCCTACGACCGGGCAGCAGCAGCCCACGACAAGAAAGAAGGAGACAAGACATGGCCCCGATTCGTGCATTCCGCGCGTTCCGCGCGCATGCGGCGCTCGCCGCCCTTCTCTGCGCAGCCGTTACCGCATGGGCCCAGCAGCCGCCGGCCGAAGAGCCGGGCTGGGCCAAGGGCAGGCCGAAGAACGACGCCGCCACGCGCCTGGCGCCGGTGCCCTCTTTCCCGATTCCGACTGCGCCCGACCAGTTGCCCACCGCCAAGTTCAAGCTGCCACCGGGCTTCAAGGTAGAGACCTGGGCTTCGGGCGTGCTCGACGCGCGCGAGTTGCGCCAGGGCGCCAAGGGCACGGTGTTCGTGAGCACGCTCTTCGTGGGCAACAAGGTCTACGCGATCCCCGAGAAGGGCGACCACAAACCCAAGACGATCATCGACAAGACCGAGTTCGCCACCGGCATCGAGTTCTACAAGGGCGCGCTCTTCCTCGCGACCCACAAGCAGATCGTTCGCTACGACGGCATCGAGGACAAGCTCGACAACCCCGGCACGCCCATGGTGCTCAACGACAAACTGCCCGGCGGGCAGGACCACAGCTGGCGCTACCTGCGCATGCACGACGACAAGCTCTACTACGCGGTCGGCGCGCCCTGCAACCTGTGCGAGCCCGACGACGCGCACGCGCGCATCTTCCGCATGAACCCCGACGGCAGCAGCATCGAGACCGTGGCGCGCGGCGTGCGCAACACGGTGGGCTTCGACTTCGACCCCAAGACCGGCAACCTCTGGTTCACCGACAACGGCCGCGACTGGCTCAGCGAAGACCTGCCGAACGACGAGCTGAACGTGGTGACCAAGCCCGACCAGCATTTCGGCCACCCGTACTGCCATCAGGGCAACATCCTCGATTCGGAATTCGGCTGGGGCAAGAGCTGCAACGACTACGTGAAGCCCGCCGCACTGCTCGGCCCGCACGCCGCCGCGCTGGGTCTCACCTTCTACAAGGGCAAGATGTTCCCGGCCAAGTACCGCGGCGCGATGTTCATCGCGCGCCACGGCCCGTGGAACCGCACCGTCAAGTACGCCGACATCGCGGTCGCCTGGCCCGACGGCAAGGGCGGCGCGAAGGTCGAGCCCTTCATGACCGGCTTCGTCGAGAACAACACCTACCTCGGCCGGCCGGTGGACTTCCTGGTGCTGAAGGACGGCTCGATGCTCGTGAGCGACGACCACGCCGGCGCTATCTACCGCATCAGCTACGGCGGCCGATGACACCAGCGGGCTTTCTCTTTCGACATGCGATGGCGGCAATGATCATGGCGGTGGCATCGTCTGCCAATGCACAGGCGACGCAAGCGGTAAAGAGCAGCGGCTACGCCCAGCGCTACGCCGAGCTCTGCGCCTCATGCCACGGCGCCAACGGCCGCAGCGACATGGCAGGCACGCCGGTGCTCGCAGGGCAGCATTCGTTCTACGCGATCACGCAGCTGTATCTCTTCCGCGAAGGCCGGCGCGACAACCCGGCGATGACTGCAGTGGCGAAGACCATGAAGGACGAAGACCTGCGCGGCTTCTCGGACTTCATCGCCACCCTGCCCGCGGTGCCGGCTCCGCCGCCTGCCACGCCGGCCGACCCGGCGCGCATGGCTCGCGGCCAGGCGCTGGCCCAGGAACATCGCTGCCTGCTCTGCCACGGCGCCGACCTGAGCGGCGGCCAGCAGGTGCCGCGCATCGCGCAGCAGCACGAAGACTATCTGCAGCTCTCCCTGCAAGGCTTCCGCACGGGCAAGCGCCCGGGCTACACGCAGGCCATGGGCGAAGCGGTGGGCCGCGTTCCGCCGGAGGACCTGGACACCCTCGCCTATTACGTGGCGCGCTTTCCCGGCGCGGCGCCCAAGCCGCCTCCCAAATAAACGCCCTCTTCCGGCGTGCGGCACCGGCGGATGCACGGTGCTGGCACTGCGCACCCCGAACCCTCCCCCCAACGAACATCGGAGCCGAATCTCTTGGAAGTCTCATTCAGCAAGGAAGTGGAAATGCTGCGCCTCGGCGCAGGCGACACCTTTCACGGCGAGGGCATCCTCGCGATCACCAAGGGCCTGCTGCAGTCGGGCGTGGCCTACGTCGGCGGCTATCAGGGCGCGCCGGTGTCGCACCTGCTCGACGTGATGGTCCAGGGCAAGGCCTACATGGACGAACTGGGCGTACACGTGGAGGCCTGCTCCAACGAGGCCTCGGCCGCGGCGATGCTCGGCGCGTCCATTCACTACCCGCTGCGCGGCGCGGTCACGTGGAAGTCCATCGTCGGCACCAATGTGGCGGCTGATGCGCTGTCGAACCTCTCTTCGCCGGGCGTGACCGGCGGCGTGCTGATCGTGGTGGGTGAAGACTACGGCGAAGGCGCCAGCGTGATCCAGGAGCGCACGCATGCCTACGCGCTCAAATCGAGCATGTGCCTGCTCGACCCGCGGCCCGACTTGGGCGTGATGGTGCGTATGGTCGAAGAAGGCTTTCGCCTCTCCGAAAGCTCGAACATGCCCTGCCTGATGGAGCTGCGCATCCGCACCTGCCATGTGCGCGGCAGCTTCGAGTGCAAGGACAACATGGCACCCGCCATTTCGACCCGTGCGCTGATGACGGAGCCCGCGGGCTTCGACTACATGCGGCTCGCGCATCCGCCAGTCACCTTCCGACACGAGAAGCTCAAGGGCGACGAGCGCATTCCGGCAGCACGGCGCTACATCGTCGAGCACGGCCTCAACGAGCTGATACCAGGCCGCCGCCACGCCGACCTTGGCATCGTGGTGCAGGGCGGGCTCTACAACGCGCTGATCCGCAGCCTGCAGCAGCAAGGGCTGGCCGATGCCTTCGGCGAAACGGACATCCCGATCCTCGTGCTCAACGTCACTTACCCGCTGGTGCCCGAGCAGGTCGCCGACTTCTGTGTGGGCAAGCGCGCGGTGCTGGTGGTGGAAGAAGGCCAGCCCGAGTACATCGAGCAGGACATTGCCACGCTGCTGCGCAGGCGCGACATCCAGACGCCGCTGCATGGCAAGGACATGCTGCCGTCGGCGGGCGAGTACGGCGTGGAAGTGCTGTCGGGCGGCATCGGCACCTTTGCCGCGAAGTACATCGAGGCGGGCGAGGCCCTGTCTTCGGCGCAGGCTTGGCTGGCCGGCAACCGCGAGCGCCGCGAGGCCGTGGCGCGCAGCCTGAGCGCGCCGCTGCCCAACCGGCCGCCGAGCTTCTGCATCGGCTGCCCCGAACGGCCGGTGTTCTCGGCGCTGAAGCTCGCGCAGCAGCAAACCGGCCCAGTGCACATCGCGGCCGACATCGGCTGCCATGCCTTCGGCACCTTCGAGCCGTTCTCGATGGGCCACTCGATCCTGGGCTACGGCATGAGCCTGGCGAGCCGCGCGGGCGTGGCGCCGATGATGAACCGCCGCACGCTGTCGATCATGGGCGACGGCGGCTTCTGGCACAACGGGCTGCTCACGGGCGTGCAGAGCGCGCTGTTCAACGGCGACGACGCGGTGCTGCTGATCTTCAAGAACGGCTACACCTCGGCCACCGGCACGCAGGACATCATCTCGACGCCCGACGACGAAATCAAGGAACGCGCAGTCGACAAGCAGCAAAGCCTGATCGACAAGAACCAGACCATCGAGGACACGCTCAAGGGCCTTGGCGTGAAATGGATGCGCACCGTCACCACCTACGACGTGGAGCGCATGCGCAAGACGCTGACTGAGGCGCTCACCAGCGACTTCAACGGCCTGAAGGTGGTGATCGCCGAGGGCGAATGCCAGCTGGAGCGCCAGCGCCGCATCAAGCCGTGGATTGCCGGCCTGCTGAAAAAGGGCGAGCGCGTGGTGCGCGTGAAGTACGGCGTCGACGAGGACGTGTGCAACGGCGACCACGCCTGCATCCGCCTGTCAGGATGCCCGACGCTCACGCTCAAGGACAACCCCGATCCGCTGAAGGTGGACCCGGTCGCCACCGTGATCGACGGCTGCGTGGGCTGCGGGCTGTGTGGCGCGAATGCGCATGCCGCCACGCTGTGCCCGAGCTTCTACCGGGCCGAGGTGGTGCAGAACCCGAAGTGGCACGAGCGCTTGCTGCATGGGCTGCGCGGTGCGGTCGTTCGTGCACTGCAACCGGCGTGAGGGGCGAAGTCATGGAACAGAACCGCCCCCTCACATTGCTCGTCTGCGCCCTCGGCGGCGAAGGCGGTGGCGTGCTGACCGAATGGCTGGTCGACATCGCACGCCACGCCGGCTACGCGGCGCAGAGCACGTCGATTCCCGGCGTCGCCCAGCGCACGGGCGCCACCACCTACTACCTCGAAGTGTTCCCGGTGCCGCTCGCGCAGCTCGGCGGCAAGCGCCCCGTGTTCAGCCTGAGCCCGGTGCCGGGCGCGCTCGACGCGATCGTCTCGTCGGAGCTGCTGGAAACCGCACGGCAGATCGGCAACGGCATGAGCGCGCCGCTGCGCACACTGGTCATCAGCTCGTCGGCGCGCATCTTCACGACGGCCGAGCGCATGGAGCCCGGCGACGGCCGTGCCGACGCGCAGCGGCTTCTCGACGTGGTGAAGGCATTCAGCCGCGAGCACCATGTGTTCGACATGAACGCCATCGCACGCGACAGCGGCACGGTGGTCAGCGCGGTGATGCTCGGCGCCATTGCGGGCAGCGGGCTGTTTCCGTTCCCGCGCGAGGCCTACGAGCACGTCGTGCGCGGCGGCGACACGAGCGCGCCGGACAAGCTCGGCAAAATGGCTGCCGCCAGTCTGCGGGGCTTTGCAGCGGCCTTCGATGCGGTGAGCGCCCCGCGCGCGCAGGCCGCCTTCGTGAGCAGCGTGCTGGCCGGCGACACGAACGATGCGCCGCCGCCAGCCAGCGCCCTGCCCGCCGACCTCGCGCGGCGCTTTCCGCCCGCCGTGCACGACATGCTCACGCTCGGTCACGCCCGCGTGCTCGACTACCAGGACAGCGCCTACGCCGCGCTCTACGCCGAACGCCTGGGCCGCGTGCTCGACGCCGAGCGCGCCGCCGACCCAGCCGGCGCGCATGGCTTTGCCATCACCCGCGAGGCCGCGCGCTGGCTCGCGCTGTGGATGGCCTTCGACGACATCGTGCGCGTGGCCGCGCTCAAGGGCCGCGCGAGCCGCGCGCAGCGGGTGCGGCAGGAGGTGCGGGCCGGCGATGAAGACATCGTGAAGGTCTACGACCACTTCAAACCCGGCGCCGCCGAGTTCGCGGCGCTGCTGCCTCCTTCGCTCTCGCGCCGCGTGACGGCATGGGACCGGGGCAGGCAAGCGCGCGGCCTCGCGCCGTGGGCGCTGCCGCTGAAGGTGGGCAGCCATTCGGTGTTCGGCATGGCCTCGCTGCGGCTGCTGGCCTCACTGCGCTGGCTGCGCCGCCGTGGCAGCCGCTTTGCCGAGGAACAGGCTCTCATCGAACGCTGGCTCGCCGCCGTGGAAATCGGCACGCGCGAAACCTGGGCGCTGGGCCACGAACTGGCGCTGTGCGGACGGCTCATCAAGGGCTACGGCAGCACCAACGAACGCGGCAAGGACAACCTGCTGCACGTGACCGACCACCTCGCCGCACAGCCCGATGTGGCGCCGGCCGAACGCGCGCTGGCCGTGGCTGCTGCGCGCACAGCCGCGCTGGCTGACGACGCGGGCAAGGCGCTCGATGCGGCACTGGTCGAACATGGCGCGCCCGCACGCCCCATCAAGGCCCAGCCCATCCGCTGGATGAAGCGCAAGCCGACCGGCGGCGCCTGAGACGCAAGGCCCCCACGATGACGCAACTGCTCAACGTCGAGGACTACCGCCGCCGCGCACGGCGCGTGCTGCCGCGCCTGGTGTTCGACTATGTCGACGGCGGCGCGGAGGACGAACGCTGCCTGCGGCGCAACCGCGACGCGCTCGAAGCATTGCCGCTGATCCCGGAGTGCCTGCGCGACACCAGCACCGTGGACATGAGCATCGAACTCTTCGACCGACGCTGGCGCGCGCCTTTCGCGGTCGCACCCATCGGGCTGGCCGGCCTCGTGCGCCCGCGCACCGATGCCCTGCTGGCCAGCGCCGCGCAGGCCGCGCGCGTGCCTTTCATCCTCTCGACCGCATCGAACACCCGCATCGAGGACGTGCGCACCGCCGCCCCCAACGCGGCGCTGTGGATGCAGCTCTACGTGATGGGCGACCGCGCCATCGCCGAGCGCATCGTGCACCGCGCGCGCGCCGCAGGCTTCGAGGCGCTGGTGCTCACGGTGGACGTGCCCGTCAGCGGCTTGCGCGAACGCGACCTGCGGCACGGCTTTCGCGTGCCGATGCGGCTCACGCCCGGCACGGTGCTCGACATGGCGCGGCACCCGGCGTGGCTGCTGCGGCTGGCGCGTGGCGGCATGCCTCAGTTCGCGAACCTGCTGCCCGATGACGACGGAGCGCCCGTGTCCGCGCAGACACAGGCCGCGCTGCTCTCGCGCACCATGGACCGCACACTGACATGGGAAAGCCTCGCGTGGCTGCGCAAGCTCTGGGACGGCCCGCTGCTCGTGAAGGGCCTGCTCGGCGCGGAGGACGCACGGCGCGCCGTGCGGTATGGCGCGGACGGCATCGTGGTCTCGAACCACGGCGGGCGTCAGCTCGATGCGGCGCCGGCCAGCATCGCGGCGCTGCCTGCCATTGCCGATGCGGTCGGCGGGCGCATTCCCGTGCTCATGGATGGAGGCATCCGGCGCGGAAGCGACATCGTGAAGGCACTCGCGCTGGGTGCGCGTGCGGTCCTCGTCGGCCGCGCGCCCGTCTACGGACTGGCCTGCGACGGCGAGCGGGGAGCACTGTCTGTGCTGCAACTGCTGGCGCAGGAGACCGAACGCACGATGACGCTGATCGGTGCGGCGCATGCACGCGAGCTCGGCCCGCGCCATGTCGATCGGCCCACACCGCGTTCGCTCGACGAACAACAGAACGGCTCCGCGCAACGCCCTTTGGAAAGCACGCGCGGGAAACCCTCCATTTACCCCGCGCGCGCGCCTGCCTAGGCTCACCAGGCTCGACGATTTCACACGCCACCCATAACGAAGGAGACCATGCAAACCACGCACCAACCCCGCCGCCGCGGCACACCACGCCCGCAACGCGTCGCTCGCCGCATTCAGCCCCTTGCCCTGCTCGCAGCCTGCGCCGCGCTCGTCGCGGGCACGCCCGCCGTGCAGGCGCAAGACAAGCCCGTGCAGCTCAAGCTGTCGAGCTGGGTGCCCGCGCAGCATCCGCTCAACCCCGCGCTGCAGGCCTGGGCCGACGACATCAAGAAGGAATCGGGCGGCACCATCACCGCCATCCTGTTTCCGTCGGAGCAGCTCGGCAAGGCCTTCGACCACTACGACATGGCGCGCGACGGCATCGCCGACTTCTCGTATGTGAACCCCGGCTACCAGCCGGGCCGCTTTCCTGTGATGGCTGGTGCGTCGCTGCCCTTCCTGTTCGCCAACGGCAAGGAAGGCTCGGCCGCCATCGACGCCTGGTATCGCAACTACGCGGCCAAGGAAATGAAGGACGTGAAGTACTGCTTCGCGTTCGTGCATGACCCGGGCACCTTCCACTCGCGCAAGAAGATCACGGTGCCCGGCGACGTCAAGGGCATGAAGGTGCGCCCGGCCACCAGCACCGTGGGCCAGCTCATCACCTCGCTGGGCGGCACCAACGTGCAGGCCTCGGCGCCCGAGTCGCGCGACATGCTGGAGCGCGGCGTGGCAGACGCCATCACCTTCCCGTGGGGATCGATTGGCCTGTTCGGCATCGACAAGGTGGTGAAGTACCACATGGACGCACCGCTCTATGTCACGCCCTTCGTGTGGGTGATGAACAAGGGCAAGTACGACGCCATGTCCACCGCGCAGAAGAAGGTGATCGACGACCACTGCACCAGCGAATGGGCGCAGAAGGTGGCCGGTCCGTGGGCCGACTTCGAGTTTGCGGGGCATGCCAAGATGGCAGCGCTTTCGGGGCATGAGATCTACAAGCTCACGCCCGAGCAGCTCGACGCATGGCGCAAGGCGGCAGCGCCTTCGGAGGCGCAATGGGCCGAGAGCGTGAAGAAGGTGGGCGAAGACCCGAAGGCCATCATGGACGCATTGAAGGCCAGCCTCGTCAAATACAAATCGGCGCTCTGAGCGATGGCTACACGGTCCGCCAGCTACATGGACCGCGCGATCAACACGATCGAATGGCTCGCCGCCATCTTCGTGGGGATCGTCGCGCTCAACATCTTCGTGGCCGTGGTGCTGCGCAAGTTCTTCGACACTTCGATCCCCGACGCATACGACTTCGGCCGCATGCTGCTGGGCATCCTGATCTTCTGGGGCATCGCGGCCACCAGCTACCGCGGTGGCCACATCACGGTCGACCTCGTGTGGACGGCGGCGGGCCCGCGCATGAAGCGCGTGATCGACGTGTTCGCCACGCTGGTGCTGCTGTTCGTGGTGGCGGTGCAGACCGCCATGCTGTTCGACAAGGTGCGCGGTACCTACGTCGACAACGTGCAGACCTACGACCTCAACATTCCGACCTGGCCCTTCTATGCCGTGGCCTGGGCCGGCGACGTGTGCGCGGTGCTGCTGATCGCCATTCGCACTTACAGGCTGATCTTTCATCCCGAGCAGCTCGAAGAAATCCACCCCGAACAGAAGGCTGATGAATGAGCCCCGATGCAGTTGCCATCCTGGGCTTTGTCGCCCTCTTCGTGTTGATGTTGTTGCGCGTGCCGGTCGGCATGGCGATGGGGCTGGTCGGCGTGGTGGGCTACAGCTACCTCGTCGGGCCCGGGCCCGCGCTGAAGCTGGTGGGCCAGACCTCCATGCGCACCGTGACCGACTACACCTTCGGCGTGATCCCGATGTTCATGCTGATGGGGGCGCTGGTGTCGGTGTCGGGCGTGAGCCGCGAACTCTTCAAGGCCGCGAACTCGATGATCGGCCACTTGCGCGGCGGGCTCGGCGTGGCCACCGTGGTGGCGTGCGGCGGCTTCGCGGCGATCTGCGGCTCGTCGGTGGCCACGGCTGCCACATTCTCGGCGGTGGCGTATCCGGAAATGCGGCGCTTCAACTATCCGCAGTCTTTCTCCACCGGCGTGATTGCTGCGGGCGGCACGCTGGGCGCGATATTGCCGCCCTCGACCGTGCTGGCGGTGTACGCCATCCTCACGCAGCAGGACATCGGCAAGCTCTTCATGGCGGGCATCGTGCCCGGCATCCTCGCAATGGCGATGTACGTGATGACCATCGCGATCATCGTGAAACTGCGGCCCGACTGGCTGCCCGGCGGCGAGATCAAGCCGTGGTCGGAGCGCCTGAAGGACCTGAAGAACGTGTGGGCACCGCTGGTGCTGTTCGTGTTCGTGATCGGCGGGCTCTACGGCGGCTTCTTCACGCCGACCGAGGCGGGCGGCGTGGGCGCGAGCGGCGCGTTCATCCTCGGGCTGGTTCGGCGCAAGCTCGACGGCCCGAAGATCCGCGAGGCACTGCTCTCGGCCACGCGCACGGCCGCGGCGGTGTTCACGGTGCTGATCGGTGCGCTGCTGTTCGGCTACTTCCTCACCATCACGCAAAGCCCGCAGAAGCTCACCGAGTTCCTGACCGGCCTGGGCATCGGCCGCTACGGCGTGCTCGCGCTCATCATGCTGATGTACCTGGTGCTGGGCTGCCTGATGGACGCGATGGCGATGATCATCCTGACCGTGCCCATCATCTATCCGGTGATCGTGCACCTGGGCTTCGACCCCATCTGGTTCGGCGTGATCATCGTGATGACGGTGGAGCTGGGGCTGATCCATCCACCGGTGGGGATGAACGTGTTCGTCATCAAGAGCGTGGTGAAGGACGTGAGCTTCACCACCATCTTCAAGGGCGTTCTGCCGTTCATCGTGACCGACATCGTGCGGCTGGTGATCCTCATCGCCTTCCCCATCATTGCCTTGTGGCTGCCGACGAGAATGGGCTGATGAGCAGCATCAAAGAAATCGTCTACACCGCACGCGTCGAATTCGGCGATTGCGACCCGGCCGGCATCGTCTGGTTTCCCAATTTCTTCCGCTGGATCGATGCGGCATCGCGGCACTTCTTTGCCGGGTGCGGCGTGCCGCGCTGGGAGGAGACTGCCGAGACGCTGGGCGTGATCGGCACGCCGCTGGTCGACACCCACACGCGCTTCGTGAAAGCCGCGAGCTATGGGGATACGTTGCAGATTGCGGTGCGCGTTACCGAGTGGCGCGAGAAGAGCTTTGTGCAGACGTACCGCGTGACGCGTGGGGATGACCTGATCCTCGAGTGTGAGGAGGTGCGGATCTTCGGGGCGAAGCGTGAAGGCGGAGGCATTCGGGCGGTCGCGATTCCGCCTTCGATTCGGGCGCTCTGCGAGTAACGACGGGTCAGCGCGCTTCGGCCTGCAGCTTTGCAAGCAGGCCGTCGACGCCAAGGTCAATCAGGTCGAAGACCTCGACAAAATCCTTGTGGCCGCCGTACCAGGGGTCGGGCACGTCGCCTTCGATGCCGGCGGCGAATTCGGTGAACAGGTGGATCTTGCTGGCCGTGCCCGCGGGGGCGAGCCTGCGCAGCGCGGCGCAATGCTGGGCAGTCATGCCGATGATCAGGTCGAAGCGCTCGAAGTCGGCCTTGCGGACCTGGCGCGCGGAATGGACGTGCATCTCGATGCCTCGGCGCTTTGCCTCGGCCACGGAGCGTGAGTCAGGCGGGTTGCCGCGCTCTTCGTCGGAGATGGCGGCGCTGTCGACTTCGACGTCGAAGCCCGAAGCACGGGCCTTGTGCATCAACAGGACGTGGGCTGTGGGGGAGCGGCAGATGTTGCCGGTGCAAATAAACAGGATCGCCAGTTTCTTCATATGCGGCAGAGGCTACAATACGGCCTCGCTCAATGATCCTGAGCGTTGCCTGGCCAGGCAAGCTGAATCTCACACCAGCGCGTCGAAGTCACTACGACGAGAAAAACAAAAATGACTTCATGCAAAAGAATTTGCCGTAGCGTGGACCGCGTAAGAGTTCACGACCACATTCCCAAAGCCCGCTTCGAGCGGGCTTTTTTACGCCCGAGCGATTTGAAAGGTGACAGCAGTCGGCATCGAGGCACTTCCCTGAGCGGTTTTATTCCTCCCTCGCCTCTACCAGCGCCGTCTGCTGTCGAAGCCAGTGTGCTCAAGCGAAGTGAATTCAGCATGAAGTCGGCGCGGGTGTTCTGTGAAGCGAGGGCGTGCAGTTCGCACGACCGTCTCGGGCGTCGGCGCGAGCCGGGGCGTAACCGCAACAGTGAGGCGATAACCACCATGCTGGCATCGGGGGACATAGCCAAAAGGGTTGACGCTCTTTGTGATGCGGTGCAACAATTCGGAATCTTCATTTCGGAGCCCCGTGCGTGGACAGTGCCAGTTGGATCAGTGACAAGACGCGTGCCTCGGCAGGCGTGACACACCCGGCTCTCTAGCGCAGGCTTCCCCCGCGCTGCGTGCCGGTGTGCACACAGCGTGACCCTCTTGCCTCATCGGCAAGCGGTTCTCCTCCTCCCGATTCCCGTCGTTTCGTCGCTGACTTTTTCAGTCAGCTTGCGTGCGTCCGTGCGCGAGGCCCTTCATCGCGAAGGAGCCTTGTCATGCGTCACTTTCATCTTCGTCGTCAGCCGCACGAACAGCAGCAGCGCGTTCGCTCATCGGCGCACGTGCCTGCCCGCGACCCTGCGGCAGTTGATGCCGCGCCCGTCGTCGATGCCTCGCTCGACCAGGCCGCAGCGCTCTGGACCACACGCCGCATCCGCAGCTTCCTGGTGCTCCAGCCTGCCTGCACGCCTCGCCGCTGAGCCGCTCTCCGCGCCCTTCTTCCAACCTGCAAGCAACCCGGGAGCACACGATGGACCCAGCCTCTCATTTGCGCCGTAGCGCGCCCCCTTCGCTTCGATCGATTGCACCAACAACAACGCGGCCCGCCGCCGCGCTTCGCAAAGGGTTGCTCCTGGCTGATTGATGCCTGGAGGTTCTCCCTGGGCGGGCGGCGGCCGCCCCTGAAGGAGAACCTCATGAAAAACGTACTGAAGTCTTTCTTCGAAAGCTTCCTGCGCAGCCGCCACATGCTGCATCACTTCGAGCGCTGGCAGACGCTGCTGGGCTCGAAACCCGTCGGCATCGGCTCCGCCATCAGCATGCCGCCCGACATCGCGAAGGCACTGGGCGCCGCCTCGCGCATCGATGCCGGCGAGATGCTGATCAAGCTCAACAGCTCGCCGCGCGGCCTCAGTGAAGGCCACGCACAGGTGCTGCGCAAGCGCTTCGGCAGCAATGAGGTGCGCCACGAGCAACCGCTGCCCTGGTGGCAGCACCTGTGGCAGTGCTACCGCAATCCGTTCAACCTGCTGCTGACGGTGCTGGCGCTGGTCTCCTACGTCACCGAGGACATGAAGGCCACGATCGTGATCGGCAGCATGGTGGTGCTGTCGACGGTGCTGCGCTTCCTGCAGGAGTCGCGCTCCAACAAGGCGGCCGACCGGCTCAAGGCGATGGTGAGCAACACCTCCACCGTGCTGCGGCCTGCGCCGGGCTACAAGACGGGCGCTGCTGGCGACGAGGGCTTCGACACCACGCACGCCGGCACGGTTCGTGTCGAGGTTCCGATGCGCGACCTGGTGCCGGGCGAGGTGATCGCGCTGTCGGCCGGCGACATGATCCCGGCCGACTGCCGCCTGCTCACCGCGAAAGATCTGTTCATCAGCCAGTCCGCACTGACGGGCGAGGCCATGCCGGTGGAGAAGTTCGTCGTCGACCGCGGCGACCACGCGGCGGGTGTGCTCGAACGCGAGAACCTGCTCTTCATGGGCACCAACGTGATCAGCGGCACCGCTACCGCGCTCATCGTGCACACGGGCGACCGTACTTTCTTCGGCGCACTGGCGCAGCGCGTAACGGCCACCGATCGCGGCACCAGCGCCTTCCAGGCGGGCATCAACCGCGTGAGCTGGGTGCTGATCCGCTTCATGCTGGTGATGGCGCCGCTGGTGCTGGTGATCAACGGCGTGGCCAAGGGTGACTGGTGGGAGGCGGCGCTGTTTGCGTTGTCGATCGCGGTCGGCCTCACGCCCGAGATGCTGCCGATGATCGTGACGGCCACGCTGGCCAAAGGCGCGGTCGTGATGTCGCGCCAGAAGGTGATCGTGAAGCGGCTCGAAGCCATTCACAACTTCGGCGCCATGGACGTGCTGTGCACCGACAAGACCGGCACGCTGACGCAGGACCGCATCGTGCTCGAACGTCACACCAACGCCTGGGGCGAAGGCTCGGACCACGTGCTGCAGCTGGCCTACCTCAACAGCTTTCACCAGACGGGCCTGAAGAACCTGCTCGATAAGGCCGTGCTGAGCCATGCCGAGATGCAGCTCGAAACGCGTCTGCAGACGGCCTATCGCAAGATCGACGAAGTGCCTTTTGACTTCTCGCGCCGGCGCATGTCGGTGGTGGTGGCCAATGGCGGCAGCGAGCACCTGCTGATCTGCAAGGGCGCGCTGGAAGAGATCCTGTCGGTGTGCACTTCGGTCGAGCGCGGTGCCGAGGTGTTGGCGCTCGATGCCGAGGTGCTGGCGCGCATTCATCGCGTGGCATCGGAGCTCAATGCCCAGGGCCTGCGCGTGGTGGCCGTGGCAAGCCGTTCGCTGAAGGTCGAAGCGCAGAAGCCTGCCTACGGCGTGGCCGACGAGTCGGGACTCACGCTGCTGGGCTACGTGGCATTTCTCGATCCACCAAAGGAATCGACCGCGCCCGCATTGCGCGCGCTGGCTGAGCACGGCGTGGCGGTGAAGGTGCTGACCGGTGACAACGAACTGGTCACGCGCAAGGTCTGCGCCGATGTGGGCCTGCAGGTCGGTCGCATGGTGCTCGGCCGCGAGATCGAGGACATGGCCGATGCCGACCTGCGGCTCGTGGTCGAAGCACATCAGGTGTTCGCCAAGCTCACCCCTGCCCACAAGGAACGCATCGTGCACGCGCTGCATGCCAACGGCCATGTGGTGGGCTTCATGGGCGACGGCATCAACGACGCGCCTGCGCTGCGCGCCGCAGACATCGGCATCTCGGTGGACGGCGCAGTGGACGTGGCCAAGGAATCGGCCGACATCATCCTGCTGGAGAAGAGCCTGATGGTGCTGGAGCAAGGCGTGATCCAGGGCCGCCGCACTTTCGCGAACATGCTCAAGTACATCAAGCTCACTGCTAGTTCGAACTTCGGCAATGTGTTCTCGGTGCTGGTGGCGAGCGCGTTCCTGCCGTTTCTGCCGATGCTGCCGCTGCACCTGCTGGTTCAGAACCTGCTGTACGACGTGTCGCAGATCGCGATTCCGTTCGACAACGTGGACAACGAGTTCCTGAAGAGCCCGCAGCGCTGGAACCCGGCCGACCTGGGGCGCTTCATGGTGTTCTTCGGCCCGCTGAGTTCGGTGTTCGACATCCTCACGTTCGCGGTGATGTGGTTCGTGTTCGCGGCCAACACGGTGGGCCACCAGACGCTGTTCCAGTCGGGCTGGTTCGTCGAGGGCCTGCTGTCGCAGACGCTGATCGTGCACCTGATCCGCACGCGCAAGATCCCGTTCCTGCAAAGCCGCGCGGCATGGCCGCTGCTGATCATGGCCGCGGCGATTGCCGCGGTGGGCATCTGGCTGCCGATGGGACCGCTGGCGCACTACTTCAAGCTGCAGGCGCTGCCGTTGATGTACTTCCCTTGGCTTGTCGCCATGCTGGTCGGCTATGCGGTGCTGACGCAGGCGGTGAAGGGGTGGTATGCGCGGCGGTATGGGTGGCAGTGATGTGCCTGTGCTGAGGGGACTGTTCGGGGTGCGTGCGAATGACACCGGGTACTCCCCTCCGCGAATGTCCCCCGGCCTGCGGCCTCCTCCTTTATTTCGCTGCGGGGAGCACCCGGTGTCATTCGCACATGGGCGCGGCTGTTGTGCTGGCCGTTCAACCACTACTCTGGCTGATCACATCGACGGGGTGCTCGCGCCCCGAAACAACGCACAACGGTCGAATATGCTTTGTCTCTCAGAGTGAAGCCGCCCCACATGCACATGACACTCAAGACCCGCAAACTGCTGGTGCTGGATCTCGACGAAACGCTGGTTCACGCCACGGAGAACACACTCGGCCACGACGAGGATTTTCGCGTCGGCCCTTACCGCGTGCACTTGCGGCCGCACCTTGCCGACTTCGTGAGCAACGTGCTCGCACAGTTCAAGGTCGGCGTCTGGACTGCATCGGGCGAAAGCTACGCGTCGCAGATCGTCGAGCGCATCTTCCCGGGCGGCACGCTGGAGTTTGTCTGGTCGAGCGCACGTTGCACGACAACGCGAGACTGGATGACGGGCGAGTACCAGAGCATCAAGAACCTGCAGAAATTGAAGTCCAAGGGCTATCCACTCGAATCGATCATCGCCGTCGACGACACGCCATCGAAGTACGCAAGGAGCTACGGCAACCTGGTGACGGTGCGCGAGTTCGTGGGCGACAGGAGCGATGCGGAGTTGCCGTTGCTGGCGACGTATCTGACGCACCTTGCGGACGTTCCGAATGTGAGGCACATCGAGAAGCGCAACTGGCGTGAACACATCCAGCGGCATACCGGCATGACACCGCCGGCCGATTGAACATCGACATCACAACAACAGGGAAACTTTCGATGCAAGCCATCCAGAACATCAACCTGCTCTCGCTGCTCGACACTTTCATCAGCGTCGCGGCCGCGTTCGTCCTCGGCTCGCTGATCGGCCTCGAGCGCCAGATACGACAGCGCACCGCGGGCCTGCGCACCAACACGTTGGTGGCCGTGGGCGCGGCGGTGTTCGTCGACATGGCCAATCGCCTGCACGGTCAGGACGGGGCGGTGCACGTGGTGGCTTACGTGGTCTCGGGCATCGGCTTTCTGGGCGCGGGCGCGATCATGAAGGAAGGTGCCAACATCACGGGCCTGAACACGGCGGCCACGCTGTGGGGGTCGGCGGCGGTGGGCGCCTGCGCGGGTGCCGATCTGCTGGGCGAGGCGATGATCGCCGCGCTGTTCGTGCTGGCCAGCAACACGCTGCTGCGGCCGGTTGTCAATCGCATCAACCGCCGCCCGATCAGCGAAGAATCGAGCGAGGCGACCTATGCGGTGCGCGTGATCTGCTCGCGCGCGGCACGGCCCGAGGTGATGGACCAGCTGTTGCTGCTCCTGGAAGCCGCGAACTACCCGGTGCGCGATGTCGACCAGCACGCCTTCGGGCCGGCCGACACGGAAATCGAGGCAACGCTGTACGCCACCGCGGTCGAGCCGCTGGAGCTCGACCAGGTGATTGCCGAGCTCGAAACGCTCGACGGCGTGCAGCAGGCGTTCTGGAACGCCTCTGCCGAAGATTAAACGCCGAGGATCGAAACGGCCTTGGTGTTCAGGTAAGCCTCGAGCGCTTCCGGGCCGCCTTCCGAGCCGTAGCCCGAATCCTTCACACCGCCGAAAGGCATTTCCGGCGACGGCGTGGCGGGCTGGTTGATCCACAGCATGCCGAGTTCGAGCTTCTGGCTCAGCAGGTGTGCGTTCTTGATCGACTTGGTGAAGGCATAGCCGGCCAGACCGAAGGGCAGGCGGTTGGCTTCGGCGATCGCTTCTTCGAGCTTGTCGAAGCCGCGGATGGCTGCGATGGGACCGAAGGGTTCGTTGTTGAACACGTCGGCGTCCAGCGGCACGTCGGTCAGCACGGTCGGGGCGAAGAAGTTGCCGGTGTCGCCCACGCGTTCGCCGCCGGCGGCCACGGTGGCGCCCTTCTTGCGCGCATCTTCCAGCACATGGGCCATGGCCGTGAGGCGGCGGGCGTTGGCGAGCGGGCCGATGGTCGTGCCTTCGGCAAGGCCGTCGCCGAGCTTCAGGCCTTCGGTGTACTTGACCAGCGTGCGGGCGAACTCTTCGCGCAGGCTGTTGTGCACCAGGAAGCGGGTCGGCGAGATGCAGACCTGACCCGCGTTGCGGAACTTGGCCGCGCCCGCGGCCTTGACGGCCAGCGCCACGTCGGCGTCCTCGGCCACGATCACCGGGGCGTGGCCGCCCAGCTCCATCGTGACGCGCTTCATGTGCGCACCGGCCAGCGCGGCCAGTTGCTTGCCGACCGGGGTCGAGCCGGTGAAAGTGACCTTGCGGATGATCGGATGGGCGATCAGGTAGTTCGAGATTTCAGCGGGGTTGCCGAACACCAGGCCCACGGTGCCGGGCGGAATGCCGGCGTCGACGAAAGCCTGCAGCAGCGCGGCGGGCGATGCCGGGGTTTCTTCGGGCGCCTTCACCAGGAACGAGCAGCCGGTGGCCAATGCGGCGCCGAGCTTGCGCACGATCTGGTTGATCGGGAAGTTCCACGGCGTGAAAGCGGCGACGGGGCCCAGCGGCTCCTTCAGCACGAGTTGCTGCGCAGCCAGGTTGCGCGAGGGCACGATGCGGCCGTAGACGCGGCGGCCTTCATCGGCGAACCATTCGATGATGTCGGCGGCAGCCAGCGTTTCGCCTTTGGCTTCGGCCAGCGGCTTGCCCTGCTCCTGCGTCAGCAGCTTGGCGATTTCGGGGGCGCGTTCGCGGATCAGGCCGGCGGCGCGGCGCATGACGGCGGCGCGCTCGTTGGCGGGGGTGTTGCGCCAGGTTTCGAAGCCGCGCTGTGCGGCGGCCAGGGCGCGGTCGAGGTCGGCGATGCTGGCGTGAGCCACCTTGCCGATGGCCTTGCCGGTGGCGGGGTTCACGACGTCCAGCGTTTTGCCGCCGGTGGCGTCGACCCATTCGTTGTCGATCAGCAGGCGGGTGTCGGTGTAGGTGGCGGTCATGGCGAACTTTCCTTCGGGGACTGGATGATGAAAAGAAGAATGGGGAATTCTGGATGTGCTGTGCGGCTCTGCACCCGAAAGGATGCGCCGGCTTCAACGGCAGCCACAGGCCGCCGGGGGTATAGATTAACCCGAGTTCACAAACCTCGCCCGCCGGCGGGCACGGGCGGGGAATGGGCGGGGAACGGGGCCGTCATGCGCGCCGAACATAATCCCCGTCACACAAACACACAGAGGACGAGGGAAATCCATGCACGCAGCGCTGCGCAACAACCTGTTTTTCATCAAGGAACACGTCGGCATCTTCAAGGCGGCCAACAACTACGACATCTTCGACCCGAATTCGCAACAGAAAATTCTGGAGTGCCGCGAACCGAACCTCGGCTTCTTCAGCAAGCTGCTGCGCTTCACCGACTACAAGCGCTTCACGCCGTTCGACGTGGTGGTGTCGACGCCCGAGGGGCAGAAGGTGCTGTCGGTCAAGCGAGGCGTGTCCATCTTCCTGTCGAAGGTGCAGGTGCTGGACGGCAACGACCAGGTCGTTGGCTCGTTCAAGCAGAAGCTCTTTTCCATCGGCGGCAAGTTCGACGTGCTCGACGCTCAGGAGCAGATCGCCTGCACGCTCAAGGGCAAGTGGACCAGCTGGGATTTCCGCTTCGTGCAGGGCAGCAGCGAGTTTGCCGCCGTCTCCAAGAAATGGGCGGGGCTGGGCAAGGAGCTCTTCACCACCGCCGACAACTACATGCTGTCGATCGATCCGGGCGTGCCAGCCAACGACGCCCGCCGCCTGCTGATCGTGGCGGCGGTGATGTGCATCGACATGGTGCTGAAGGAGTAAGAAGGCTCCTTACAACACCAGCAACGCGCGGAAGTCGTTGACGTTGGTGTGGGTCGGGCCGGTCACGAACAGATCGCCGATGGCGTCGAAGTAGCCGTAGGCGTCATTGCGGTCGAGATGGTCCGACAGCTTTTTTCCCGCGGCCGTGGCGCGCGCCAGCGTGTCGGGCGTGACGAAAGCGCCCGCGTTGTCTTCCACGCCGTCGATGCCGTCGGTATCGGCGGCCAGCGCCCACACCTGCGGCTGGCCCATGAGCGCGCCGGCCAGCCCCATGCAGAACTCGCCGGCCCGCCCGCCGCGGCCCTTGGCCTGGCCTGGCTGGCGGGGGCGGATCGTCACCGTGGTCTCGCCGCCCGAAAGAATCACGCAGGGCCGCGCGAACGGCTCGCCGCGGTGCGCCACGGCGCGCGCCAGCGCGGCATGCACCTTGCCGACTTCGCGCGATTCGCCTTCCATTTCGTCGCTGAGGATGTGCGCCTCGATGCCGGCCTCGCGCGCCGCCCTGGCCGCCGCTTCGAGCGACTGCTGCGGCGTGGCGATCATGTGTGTCTCGTGGCCCTTGAACACGGCGTCGTGCGGCTTGGGCGTTTCGAGTTCGCCGCTTTCGAGCTGCGCACGCACCGGCGCGGGCACTTCGATGCCGTAGCGGTCGAGGATGGCGAGCGCCTCGGCGCAAGTGGTGGCGTCGGGCACCGTCGGGCCGCTGGCGATGACGGCTGCGTCGTCGCCGGGCACGTCGCTGATCGTCAGCGTCACCACGCGGGCCGGCGCGCATGCCGCTGCCAGCCGGCCACCCTTGATGCGCGACAGATGCTTGCGCACGCAGTTCATCTCGCCGATGCCTGCGCCGCTTTCGAGCAGTTGCTTGTTGATGCGCTGCTTGTCGGCCAGCGTCAGGCCTTCGGCCGGCAACACCAGCAGCGACGATCCGCCGCCCGAGATCAGGCACAGCACGAGGTCGTCGGCCGTCAGGCCCTGAGTCAGCGCGAGGATGCGCTCGGCGGCCTGCTGGCCTGCCGCGTCGGGCACGGGGTGCGCGGCCTCGACGATCTCGATGCGCTGCGGCACGCCTTCGGGCCGCGGCGGAATGTGGTCGTAGCGCGTGACGACCAACCCCGACAGCGGTGCATCGGCCGGCCACAGGGCCTCGAGCGCCTGCACCATCGAGCCGCCTGCCTTGCCGGCACCCAGCACCAGCGTGCGGCCCTGGGGCGGCGGCGGCAGGTGGGCGCCCAGCGTGGACAGCGGCAGCGCGCGGTCCACCGCCACGCGGTAGAGGTGTTCGAGGAAAGCGCGCGGGGCTTCGCGCGGATCGGGGGCGGGGCCGAAGGCGGGGTTCGATGCGGTCATTGCTGCTTTGTCTCCAATCCGGCGATTGTGCTGCGGACCGTGACCCGCCCTCTTGCCGCCGGTCAACTTCTGCCTGTCTAGTTGGTCTTTGCGCCGGCCTGGAACCAGCGGCTGATGAGGGCCCGCTCCTCGTCGGTGATGCCGGTCGCGTTGTTCATCGGCATGATCTTCGTGACCACCACCTGCTGGTAGATCGCCTGCGAATGCGCGGCCACTTGCTCCGGCGAATCGACGCGCACGTTCTTCATCTGCACGGCCGCGCCGTGGCACATGAAGCAGCGCTGCTCGAGCACCTTCTGCACGTCCTTGAACGGCACGGCGGGCGCGGCGGCAGCCACCGCAGGCGCCGCCACGGGTTCAGGCTTCATCCAGACGATGGTCAGGCCCAGCACCACGATGCCGACCAGCGCGTAAGGCAGCGGGTTGCCCGCATTGCCCAGCTTGAAGCGGTGCCGCACCACGAAGAACTGACGAATCGCCGCGCCGCCGAGCATGATCAGCAGCAGCACGATCCAGTTGTACTTGTGCGTGTAGGTAAAGCTGTAGTGGTTGCTCAGCATCGCGAACAGCACCGGCAGCGTGAAGTAGGTGTTGTGCACGCTGCGCTGCTTGCCGCGCTGGCCGTGCACCGGGTCAACCGGCTTGCCCTCGCGCAGCGCCGCCACGTTCTTGCGCTGGCCGGGAATGATCCAGAAGAACACGTTGCCGCTCATGGTCGTGGCCATCATCGCGCCCACCAGCAAGAAGGCCGCGCGGCCCGCGAACCACTGGCAAGCCAGCCAGGTCGCGAAGGCGATGAAGATCGCGATCAGCACGCCGACGATGGTGTCGCCGTGCTTGCGGCGCCCGAAGACCTGGCAGATACCGTCGTACACCATCCAGAACACCACGAAGAAGGCCAGTGCAACGGCAATGGCGGCACCGGGCTGCCAGTCCATCTTCGACTTGTCGATGAGGTACGTGCTCGCGTTCCACAGGTACGACATGGTGAAGAGCGTGAAACCCGTGATCCAGGTCGAATAGCTCTCCCAGTACGACCAGTGCAGGTGGTCCGGCAGCTTCTTGGGCGCCAGCGCGTACTTCTGCATGTTGTAGAAGCCGCCGCCGTGCACGGCCCATTGCTCGCCGCCCACGCCCTTGTCGAGCGATTCCTGGTCCTGCGGCTTCTCGAGGCTGTTGTCCAGCATCACGAAGTAGAAGGAGGCGCCGATCCAGGCGATGGCGGTGATGACGTGGACCCAGCGCAGCAGCAGGTTGGCCCAGTCGAGGTAATAGCTTTCCATGTGCTCTCTCTCAACCCAGTCGGCGCGTGGGGGCGCCAAGGAGGGGTTTCAGCCTGCTCACCACCGCGGGCGCTGTAAGCAGAGAAAGTGCCGCGAACGCAGGCTCCATGGAAAAATGGGCCTCGCTCCGCTGCGGCTTGTTGTGGACCGAAAGTGTATACAGTTTTGACAAAGGACGGGGCTGTTTTTTGGGGCGGCGGCCGCCGGGAAAACCCTGTTCAGCCCAACGATTGCAACAACTGTGCCGCCACTGCCACGGCGATCACCTCGGGCTCCTTGCCCGTGATGCCGGGCACGCCGATCGGGCAGGTGATGCGGGCCAGTTCGTCAGCGGTGAAGCCCCGCGCTTCGAGCCGATGGCTGAAGGTGGCCCACTTGGTCTTGCTGCCGATCAGGCCGACGTAGGGCAAGTCGTTGCGCTCGCGCAGGCGCTTCAGGCAGGCGATGACGATGTCTAGGTCTTCGGCATGGCTGAAGCTCATGATGAGCACGCGGCTGCCCGGCGCCAGCGCGGCCACGGCGTCCTGCACGGGTTCTGAATGTTCGGTGTCGATCTGCGCGGGCAATTCTTCGGGGAACACGCCGTCGCGGCTGTCGATCCAGCGCACTGCAAACGGCAACGCGGCCAGCAGCCGCGCCAGTGCCGCCCCCACATGGCCGCCGCCGAACAGCGCCACGGGCTTGAGTTGCGCGACCAGTTCGCGCTGCAGCCTTGGCGCATCGGCGGCAGTGACGCGCTCGTACGACAGGAACATCACGCCACCGCAGCACTGCCCCAGGCTCGGGCCCAGCGGGTAGCGCTGGATGCCGTCGAAGGGCGCGCGCGTGCCGGCCAGCATTTCGCGTGCTTCTTTCGTGGCCTGGAATTCGAGCTGTCCGCCGCCGATGGTGGCCGTGAGCGCATCGGCCCACACCGCCATCCAGGTGCCGGCCTCGCGCGGCGCCGAGCCCTGCGTCGATTCGACGCGCACCAGCACCGCGTCTTCGTGGCGAAGACGTGCCAGCAGTTGATCGACCGCACCGCTCATCGTTGTCGATACCTTCGGTTGCCGGGCCCGTGAAGACTCACGGTATAAACCCGGCGATGAATCGCCAGCTTACGCCCCGCCGCCTCGCACTTGCCGCTTCCGTTCTTTCCGCACTCTGGCTGGCCGGCTGCGGCAGCCCTGGCGCCGTGCCCGGCCAGTTGAGCAGTGCCTCCCCTTCCAGCGCATCCGGCCGCGTGCCCCGCGCCTCGAACGCCGCCACGGCGCGCGACTACCGCCGCGATGCGGCGCGCCACATCTACGACATCAACCGCTCGCGCATCTACGGTGGGCAACTGCCGCCCATGCTCTATGCGGTCGGTACGCTGCAGGTGAATCTGGATGCTGGCGGCAAGGTGGTCTCGATGCACTGGCTGCGCGCGCCCCAGCATGCGCCCGAAGTGGTCGCCGAGATCGAGCGTTTCGTGCTGCAGGCCGCGCCCTTCCCCGCCGCCACCCGCCTCGGCGCAGTCACGTGGACCGACACCTGGCTGTGGGACAAGAGCGGGCGCTTTCAGCTCGACACCCTGACAGAGGGGCAGCAACAAGGTGACTGACCTCAGGAGCCCCGGTACGTGGAGTAGCTCCACGGACTGACGAGCAGGGGCACGTGGTAGTGCTGGTCGGTGTGCGCCACGCCGAAGTCCAGCGACACCTTGTTCAGGAAATTGGGCTCCGGCAGCTTGACGCCGCGGACCTTGAAATAACCCGCCACATCGAACACCAGCCGGTAGGTGCCGGCCTTCAACGAGTTGTTGTCGTACAGCGGGCCGTCGCTGCGGCCGTCCGAATTCAGCGTGAAGCGCTTCACCAGCGTCGCGGCGTCGCCGTCGGTGGTGTACAGCGCAACCTCCATGCCGGCCGCGGGGCCGCCATGCATCGTGTCCAGTACGTGAGTGCTCAGGCCCATGGGGCGCTCCTTGAAATGGGTGCGGGAAATTCCGGTGGACAAAAGTGTATACAGTTACCGGCTTTGGGTCTATCATGAAAAACATGGAGTCCTCCACCACCCGTTCGATCGTCGATGCCCTCACGAAGGCCATCGTCGAGCATCGGCTTCAGCCCGGCACCAAACTGGCCGAGCAGAAGCTGGCCGATCATTTCGGCGTGTCGCGCACGCTGGTGCGACAGGCGCTGTTCCAGCTGTCGCAGAACAAGCTCATCCGGCTCGAACCCGCGCGCGGGGCCTTCGTGGCCGCACCGGCCGTCGACGAGGCCAAGCAGGTGTTCGCCGTGCGCCGCATGCTCGAGGCCGAGATGACGCGCGAGTTCGTGCGCACCGTCACGCCCGCCAAGATCAAGGCGCTGAAGGAGCACGTTGCGCTCGAAAAATCCGCCGTGTCGGGCGAAGACATTTCGGGCCGCACCGAACTGCTCGGCGACTTCCACGTGCGCATGGCCGAGCTCATGGGCAACCAGGTGCTGGCGCAGATCCTCGGCGAGCTCATCTCGCGCTGCGCCCTCATCACGCTCATGTACCAGAGCGCCAGCGCAGCCGAGCACTCCAACGACGAGCATGCCGACATCGTGAAGGCGCTGGCCGCGCGCGATGAAGAACGCGCCGTACGCCTCATGACCGAACACCTGGAGCACGTCGAGGCCAATCTCACGTTCGACCGCAAGGTGCCCACCAACGACATCTCACTCGCGCTGTCCTGATCTACACCATGACCGTCTACGACACCACCCTGCCCTACCCGCGCGACCTCGTCGGCTACGGCCGCAACCCGCCCCACGCCCAATGGCCGGGCGGTGCGCGCGTCGCGGTGCAGTTCGTCCTCAACTACGAGGAAGGCGGCGAGAACGCCACGCTGCACGGCGATGCGGGCTCCGAGCAGTTCCTCTCCGAGATGTTCAACCCGGCCAGCTTTCCCGACCGGCACATCAGCATGGAAGGCATCTACGAGTACGGCTCGCGTGCCGGCGTATGGCGCATCCTGCGTGAGTTCGAAAAGCGTGGCCTGCCGCTCACCGTATTCGGCGTGGGCATGGCGCTGCAACGCTACCCCGAGCTGACCGCCGCCTTCAAGGAGCTGGGCCACGAGATCGCCTGCCACGGCTGGCGCTGGATCCACTACCAGAACCTCGACGAAGCCACAGAGCGCGAGCACATGCGCCTGGGCATGGAAGCGATTGAAAAGCTCACCGGCGAACGCGCCCTGGGTTGGTACACCGGCCGCGACAGCCCGCGCACGCGCCGCCTCGTGGCCGACTACGGTGGCTTCGAATACGACAGCGACTACTACGGCGACGACCTGCCCTTCTGGATGAAGGTGCAAAAGACCGACGGCACCGTGGTGCCTCAGCTCATCGTGCCCTACACGCTCGACTGCAACGACATGCGCTTCGCGCTGCCGCAGGGCTATTCGCACGCCGACCCGTTCTTCCAGTACATGAAGGACACCTTCGACGCCCTGTACGCCGAAGGCGACCCGAACGGCGACAACAGCCCGAAGATGATGAGCATCGGCATGCACTGCCGCCTGCTCGGGCGGCCGGGCCGCATCACGGCGCTGCAGCGTTTTCTCGATCACATCGCACAGCACGACCGCGCGTGGGTCTGCCGGCGCGTCGATATCGCGCGCCACTGGAAGCAGGCGCACCCCTTCGAAACCGGAGCTATTGCCGGAGCCGCATCATGAGCCTCACCATCGCCCAACTCAACGCCGCCGTGCCGGCCGCAGCCGTCGCGCTGCTCGACGGCATCTACGAGCACTCACCCTGGATCGCTCAGCGCGCCCTGGCCGCTCGCCCGTTCCGCTCGCTCGCGCATCTCAAGCATGCGCTGGTGCAGGCGCTGGCCGCTTCATCGGCCGAGGAGCAGATCGGCCTCATCCGCGCCCACCCCGAACTCGCAGGCAAGGCCATGGTCAGCAAGACGCTGACGGCCGAATCGACCAACGAGCAGAGCAAGGCCGGCCTGACCGACTGCACGCCCGAGGAGTTCGCGAAGATCCAGCAACTCAACGCCGACTACAACGCGAAGTTCGGCTTTCCGTTCATCCTCGCTGTGCGCGGCCCGCGCGGCACGGGGCTGCCCAAGCGCGAGATCATCGACACCTTTGCGCGCCGGCTGTACAACCACCCTGACTTCGAACTCGGCGAGGCGCTGCGCAACATCCATCGCATTGCGGAGATCCGCCTCGACGACAAGTTCGCCGCCGACGTCGCGCTCGGCAATGATGTGTGGGACTGGCAGGAACAGCTCTCGGTGCACACCGACCCGGGCTATGCCGAGAAGGGCCAGCTCACCGTCACCTACCTGACCGACGCGCACCGCGCCTGCGCCGCGCAGATCAGCGCGCTGATGCGCGACGTGGGCTTCGACTCCGTGCACATCGACGCCGTGGGCAACGTGGTCGGCCGCTATGAAGGCTCGACGCCCGGCGCCAAGACCCTGCTCACCGGCTCGCACTACGACACCGTGCGCAACGGCGGCAAGTACGACGGACGCCTCGGCATCTTCGTGCCGATGGCCTGCGTGCGCGAACTCAAGCGGCAGAACAAGCGCCTGCCCTTCGCCTTCGAGGTGGTGGGCTTCGCCGAAGAAGAAGGCCAGCGCTACAAGGCAACCTTCCTGGGTTCGGGCGCGCTCATCGGGCACTTCGACCAGCGCTGGCTCGACCAGAAGGACGTCGACGGCATCACCATGCGCGAGGCCATGCAGCAAGCGGGCCTGAAGCAGGAAGATATCCCGAAGATCCAGCGCGATCCGGCACGCTACCTCGGCTTCGTCGAAGTGCATATCGAGCAGGGCCCAGTGCTGACCGAGCTCGACCTGCCGCTGGGCATCGTCACCTCCATCAACGGCAGCGTGCGCTACGTGGGCGAAGTGATCGGCATGGCCAGCCACGCCGGCACCACGCCCATGGACCGCCGCCGCGACGCCGCAGCAGCCGTGGCCGAGCTGATCCTCTACACCGAGCAGCGCGCCGCGAAAGACGGCGACTCGGTCGGCACCGTCGGCATGCTCGAAGTGCCCAGCGGCTCGATCAACGTGGTGCCGGGCCGCTGCAAGTTCAGCCTCGACCTGCGCGCGCCCAATAACGCGCAGCGCGATGCATTGGCCACCGACGTGGTCAACGCGCTGAAAGACATCTGCGAGCGCCGCGGCGTGCGCTACGAGCTCGAAGAGACGATGCGCGCCGCCGCCGCACCCAGCGCGCCCACATGGCAGCAGCGCTGGGAGAAGGCGGTCGATACGCTGGGCATTCCGCTCTTCCGCATGCCCAGCGGCGCCGGCCACGACGCGATGAAGCTGCACGAGGTGATGCCGCAGGCCATGCTGTTCGTGCGCGGCATCAACTCGGGCATCAGCCACAACCCGCTCGAATCGAGCACCAACGACGACATCCAGCTCGCAGTGCAGGCCTTCCAGCTGCTGCTGGAAAACCTCGCCACCGAACAAGCCCACTGATTCACAGAAGAACAACCATGACCGACTACGCCAAGCTCGACGCCTGGATCGACGCGCACTTCGACGAGGAAGTGCAATTCCTGCAGCAACTGGTGCAGGTGCCCACCGACACACCGCCAGGCAACAACGCGCCGCACGCCGAGCGCACCGCCGAGCTGCTGAAAGACTTCGGCCTCGACGCCGAGAAGCACTCCGTGCCCGCGCAGGAAGTGAAGGACTACGGCCTCGAATCGATCACCAACCTGATCGTGCGCCGCAAGTACGGCAATGAAGGCCGCACCGTGGCCCTGAACGCCCACGGCGACGTGGTGCCCCCGGGCGAAGGCTGGACGCATGACCCATACGGCGGCGAAATCGCCGACGGCAGCCTCTATGGCCGTGCAGCAGCAGTCAGCAAGAGCGACTTCGCCAGCTTCACCTTCGCGCTGCGTGCGCTCGAAGCGGTGGCCAAGCCGACCAAGGGCAGCGTCGAGCTGCACTTCACCTACGACGAAGAATTCGGCGGCATCCTCGGCCCGGGCTGGCTGCTCGAAAAAGGCCTGACCAAGCCCGATCTGATGATCGCGGCCGGCTTCAGCTACGAAGTGGTCACCGCGCACAACGGCTGCCTGCAGATGGAAGTGACGGTGCACGGCAAGATGGCCCACGCCGCCGTGCCGGCCACCGGCATCGACGCGCTGCAAGGCGCCGTGAAGATCCTCAACGCGCTGTATGCGCAGAACACGCTTTACCAGCAGGTCACGTCGAAGGTCGAGGGCATCACGCACCCGTACCTCAACGTGGGCCGCATCGAAGGCGGTACCAACACCAACGTGGTACCCGGCAAGGTCATGTTCAAGCTCGACCGCCGCATGATCCCCGAAGAGAACCCGGTCGAAGTCGAAGCCGCGATCCGCAAGGTGATTGCCGATGCCGCCGCCGAGAGCGCGGGCATCACCGTCGAAATCAAGCGCCTGCTGCTCGCCAATTCGATGAAGCCGCTGGCCGGCAACAAGCCGCTGGTCGATGCGATTCAGAAGCACGGCGGCGAACTGTTCGGCGAGCCCATCAAGGCCATGGGCACGCCGCTGTACACCGACGTGCGCCTGTACGTCGAAGCCGGCATTCCCGGCGTGATCTACGGTGCCGGCCCGCGCACGGTGCTCGAATCGCACGCCAAGCGCAGCGACGAGCGCGTGGTGCTCGAAGACCTGCGACGCGCCACCAAAGTGATCGCGCGCACGCTCAGCGACCTGCTGGCCTGATCCTGATCCTGATCCTGATCCTGATCCGGCTCAGATGACCTTGACGGCTGCGGGCGCCGAGCGCGCCGCGGCCCATGCCATCACCTCGGGCAGCGGCGCGGGCCGCGCCAGGTGATAGCCCTGCACCAGCCGGCAGCCCATCGCGTGCAGGGCATCGAGCTCGTCCTGCGTTTCCACGCCCTCGGCAACCACCTGGATGTTCAGCGAGCGGCCGAGCTGGACGATGGCGTCCACCAGCACCACGTTGCCCGGCGAGGACGACAGGCCGAGGATGAAGCTGCGGTCGATCTTCACCTGCCGCACGTACTCGCTGCGCAGTGACGCCAACGACGAATAGCCCACGCCGAAGTCATCGACCACGATTGCCACGCCCGCGGCCGACAGCGCGCTCAGCCGACTGCGCGTGGCATGGGTGTCGAGCGCCACCTCTTCCGTGATCTCGATCTGCAGCCGGCGCGGTGCCACGCCGCGCGCCTTCAGCATGCCGAGCACGATGTCGTCGACCGCCAGCTGCGCCATCTCGCGCGGCGAGACATTGATGGCAACCGGCACGGCGGCCAGGCTGGAGCCCGCGGCCTCCAGCTGGCGCATGCCCAGGCAGACCTCGTCGACCAGATGCCGCAGCAGCGGCTCGGCCACACCGGTGCTCGCTGCCGCGTAGATCACCTCTTCGGGGGCAATGTGGCCGTGGCGCGGATGGTTCCAGCGCATCAGCGCCTCGAGGCTGTGGACCTCGCGGCCGTCGCTGTTCATGATCGGCTGGTACCACACGCCGATGTCGCGCGCCTCGATGGCATGGAGCAGGTCACGCTCCACGTCCCGGCGCGTGGCCAGCCGCTGGTTGAGCGCCTTGTCGAAGACCTGGTAGCGGTTGCGCCCGGTGCGCTTGGCCTCGTAGAGCGCCTCGTCGGCAAAGCTGAGCATGTCGGCGATCTCGGCATCGCCCGAGACGGAGATGCCAATGCTCACGCCCAGGTGGCCGCCGTAGTGCGCAGTGGCGAAGGAAATCGAACGGATCAGCGCCTGCGCAATGGCCGTGGGCGCCTGCCGCTCGTCCTGCAGGCTGTAGAGCACCGCGAACTCGTCGCCGCCCCAGCGGCCGAGCACGGCCTGCATGTCGGCGGTCTCCCGCTGCAGCCAGCGGGCCACGTCCTGCAGCACGCGGTCGCCGACCTTGTGGCCGAAGGCGTCGTTCACCGCCTTGAAGCCGTCGAGGTCCAGCAGCAGCAGGCCATGCTGGCCGCCGCCGGGTGCGGCGATGTGCAGCGTCGCCGCCTCGGTGAAGCCTTCGCGGTTGAGCAGGCCGGTGAGCGAATCGTGCGAGGCCCGGAAGGCCAGCTGCTGCGTGGCGTCCAGTGACATCGCGTGCACCAGCCGCAGCTGTGCGGCCATTGCGGTGGCTTCGTTGCGCAGGCGGCTTCCTTCGCGGAAGGTCCTGTCACTGTGCAGCGCACCGCGCACCAGTGCCGCGAGGTACAGCAACACCATCGCCGCCAGGCTAAGGTTGTCGAAGCCGCCTGCATAAATCAGGCAACCCACCACCGACAGTAGCGCCGGCGTGATGAAGCTGATGGGCACGAGCGCATAGGCAATGCCATAGGTGACCGCACCCGCGCAGATGCCGCACACCACCGTCAGGTAGAACACCGCATGCGGCGATGAGTAGCCGTCGCACAGAAACGGAATGAGGGCCCACACACAGCCCGACACCGCAGCCAGAACCGCAGCGATGCGCAGGTGCCATTCGACCGGGCGGCCGTCCGGCGAGGTCGCAACGCCACTGCCGGGCTCGGCGCCGGGCGACGGCGCGAATGGCCAGCGGCAGATGTAGCTGCGCACCCCGTTCACCATGAGCGACAGCAGCAGCCAGCTCAGCCCTTCGAACGCGCGGCCGGCATTGAGGGCGACCAGCGCCGCGGTGAAGCTCAGCACCACGCTGATCGGAATGGCCGAGAGAACGCTGCGGCGCACCGTCACGAGCTGATCGGTGCGCACCATGCGCGACAGCACTCCATCGTCGACGGACGCGGTGGGCAAGGGGACAGGCGCGCTGGGGATCATGGAAGGGGCACAGTTTATAGAGGGCAAGCCATCCGGCGGCCCGGTTGCGGGCGCGAAAACAACGAACTTTCGTTTTGCTTTCATCGAAGCGTCATGGCGCCATTCGAGACTCGGCGACTTCCTTCGACACGCGCACTTCAGGTGCGCGTCACTTTTTTCAGACCGCCATGTCCATCCTTCCGACTCCCCTCCCGTTCCGCCGCTCGCTGTTCTCCACCCTCGCCATCGGCACGCTCATGCTGGCCGGCTGTGGCGGCGGAGACTCCAGCGGCCCAGCCTTCTTCCCTGTGGCGCCCAGCACCCCGGCGGCCGTCGCGCCCGCGCCTGCCCCCGCGCCCGCCGCCGATCCCGTACCGCCCGGCCGCTGGACCGTCGGCGACCTGCACATCCACACGATGCAGTCGGACGACACGCAGCAGATTTCCACGCTCGACCAGGTGCTGGCCAAGGCCTTCGACCAGTTCGGGCTCGACTGGGCGGCGCTGTCCGACCACCTGCGCCTGTCTTCCTACGACAACAACGGCACCAAGCTGGCGGCGCAGATTCCGTTCTCGGAAGGCATGGCCAAGTACCAGGTGCCGCGCATCAAGGCGCTGCAGGCAGGCGGCAAATATGCCGACAAGACGATCTTCGCGTCCTTCGAATGGGACATGCCCTCGCATGACCACGGCAACGTCGGCATCCTGACCGACAACCCCATGTCGGATGCCGCGCTCAAGGCCGCGAGCCAGTTCGAATACCTCTTCACCAACCGCGCCGCCGCGCTCTTCCCGGCCGGCGACGTCACCGCCTGGGGCCCGAAGGCCGGCGTCAACTACGACACGCACGCCGAGACGCTCGCTGCGATCGCCTGGCTCAAGAAGAACTACCCCGACACCAGCTACCTGCAGATCAACCATCCTTCGCGCAACCCCGGCAAGTACACCATCGCCCAGCTGCGCGAGATGAACGACCTCGCGCCGAACATCGTGTTCTCGCTCGAAGGCATGGTCGGCAACCAGATGGAGCCCGATCGCGGCGGCTACAACAGCGCCTACATCCCGGCCAACCTGCCTTCGCGCACCTACGGCGGCGTCGACTACCTCGTCGCCAAGCTCGGCGGCACCTGGGACGCGCTGCTGTCCGAAGGCCGCCACATCTGGAACGTGGCCGACTCCGACTACCACTTCACCACCTCGCAGGGCCAGTACAGCAGCGGCTACGCGCCGGGCGAATACGCCAGGAACCACCTGTGGGGCGACGTCAAGGACCCGAAGTCGCTGCTCGCGGCCCTGCGCACGGGCAAGCTCTTCGCGGTGAACGGCGGCCTGATCGACGCGCTCGACTTCAAGGTGCAAAGCGCCAAGGGCTCTGGCGAAATGGGCTCGGACGTGGCGGCCAAGACGGGTGAAGACCTGAAGATCACCATCCGCTTCAAGAGCCCCGAGCGCAACAACTTCGAGTACCAGCTAGGCAGCGGCAACTTCGCCAACGTGAAGCCGGTGGTCGACCACATCGACCTGATCGCCGGCGACGTGACCGGCCCCGAGCTGGCGGGCACGCCGGGCTACGCACGCGACACCAACCCGTCGACGCGCGTGCTCAAGCGCTTCACCCGCAACGACTGGAAGCTCGACGCCGACGGCTACTTCGCAGTGAGCTACACGGTGAAGGCCGGCAACAACCAGTACTTCCGCCTGCGAGGCACCAATCTGGGAACCGAGGTGCCCAACGAAACCGCCGCCGGCGAGCCGTTGCCCGATGCACAGACCACGGGCACCGACAACGTGGCGCGCTTCAATGCGATCAACGTGCGCAACTACAGCGATCTGTGGTTCTACTCGAACCCGGTGTTCGTGAAGGTCGCGGCGCTGTAATAGCCCACACACCCGTGCACCCGGACGCTCAGGTCTCCTGAGCGTCGAGCCGGTAGCCGAAGCCGCGCACGGTCTTGAGCAGCGCGAGCGGGTGGCCCTCGTCGATCTTGGCCCTGAGGCGGCGCACATAGACGTCGACCACGTTGGTCAGCGGGTCCTCGTTGGTGCCCCACACGTTCGAAAGGATGCGCTCGCGGCTGTAGACGCGGCCGGGTGCGCTCATCAGCAGTTCCAGGAAGGCCAGCTCCTTCGCCGTCAGCGCAATCGGCTGTCCGGCCCGCGTGACCTGCATGCGTTCGCGGTCCAGCACCAGGTCGGCCACCTGCAGGCTGCTCGCCTTCACGCGCTGCTCGCGGCCGCGCCGCAGCAGCGCCTCGATGCGCGCGAGCAGTTCCTCGAAGGCAAAGGGCTTGGTCAGATAGTCGTCCGCGCCCAGCCGCAGGCCGTTCACCTTGTCTTCCAGCGAGCTCATGGCCGTGAGCATCAGCACGGGCACGTGGTGGCCTTCGGCGCGCATCGTCTGGCAGAGTTCCAGGCCACTGATGCCGGGCAGCATCAGGTCGAGGATGAGCAGCGCCGGCTCGCCGCCGCGCGCCAGCGCCAGGCCCTCGGTGCCGGTGCGGGCCAGCTGCACGCCATAGCCTTCGGCGCGCAAGCCGCGCTGCAAAAAGTCGGCCACGCGCGGATCGTCTTCGACCACGAGGATGTTGTTCATGCGGCCTCCGGCGTTGTGGGGGCAACTGCGCCATCAAAGCGCGGCAGCCGGATGCGAACCGTCGTGCCCACGAACGGTTCGCTGTCGATGTCGATGCGACCTTCGTGCGCGGCAACGATGGCCTGTGCGATCGACAAGCCAATGCCGGTGCCGTCGACCCGGTGTGCCCGCGCGCGCTGCCCGCGCGTGAAGCGCTGAAACACCGTGGGCAACTCGTCGGCGTCGATGCCTATGCCCTTGTCGCGCACCGCGATCTCCGCGCATCCATCGACTTCACGCCAGCCGATACGAACCTCGCCGCCCGAGCGCGAATAGCGCACCGCGTTGTCGAGCACGATCACCAAGGCCTGGCGCAGCCGGTCGGCATCGGCATGCACGTAAAGCATGCCCGGCTGCGCGTCGTGCGAGGCGTCGAGGCGAACCCCCACGCCGTGCAGCGCACCCAGCGCCTCAGCCTGCTCGGCGGCATCGCCGACCAGCAGGCCGAGGTCCACCTGGTCCTGCCGCATGACGAGCTGGTCGGCCTCGGCGCGCGCGATCAGCATCAGGTCGTCGATCACGCGCGCGAGCTGCTCCACGCCGCCGACGATGCGCGACAGCGTCTCCTTGTATTCGGCCAGCGGCTTGTCGGTGCCGCGCAGCGCAATCTCGGCCTCGCCGCGGATGGCGGTGGCCGGCGTGCGCAACTCGTGGCTCAGGTCGGCAAACAACTGGCGCCGGCGCTGATCGATGTTCTGCAGCGTGACGTGAGCGGTCTGCAACTCGGCCGTGCGCGCGTCCACTGCTTCTTCGAGCTTGTGCCGTGCGGCTTCGGCATCGCTTCGGCGCTGCTGCAGTTCGGCGGCCATGGCGTTGAAGTTCTCGGCCACCTGGCCGAATTCATCACCCGAGCCGACCGCCATGCGATGGTCCATCTGGCCAGCCTGCAAAGCCTGCGTGCCGGTCAGCAGGCTGGCGATGGGCGCCTGCAGCCGCCGGTTCAGGCGAATGGCGAGCAGCACCGCGGCGGCCAGGGTCAGCACAGCGAGGCCGACGGCCTGCAGGCGCAGCACTTCGATGGCGTGTTCGGTGGCCAGGCGCGCGGCCGGCACTGCCTGCTTCTGTCGCTCGATCGCGCCGTTGACGAGTTCGCGCAGATCGCGCCCGCGCGTCACGTCGAACACCTGGTTGATCTGCTGCCACACCGATGAAAACTCCGCGCCCGACTCCAGCGGCGTGAGCTGCAGCAGGCGATCCTGGACCGCGGCGATGTTGGCATCGAGCAGGTCGATGCTGGCCGCGAGCTGGTTCACCGCTTCGGGCACCTGCGTGCCCCGCGCCGAGGTCACGGTGGTCCACCAGGCCAGGTCGCGCTGCGTCAGGTCCCGCAGGCTGGCTGCGCTGGAGCGCATGCCGGCCAGCCAGCGGTCGCGCGACTCGATGGGTGCATCGCCGTTCATCAGCCGCAGCGAGGCCCAGACCCGCAGCCGCTGCTTGTTGGCGGACAGCTCCAACAGGTCGGACTGGATGTCGCTCGCCAGCCGGCTGTGCTGCGCATAGAAGGTGACGCGCTCGGAGCCCAGGTAGATGAACGCGGCCTGCACGCAGACCAGCGCAACGAGGGCTGCAAAGGCCAGCGAGAGCCGCGAGCGGAATTTGATGGAAGGCATCGATCGGTGCGAGGCGCATACCTGCTTTGAAGGGTGCGAAGAATAGCCCATGGCCGTTGGATGGCCGGACATCCATCACTTCTGTTGAAGCTCGATTGACCCGAGCATCGATGTTTGCGATGCTCCAGGCGTGATCAACGAACTCAAGACCTTCATTGCGGTGTGCAAGCTCGGCACCTTCGCGGCAGCCGGCGACCGGATCGGCCTCACGCAATCGGCAGTGAGCAGCCAGATGAAGCGGCTCGAAGAAGCCCTGGGCTTCGAGCTCTTCGACCGGACGGGCCGATCGGCCACCTTGAACGTCGCGGGCCAGACGACCTTGCCGCGGGCGGAAGAAATCTGTGCCCTGTTCGCCAAGCTCGGCGAACTCCCTCAAGACGACGCCACGCGGGGGCTCCTTCGCATCGGCTCGATTGCCTCGGCGCAGCCTACGTTGCTGGCGCGTGCGCTCGAGCAGTTGCGCAAATCATTTCCCCTTGTGCGCGTGCATGTGTCGCCCGGTGTTTCGATGCGTCTGATGGACGATCTGGACGCCGGCAAGATCGATGCGGCCGTGATCATCCGCCCGCCCTTCGGAATGCCTCCCGACCTGACATGGCAGGCGCTGGTGCAAGAGCCCTTCGTGCTGGTCGTGCCCAAGGCCATGCCCGCAACGAAGAACTGGCGGGCGCTGATCCAGGAACAGCCGTTCCTTCGCTACGACAGGGCTTCGTTCGGAGGGCGGATGGTCGAGGCGTTTCTCCGCCGTGAAGGCCTTTCCGTCAACGACGCCATCGAGATCGACGAGATCCCCGGGTTGATCCACCTGGCCTCCAGAGGCCTGGGCGTGGCACTTGTCCCGCTGGTCGAGGCGCATCTTCCGATGCCTGCGGGGGTGCGCATCGTCTCGCTGGGCGAGTTCACCTTCCATCGCGAGATCGGCCTGCTTCATCGCAAGCCCCGCGCCAGTCCGCCCGTGGTGGCGCACTTCGCCCAGTGCCTGCGCGATGCGGCCGAAGCAACGACACCGACTCGCCGACGTTCGGCGTAATGCCGACTTGACCGGCTCGGCCCTTCAATCGCCCGGTATGTGGGGCGGATTCAGCACCACGGGTTTGGCCGACTTCTTGCGCATGCGGATGTTGAGCATTTCCACGCTCAGCGAGAAAGCCATTGCGAAGTACACGTAGCCCTTGGGCACGTGATGCTCGAAGCCTTCGGCGACCAGCACGACGCCCACCACCACCAGGAAGGACAGCGCCAGCATCTTGATGGTGGGATGGTTGGAGACGAAGCGGCCGATCGGCCCGGCAAACAGCATCATGAGCAGCACCGAGGCGATAACCGCCGCAATCATCACGCGCACGTCGTCCACCATGCCGACCGCGGTGATGATCGAGTCGAGCGAGAACACCAGGTCGATGATCATGATCTGCGTGATCACCGAGGCGAAGGTCGCCTTGGCCGTGCTCTGCTTGTGCTCGTGTTCGCCCTCCAGCGACTGGTGAACCTCGCTCGTGCTCTTCCATATCAGGAACAGCCCGCCCAGGATCAGGATCAGGTCGCGGCCCGAGATCTCCTGGCCGAACACCTCGAAGAGCGGCTTCACCAGCCCGACGATCCACGCCAGCACCAACAGCAGGCCGATGCGCATGAACATGGCCATGAAAAGACCGATGCGCCGCGCGAACTCCCGCTGGGCCAGCGGCAGCTTGTCGACCAGGATCGAGATGAAGATGATGTTGTCGATCCCGAGGACCAGCTCAAGCGCGGTCAGGGTAGCGAAGGCAATCCAGACTTGGGGATCGGAGAGAAGTTGGAGCATGGGCGCGACTCTGTTGCGTTAACGCGCGGTCGGCGACCGCGGCGGGCGAGCGCATCTTAAAGGCGCGCGCGCATCGGGCACCAGCGCCCCCGCGACCCATGGGCCATTGCCCGTTCAGCGTGCGAAGAGCGAGCTCAGGTCTGCGAACGACTTCATCTCGATGGCGTTGCCGGAGGGGTCCAGGAAGAACATCGTCGCCTGTTCGCCGGGCTCGCCCTTGAAGCGGATGTAGGGCTCAATGACGAATTTGGTCTGGCGGGCGATGAGCTTGTCGGCCATGGCCTGCCATTGGTCCATGGGAACGATCGCGCCGAAGTGACGCACAGGCACGTCGTGACCGTCGACCTGGCTGCTCTGGTGGTGGCCGCATTCGTCAGGCGCCAGGTGGGCCACGATCTGATGGCCGTAGAAATCGAAGTCCACCCATTCAGGCGCGCTGCGGCCTTCGGGGCATCCCAGCAGGTCGCCGTAGAAGGCGCGTGCCTCGGCGATGTCGCGCACGGGGAACGCGAGATGAAACGGGATGCGGGTGCTGGTGGTGCTCATGGGCTTTCCATCGGATCAAGGGGTGGGATGGGCGCAACTTTAGGCAGCGGCCCTCATTATCGAAAGCGATATATTTTTCTTGTGAGCCACACCAATTTCGAT
The DNA here is from genome assembly GCF_051216475.1 of Variovorax nivicola. Lineage (NCBI taxonomy): Bacteria > Pseudomonadati > Pseudomonadota > Betaproteobacteria > Burkholderiales > Comamonadaceae > Variovorax > Variovorax nivicola. Next base: position 145,282 of record NZ_JBPJZK010000003.1, on the reverse strand, counting down.
GCATCAGTCGAGCGACACTGCGGGGCATCGAATTTCTGAATCCACAGCGAAGATGCCAGCGACTCCTCCCTCTCCTGCCGATCATGTCCACCAGCACCCGCGATCGCCTCTTGCCGGACTGTGGACGGGGCTGTCGCGGATTTTCGGCAAGAGCGCTCCTGCGCAGGCGATGCCGCAGGGAGCCAAGAACGGCAAGGCCGGAATCCACCCTTGGCTCGCCGCAGGCGAGCAGGTGAATGCCGATGTGCTGATCGATGGCAGGACCGTCGCCCGGCTGGAGCACAAGGCCGTGCTGCCCGGGCTGAAGAAGCTCCCTGCGGTGGTCTTCGATCTGCCCGCCGGACTCCAGCGACTCGAACTGCGCGGATCGCATGTCGACGCGCAAGGGCGAGCCACATCATTCAAGAAGCGTTGGGCCGTGCTCGACATGGCCCCTGTCTCCCATCCGCTGTACGACCGGAGCCAGCCCCTGATCGATCGGGTCCAGGCCTTTGCCCATCTGTCCCGGCTGGTAGAGGTGGGCGAGCCGCACTTGCCTGCCGGCATCACCGCGGAAGCAGCACTCCTCGAATCGGAGACGCGCCTGAACGTCCGGTTGCCCGCGGTGCTGCGCGAAGTGCTGGGCGGGGCAAACATCGAGATCGGCAACTCGTACTTCCTGCCTCCCCACCGCCTGCAGACGCCCATCGACCTGCTGCTGGGCTTGGGCGGCCATGCTCTCGGCGGTGGCGACCAGGCCCTGAACGCCTTGCTGCCCCCCGCCGTTCTCGCGCGCTACCAGCGCAGCGTGGCCGTGTTCGTGGAGATCGGCGACGGCCTCGGCGCCCTGGCCTGGGACCCGGATGGCGTCGCTCCCAAGGAGCCGCCCAACACCCCGGCAGACGAAGGCAACCCCGGCGCCCAACCCGCGATACCGAATGAAGGAGTCTGGTACTGGCTCCATCAGGCGCACATCGCCGAACCCGGACTGCTGCTGGACGACGAGTACAAGCCACAGGACGCCGAAGCCGCCCTAACCAACGTGTTCAAACGCCTCGCGCTGTCGCAGGCGGGCTCGCCCGAGTCCGAAAACCAGCTGCTGGTGGACACCGCCCACCCGCGCAATCTGCTGCAGCTTCATTTCGATGAACCGCGCAAGCCAAGGCTTCGGCTGCGCAGCTACGACTACCACTACAGCCTGCACTGAGCGGTCTCCTCTCTGCGGCCGTTCGCCGCCGCAAACGTTCAGCGCCCCTGGAACCGCGCGCTGGTCAGTTGAGAAAGCGTCGCCGCGGTCAGTGCGCGAACGCCCACGCGCATCGCCGACTCGTCGATCTGAAACAACGGCGAGTGATTCACCGGCCCGTCCTTGTCGCCCATCGGCGAAGCGTTCAGCATCCAGAACACGACCGGCACACCGGTCGAGCCGAAGGCGCCGAAGTCTTCCGATCCCATGGAAGCCGGCATCTGGCTCACCTTCGCGGCGCCGCCGGCGGCGGCACCGAAGGCCCCCACCAGCGAGAGCGTGGCGTCCTGGTCGTTGACCAGCACCTCGTAGCCATCGCCGCTGTCGATCTTCACGTCCGCCTGCACGCCGTAGCTGGCCGCGATGCCTGTGGCGCGACGGCGGATCTCCTCCTGGGCGATCTTCTGGTTCGTGGACGAGAGCGCACGGATCGTGCCGGCAATCTCGGCCGTCTCGGGAAGCACGTTGAAGCGATTCCCGCTTTGCAGCATGCCGGTGGTCACGACCGTTGGCCCGCCGTCGATGGTCGGGTTGAGCCGGTGGCTCACGATGTTCTGCAAGCCCAGCACGGTCTCGGCCGCGGCCAGCATGGGCGAATTGGAGGCCCACGGCGCTGCGCCGTGTCCGCCCGTGCCCTTGAACTTGATGTTGAACACGTCGATGCTGGCCAGCATCGGACCCGGCCTGTAGCGGATCGCGCCGGAAGGCGCCTGGTTGCTGATGTGCTGGCCGAGCACGACGTCGACCTTGGGGTTGTCGAGCACACCCTCGCGCACCATGGCCATGGCACCGCTGGACTTGCCCAGGCCCGGGCCGATTTCCTCAGCCGGCTGGAAGATGAAGACGACCGTGCCCGCCAACTGGTCACGCAATGAGGACAGCACCTTGGCCGCACCCAGCAGCATGGCGACGTGCGAGTCGTGCCCGCAGACATGCGACACCGCGACGGGCTTGCCCAACCAGTCCGCCTTGGCGGTGGACTTGAAAGGCAGCTCGTTGCGCTCCTCCACGGGCAAGGCGTCCATGTCCGCCCGCAGCGCCACCACGGGGCCCGGGCGGCCGCCACGAAGCACGGCCTTGATGCCCGTGCCGGCGATTCCGGTATGCACCTCCAGACCGGGCATGCCGGCGAGGGCCTGGGCGATGTACTTCGCGGTGCCGGTCTCCTGGTAGGCCAGTTCGGGGTTCTGGTGAATGTGCCGGCGCCATTCGACAACCTGGGGCTGCGCGCCATCGGACAGTGCCAGGGCCTGCGAGAGCAACGAGGCTGCCGCTGAAGGTGCCGCACTCTGCGCATGGGCTCCAATGAAGGAGGCTCCGAGAATGAAAGCGCAGATGTAGCGTCGAATGTTCATGGTGTTCAGGAGAGTTGCCGAAAAATTTGCAGGGATCATGTGTTGCCGGGCTCAGCCCCGGCGAATGTTCTCTAGCAATCGATAGACCAGATCGTCCGGCGCTGCGCAGCCATTCGGTTGCCGTGGGCCGAACAGCGCCATAGCGTCGGGCGCGAGTTCGGGCCGGATGTACGCCGACGCACCTTGTTCTTCCGACGCACCTTGTTCCTGCGGAGCACCACCCACAGCGCATCAGGGAATCTACGGATATATGATTCCTCGAATGGTCTTGATTGAGTGCATTTTTTGTATACAAATAACGCATCCGAAAAGCAGGCACTCAATCCACCCCACTCGCACGAGGAAAGACCATGAGCACAGTCGTCAGCCAGGCCCCCGCGGGGGCAAGCGAAGCCGGCATCGCGCCGCACGCGGAATCGAACGCCGTCATCAAGCCCGGCTACCACCCGCGCCTGACCAACGAAGACCTCGCTCCGCTGAAGAAGCAGACCTGGGGCCAATACAACATCTTTGCGTTCTGGATGTCCGACGTGCACAGCGTGGGCGGCTACATCACGGCCGGCAGCCTGTTCGCGCTGGGCCTGTCGAGCTGGCAGGTGCTGGTGTCGCTGCTGGTGGGCATCGTGATCGTGCAGTTCTTCTGCAACCTGGTAGCCAAGCCCAGCCAGGTGACGGGCGTGCCCTACCCCGTGGTTTGCCGCGCGTCCTTCGGCGTGCTGGGCGCGAACATTCCGGCCATCATCCGCGGGCTGATCGCGGTGGCCTGGTACGGCGTGCAAACGTACCTCGCCTCGGCGGCCTTCATGGTGCTGGCGCTGCACATGGCGCCCGGCCTGGCGCCGTATGCCGATGTCGCGCAGTACGGCTTCGTCGGCCTCTCGGCCCTCGGCTGGGTCGCGTTCATGGTCATGTGGGTGCTGCAGGCCTTCGTGTTCTGGCGCGGCATGGACGCCATCCGCAAGTTCATCGACTGGGCCGGCCCGGCGGTGTACGTGGTGATGGCCGTGCTCTGCGGCTGGCTGGTGTGGAAGGCCGGCTGGAGCAACATCGACCTGAACCTGGGCGGCATCAAGTTCCAGGGCTGGGACGCGCTGCCCGTGATGCTCTCGGCCATTGCGCTGGTGGTGAGCTACTTCAGCGGCCCGATGCTCAACTTCGGCGACTTCTCGCGCTACGGCAAGAGTTTCGACGCGGTGAAAAAGGGCAACTTCTGGGGCCTGCCGGTGAACTTCGTGTTCTTCTCGCTGCTGACCGTCATCACCACCGCCGCCACGCTGCCCGTGTTTGGTGAACTCATCACCGATCCGGTGCACACCGTGGGCAAGATCGACAGCACCACCGCCGTGGTGCTGGGCGCGCTGACCTTCATGATCGCCACCATCGGCATCAACATCGTGGCCAACTTCGTCTCGCCGGCCTTCGACTTCTCGAACGTGGCGCCGCAGCACATCAGCTGGCGCACGGGCGGCATGATCGCCGCGGTGGGCTCGGTGTTTCTCACGCCGTGGAACCTCTACAACAGCCCCGAGGTCATTCACTACACGCTGGACGTGCTGGGTTCGTTCATCGGCCCGCTGTTCGGCATTCTGATTGCCGACTACTACATCGTGCGCAAGCAGCGCATCGACGTGGACGCGCTCTACACCATGAGCCCCAAGGGCGAATACTGGTACAGCGGCGGCTACAACCCGAAGGCGATCCAGGCGCTGGTGCCGTCGGCCCTCGTGCCGATCCTGTGCGTGATGGTGCCGGCGCTTCGCGGTGGCGCCAACTATGCTTGGTTCATCGGCATGGGCCTGGGCTTTGTCCTCTATGCCCTGCTGAACCGCAACAGCAAGACTTGAACTGAAAGAGAAAGAAAGGGACCGCGCCGTGCGCATCAAGATCATCAACCCCAACACCACCTGGAGCATGACCGAGAAGATCGGTGCCTGCGCCCGCGCGGTGGCGCATGCCGGCACCGAGATCGTGGCCGTGAGCCCGGCCATGGGGCCGGTCTCCATCGAGAGCCACTACGACGAAGCGCTGGCCGTGCCGGGGCTGCTGCAGGAGATCGCGGCGGGCGAGCGCGAAGGCATCGACGGCTACGTGATCGCCTGCTTCGGCGACCCGGGCCTGAAGGCCGCGCGCGAGCTGGCACGCGGCCCCGTGGTGGGCATCGCCGAGGCGGCGATGCACCTGGCCAGCATGATCGGCAGCCACTTCAGCGTGGTGACCACGCTGGGCCGCACCATGGGCCAAGCCTGGCACCTGGCCGAGATCTACGGCATGGAACGCTTCTGCGCCAACGTGCGCGCCTGCGAACTGCCCGTGCTCGAACTGGAAGAGCCCGGCTCGGGTGCGCGGGAACGCATCGTCGACGAGTGCCGGCGCGCGCTCGAAGAAGACGGCTCAGACTGCATCGTGCTCGGCTGCGCCGGCATGACCGACCTGTGCGCGCACATCGAGCAAGTGCTCGGCGTGCCCGTGATCGACGGCGTGGCCGCGGGCACCAAGGTCATCGAATCGCTCGTTGCCCTGAAGCTGCGCACCAGCAAGCGCGGCGAATTGGCAAAGCCCCTGCCCAAGCCCATCATTGGTGCGCTCGAGGGCTTCACCCTGCCGCGCTAGGCCACAATCCGCGCATGCCCCGCGCCAGTTCCAAACCCTCCGCTTCCCCTGCCACCGCCGTTCCGGACGAGAACGGCGTGGCTGCAGCCGACAAGAACAGCTCCATCGAAAGCATCGCCAACGACATCGCCACCGCGATCGTCGAAAAGCGCCTGCCGCCCGGCACCTGGCTGCGCGAAGAAGCGCTGGGCCGGGTGTATTCGGTGAGCCGCACAAAGGTGCGCGCCGCACTGCTGATGCTGTCGAAGGACAAGCTCATCGAGATGATTCCCGACAAGGGCGCCTTCGTCTGCCAGCCCTCGGTGGAAGAGGCCCGCGAGGTGTTCGCGGTGCGCCGCATCCTCGAAAGCGAGGTGGTGCGCCTCTTCATCGCCGCCGCGCGGCCGCGCGACTACCAGGTGCTGGAGCAGCACATCAAGTTCGAGCGCACCGCGCTGCGCCAGACCACCACCACGGGCACCGTGCGCGAGAAGCTGCTGGGCGACTTCCACGTGGCGCTGGCCGAGGCCACCGGCAACCGCACACTGGCCGAACTGGTGCGCGAACTGGTGGCGCGCAGCTCGCTGATCGCCATGCTCTACCACTCGTCGAACGACCCGCATTGCTCGTCGGACGAGCACGCCGATTTCCTGCGCCTGTGCCGCAAGGGCGACGTGGAAGCGGCCGTGACAAGCATGATCGACCACCTGGAGCGCATCGAATCCAGCCTCGAACTCGGCACCGACAAGCCCGACCGCCAACTTGACCTGGTCAAGGCGCTGCTCGCCTGACACGCAGGCGAGCTCTCTTCGCTGGAGATCTCGACCGAGGCCAACGCCGACCGGATCATCCCGATTCTCCCGGGCCGCGTGCTGTGGGAGCGCATCGCGCTGGCCGATGGGCACACGGGCCGCATCGTCACCACCGTCGCCTGACCCCACGGCCGGCAGGGCCGGTGCGGCTGTCACACAACCGCGTCATGATGTAGCCCAAATGGCTTACGCGTTTTTCCCGTGCGCGAGCGTCGCCGACGAACAACTTCCACAGCATGCCCCGGCAAACCCGGCCCAACGCCACCCCTGCCTCGCCTCCTGCGATCTCGCCCTTCTTCCAGCCCATCGTGGATCTGCGCAAGGGCACGGTCTTCGGCCATGAAGCCCTCATTCGCGGACCGGCCGGCACCCCGCTCCACAGCCCGCAGGCGCTGCTTGCACTTGCCGCGGCCGAGTCGCGGCTGACCGAGTTCGAGCTGCTGTGCGTGGAAGCCATCCTCGCCCAGTGGGGCCGCCTGCCCGATGCGGGCCGGCTGTTCGTGAACATGAGCGCCGACGCACTGGTCGCGGCCATGGGCGGCGTGGGCACGGCGTGCTGGCTCGAACGCATGCTCGCGCACCACGACGTCAGCGCCCGCGACGTGACCGTGGAGCTCACCGAGCAGCAGGCCACCGGCAGCCCCGAAGCGCTGGGCCGCGCGGTCGAGGCGCTGCATGCGCTGGGCGCGCGCGTTGCGCTCGACGACTTCGGCGAAGGCCATTCCAACCTGCGACGCTGGAAAGAGCTGCAGCCGGACTTCGTGAAGATCGACAAGTTGCTGACCCAGGGCATCGCGAACAGCCCGCAGAGCGTGGCACTTGTACGCGCCATCGTCGGCTTCGGCAACGCGCTGGGCACCGAGCTCATCGCCGAAGGCGTGGAAGACGCGAAAGACCTGCACGTGCTGCGCGACCTCGGCATTGCCCACGGCCAGGGCTACCTGTTCGGCAGGCCGGCACCGGCGCTGCAGCCAGCCCTGCCCGAGCCCATGGCGGCCACCATCCGCGACACTCGCATCGCGGTGATGCCGCATGCGTCTCAAACGTCGCAGCCCAATGTGCTGCGCAGCCTGTTGGTCATCCAGGCGCCTGCGCTCAGCCCGCAGACGCCGATCGACGAGGTTTCTGAAATCTTCCAGAAGCACCCCGAGCTGCATGCACTCGCCGTGGTCGATAAGGGCACCCCCGTTTCGCTGATCAACCGGCAGTCGTTCATGAACGACTACGCACGGATGTACTTCCGCGAGGTCCACGGCCGCCGCCCCTGCCTGGCCTACGGCAGCAGCACCCCGCGCATCGTGGAGCGCGAGGAGAACGTCGAGAGCCTGCTCGGCATCCTGATGTCGGAAGACCAGCGCTACCTGAGCGAAGGTTTCATCGTCACGGAGAAGAAGCGCTACGTTGGCCTTGGCACGGGCGACCAGCTCGTGCGCGCGGTGACCGAGGCGCGCATCGAGGCGGCGCGGCACGCCAACCCGCTGACCTCGCTGCCGGGCAACATCCCCATCAACATCCACATCGCGCGCCTGCTCGACAGCGGCGCCGACTTTGCTGCCTGCTACGCCGACCTGAACAACTTCAAGGTGTTCAACGACCACTACGGCTACTGGCGCGGCGACGAAATGATTTTGCTGCTCGCACGGCTGGCAACGCAGCACGCAGACGCCCATCGCGACTTCGTCGGCCACATCGGCGGCGACGACTTTCTGGTGCTGTTCCAGAGCCCTGATTGGCACCGGCGCTGCACCGCTCTGATCGACGACTTCAACCGGCAGGCGCCCAGCCTCTACGACGAGGCGGAAAGGCAGTCCGGTGGCATCGAAGGCGAGGACCGGCATGGCGTGGTCCGGTTCACGCCCTTCTCGACGCTGTCCATCGGCGCGGTGCGCATTCCACCGGGCATGTTCAGCCATGCCGAGGATGTGGCGAGCGAAGCCGCCATTGCAAAGCACGACGCCAAGCAGACGGCCTCGGGCCTCACGGTGCGCGAGGCCCGGCCACGCGCATAACTTATGCGTGGACGGCCCTGGCGTCGGGCGATAGTCTCGCGGCCATGACCACCCTGATCACCGGCAGCGCCGGCCACCTCGGCGAGGCCCTGATGCGCACCCTGCGCACGACTTCGCAAGCCGCACTCGGCATCGACATCGCACCCTCCGCCTTCACCGACCGCGTCGGCTCCATCGCCGACCGCGCATTCGTTCGCGAGTGCATGAAAGGTGTGCGCACCGTCATCCATGCGGCCACGCTGCACAAGCCCCATGTGGCAACGCACAGCCTACAGGACTTCGTCGACACCAACATCACGGGCACGCTGGTGCTGCTCGAAGAAGCGGTGGCGGCTGGCGTCAACTCTTTCGTGTTCACGAGCACGACCAGCACTTTCGGCTCGGCGCTCACGCCTGCCGAGGGCATGCCCGCCGCCTGGATCACGGAAGACGTGACGCCGACCCCAAAGAACATCTACGGCGTGACGAAGACATCCGCCGAGAGCCTGTGCGAGCTGTTCCATCGCAGGCAGCGCCTGCCGGTCGTCGTGCTGAAAACGTCGCGCTTCTTCCCCGAAGACGACGACGATGCCGCCGTGCGCAGCCTCTATTCGCTGGACAACGCACAAGCCAACGAGCTGCTGCACCGGCGGGTCGACATCGAGGACGTGGTCGAAGCGCACCTGCTCGCCGCCGCGCGCGCCCCGGCGCTGGGCTTCGGCAGCTACATCGTCTCGGCCACCACGCCCTTCGCGCGCGACGACCTGCCAATGCTGCGCGAAAGCGCGCCACGGGTGCTGCGACGCCTGTTCCCCGAGTGCGAGGCGCTGTACGCGAAGCAAGGATGGAAGCTGCCCGCGCAGCTCGACCGCGTCTACGTGAACGCACTGGCACGGCGCTACCTGGGCTGGCAGCCGCGCCACGACTTCGCCCATGTGCTGCAGTGCCTGCGCGAGGGCCGCGACTTCCGCAGCCAGCTGGCGCGCGACGTGGGCAGCAAGGGCTACCACGCCGAAGCCTTCGACGAAGGCCCTTACCCCGTCGCGTAGCACCAGGCGGGGGCGCCATGAGGGCCCGCGCCGGATGCGGGTTTTCCTGAGTCGGATTGTTGCATAAGTTGTATACAGTTTGGCGTACACAAAACGGGGTGTGCGCATGCCAAGCCGTGTCGCCCACCTTCCTTCTCGCCGCAGCAGGAGCCCAACGATGACGGCCGACAGTTCTCTCTCAACAGTCCATCCCGTGGACCAGCGCCTGCCTTCGGGCAAGCTCGCGGCCCTCGGCCTGCAGCACGTGCTGGTGATGTATGCGGGCGCCGTCGCGGTGCCGCTGATCGTCGGGCGCGCGCTCAAGCTCACACCCGACGAGGTCGCGCTGCTGATCTCGGCCGACCTGTTCTGCTGCGGCATCGCCACGCTGATCCAGGCACTGGGCGCCACGCAGTTCTTCGGCATCAAGCTGCCCGTGATGATGGGCGTGACCTTCGCGTCCGTCGCACCAATGGTGGCCATCGCCAATGCCAACCCCGGTCAGAACGGCGCGCAGCTGCTGTTCGGCGCCATCATCGGCGCGGGTGTGGTGTCGATACTGATCGCGCCGCTGGTGAGCCGAATGCTGCGCTTCTTTCCGCCGGTGGTCACTGGCACCATCATCGCGGTCATCGGCATCAGCCTGATGCGCGTGGGCATCAACTGGATCTTCGGCAACCCGGTGGGCCCGACGGCACCCGCGCTGGTCGACCCGGTCTATGCGAAGTGGCTGGCCGAAGTGACTTCGCCGGGCAGCTCCATTCCCGCCGTGCCCAAGGGCTTCGCGATCATGCCGACGGTGCCCAACCCCAAGTACGCCGACCTGTCGGGCTTTGGCGTAGCCGCACTGGTGCTGGTGTCGATCCTGCTGATCGTGAAGTACGCCAAGGGCTTCATCGCCAACATCTCGGTGCTGCTGGGCATCGTGATCGGCGCCGTCGTGGCCTCAGTCACCGGGCTCATGACCTACGAGAAAGTGGGCAAGGCCGCGTGGGTCGACGTCGTGCTGCCCTTTCACTTCGGCATGCCGCAGTTCGATCCGATCCTGATCTTGACGATGACGCTCATCATGATCGTGGTGATGATCGAGTCGACCGGCATGTTCCTCGCGCTAGGAGAAATGACAGACCGCAAGATCAGCCAGAAGGACCTGGCCCGCGGCCTGCGCACCGATGGCCTGGGCACGCTGATCGGCGGCATCTTCAACACCTTTCCGTACACCAGCTTCTCGCAGAACGTGGGCCTCGTGGCCGTCACCGGCATCAAGAGCCGCTACGTGTGCGTGGCCGGCGGCGCGATCCTCATCGTGCTGGGCCTGCTGCCAAAGATGGCCGCGCTGATCGAGTCGCTGCCCACGGTGGTGCTCGGCGGCGCGGGCCTCGTGATGTTCGGCATGGTGGCGGCCACCGGCATCCGCATCCTGTCGGGTGTGGACTTCAAGACCAACCGCCACAACGCGATGATCGTCGCGGTGTCCATCGGCATCGGCATGATTCCGCTGATCGCGCCCAACTTCAAGCAATGGATGCCGCATGCGATTCACTCGCTGATCGAGTCGGGCATCTTGCTGGCGTCGATTGCGGCGGTGCTGCTGAACCTGTTCCTCAACGGCGCCAAGCACGATGAGCAGGCAGTGATCGCTGCGGCCAAGCAGGCCGAGGCTCACTGAGCCTTTGCTAGATCATCGCCAGCGGCCCCTTGCGCCGCGGCGGTGGGTGCAACCGGTCGAGTTCTTCGAGAGTCGCCGCATCGAGCTTCAGCTCTGCGGCCGCCAGGTTCTCCTTCAGGTGCACGCTGCGCACCGCCTTCGGAATCGCCGCCACACCCGGCCGCGCGATCACCGCGGCCAGCGCCAGTTGCGCGGCCGTCACGCCGAGCCGCTTGGCCAATTCGCCCAACCCATCGTCCTCGGCCAGCGCGCCCTGGTCGATCGGGCTGTAGGCCATCAGCGGCATGCCGCGTTCGCGCTGCCAGGGCAGCAGGCTGAACTCCGGGCCGCGCTCGCCGAGCGACAGGTACACCTGATTGGCCGCGCACCCAGGACCGTCGCCGACGGCCTGCACCAGCTCTTCCATGTCGTCGGTGTCGAAGTTGCTCACGCCCCAGTGGGCTATGCGCCCGTCGGCCACCAGCGAATGCATCGCCGCGACCGTCTCGCGCAGCGGATGGCTGCCGCGCCAGTGCAGCAGGTAGAGGTCGACGGCGTCGAGCCCCAGCCGCTTCAGGCTGCGCTCGCAGGCCTCGCGCGTGCCGCGCCGGCTGGCGTTGTGCGGATAGACCTTGCTGACGATGAAGAGCTCTTCGCGCCGCACGTCGCCCGCGCGCAAGGCCTCGCCGACGGCCTGGCCCAGGACGGTTTCTGCACCGCCTTCGCCGTACATCTCGGCGGTGTCGATGAGCCGGTAGCCGAGCGCGATGGCCTCGCGCACAGCCTTTACTTCGGCCGCGCGATGCCCGGCGTTTTCGCCCATGCGCCAAGTGCCGAGGCCGAGGACCGGCATCTCGCCGCCGGTGGGGAGTTGGAGTGTTCGCATCGGGCCATGGTACGGGGCGCGCAAGGCCCTGTCAGCCCGTCGACAACGGCAGCCACACGGTCGCGAGCAGGCCGCCCCCGTCTTCACCGGCTGCCAGTTCAATCCGGCCGCCATGCTTGTTCAACACCGAGCGAACGATCGCCAACCCCAGCCCGCTGCCCGACTGCGTCTGGTCCGGGTTGCGGAAGAAGCGGTCGAACACGCGTTCGCGTAGCTCGGGCGGAATGCCTGGCCCCTGGTCCGTCACGCGCAGCACGGCCTTCGACGATTCCGGTTCGCACCCGACACGCACGGTGACTGTGCCGCCATCCGGGCTGTACTTGATAGCGTTCTCAACGAGATTGCTCACCATCGAGATCAGGCTCTCGCGCTCTCCGAACACCAGCACCGCGCCCTCGGACGCGAAGTCCAGCCTGATGCCACGCACGCGGGCAAGGCCTTCCACGAACGGGATGCGCTCCTGCACCAGCGCATCAAACGCGAGCCGCATGGGCACGGCATCCTGCGGTATCTCGTCGCTGCGCATCAACTGCTGAAGCTGGCCCACCAGCCTCGCGGCGCGGTCGTTGCTGCGCAGCAGGTTGACCATGAGCTCGCGCTGGCCTGCGTCGGCGGTCTGTTCCTTCAGCGCCTCGACGTTCACGCGCATCGCATCGAGCGGCGTACGCAGTTCATTCGCCGCATCGGCGATCAGCCCGCGCTCGCGCGACGCCCGGTCACGCACGCTGCGCAGCAGGCCGTTGATGCTGCGCACCAGCGGCTGCAGCTCCTTGTGCGGCGGCTCGAAGCTCAGCGGCGTCAGGTCGGCCGGTCCGCGCTCGGCGGTCTCCCGCGTCACCTGCCGCCAGGGCCGCAGCGCGAACAACACCGAAAGCCATGCCGGAAAGACGAGAAACGGCAGGCTGATTGCCAGCGGCAGCAGGTAGTAGCTGCGGTGGTCGACAGTGAAGCTGAAGCGCAGGACGTTCGGCTCCGCCAGCAGCACGCGGGTGTCGAGCGATGGCGAAGTCATGGTGCGCGCACGCCACACGCGCTCGCCGACGCGCACGTTTTCCACCTGGCCCGGCACCGCTGTGTACATGACCGGCGCGGCGGCCGTGGAGTTGTAGATGAGCCGGCCCTGCTGCCACACCTGCATGACGGGCGCCCTGTCCTTCTCGGAAGCGAAGTCGCCCGAGGTTTCGAGCAGCGCAAGGTCAAAAGCCTTCAGGGCCTCCTGTTGACGGGCAGGGTCGGCCGCAAGGCTCTGCGTTATCGCGATGACGCTGGCGAAGATCTTGTCGTAGCGCACCAGGTCCAGCACGCGGTTGGAGTCGTACAGGAACAGCGCCAGGATGGCGCTCCACAGCAGCACGACCACCGCGATCTGCGCCAGCAGCAGGCGCCGCAGCAGCGAGGGCTGCAACCACCGTTTCCAGCGCCGGGCAAGCGCCGTCATGGCGACAGGCAAAAGATTCATGGTCCTCCAGGCGGCGGTCTCTGCGGAGCGCATCGCAAGCGCGTGGAGTATCCGGCACGCCCGCGCCGGGGGCTTCAGAAAACCTTCATGAACCGGTTGTTGGAGCCGGCAAGTGGTCGGTCGTAGATGCCTGTCGCCTTCTAATTTTTTGAAGTCAAAGTCAATTTCACGACAGGGAATTTGTGAAATTCCCTGCAAAGGCATTCCGCTTTGCCTTCTGATTTTGTCAAGGCAATTTGGGTGCCAACCCCCTCTTCGGGCCCAGTTCTCGCTTCTAGAATTTTTCGACAAGCCCCGCGTCACGAGCGCTGGCGCACCGAACGAAACGAACTTGGAACAGGTTGAGTCAATGCAGAAAAAGCACAGGATTGCCGTCATTCCCGGAGACGGCATCGGCGTCGAGGTCATGCCCGAAGGGTTGCGCGTGCTCGACGCGGTCGGTCGCCGCTTCGGCATCGATTTTTCGTACGACCACTTCGACTGGGGCTCCGACCACTATGTGCGCACGGGCCTGATGATGCCGGCCGACTGGGCCGACAAGATCCAGGGCCACGACGCGATCTATTTCGGTGCGGTGGGTGCACCCGACAAGGTGCCCGACCACATCGCCGTGTGGGGCCTGCTCATCAAGATCCGCCGCGACTTCGACCAGTACGTGAACCTGCGCCCCGTGCGCCTGATGCCCGGCGTGCCCGGCCCGCTGGCGCACCGCAAGCCCGGCGACATCGACTTTCTGGTGGTGCGCGAGAACACCGAGGGCGAATACACCTCGGTGGGCGGGCGCCTGTTCGAAGGCACGCCGCGCGAGATGGCGATTCAGGAAGCGGTGTTCACGCGCGTCGGGGTAGACCGCATCATCGAATACGCATTCGAACTCGCCAGCCGCCGCAAGCGCAAGAACCTCGTGGCCGCGACCAAGTCGAACGGCATCTCGGTGACCATGCCCTACTGGGACGAGCGCCTCGCCGAAATCGCCAAGCGCCATCCTGACATCGCAACCAGCAAGTACCACATCGACATCCTGTGCGCGCACTTCGTGCAGCACCCCGACTGGTTCGACGTGGTCGTGGCCTCCAACCTGTTCGGCGACATCCTGTCCGACCTGGGCCCGGCCTGCACCGGAACGATCGGCATCGCGCCCTCGGCCAACCTGAACCCCGAACGCAAATTCCCGTCCCTGTTCGAGCCCGTGCACGGCTCGGCACCCGACATCGCGGGCAAGGGCATCGCCAACCCGATCGGCCAGATCTGGTCGGCCGCGCTGATGCTCGACCATCTGGGCAACAACGACCCTGTGTACGCAGAGGCTTCGGCTGCGGTGATCTCGGCTATCGAGACGGTGCTGAGCGAAGGTCCGCGCACCCGCGACATGGGCGGTACTGCAAACACCGTGGATGTGGGTCGCGCGATTGCTAGCTGCATCTCGGCATGACGCACTGCTCTTATTCGGGGCGCGATCACGCCGACGGCGTGCTCTGCTCCGCGAATGTCCCCCGGCCTGCGGCCTCCTCCTTTATTTCGCTGCGCAGAGCACACCATCGACGTGATCGATGGCCGCGGAGGTTGATCGGCTCACATGAGCGCTGCGCCCATGTGCGAATGGCACCGGGTGCTCCCCGTAGCGAAATAAAGGAGGAGCCGAAGGCGGGGGACATTCGCGGAGGGGAGTACCCGGTGTCATTCGCACACGCCCCGAACAGGAGCATCCCGCAACACAACCAACAGCGAGGTCACTGAAATGGGCCTGTTCCTGCTGAAACGCACGCTGACGCTCATCGGCACCCTGGTGGGCGCCTCGATCATCGTGTTCCTAGTTCTGGAAATTCTTCCGGGCAATGCAGCACAGATGCTGATGGGGCCGGATGCTTCGCCCGAAGCCGTGACAGCGCTGGCAACCAAGCTGGGCCTCGACTTGCCCGCATGGACCCGCTACTGGCACTGGATCGGCGGCCTGCTCACCGGCAACCTCGGCGACAGCTATGCCTACAGCTCGCCGGTGCTCGACCTGATCCTCGAACGCCTCGCGCTCACCGTGCCGCTCGCCATGCTGGCGATGGCCCTCACCGTCGTGATTGCGCTGCTCGTCGGCGTCACGGCCGCTGCCCGCCACAACAAGCTCGGCGACGTCGGCCTGATGGGCATGGCCCAGGTCGGCATCGCGATCCCGAATTTCTGGTTCGCCATCCTGCTGATCCTCGTGTTCTCGGTGCAGCTGCAGTGGTTCTCTGCAGGCGGCTTCGAAGGCTGGGGCGAAGGCATCTTCTCGGGCATCAAGTCGCTGCTGCTGCCTGCCCTGTCACTGGCCGTCGTTCAAGCCGCGATCCTCGCACGCATCACGCGCTCGGCGGTGCTCGAAGTGATGCGCGAAGACTTCGTGCGCACCGCCCGCGCCAAAGGTGTCTCGCAGCGCGCGGTGTTGTGGACCCACGTGCTGCGCAACGCCATGATCCCCGTCATCACCGTGATGGGCATGCAGTTCTCCGAGCTGCTGGCCGGCACCATCGTGGTGGAGAACGTGTTCTACCTGCCGGGCCTGGGCCGGCTGATCTTCCAGGCCATCAGCAACCGCGACCTGATCGTGGTGCGCAACTGCGTGATGCTGCTGGCGGCCATGGTGGTCATCGTGAACTTCGTGGTCGACGTGCTCTACGCCGTGATCGATCCGCGCATCAAGGCCAGCGACATATGAGCACCCTTGCCATTCCAAGTCCAAGCGCCGCGGCGCTCAAGGTCCCCGGCTTCTGGCAGCGCGCGCTGAAGCACCGCAGCTTCGTCATCGGCGGCGTGCTGGCCGCCCTGCTGCTCCTGGCCGCCCTCGTGTCCTTCGTGTGGACGCCTTGGTCGCCCTACGCGATGGACATGCCGAACAAGATGCAGGCCCCTTCGGCTTCGCACTGGCTTGGCACCGATGCGTTCGGTCGCGACGTGGCTTCGTTGCTGCTGGTCGGTGCGCGCGCATCCATCCTCGTGGGCGTGATCGCGGTCGGCATTGGTCTGGTGGTCGGCACCGCGCTGGGCCTGCTCGCGGCTGCGAAGCGCGGTTGGGTCGAAGAGGCGGTGATGCGACTGTCGGACTTCACGCTGGCCTTCCCCGCGATCCTCTCGGCCATCATGATGACCGCCGTGTTCGGCGCAGGCATCGTGAATGCCATCGTGGCCATCGGCATTTACAACATCCCGACCTTCGCGCGCATCACACGGGCTTCAGCCAACGCCATCTGGTCGCGCGAGTACGTCGCCGCCGCACGCGCCTGCGGCAAGGGCCCGTTCGCGATCACGATGCAGCACGTGCTACCGAACATCTCGGCCGTGCTGATCGTGCAGATCACGATCCGCTTCGCCATCGCCATCCTGGCCGAAGCTGCCCTCTCCTACCTTGGCCTGGGCACGCAGCCGCCGCAACCCTCGTGGGGCCGCATGCTCAGTGAAGCACAGACCCTCATGTTCCAGCAGCCGCTGCTGGCCGTCTTCCCCGGCATGGCGATCGCCCTCGCAGTGCTCGGGCTGAACCTCCTTGGCGACGGGTTGCGCGACTTGCTCGACCCCCGCCTCGCCAGAGCCCGGTAAGCGCCATGCCCCTCCTCGAAGTCAACAACCTCCAGATCGGCCTGCAGACCCAGCGCGGGCCGGCGCAGGCCGTGCGCGGCATTTCTTTCTCGCTGGAGCGCGGCGAAACGCTGGGCATCGTCGGCGAATCGGGCTGCGGCAAGTCGATCACCGTGATGTCGCTCATGGGCCTGCTGCCATCGAGCGCCAAGGTCGCGGGCAGCATCAAGCTCGACGGGCAAGAGCTCGTCGGCCTGCCAGAAAAGCAGATGTGCCAGATCCGCGGCAACCGCATCGGCATGATCTTCCAGGAGCCGATGACTGCACTGAACCCGGTGCACACCATCGCGCGCCAGGTCGGCGAACCGCTGCAGCTGCATCGCGGGCTGACGAAGGCGCAGGCGCGCAAGGAAGCGCTGAGCCTGCTCGACCGCGTGGGCATTCCCGATGCCGCCTCGCGCCTCGACGCCTATCCGCACCAGTTCTCCGGCGGCCAGCGCCAGCGCATCGGCATTGCCATGGCGCTTGCCTGCGGGCCCGACCTGCTGATTGCCGACGAACCCACCACCGCACTCGACGTGACGATCCAGAAGCAGGTGCTCGACCTGATCCAGGGCCTGGTCAAGGAAATGGGCATGGCGCTGATCCTGATCTCGCACGACCTTGGCGTGATCGCCAACAGCGTGCAGCGCATGCTCGTGATGTACGGCGGCAGCGCGGTGGAAAGCGGCCCGACCGACACGGTCTTCGCCGGCCGTGCGCATCCCTACACACGCGGCTTGTTCGCTGCGCGGCCCGCCATCGGGGCTGTGCGTGCCGGCCGCCTGCCGACCATTCGCGGCAGCGTTCCCGAGCTGGTCGACATGCCCCGGGGCTGCGCCTTCTCGGGCCGCTGCGCCCACACCATCGACCTGTGCCAGAGCACGCGGCCCCAGGCCACGATGCTGCCGAACGACCACACGGTGCGCTGCCTGCGGCTAGGCGAAATCGCCGCGTTGAATGCCAAGGCGGCCACCGCATGAGCAAGCCCACCACCGCCGGCCAGCCCCTGCTGGCCGTGAACAACCTCTACCGCCACTACGCGCTGCCACGCGAAAAGCTCTTCGGCCCGCCGCCCACCGTGAAGGCGCTCAACGGCGTGAGCTTCGAGGTGCAAGCCGGCAAGAGCGTAGGCATCGTCGGCGAATCGGGCTCGGGCAAGTCGACCATCGCGCGCCTCGTGATGGCGCTCGACACGCCCACCTCGGGCACCGTCTCGCTCGAAGGCCGCAACCTGCATGCGCTGTCGAAAGCCGAACTGCGCACCGCGCGGCGAGACTTCCAGATGGTGTTCCAGGACCCGTACGGCTCGCTCGACCCGCGCCAGACCGTGGCGCGCATCGTCGCCGAGCCGCTCGAAGCGCTGGCCGAAACCAGCCGCGCCGTGCAGCGCGAGCGTGCTTCCGAAGCATTGGCAGCGGTCGGCCTGCGCACCACCGACATGGACAAGTACCCGCACGAGTTCTCCGGCGGACAGCGCCAGCGCATCGCCATCGCACGCGCGCTCATCACGCGCCCCAAGCTCATCGTGGCCGACGAGCCTGTGAGTGCGCTCGACGTGTCCGTGCAGGCCCAGGTGCTCAACCTCATGCAGGACCTGCAGCAGCAGTTCGGCATCAGCTACCTGCTCATCAGCCACGACCTCGCGGTGGTCAACCACCTGTGCGACGAGGTCTGCGTGGTCTTCAAGGGCCGCATCGTCGAACGGGGCCGCCCGGCCGACCTGTTCCAGCACGCCCAGCACGAATACACGCGCACCCTGCTCTCCGCCGTTCTGCACACGCCGTCCCGCTAGCCGGACAAGGCCTTCCTTTCCTCCACCCTCACCTCCAGGAACTATCGAATGTTGAAGCGACGCACACTCATGACTTCCGCCATGGCCGCGGCAATCCCGGGTGTCTTCCTGCCCCAGGCGCGCGCCCAGGCCGGCAAGAACACGCTGACGATCGGCATGCCGCTCGAACCGCCAGGCCTGGACCCGACGAGCGGCGCCGCATCGGCCATCGCGGAGATCACGCAGTACAACATCTTCGAGACGCTCACCAAGGTGAACGCCGACGGCTCCGTCACGCCGATGCTGGCCGAGAGCTGGACGTCGTCGCCCGACATGAAGACCTTCGTCTTCAAGCTTCGCAAGGGCGTGCGCTTCGAGAACGGCCAGCCCTTCAACGCGTCGGTGGTGAAGTTCTCGTTCGACCGTGCGGGCAATGCCAAGAGCACCAACAAGGACAAGCGCTTCTTCAGCGAGATCGGCACCGTGGTGCTCGACGAGTACATGGTGGGCGTGAACAGCACGCTGCCCAACCCCGACCTGCCGTTCATGCTGGGGCAATCGACCGCCTGCATCGTGGAGCCCAAGAGTGCAGAGACCAACGTCACTGCGCCGGTGGGCACCGGCCCGTACAAGCTGAGCGCGTGGCAGCGCGGCGCTTCGTGCACGCTGGTGAAGTCGTCGACCTACCGCGATCCGAACCTTGCGAAGACCGAGAAGTTCGTCTTTCGCTTCATGTCTGACACGGCCGCGCAGACCGCCGCGCTGCTGTCGAACGACATCGACATCTTCCCGCGCGCCGGCACCCGCTCGGTGAGCCAGTTCAAGGGCAATCCGCGCTTCCAGGTGATCGAGGTGGGCACGCGCGGCAAGGTGATTCTGACCATCAACAACCGCAAGAAGCCGCTGGACGACGTGCGCGTGCGCCGCGCCATCCTCGCGGCCATCGACCGCAACGCCATCGTCCAGGGTGCGGCGGACGGCTTCGGCAGGCCCATCGGCAGCCACTACGCCCTGGGCGCGCCGGGCTTCATCGACACCACGGCGATGAACCCCTTCGACATCGAGAAGGCGAAGAAGCTGCTGGCCGAGGCCGGCGTGAAGACGCCGCTCGAACTGCGCCTGCAGCTGCCCCCGCCCTCGTATGCACGCCAGGGCGGCGAGATGATCGCGGCGCAACTGGCGCAGATCGGCATCAACGTGAAGATCCAGAACGTCGAGTGGGCCCAGTGGCTCAGCGGCACCTTCGGCGGCGCGCACGACTTCGACCTGACGATGGTCGCGCACGTGGAGCCCTTCGACCTCGTGAAGTACACCGAGCCCGACTACTACTGGGGCTACGACTCGAAGAAATTCCGCGACCTGTTCATCACCATCCAGAACGAAGAGAACAAGAAGCGCCGCGCCGACCTGCTGGCCGAGGCGCAGCGCCAGCTGGCAACCGATGCGGTCAATGGCTTCCTCTACCAGGCGGTGTTCCCGACCATCGCGCGCAAGGAAGTGAAGGGCCTGTGGCCGAGCATGCCGATCGTGGTGAACGACCTGGCCGCAATCTCGTGGAGCTGATGCAATGACCAAGCCCCTGTACTCCCTGAGCGTGCAGGAGCTGCACGCGGCCTACGCCGCCAAGGAACTCTCGCCAGTGGAAGTGGCGCGTTCAGTGAACGAGCGCATCGCGGCGTACGAGCCCGAGCTGCACGCGACGTGGCTGTTCCGCCCCGAGCTTGCGCTCGAACAGGCGCGCGCCTCCGAGGCGCGCTGGCTGGCCGGCACACCGCGCGGCACGCTCGACGGCGTGCCCGTGACCATCAAGGACAACCTCGCGACCGCAGGCGACCCGATGCCGCTGGGCACCGCCGCCTACGACCTCGTGCCGATGACGCAAGACTCCCCGCCCGCCGCTCGCCTGAAGGAAGACGGCACGGTGCTGGTCGCCAAGACCACCATGCCTGACCTGGGCATGCTGTCGTCGGGCCTGTCGAGCTTTCATGAGCTCTCGCGCAACCCGTGGGACCTGTCGCGCACGCCGGGCGGCTCCAGCGCGGGTGCGGGCGCGGCGGCTGCCGCGGGCTACGGCCCGCTGCACGTGGGCACGGACATCGGCGGCTCGCTGCGCCTGCCGGCCAGCTGGTGCGGCATCTACACGCTCAAGCCCAGCTTCGGCCGCATTCCGCTGAGCACGCCCTACATGGGCCGCTGCGCCGGACCGATGACGCGCACGGTGGCCGACTCGGCGCTGATGATGGCCTCAGTCGCACAGCCCGACGACCGCGACTATTCGGAACTGCCGGCGCCGGGCATCGACTGGGCGGCCTTCGAAGTCGATCCGTCGTTCATCAAGGGCAAGCGCGTAGCGCTGCACATGGACGCGGGCTGCGGCCTGCCTCTGGACCCGCAGATCGCGGAGGCGGTGCGCCGCGCGGCGAAGCGCATCGAGGCTGCCGGCGCACTGATCGAAGAAATCAAGCCCTTCATGACGCCGAAGATGCTGCAGGGCATGGACCACTTCTGGCGCATGCGCTCGTTCATCGACACGCAGGCCATGCCCGCCGAGAAGCGCGCGAAGATCCTGCCGTACATCCGCACCTGGGCCGAGAGCGCGGCCGGGTTCTCCGGCGAGCACATCTTCGAGGCCTACAGCCAGTTCATCGCCACGCGCGCGGCCACCGTTGCTGCCACCAAGGGCTACGACTTCGTGATCTCGCCGGTGTCGCCCAACATGCCCGCGCCAGCGGACCATGCCTCGCCGACCAACAACCCGCTGCTGTCGATGGAGCACATTGGCTTCACGGTGCCCTACAACATGTCGGAGCAGCCTGCTGCCTCGATCAACTGCGGCTACTCGGCCGAGGGCCTGCCCATCGGCCTGCAGATTGCCGGGCGCCGTTTCGACGACCTGGGCGTGCTGCAGTTCAGCCGCGCCTTCGAGCAGATCCGCGAAGCACAACACCCCTGGCCGGAACCCAAGTAACCGGCCGCAAGGAGACAAATCAAATGAGCGCAACCCACTACATCGACGGCCGCCACGTGCCGTCCGAAGGCAACGCCACCATCGACGTGATCGACCCGAGCGACGGCCAGAAATTCGGCCAGATCGCGCGCGGCACCGCCGCCGACGTCGACACGGCCGTGCGCGCCGCACGCAAGGCGATGGGCGAGAACTTCGACGGCCCCTGGGGCGCGATGACCGCGCTGGAGCGCGGCCGCCTGCTCGCCAAGCTGGGCGCCGCCGTGATGCAGCACCACGAAGAACTCGCCCAGCTCGAAGCCCGCGACACCGGCAAGGCGCTGCGCGTGGCGCGCAACGACGCGACCGCGCTGGCCCGCTACATGGAGTACTACGCCGGTGCGTGCGACAAGCTGCACGGCGACACCCTGCCCTACGAGCGCGGCTACACCGTGCTGACGGTGCGCATTCCGCACGGCGTAACGGGCCACATCATTCCCTGGAACTACCCGATGCAGATCGCGGGCCGCAGCGTGGGCGCGTCGCTCGCCGCGGGCAACGCCTGTGTGGTGAAGCCGGCGGAAGACGCGAGCCTGTCGCTGCTGCGCCTGGCCGAGATCGCGACCGAGGTGGGCTTTCCGGCCGGTGCACTCAACGTGGTGACGGGCTACGGCAAGGAAGCCGGCGCCGCGCTGTGCGCGCACCCGGGCATCGACCACATCTCCTTCACCGGCTCCACCATGACCGGCCGCAGCGTGGGCCTGGCTGCAGCCGAGCGCCATTGCCCGGTGACGCTGGAGCTGGGCGGCAAGTCGCCGCAGATAGTGTTCGCCGACGCCGACCTCGACGCAGCCGAGCCGGTGCTGCTCAACGCCATCATCCAGAACGCCGGCCAGACCTGCTCAGCGGGCAGCCGCGTGCTGGTGGAACAGTCGGTCTACGAAGAGGTGGTGCAGCGGCTCGCCAAGCGCTTCACGGCCGTGCGCGCGGGCACGCCGGCCGAAGACCTGGACATGGGCCCGCTCATCAACGAGAAGCAGTTTCGCCAGGTGCGCGACATGGTCTCGACGGCCGAGGCCAGCGGCCTGAAGGTGGCAGCGCGCGGCACGGTGTCGCCCAACGCATCGGCCACCGGCTACTACCAGGAGGCGGTGCTGTTCCGCGACGTGCCCCACGACAGCGACCTGGCGCAACGCGAGATCTTCGGCCCGGTGCTGGTCGTGATGCCCTTCGCCGACGAGGCCGAGGCAGTGCGCCTGGCCAACGGCACTGACTTCGGCCTGGTGGCTGGCGTGTGGACCCGCGACGGCGCGCGCCAACTGCGCATGGCGCACAAGCTGCACTGTGGCCAGGTCTTCGTCAACAATTACGGTGCGGCGGGTGGTGTAGAACTGCCTTTCGGCGGCGTGAAATCAAGCGGCTTCGGCCGCGAGAAGGGCTTCGAGGCCCTGCTCGGATTCACGACCCTCAAGACCATCGCCATCAAGCACGGATGAAGACAACACATGACAACCACTGAACAGCAAACGCCGCGCAAAGTCGGCCTCGTCGGCGTCGGCCTGATGGGCCACGGCATTGCCAGCAACATCGTCAAGCACGGCCACCAGCTCACCGTGCTGGAGCACGCGGGCAACCAGCCCATCGACGGCCTGCTGAAGGCCGGCGCCACATCGGTGAAAGATGTGGCCACGCTGGCCGCGCAGGTCGACGTGCTGATCCTCTGCGTTACCGGCACGCCGCAGGTCGAGGCGGTGATGCTCGGCGACAAGGGTGCATTGACTGCGCTGCGCCCCGGCACGGTGGTGATCGACTGCTCGACGGCCGTTCCCGCCTCCACCGCCAAGGTGGCGGAAGCGGTGAGCGCCAAGGGCGGCAAGTTCATCGACGCGCCCATGACCCGCACCGCGAAGGAAGCCGCCGAAGGCCGCCTGAACCTGCTAGTGGGTGGCGATGCCGAAGTGCTGGCCTCGTGCCTGCCCCTGTTGCGCTGCTTTGCCGAGAACGTCACGCACGTGGGCGGTATCGGCGCGGGCCACGCGATGAAGCTGCTGCACAACTTCGTGTCGCTGGGTACCGTGGCGCTGCTGTGCGAGGCCGCTGCCTGCGCGGAGCGTGCCGGCGTGAAGCCCGATGTGTTCGTCGATGTGCTCGCCAAGGGCGGTGGCAACGGCGTGGCGCTGGAACGCGTCAAGCCCAAGCTGCTGACGGGCAGCACCGATTCGCTGAAGTTCTCGATGGCCAATGCCAAGAAGGACCTGGGGTACTACAACGACATGGCGGAGCAGTCTTCTTCCAGTCATGGCATTGCGCAGGCTGTCGATGCGCTGTTGACTCAGGGTGTCGAGAAATTCGGACCTGACCGGATGGTGCTGGATCTGGTCGAAGCGCTGCGCTGATTTCTTGTTGTGTTCTGTGCGCCGCCGTTGTTCAGGGCGCGTGCACAGGACACCGGGTACTCCCCTCCGCGAATGTCCCCCGCCCTTCGGGCTCCTCCTTTATTTCGCTGCGGGGAGCACCCGATGCCCTGCGCACGATGAGCGCGGCTGTGGCGTTTGCGGTTCGACCGCTGCGGCGGATTGCAGATGAACATGCGCGGGCGCATCACTGAGCTTTTGCGAGAGACGGGCGCTGGACAAGCAGAACTCTGAACGGCCGGCGTCGACCACAGCCGGCATTGGCATGACTGCGTTTAATGTTCGCTTCAGACTGGTTTTCTGTCGTTCGATAGGGCGCGCGCGGACGAGTACTATCGGCCAAAACCGGGCAATAGCGCAGTGCAAGCAAACTTGAATATCTCTAAATAGCCCACACCACTTCAACTCATGAGTGCAACTCATCGCACCGATCAGATCCTCCTCCAGGCAGTTGAGCCTCCCTCCGCGGGAAGCGACCGCGTTCTGTTAAGGGTAGAAGTAGAAACTGCGTCCGGCTATGTTCGTGTCTTGCAGAACACGGTCGCATCCAAGCATGAACTCGACACCTTCTGGGCATCATGCCTTAGCGCTGACCAGTCCATTGAACCCCTGCGAGCTCAAATAGAGGCGACAGACCCGGCCCGCCTACACGGCATTCTAGAAACCATTCGGCGTGATCTTGTTGGAGTGAAAAGTGTCGCGACGATCAATTTTTTGACGCCGATAGACGAGTGCTTTCGTGTCATAAATGGATGCGAGCATTGTTTTGGGCATGTGTTACTGCTGAGTTCACGTGCCAATGCCGTGTTCATTCATTGGCACCGAGAGTCATAGACGCCACTCGGCCAGAAGCCGACGTGGCCGGGGCCGGGGCCGGGCCAGTTGAAACCATGGAAAACACACGACCGCACTCACTTTCAGAACTTGACGGGCATGTCGTTGTCAGCTGGGCAGGCTGCGAGATGGCTCTCTCCGAGAGCGGTGCATGGGTGCTAGACAACACGGGGCAGGAATCCTTCCGGCCAGGCGAGGTTCAGTGGAGCCACCCGGCGGTGCCGCATCTCCAAATGATTGAAGTCGTCATAAGCCTGGCTGATAGACGCAACTTCACGTTGCTTTCGCAGCACGAGGATGGGACCGGCGTCCATGGGCTTTACCTGATTTCAGGATCACACGCATCATCACGACTGACCACCCCAGCTGCGGAAATCTACAGAGTGAGAGAACTCGTCGAACTGCCGAAGGGACCGATGCAAGTGCTGGAGCTTCGTCGGGACGCGGCGAACAGCGTCATTGAATTGCTCCTAAGGGTCGACTCGTCTGTCATCCGGTTCTTGTCGGGCGAAGTCCACGAACGCGAGGGGAATCGATTCGAAATCGTTGAGGTCGATGAGTCCATACTTATCCAAGTCGATGGCAAAAAGCCTCGCGTGCCGGACGGTCCCTAAGGACGGAACTCGGCCACAACTGGACCTTCCCGCGAGCCTCCTGATGACCGTCGAAAACACCTCAACCGTCGACACCGACAAGGAGACCGGCGAGGTTCATCTGGGCATCTTCGACCACCTGCCTTGGGACACCAACCACCTCCGTCTCCTGCAGGACAAAATCAACGTGTACCTTGGCTTCGTCGAGTCTGGTGAAATCTATGTCTCATACCCAAACGCCAAAGGCCGCCCGTTGGTCATCGATGTGTACACGAAATTTCGGCCGAATGAGGATGCGACACGCTTCCTAAAGCAGGCTGAAGCCGTCACCGCAAACTACGGCGCAACCTTGCGTCAGGCTCCGTCTACGGACGGCTACGCCGATGATTCTGCGTAGGGGTTCACAGGCTACAGTCGGCCAGAACCGGTCGGTCGCTCCGTTGGGAAAACTTAGTCCACAACCAGTCATTCGAGCGAAATATGCACTTCGAAACCAGCGATGAGTTGCTGAACTTTGTAGAGGACTGGGTAGGCTTCAGCGGGCCAGGTTATGACTACGACGCCAAAGGGCTACTACTCCTGCTGAGAGCAAGTCTTAGAAACATGCAAAAGCACTTCATTGAAGGCGACTTCGAGGACCTGGAGGGCTTTTTCAGCGATGAAGAGCGAGGAATTCTGAGCAAGCTCTTGCACTCATGTGGGTGAATCAAAAATGACGCCTGCCGGCCAAAAGCGGAAGTCATCACGAGCATCCAGTTCCTTCGAGGTGCCGTGCAGCCGCTTCGCGGCGGCTAGAGTTGATAACCCTCGAACTGGATCCATGCTGTGAGACCTATCCTATACACGAGCCGTCGAAAATGAGAGAACAGATGTTCTTGCTAGGCCTCGGAATCGGTATCGTTTTTTTTTTGGCGGTCGTGATTTACTTCATCAGGCGGGTTGCACCAGAAGACCCTGCTGAATCTGTCAAGCGACAGGTAGACGTGGCCCCGGTCGTCGCATCAATCCTGCAAACGTACAAAAGATCCGGCCACAAGTCTCTGCATATGTGCCCCTTGTGCAGACAGCACATTGCACTGAGGGTCAAGAGTTCTCAGCGTCTGATTCGTCTGAACTGCTCCTGCGGAGCGTGCAATGGTACGTATCAAGTATCAGATTTCAAGTCCCACCAGAGCGCCTAGGCTAAGCGCATGTTTCGGCCATGACTGGCCGCTCAGCGACGAAGCAGAATTCGCCCGCAACCGGCCCTTCAACCAGCAGGCCTCCTTGAATGAACGCAGCGCAATTTGTGAGGAACTGGAATGGCCTCAATGCAGGCCGTCAAGCGTGCGAAAAGGCCATGGCCTTGATACCCCTGCAGGAGTTCGTTGCGGCGCGCAATGCGTCTTCATCTCTTACACAACTGGCGATTCTCTTTGCGCTGTGTGTTCACTTCGCGGCGTTTGGGCAGCAGATGAGACGGATGGAGCCAATCAATCAGTACCCGCCAACGAATGTCGCGGGAAGCTGCGGCACATTGGTCCGCCCAGCAGGCTCGGTAAGCTCAAGCACGGCAACGTATAGTGCTCAGATGGGTGTGTCAGTGGGCGGAGTGGTGGAAAGCATCACCATCTACCGCACCACTGGAGATGCCGATCTGGATGCGGCCTCCCTGGCCGCGATCCGCATGTGCAAGTTTCTACCAGGAATAAGAGATGGCAAGCCGACAGAATCCACCGCGCTTGCTCAGATCAACTGGTCTTCCGAATCGCCGCCTTCGGTTGCATTTGTCGATCTCTATGCAAGGTGGCATCCCCGTTAATTCAGGTCTGCGGTAGCTATGCTCGACTTCACATACGTGAGAGTGCATCTTGAGACGGAACTAGTCGGCAATCACACATACACATGGAATGGGCATTCCGACGACCATAAAAAGATTTCACCGGCGCATTGGCAATTTTCGGGAGGGCCTCGCACCTTCTCGGATTGACGCCCCCTTACTGCTTATAGCGGCCATGAACGGACATACGAAGCGATCAAGAAGCTGCTTTTTCCTGCCCCCGTGAGGGGGGAAGGTCGAATCGTGCGCCAATCCGGTGGACTCCATCGGTACGGTCACGTCGTGCTGTCCGTCGAGGCTTCGTCCGGTGCCAACCTGTCGTTCAACTGGGAGGTGCTGCCGGAACAGATTCCAGACATGTTCAAGGACGCCGTCTACCGGGGTGTCCGACGGTCGTTCGAAGCTGATGCTCAGTTCGATGGGTACAGCCCCGATGGCCTGCTTGTCCGCGTGGTGGCGGGCTCATTTCATCAAACCGATTCGAACGAAGGGAGCTTCGAGATGGCTTCCATGCAAGCCTTTTCGAAGGCGCTGACGTCACTGGGCTGAGCACATTGGATGTCCGCTTCGGAGCAAGGCGTACAGCCGCTTCGGGCCCTAAGCGGCTGTAAGCATTGCTCCAAAGCGGCCACTTAGAAAACATCCGGCCCGGCTTTGGCTTGCTTCTGCGATCTCGTGCGTGCTCCCCTTATGACAGCAGGATCTGGCGCGAAGATCTCAACTCATAGAAGCGACTCGAACTACCTTCTACCTGCGCCCGCATTTGAACCTTTGCCGATAGTTCATACGTCCCACTGATTAGTTCACTCGGTCCATCCTGATCCTCCAGCACATCGGCGGCCAGAACCAGTTCCCTTCCCG
The DNA here is from genome assembly GCF_051216475.1 of Variovorax nivicola. Lineage (NCBI taxonomy): Bacteria > Pseudomonadati > Pseudomonadota > Betaproteobacteria > Burkholderiales > Comamonadaceae > Variovorax > Variovorax nivicola. The sequence continues at coordinate 117,468 of NZ_JBPJZK010000003.1, read as the reverse complement.
GCGGGACGACGAACTCTGCACCGGGAAGGAAGCTGGAAATGTTCTGGGTGTACCCCGCGCAAATACTGTCGTCACTATTAACGAGAAGACATGCCGTGACATGGATAGGGCCATGCAGCACAACTGCCTTCTCGAATTTCAATTGATAAAGAAACGGCAGTGACAACCCGCCCGACGTGTATGAAAAATCCGGCAAAAGCGCGATCGACAGTTTCATGATTCGATTGTTGGCACCAGACCAGATACTCAATCGCTGCAGCAGCGAAGGACTGCTCTTGGCCGCCTGTAGTCTTCCACTGGCGCAACGGTCCCCTTGTGCGCACCACAAAGTCGATGCTGTCCTTGTACTCGTTGGTCGTACAGCTCTTGGTTGAAGTCCATGAAATCACAGTCCGCTACGCACTTGTCGACCAGCAGTAGCGGATGAACGATGCCGGCCCGGATATGACTAGGTGCGTCTCGTCCCACGAATCCTTTGAGAGCAAGTAGGTGGGCCAATCGCAATGCGGCGGCACGTCGACTTTGGCAAAGCGCTTGAGGTATTCGCTAACGCGCACCCTATCCGTCACGCGATAGAAAGGCATCGGCTCAGCGAGCACCAGCGCACAGGAGGCGCCGACAGTTGATCCGACAAACGCCTTCACATCAGGATGCGGAAATTTTGACTTACCCGATACATCGATCTCGAGCGACTCTTCGCTGCCGGGATCGGTGAACTCGAATTGATCAATACGAAGTGAAAGCATTGGGTTGGGCAATGTCTGGTTGTGGCCGGGTGCGGCCTCACGGTCCGGCTGATTGTGCCGCAGCATCGGGCCCTAAGCCGCCATCGTTGCGAGCCGAGAGCGGTCTTTCAAACCTCCCCAAAGCAGCTGTCCGTTCTTGGCACATGCAGTCATTACCGACAACTCACAAGGCCAACCACTTCTGGTGTCCTCTTAGCTCGCAACACGGGACATAGACTTACGAATCGATTCCAAGAGTTCTTCTGTAGGCAGTTCGACAGACGGACCATCGGTGCGGAATCCGTCAAGGTTGCGCAGCAGACCACCGACTCTTGATGGAGCGAAAGACCACCCTTCGACGTTGGACCAACCTCGCGCAACTAGGAATCCATCTTGGCGACGAGTGCAGCGCAGCCAACCGGTGTATTGGTCCGAGAAGTCATATGGCAGGAAGGCGATCTCATCGACGCGCAGATCGTTTAGCACTTCCAGCCATTGCTCCAACACTCGCCACAGGACGGCTCGAGTCTTCGCTGCGTCTTCGACTTCTGGCTGCAGGTAGTCATCAAGCGCTAGATAATAGGAATCGCAAACCCAAGTCTGTCCTGTCCACTCCAATACGATATCGTTGTGCTCAGTGCCGTTGTCGACGAAATTTAGGCTCAAACCCATCGTGAATTTCCCGTTTTTTTCGTGCGAATCACAAAGATCGAAGGATTCACTTCGTCAAATCTGTGTGCAGTGCTGAGCGGCCACTTCTGGCCGACTGCTGCCTATTCGACTCGGAAGACCCGACTCTCAGTCGTCGCACCAACCACACGGATGACCTTGAAGCTCGCGCTACTGACCTTGACTGCGACTAGGAAACCTTCATCGGGTTCGACTAAGCCGCGAGCCCAATCCATCGAAGAGGCCTCCACATCTTGGTCGGACGGCAGTTCCGAAAGAACGCGGACTTCACGCCGACTCGGAAAGCAAGCCGTAGGGTGGAAGTCGGCGAACCCCTGCTTTGCAATGATGCGCTGAGTAACTTCAGCAAAATCGTCGAGAGTCATAGCGAGAATACTTCCTGCTTGCCAAATGTCCGCTCTTGGGCGAACTCTGAAGTCTAACTTCGGCCAACGACAATCCGCCTTGCAAAGCGAACGCCCGCATTGTCTGTCGAAGATCACCATGGAGCGCATAGCTGCCACCGAGGCCTGCCCCACAAGCAACCTCAACCGAGCCGAATTCGCTCCACTGCGAGGGCTTCAACCGTCGTGCCCGGAAGAATCGCGTTCGCCAGGCGGGCCGCGAAACCCGCGGCCCGCAGACCGGCCGCTAGCCGCAGGTCTCAGGCGCTGCGCGTCGCGCCTTCTCGCTCACCTGAAACAGCTCTCCAGCCTTGCGAGCAAGTTCAGCCGCAAGCCAAAGCAGGTTGTCCAGTTGTCGAGGCCCATCCCCGCTGCACCAGTCGATCTCTTCCCCATGGCAGACCCACAGTAGAGCTTCAAGCTGAGAGAGGGTGTTTTCAAGAAGATCCGCCGGGTCTTGGGCGTTGTCTTCGGAAGCTACCGGCGTGCGAGGCCGGGCTATAGTCTTGGTAGCCATTTTTGTGCGGTCCTTCGTAGGTGTTGCACGAACTTGGTTAGACGGCTGGGGTGCTGATAACGCCCTGGCCGTCGCCTTTTGATACCTCGCATCTGCATCGCTGCTTTCGCACCGACAACCTGCCGCGAGGCAAGCAGCCTTCAAACATCTCGGTGGTGGCTTGGTGTGTGCGCCTTTCTTCTCCCCTTGTTGGGGTATCGAGTGACAGGGGCATTCACTCTAGAGAAGAACCCGGCAAAGTAGCCGCTGCTACAGCACGAAGTCGCGGAGACTGCCAACAAATGCAGCTTCCGCAGCGGCTCTGAACGCTCACGCCGATGGGGTACCTTGCGCAGCGAAATAAAGGGGGAGCCCGAAGGGTGGAGGACATTCGCGGAGCAAGGTACCCCGTCGGCGTGAGCGTCGCCCTGAATGAACCCGAACCCGACCCCGAGCCCTAAGGCATCCCCCGCGCCAGCAAATGATCGACAAGCCGGCGCTGCGGAAAACTCAACGCCTCCTGCCGCGTGCACAGATACATCCGGCGCGAAGCCCAAGCGTCGGTGAGGTTGATAAAGCGTAGCTTCATCTCCTTGCGATAAGTCACCGCAGCCCCCTCGGGCAAGATGCCCACGCCCATGCCCGCTTCGATCATCCGGCACACCGCCTCGAAGCTCTTCACGCGCACACGCAGCTTCAGCACCTTGCGCGCGCTCATGGCGGCGTCTTCCATCGTGCGGGAAATGGCGGAGTCGTCTTCCAGCCCCACGAAATCGAAGTCGAGCAGTTCCTCGAACGACACATCGCGCCCGCGCCACGGATGCTTCTGCCGCACGATGGCCACCAGCCGGTCGGTTCGGTAAGGAATGAAGTTGAGCGCTGGGTCGGCCGCCTCGCTGGTGATGACGCCCACGTCGGCCTGCCGGTCGCGAATGGCCTGCACGATGTAGACACTGCGGTGCTCTTCCACGCTCACGCGGATCTCGGGGTAGCGCTGGCGAAAGCTCGCCACGTCGTCGGGCAAGAACTGGCCCATGGCCGAGGCATTGGCGTGCAGCCGCACACGGCCGGTGGCACCCTGCGCGTAGTCGGAGAGGTCGGCGCGCATGCGATCGACGTCGCGCAGGATCTGGCGCGCGTGCATGGCGAGCGACTCGCCGGCACCGGTGGGCGTCACGCCCTTGGAGGTGCGGTTCAGCAGCGCAACGCCCAGGTGGCCTTCGAGAATGGACAGGCGGCGGCTCGCGGCCGACAGCACCATGTGGCTCTCGGCGGCGGCCTTCGACAGGCTGCCGTGCTCAATGGCGCGCAGGAAAAGCGCCAGCGAATCGAGGTCGGGTCTCATCGGGTTCTCGTCGTGCTGCGGGGGCCGCCATTGTCGGGCCAGCGGGAGGCCTTGAGCCCGCCGAAATCCTTTCGGTCGATCGCACCTGCAAAAGACAGATCTTCCGTAAAGCGCTGCGCTTTGCCAAAACGAAGAAGCACTTTCAGAAGACAAGGCGGAAGAATCGTTGCTGCCTCGCCGTTTACCCCGGCGAGGCATCTCGCGAGCCGGCCCTCTACCGGGGCCACGCCCGCATTCCAACGAGTCCTACCCGGAGTCTTTTTCAGTCATGGCATCCCACGAACTGGCCAGCGTTGCGCTGGACGACAAATACACGGCCACCGAAGGCCGGATCTACCTCAGCGGCATCCAGGCGCTGGTGCGCCTCATGCTCGTGCAGAAATGGCGCGACCAGAAGGCGGGGCTGAACACCGCGGGCTTTGTCTCCGGCTACCGCGGCTCGCCGCTCGGCGGCCTGGACGAAGCGCTGTGGAAGGCGCAGCCGCAGCTCGAGGCCAACGCCGTCAAGTTCCTGCCCGGCGTGAACGAGGAACTGGCCGCCACCGCCGTCTGGGGCACGCAGCAGGTGCACCTGACCGGCGAGAGCGCGGTCGATGGCGTGTTTGCCATGTGGTACGGCAAGGCGCCCGGCGTGGACCGCTGCGGCGACGTGTTCAAGCACATGAGCCACGCTGGCACCTCGCCCAACGGCGGCATCCTGCTGGTGGCGGGCGACGACCACGGCGCGTCTTCTTCCACGCTGCCCAACCAGAGCGACCACCTGTTCGCCGCCTCGATGATCCCGATGCTCTATCCGCAGAGCGTGGAGGAATACATCGAACTGGGCCTGCACGGTTTCGCAATGTCGCGCTTCGCGGGGCTGCCGGTGGGCTTCAAGGCACTGGCCGACACAGTCGAATCGTCGGGCTCCATACCGGCCGGCGCGCTTGAGGTGCACACGCGGCTGCCTTCGGACTTCGTGTTTCCGCCCGGTGGCGTGCACGCGCGCCTGTCGACCGACACGCTCGGCGTGCAGGCGCGCAAGCAGGAAGCGCTGATGCAGGACTACAAGATCTACGCCGCCATCGCCTATGCGCGCGCCAACCGGCTGAACCGCGTGACCATCGATTCGCCAAAGGCGCGGCTGGGCATCGTGGCCTCGGGCAAGTCGTACCGCGACGTGCTCGAAGCGCTGGAAGAACTCGGCATCGATGCAGACGAGGCCGCGCGCATCGGCATTCGCCTGTTCAAGGTATCGATGCCGTGGCCGCTGGAGCCCGACTCGATCCGCGAGTTTGCCGACGGGCTCGAAGAGATCCTGGTCGTGGAAGAAAAACGCCAGATCGTCGAGTACCAGCTCAAGGAGCATCTCTACAACTGGCGCGAAAACGTGCGCCCGCGCGTGATCGGCAAGTTCGACGAACAGGGCGAATGGGTGCATCCGCGCGGCCGCTGGCTGTTGCCGGCGACGGCCGATTTCTCGGTGGCGCAGATCGCACGCGTGATCGCGGCTCGCGTGGCGCGCTTTCACACCAGCGACCGCATCCGCATGCGGCTGGCCATTCTCGATGCGAAGGACGTGGTGCTCGGCAAAGCCGTGGCCACGCCCTCGCGGCCGGCCTGGTATTGCTCGGGCTGCCCGCACAACACCTCGACCAAGGTGCCCGAGGGCAGTCTCGCACTCGCGGGCATCGGCTGCCATGTGATGGCGACGGCCATCTACCCCGAGCACAACAAGACGACCACGCACATGGGCGGAGAAGGCGCGCCCTGGCTCGGGCAGGCGTGGTTCTCCAAGCGCAAGCATGTGTTCGCGAACCTCGGCGACGGCACGTACTACCACTCGGGTTCGCTCGCCATCCGCGCGGCCGTGGCTGCCGGCGTGAGCATCACCTACAAGATCCTCTACAACGACGCGGTCGCGATGACGGGTGGGCAGCCGGTCGACGGCCCCATCACCGTGCCGCGCATCACGCACCAGATGGCGGCCGAGGGCGTGAAGCGCCTTGCGTTGGTGGCCGAAGACCCGACGCGCTGGGCCGACCGCAGCGTGCTGCCGCCGGAACGCGACGGCTTCGTGCTCACCGTGCACCACCGCGACGACATGGACACGGTGCAGCGCGATCTGCGCGAGTTCGAGGGCGTGTCGGTGCTCATCTACGACCAGGTGTGCGCGGCCGAGAAGCGCCGCCGCCGCAAGAAGGGCGAGTTTCCTCAGGCTGCGCGGCGCGTGTTCATCAACGACGCGGTGTGCGAAGGCTGCGGCGACTGCGGCGAGCAGTCGAACTGCACCGCACTGCTGCCCAAGCAGACCGACCTGGGCTTGAAGCGCAGCGTGGACCAGAGCGCCTGCAATGCCGACGAGTCGTGCATCAAGGGCTTCTGCCCTAGCTTCGTGACGGTCGAAGGCGTGAAGCCGCGCAAGCAGGCGCCGGTGGCGGCGAAGGCTTCGGCGGAAGAAGCCGCCCTGCCCGATCCGGCATCGCTCGCGCTCGAAGGCATGCACAACATCCTCATCACCGGCATCGGTGGTACGGGCGTCATCACCATCGGCGCGCTGATCGGCATGGCGGCGCACCTCGAAGGCAAAGGCGTGAGCGTGCTCGACATGACGGGCATGTCGCAGAAGAACGGCTCGGTAACGTCGCACGTGCGCATCGCGCGCGACGCGGCGCAGCTGAAGGCACAGCGCATTCCCACGGGCGAGGCCGACCTGATCCTGGGCTGCGACATGCTCACGGCCGGCGCGCCCGACGCCATCGCGCGCATGCGGCCGGGGCGCACCTACGCGCTGGTCAACACCTTCGAGCAGCCGACGGGGCATTTCGCGCAACAGCCCGACTGGGAGTTTCCGGCCGCGCAGGTGCGCGCGCTGATCGAGGAATCGGTCGAGGGCCGCACAGACTTCATCGATGCGACGCAGCTTGCAACGCGACTCATGGGCGATGCGATTGCGGCGAACCTGTTCCTGCTGGGCTTTGCGTTCCAGAAGGGCTTTGTGCCGCTGTCCGCCGAGGCGTTGAACAAGGCCATCGAGATCAACGGCGTGGCCGTGAAGGCGAACCAGGCAGCCTTCCGTTGGGGCCGCAAGGCGGCACTGGATCTTGCGGCGGTGACGCGCGAAGCCGCGCCTTCGAAGGTGGTGGCGCTGCAGCGGCCGCAGAGCTTCGAGGCGCTGGTGGCAGACCGCACCGCGTTTCTCACGTCGTACCAGAACGCGGCGTATGCGCAGCGCTATGCCGAGCTGGTGGAGCGCGTGCGCGTGGTCGAACAGCGCGAGCGCGGCAGCACCCTGCTGGCGAAGGCCGTCGCATCGGGTCTCTTCAAGCTCATGGCCTACAAGGACGAGTACGAGGTCGCGCGGCTGTACACCGACAAGCGCTTCATGGAAAAGCTGGGCGAGCAGTTCGAAGGCAAGCCGGTGCTGCGCTTCCACCTCGCCCCGCCTCTACTCGGCCGCCGCGACGCCGAAGGCCGCGCGGTAAAGACGAGCTTCGGGCCCTGGATGATGGGCGCGTTCCGCCTGCTCGCGAAGTTGCGCGGCCTGCGAGGCACGGCCTTCGATGTGTTCGGCCGCACGGCCGAACGGCGCATGGAGCGGCAGCTGATCGCTGACTACCGCGCGATGGTCGAAGACCTGCTCGCGCGCTTCGATCGCATCGACTTCGACACCGCGCTGTCGCTGGCACGGCTGCCCGAGCAGATCCGCGGCTTCGGGCATGTGAAGGAAGAGAGCGTGGTGTCGGCGCGCGTGCGATGGGGCGCGCTGGCAAAGCAACTGGACGCGGCGCCCGCCGCCCGCGCGCGGGCCACGGAGCAGGCGCAACCCGTGGCGGCCTGAGCCAAGCGCTAGCGGCATTCGGGGGCCTTCCGGCGATCAGGGCAAAATTCTGATCGCCGCGCCGGTCGGCCCCTGTCTTCCATGCCGCCAATCACGCCCGCTCCTCCGCCACCCCCAACCCGCCCGCGCCGCCGCTACCGCGCGGCAGCCGCATGGGCGGCCGCACTCGCACTGGCGCTGCTGTTGATCGGCCTCGCAGCCCAATGGGCCGCGAACCGCGAGGCGAACTTCCAGGCCGACTCGATCCGCCGCGCCATGGAAGTCCACGTGCTGGGCCTGCGCGACGCCGCCGGCAAGTACAGCTATCTGCCGTTCACGGCGAGCCTGCATCCGGACGTGCTGGCCGCGCTGACTCATCCGCAAGACGCGGCGGTGAAGCAGCGCGCCAACCGCTACATCGAGGAAGTGAACCGCCAGGCGGGCTCCGACGTGCTCTACCTCATCGACCTGCAAGGCCTCACGCTGGCAGCCAGCAACTGGGCAACGCCGCAGACCTTCGTCGGCCAGTCGTATGCCAACCGGCCCTACTTCATCGACGCTCGCGCGGGGCACAACGGCCTGTTCTACGGCGTGGGCCAGACGACCGGCGAGCCTGGGCTCTTCATCTCGGTGCCGGTGCGGCCGGACGGCGGCGCGGTGCTGGGCGTGGTGACGGTCAAGGTCAGCCTGCGCCAGTTGCAGGAAGCCTGGACCTTCGCGCGCGACCCCATCCTGCTGACCGATGCGCGCGGCATCGTGTTCCTGAGCTCGGTGCAGCCGTGGACATACCAGGCCACGCGACCCCTGCGCACCGCCGAACTCGATCGCGTGCAGCGCGACCAGCAATACGGTGCGCGCACCAGTTTTCCGATGCTGCCGTGGAAGGTGGAGCGCGACGAGGGCGAGCCCGGTTATCTGGTGCGCACGAACCTCGGCGGCCAGTCGCGCAGCTTCCTCGCCGTAGACGAGCCGCTGCCCGACCTCGGCTGGACACTGACGGTGATGGCCGACCATGCCGAAGTCACCCGCGCGCGCGAGCGCGCCTGGATGCTGGGCCTGCTGTGCGCCAGCTTGCTGCTGCTGGGCGGCCTGTACTGGCAGTTGCGCGAACGCCGCTTCGCCGAGCAACGCGACGCACGGCGCGACCTGGAACTGCGCGTGCGCGAGCGCACCCACGAACTCGACGAGGCCCACGCCTTCCGCAAGGCGATGGAAGATTCGCTGCTGGTGGGCATGCGCGCACGCGACCTGGACGGCCGCATCATCTACGTCAACCTGGCCTTCTGCGAAATGACCGGCTACGGCGCCGACGAGCTGCTCGGCCGGCTGCCGCCCTACCCCTACTGGCACCCCGACGACGTGACGCTGCATTGGCGCCAATACGACGCGATGATGAGCGGCGAGCCCGCGCATGCGGGCTTCGAGTCGCGCCTGCGGCACCGCGATGGGCACGAGGTGATCACCATGGTCTACACCGCCGCGCTGATCGACGCCGACGGCAAGCACAGCGGCTGGATGAGCTCGGTGGTGGACATTACCGAGCAGAAGCGCGCCGAACTGCGCCAGCGCCAGAACGACGAGCAGCTGCAGCACGCCCAGCGCCTGGCCAGCCTCGGCGAGATGGCCTCGACGCTGGCCCACGAACTGAATCAGCCGCTGATGGCGCTGAGCAACTTCGCGAGCGCCGCCAAGGCTTTTGCAGAGCAAGGCAACCAGCAGTTGCTGGTGAGCAGCCTTGACGAGACCATGGCCCAGGCCCAGCGCAGCGCCGAGATCGTGCGGCGCATTCGCGGCTTCGTGCGCCAGCGCACCGCCGGCACCGAAGACTGCGCGGTGGCGGCGCTGGTCAGCAACGCGCTGGCGCTGCTGCAGGGCGAGATGCGCATGCGCCAGGCGCGCGCCGAAGTTCGCATACCGGCAGGGCTGCCCGAGGTGCGCGGCGACCGCGTGCTGCTCGAACAGGTGCTGCTGAACCTGCTGTCCAACAGCCTGCATGCCATGCAAGCCACGCCGCCGGAGCAGCGGCTGGTGGAGATCGAGGCCGAGGTGCTCGAAGAACGCATGCACATCCGCGTGGCCGACCGCGGTCCGGGCATCGACGCCGCGCTGGCCGAGCAGGTGTTCGCGCCCTTCTTCACCACCAAGACCGGCGGGCTGGGGCTGGGGCTGAACATCTGCCGCACCATCGTGGAGGCCCATCGCGGCCGGCTGTCCTTTGCCAACCGGGCTGGCGGTGGCACAGTTTTCACCCTCGAACTGGAAATCTCACCCCCATGAACGCCATGAGCGCTCTTGCCAACAACCTGTGCGTGGTGGACGACGACGAGGCTGTGCGCCGTTCGCTGGGCCTGCTGCTGCTGTCGCGCGGCTACGCAGTGCAGACCTTTGCCTCGGGCGAAGCCTTTCTGGCCGGCGCCGACCTGCAGCGCGCAGGCTGCGTGATCCTGGACCTGCGCATGGACGGCGTGAGCGGCCTGCAGGTGTTCGATGCACTGCGCGCGCAAGACAGCCCGCTGGTGGTGATCTTTTTGTCCGGCCACGGCGACATACCCATGGCGGTCGAGGCGGTGCAGAACGGCGCCTTCGGCTGGCTCGAAAAGCCCTGCAACGACGAGCGCCTGCTCGACAGCATCGCCCGTGCCCTGGAGCAGGCCGGCGAGATCGCCGCGCGCCGGCAGGCTCGCCAGGCCGCACTGGCTCTATGGGCCAAGCTGACGCCGCGCGAGATGCAGGTGGCCCGGCTGGTGGCCGAGGGCAAGCCCAACAAGCAGATCGCACTGGAGCTCGCGCCGCTGGAACAGCGCACGGTGGAAACCCACCGCGCGCACGTGTTCGCGAAGCTGGGGCTGGCGAACAGCCATCAGTTGGATCGGTTCCTGCGGGAACACGCGCTGTAGCGCCTTGAAGGCGGCCGGCGGGCCGACATGTCCAGCGATGTTTGTCATCCCGTCCTCGTCCTGATTCGACCGTCGGAGCATATCTGTCGCGACCCGACCGGAAGTGGCTCGGCGAGCTTCTTGCTTGGCCTCATCGCAGCAGCCAGTCGCGTTGCGCAGGAGGACTCCTATGCCGAACTTTTACTTGCCGCTCTCCGGCAATGTGCGCCAGGAAATCAACCCCTGGACTTGGTTTACCAAGATTGCCAATGGGCAGCTTGGGTTCATCAACATCAATATGGGCAAGTCGTCAGACCCTGCTCTGGAGCAGCAGATCCTGGATGACGTGGGAAGCTACGGACGGCAGATTGGACAACTCGGTGATGCGCTGGAGGCAGTTCTCGCGCACATGAAGACCGACACCTGGGAGCCCAAGGCCAAGGAAGCGGTAGATGCCTTCAGGTTCCAGCTCGCCGAGATTCGCCGGCTGAAGCTGAGCCGGGCTGACGGCAAGACCTGACATTTCTTGGCGAACTCACGGCCGCGAAGATGTCTGTCCTGCGGCCCGGACAGGCCCTGACCGATAAGGGGGCCATTGTGGACATCTTCGCAAGCGCGCTAGAGACCGACAGTTCACGCTCCGGTGGCCATCCCGTCTCTCCGGCACGGAGGCTAGACTTCTGCCAGGAGCCGACTTCGAAGCATCGATCTACTAGCCACTCCAACTCACTAATCCAGAAATATGACTCCAGGAAAGCCGCCGCTATGGGTCAAGCATCCTGACATCCCATGGGGCAGCATCGGGTGGCGCATGGGCTGGGGTGAAGCGTATTGGGGTGAATGGCGAAATTTTTTCCTAGCGCTGAATGAAAGAGACCGCCACCGCTATCGGGAGATCTGGCCTGAGCCTGAGTCTTGGAGAGGTCTATATGCGTTTATCGAGTCGGGTGAGCCTCCACCTTGGGCAATCGAACACAAGAAAAAACTAGCTGGGCCCTATCCCCCGCCGAGTACTGACGAGTCCAGCATCTCCGAGCACTACCGGGTTGTATGGTTGGTCAGACGCCACATGAGCAGGCTGGGCGTCTACGAAGTACCTGCGAGATTTCCATCGCCGTATCTTGGGCAAGCACCAGATGAAGACGACGTAACGTTCTACTCGGAGCCGAACGGCGCCTGGTGGCGTTTGTCGATGCAAAGAAGTGGAGGGCTGATCCTGAACCGCCTGACGCAAGCGAACGCCCCTGACACTCTACTGTTCTGCAAGGGATAGCGGCTGCCGGCCAAGACCGGACATTCGTGCGTACCCACCAGTAAGAGGATTTTTTGAGACCTTCCGACCAACTCGTTGACCTTGCGAAGCGAGCCGAGCACAAGCTCAGCGAGGTCTTCGACGCGCCCGAGGTCCTTCCGTTCGCATCGAAAGCTATTGATCTAGTTGCGAGTTTTCCAGCCCTGCGCGAAGACTTCGAGCACGAATTCAGAACGATGCGGGTATACGCGCCAAAAGAGTTCGTACAGGTCTGCATACACGCGCTTCGATGGCCGAAATTGCGTTCTTTCTTCGAGGAGCAGTCCCGCTTGGCGGTCGCTCGGAATGACTGGTCAGCCATCGCAGACTACGGTAAGTACCTTGACGCCTTTGAGGACGATTGGGAGGATGCGCGGACGTTCTATGGTCGGTACTTCGTTGAAGCGGCCAATGACTGAATTCGGCCATGAGCGGTCACTCATTCCAAGTCGCTGGAAAGCTCGGAACGGCGATTTGCAACGCACCGTGTATAAATTCAACGGCTTAACTACTCCTAGCACAGAGATCAGACTGCATGTTTTCACTTGACGCATCAAACAAAGAGACCATCAGCGAACACTTTAAAAGGAACAAATCCTTCTCGTGGTCCGAACAGTTTTTTCTTTCAGCAATCGACACTGCCAAATCGAAGCATGATGTTTTCTGGGCAGTGATTGCATTGCGTGACTGCGGTACTCAGCAGAGCGTACCAACGTTAAAAACGCTATCCGAGTACCCAAAGCAAGATGTAAGGGACAGTGCAATTCTGACGATTGCGCAAATAGCCGGCGCAGCGGAAACGCCTTACTTTGTACAGACCCTTGAAGACCCACTGAGCGGCCGCAACAAGGTCTATGCGCTGTGGGCCATCGGCGTAACAGGTGACGAGCGCGCCTTGGCGTCAGTCGAGCAATATGTTCGAAAGAACAAAAAGAAGCTACAGGCTAAAGACGTGGACCCTAGACCGCAGCAGGAAGTGCTTGCGTTCCTCTATCGGGTAGACGCTTCGAGCCTGCTACGGGAGTTTTCCTTTCTCATCCCGCCTTTGGATTCTTTAACGCCGTTCGCGCTACACAACTTTGTGCAGCGCGTTCCTGGAATGAGGGTTTCGATTGAAGCCGAACTCGGAAAAGTCGTTCCAGCTGAAATCCCCAAGAATGATTCTTCAGTGGCATAAGCACACTTGGACGCTGCGCTCGCTGCTGTGGGCTCCTTGCGCTGAAAAACTAAGGCGGCTTGAGCCCAGAAAATCCGACGGCCAACGGCCATCACCAGCTATTCAATGTGCATGCCAGAAAGCAGCCGTTCGACGCCGCTCTCGACCCTCTGCAGACCTTCAGCTCGTCGATCCAGGGGCCGGGAAGCGGCCGTTCAACGTTTTGAAGCTCATGGCTCAGTGGGACTCGCAGCACCTGTTGTGGAGATCATCCTTAGGCCTCGGTGGAGCGGACATCGCATGCCTCTATCTTGCGGCTGCCTTGGGCCAACCGATATGTGCAGCGCGACGAAGACTGGCCTTCACAACCTGGCGATGAAAAGGAGCGATAACCAATATGTAGGCTCGGCCCAAGAGGTTGTGGCAGTGGACGACGGTTGAGACAGTCAGTTGGCCACCGAGTGTTGGAGACAAGTCGGGGGTGTGGAGTACTGACAGTCTGAAATCAAGGTGCTTGTCGTCCTCGCCCAGGACGATCTCGGTTTCGCTTCTGCCGTAGACCTTGAAGATGCCAATGCGGTCAGTGTTGGCTTCGCCAGAGAGAGTCGCAAGGTGTTTGGCGGTCTTCAGACCAACGCACGCAACGATTGCATCTCGAATGTTGGTGAGCCATCCGATCCAGGATGGCTGCTGTGAAATAAGGAATCGCCACAGGACATCTGGATCGCTGGAGGTGCCAAAGGGAAGTTGAACCGCAAATGCGTCTGCGAGATTCGTTGATTCATAAATAGTAGCGACGGCAGACTGCGTGGGGAGAGCAACCGGCTTTACTAGCGTGAGTTCGATTGGCATGAATGGCACTCCTAGGCCTGACGGATGACATGAGGGGCGGGCGACGGCGGGCGAAGCCAGATGTTGCATCGACCGGTTGAATCCGCCGCCCCAAGCCGACGTCTCGTTTGCTCCAAAGCGGACAGCCAGGATCAAACGCGTCGATATGGCCAGAGCTCATTCGCAGAGCCTGATCCAGCGTTCAAGTCGACCCACCACACGCGGAGTATTGAGCCGGGCAATCGATCCTTCCATGTCCTCGGCGCCTTCGCTCTGGCACAGCAGCACAACTTCTTCGCGCACCGCGCCGGTACCGAAGAATCCTTCGCGATCAAGTTGTTCCATCGCGGCGACGCAGGCTTCGAAGAGGCCCGCGTGCAAGACGTCGAATTCAACGCTGCAGGGCAGGTCGTTGCGGTGGCAGGGCAGGATCATGCGGTAGGCGATGTCGAGGAACTCGTCACCCTCCGAGTGAGGCCACTCGGCGGAGCACCAGATCTCGCTTTCGTCGTCCATGTCGCCGGGCTCACCCAGCGCAAGAACGCCGGCGGCGTGGATGATGGTCATCGCACTGTCGTCACTGCCGAGCGCGAAGAGACGGATGGTTTCGTCGGGGTGGGCCGCGCGAATGGCCTGGAAGGCGCGGCGGGCGCCATCGCGAATCTCGGCGGTGAGCAGGGGGAAGTCGATGCGAGCGGGGTCGTGTGTGCCCTGGCGCACCCGCTTGTAGCCCTGGGCCTCGATCTCGCTGCTGCGCTGCACGAAAGCGTCCTTCGCAGCCTGGGCATTGGCAAACTCGGCAACGCTGGAGCGCCCCATGGTTTTCACCTTGCCGTTCGCGGCCCACAGCGAACTGCCGAACTGGCGCAATTCGTGGAAGTCGGTGGGCACCTCGTTGTCGAAGCAGTAGAACAGTGACCAAGTCATGGCGGGGAGAACTCCTTCTGGCGGGGTGCCGTGTCTCTCACACTGCCCGCTCGACCCACTGGGCGCGCCAAGCGGGGGCATCGAAGGGATCGGCAAAGTATTGAGTCTCGCGCGACACCTTTCCATCTCGAAACTCCATGATGCTCACGGTGAAGGCGCTCTTGCCCTCGTAGTTGATCACGTACTCGGTTATCCAGAGACTACCCTCCCCCACGATCCGCCGGACCACGAACCCCGATGGCTTGCCGGGGTGGTGGCTGCGAAGTGCTTGCAGGTTGTGCCGGCCGTGGATGACCTCGCCTGACTGCGGGTAGGTGCACACAGCATCGTCGTGATAGATCTCATGCTCGACGACCTGGTCGCCTGCGGCGGACGCAGCCCAATGTCGGTCGATAGCCGTCCGGATGTTTTGCTCTTCCATCATCGACCTCCATTGCGAGTCCGCTTGCTTGCGGCACCCCCATTCTAGGTATTTACCCTTGCGTACCGATACGTAGCCGCCCGGCGGCAGGCTACGGACGACAGCCCGGCGGCGGCCGGACAGACTTGGCGCAACGGCTTCGCGCGGCTTTGCGGCGGGCCGCAGCAAGAGACAAGCAAGGACCCTTTTCCATGACCGCCATCGCAAGCAGTGCGACCGCCGGCGCCTCCAGCCCCGACGCGACCACCGCCAACAACACCCCGTACACCTTCGAAGAAAAGCGCAAGCGCATCTTCGCCATCTTTGCCGCCTCGTCCGGCAACCTGGTGGAGTGGTTCGACTTCTACGTCTACGCGTTCTGCGCCATCTACTTCGCGCCAGCGTTCTTCCCCAAGTCGGACCCGACCGTGCAGCTGCTGAACACCGCCGGCGTGTTCGCCGCCGGCTTCCTGATGCGCCCTATCGGCGGCTGGCTGTTCGGCCGCCTGGCTGACCGCAAGGGTCGCAAGACTTCGATGGTGACTTCGGTCGTCATGATGTGCGTGGGCTCGCTCGTCATCGCCTGCCTGCCGACCTATGCACAGATCGGCGCCGCCGCACCCGCGCTGCTGCTGGCCGCTCGGCTGCTGCAGGGCCTGTCGGTCGGCGGCGAGTACGGCACCACCGCCACCTACATGAGCGAAGTGGCAATGCGCGGTCAACGCGGCTTCTTCTCGTCGTTCCAGTACGTCACGCTGATCGGCGGCCAGTTGCTCGCTGTGGTGGTCGTCGTTGTGCTGCAGCAGGTGCTCGACGAAGCCGAGCTCAAGAGCTGGGGCTGGCGCATTCCCTTCGTCATCGGCGCCATCGCCGCCGTGGTCGCACTCATGCTGCGCCGCACGCTGACCGAAACCGCCAGCACCAAGACCCGCGCTGCCAAGGGCGCGGGCACGATGCGCGAACTGTTCACCCACCACAAGCGCGCTTTCTTCGTGGTGCTGGGCTATACGGCCGGCGGCTCGCTGATCTTCTACACCTTCACCACCTACATGCAGAAGTACCTGGTGAACTCGGCCGGCATGTCGATCAAGACCGCCAGCAATGTGATGACGGCCTGCCTGTTCATCTACATGTGCATGCAGCCGCTGTTCGGCGCGCTGTCGGACCGCATCGGCCGGCGCACCAACATGCTGCTGTTCGGCGCGTTGGGTGCGCTGATGACGGTGCCGGTGCTGAGCAACCTGCAAAGCGTGAGCAGCCCGCTGGTGGCCGGCATGCTGATCACGCTCGCGCTGGCGGTGGTGAGCTTCTACACCTCGATCAGCGGGATCGTGAAGGCGGAGATGTTCCCGCCCGAGATTCGTGCGCTGGGCGTGGGCCTGTCGTACGCGGTGGGCAACGCGATCTTCGGCGGCAGCGCGGAATACGTGGCGCTGGGGCTGAAGTCGATCGGGCACGAGTCGTACTTCTACTGGTACGTGACGGGAATGATGGTCGTGGCGTTGCTGGTGAGCCTGCTGCTGCCGAAGCAGGCGACATACCTGCATCACGACAAGTAGAGCGACAACGCGGGACGGACCCTTCGGAGAAGCTCTCCCGGGTCCACGGAGCCACCAGGAAACATGAGGGTAAAGCCATATGTCGAGACGGACGGTCCACAACGCAACCATCACCTTGAAGCTGCCATTCGACATGGAGACCGGCGCGAAGGTCATAGCCTTGCGAGCCGCCGGCATCCCGGTCGACGCTGAGGGCAATGAGCAGCAAGGCTTTCTCTTCGTGCGATCCAGCGATGGGCTGAAAAGCCGGAGCAACATCTTCCGATGGTTCGCCAGCGAAGTGGTGGGGCACGACCAACGGCGTGATGTTGGCAGTGCGCCGCCTCAACACGAACGCAGCGCCGCACCTTCAAGCAACATGCTCGATCTCTGGCTCGCCCACTCCCTTCAAGACTCCATTCACTGCCACGGGCCCGCGTTGCAGTGCGAGCCGGACGACCCGTCGACCGCAAGCCGGATATAGCCGTTGCTGTCGCCAGGTCGCCTCAGGCCTGGACGCTGGAGGCCTCCTTGCCCGATACCGCTGGTGGCAGTCTCAGGCCGCTCGTGCCGTCAGCCATTTGTCCGAGGAAAGTGGCGCGCCGACGATGCGGATTTCACCCATTTTCCCCAGGAAACCCGTGGACATGTTTCCGGCCCATTGGCCGCAGCCAATCGCTATTTGCTGGTTGGGAGCTACATAGCGAATGCCCTTCATGTTCGTGTTGTTCCGCAGAACCGGAGCGCCCTCCACGTACATGGTTGTCGAATATGAGGCGGCCGGATCATTGACGATGGCAACGTGCAGCCACTGGCCTGCCGATACGCCTCCGGACCAGCAGGTCAGATTGGTGTTTTGATCGACCGGGACAATTTCCCACTGGAATTCCATCAGATTCGAAAAAGCGAACATCAAGGCGCAATCGCCATCGCCCGAGTCGAAGCCAGGCAGCTGCGATCGCGCGCCCAGGCGATAGATGATCCCCATCCAGCCATTGATGTTCGCGTCAAAAGCCGGGTCGATATTGACGAAGGCTTCGATGGTGTAGCCGTTTGGAAAAGTCTCCACATTCAGCGCCGAATTTTGATCGGTCGTGAAATAGGTCGATCGGGTCTTGGTCGCGTTCAGAAAACGCAGGCTCCCAGGTGCGGACGACAAGGGGTGATGGCTCTTCGACCACGCCAGGTCGCCCGGGCTTCCCATCCAGATATTCACCGAAATCGGATTCTTCCCGGCGGCTGATGAATCCAGGATCTGCTGCCCTGCCTGATAAGGGAAAAGATCTCCTTCCGCTGCTGCTGCATTGAAAAAACGCCAATGCGCAAGGGTTCCATCCACCTTCGGATAGTCTTCCGTGCCTGACGGGAGTTTGGCCTGTTTTTGCGGAGGCTGGCTGAAGTTCGTCAAGATCAGGCTTTTTGCCGTATCGGTCAGGCCGACTTCGGACGATCCGTCTGGAACAGAAAACTTTGCATTGAAAGAGGCAAATCTTTCTGCAAAATTTATGCTTATAGAGAAAGACTGATTCGAATCCGTCAGCCAGGCAGCATCGAATTCATTGAGGGTATTCGCGGGCTTCAAGGGCACCCACGGAGAAAATGAACTGGCGATTATTTTATTGTTGGTGAGGTCGAACTCGAACATCCGCATGAGGCCATTGCCACCCATGTACGCCATCTGGTAGTCCACGACCATCAAATGAACATCATTGCCGAATGAATTTCTCTTGGTGCTCGTGCATGAGCCGTGGTAATGACCACTGACGGCCATGAAAATCTGGTCGTTGCTCCTGATGAGCTTGTCCCACATGTAATTCGAATAAGCGGTATCCGCGGCGGTTGTCCCGTCTGTTCCGATGCCAACCAGCTGATGGTTCACCAGAATGACCGGGATATTCTTGTTGATCTGTATGACCTGATTCGCCCAGCTGATGGCATCGTCTGATGCTCTCCACGACATGGAGAGCACCAGGAATTGATTCCCCTCGGCCTGGAAAATATGGTATTCGTGAAAACCAGAGGCATGCCGGCCTCCGAAAGTCGACTGCTTTTGGGCACGTGCCGAAGGAAAAACTTGCAAGTACGGTTCAAAAAGGCCGACTCGGTGGCTGCCACCGTCCTGATAGCCGTCGTTATTGGCAAAGCCGGTGACGCCCACTCCCCAATCGGGGCCCCATTGCATATTGTTGTTCTTGTCGGCTCCAACGTCGTGATTTCCGGCGCAAATCGAATAAGGGCATTTTGCCGTCTCGAGCACCTGCATGGCCTGGCTTGCGAGTTCCCATTCCTTCGTGACCTGACCGTTGCTCAATTGACCGTTGCTCACGAGATCGGTCGAATCGCTCCACGGTACCGATTTTTCGTCGTTGTAATACCAGGACTGATCCACGATGTCGCCAAGATGGATCGTGAACGGCATTTTCAGTTGCTGGAAATTCTGCGCAATCCATTGCGTTTGGGTCTTGAATGGATTGTCGTATTGCGGATTGATGTTCGCATACAGCTTCTGGTACAGCTCACCCATCTTTTCCGAGGCATATCGAGGGTAGAACTGGGTATCCGGAAGAACTGAAATGGCAAAGCTGGATATCTTTTGCGCCGGGAGATTTTGGGCAGCAGGGTTTTGAACTCCGGATACCGCCCCATTACCCGACGAACCACTCGCTCCTGCTGCTGGAAATGTTCCAAAGCCAGTACCTCCTCCATTGCCACCACCGCAGCCAGACAAGGTTGCAATTCCGGCCGCGGAACCGGCAATCATCAATTTCAACAACTCTCGCCGCCGAGTCTCCGGCACGCGAGCCAGCTCATTCAAATCAATGAAATTTTCCTTGGCATCTTTCTGATTCGTCATTCTTCGGTTCCGTGAGGCATTCAATATTTACGGGATACTGGACGACCCCGAACGGCCGAGACTTTAGTGACGTAATATGATGCTTTTGTGAATTCATTACCACGTAAAACGCGGCATTCACACGCCATTAACTCAGAATTCCACGTAATCCGATTTGCGAATTCGAGGGCATAAAAAAACAAATTAATGCTGACCCGATCCTGACCAAATCAGGGCATTCGAAATGGCAAATGAATATCGGTGCGGCTTCCCAACACAATCCCGACTGTTCTTATCTGGAGTGAAACAATTCTGTTGTAAGCGTGATTTGAAGCGTCAGATTTCGAATCTTTGGAGGCCTGTACGCCGCTAATGCGGCTGCGCGCTTTCCCGATAAACGAAACGAGGCTGGCACGAGCGAATGAGCAAGTTTGAGAGCGAGAACATTCCGGTTGAATCGGGCGCCCGGCGTCGGTTCATCCAGGAGGCCAGCACGATCCTGGCAATGATGCTGTCGGGGTGTGGCGGCGGTGGCAGTGGCGGCGGACAGCCATTTGGGCTTGGCTTGCCTCTTGCGCTTGTTCCTTCTCCAGCGCCGGCCCAGCAGCCCTCGCCGCAGCCTGAAGGCACGTGTGAAAGCAGCATCGCGACCGAACCCGAACAGATCGCTGCCCGAAGCGCATTCGTTCATCCCGGATTGCTGCACAACGAAGAAGACCTGCTGCGCATGCGCGCCAAGGTCGAGGCACAGGCGCAGCCCTGGCTCGGTGGATATCAGCAATTGATCAGCGGCGACTACACCAGCCTGAGCCGCAAGCCGAATCCGCAAGAGACCGTCATTCGCGGAGGCTCGGGCGAGAACTTCGGAACGATGGTGTTCGACATGCTGACCGCCTATGAACTGGCCGTGCGCTGGAGGGTGTCCGGGGACGCTGCTTATGCCGATCTGGCGGTCCAATTCCTGGATCAGTGGTCTTCGAAGATGAAGACGCTCACCGGCGATGCAGACCGGTTCATCGCGGCCGGCCTGTATGGCTACCAATGGGCCAACGCCGCCGAGATCATGCGCACCTACGAGGGTTGGTCTCCTGCGGGAATTGCGAGCTTCCAGGCGTTGATGAAGGAGGTCTTCTACCCGCTGTGCCACAGCTTTCTGACCGACCACAACGGCACCAACACGAGCAGCAGAACAGTCACGAACTACTGGAGCTCCTGGGACCTGCTCACCCTATGCGGGGTAATGGCCATTGGGGTCTTCTGCGACGACCTCGCTCTCTACGACGAGGCGATCACCTATTTCAAGAGTGGGCTGGGCAATGGCGCGGCGCAGCACATGGTTTACCGGCTGCATCGCGGGCACCTGGGGCAATGGCAGGAAAGCGGGCGCGATCAAGGGCATTCGACGCTGAGCGTTGCCTGTCTCGCCTCTGCCTGCGAGATGGCCTGGAAGCAGGGAGACGACCTCTATGGCTACTGGAACAACCGCACGCTGTCCGGCGCGGAATATGTCGCTGCATCCAACCTGCAGGACGCGAGCGGCGCGTACCCGGATCTGCCTTTCTCGGTGTACACGAACATCCAAGGGACCTTCACGGCCATTTCGACGGACGGTCGCCCTCTCCTTCGGCCTTGCTGGGAGCTCTTCTACAACCACTACGTGAATCGAAAGGGGCTTTCGGCCCCATACGTTTCAGCCATGGCTGCCAGGATGAGGCCGGAGAAGCGCGACACCGGCGGCGATGAGCCGAGCTTCGGCACGCTGACCGCGACGCTCGATCCACTTGCTTCGGGGGCGGCACCCAGCGGGCTGACTGCGCACGTGGTTCAGGACACGGTCGAGTTGGACTGGTGGGGCAGTTCCGACGCGACGGCCTATGAGGTCCAGAGGGCGAGTTCGGCGTGCGGCCCCTTCACGACCTTGGCCTCTGTCCCGGAGACTCGCGCGTATACCGACGTCCCCGGCGCGGGCACGTGGCTCTATCGCATCGTTGCGGTCACACCGTCGGGCGAACGAGTCGGCAAGCAGGTGCAGACCGTGTCCATGCCGGGCCAGTTGGTTCTTCATGTTCCGTTCAACGAAGGTACCGGGTCGTCGGCCACCGACGCAGTGGATGTGCGGCGAACCGCGCTCCTGTCCGGTGGCGCAACGTGGGCTGAAGGCCGGCTCGCGGGAGAAAAGGCAGTTCTCCTGGACGGCAACGGCGCGTTTGTCACGCTGCCTGCCGGCGTCATGGCGAACCTGCACGATTTCACTCTGTGTCTGTGGGTGAACTGCACCGCGTCTGCGAAAAACGCCTGGCTGGTTGCCATGAGTTCGAGCTACGTCTCGTACTTCGGAGTGCTTCCCTCCGATGGGCAAGCGGCCCTGCGCAGCACCATCACCGGCACGCTGTACTTTGGCGAGCAGAGCGTTTCGGCCCCCACAGCCCTTCCCGCTGGCCGTTGGGTGCATTTGGCCGTCACGCTCTCCGGTTCGACCGGCACGCTCTACCTCGACGGAAACATCGTCGGGACAGATTCGACGATGGATTTCGCACCCTACCAATTGGGCGAAACGCCCGACAACTGGCTGGGCCGGTCTCCCTATGCCTCGGACCCCTACTTCAAAGGTGCCGTGCAGGACTTCCGGCTATACAGCGGCGCGCTGACACAGGCTGAGATCGCTCGTATCGCCGCGGGATAGAGAGGTGCGCGATGGCGCAGCGCACCGCTGCGCTACTCGCGGTGCTCCTCCTTCCGGTGGGGTTCGGCATGTCCGTGCGGAGCCGGCGGGCTCAGCTCCTTTGCCGATCGCTACTTCAAGGTCGCGCCGCCTCGTGCGAAGTACTGACCCGACAGGCGCGCAAACTGGCCGCCATCGGTGGTGATCGAAGTCTGATGGCCGCCACCTGGGCTGAAGACGATCGCGAACGTGTGGGTATCGCCGTACTCCTGGGTGTTGCGCAGCATGTAGTCGACGTGGTTGTCGCGGTAGTGCAGGTCGGTGCCGCCGGGCGTGTCGGACGGCACGCCCATCGGCGTCTGCCACCACAGGATCGGCAGGCCATTGCCCAACGCCGCGCGATAGTCCGAGATCTGGCTCTGGGATTCGTGGAAATTGGGGCTGGTCTGGTTGGTTTCGTCCCAATAGAACGGACCGCTTCGTCCCTTGCATTCGTCGGGCGGCGACGCGACTTCCCTGCAACCCGCATCGCGGTCGCTGGTCTGGGCGACGATGAAGTCCGCTTGGTGTGCGCCGACCGCGCGCATCTGGGCACCGATCTCGGCAGGGGTGCCGCTCCAGAAAGCCGGCGGGAACCCGACCAGCGCCTTGGGCGCGATCTGCCTGCCCATCTGCACCAGGCATTGGCCAAGGCCTGCGGCGGTGTTCGGCAGCCCGCTGCATTCCGGCTGGTTGTTCACCACGGCGGGCAACTGCGTCGCGTCGCGGTTGGGTGCCTGCGAAGCAACGAATCCCCAGAAGTCGGGCTCCAGGTTGATCAGAACGGGCGTACCGAGGTCTGCGATGCGCTGGTACATCAGCCGGACCTGGGCCCAGTAGTTGTTCATGAACGTCGCGTCGTTGATGCCGCTCAGATTGCCTTCGCCGTTCGCCGTCATCTGGTACAGCGTGTACATGGGAATCGCGCCGTAGGCCTGGATGGCCTGCGCGGTGTATGTGACATACGCACCATCGGGACTGTTCCAAGTGGGCCAGGCACCTGCGCCGACGCCCACGAGGTAGGTGTCCACGATGTCCGGATGAATGCTCTGGCTTTTCATCTGATCGATGGGACTGGAGCCAAGTCCGATCAACACCCGAGCCGGCTTGCCGAGCTTGGTCACCAACGCAGCGGTCGCCGCAACGGGCGAAGCGTCGCCACCTGTGCCACCTGTGCCGCTACCACTTTGGCTATCACTGCCCTGGCTGCTGCCATTGCTGCCTTGGCTGCCACCATTGGCGCCCAAGCCGATCAGGCCACCCAAGCCACTGCCTTGATTGCCGCCACCTCCGCCACCGCAGCCAGACAGGAGCACCGAAAGCATCAGTGCAGAAACGTATCGTCGGGAAAACATAGTTATGGGAATAGTTTTTTTGAGATTGAAGAGAAACCGCCACCGCACGCGGCGCGTACTTCGCTTCCGGGATCTGCCGACGACCGCGTCCGGCCTCTGGCTGCTCCGCAGGCGCGGCCCCCTCTCCAAAATGACGCGCTGCGCGATGGCGCGGCGATATTTGCAGGGAAAAATGTTTTCGACTACGCCGAGGAATGAAATGCAGTCACTCGTTTTTCGGGGCAATGACGCCAGACCCGTAAGCGGCTGGCGAACCCACCTTGACGGCATGCTTGATGAGCCTATTCAGCGTCCCTCCATCCAACTGGCGACTTGCAGAACTCGTTCTTGATCGTTCTCGAGGCGCGGCATCCGTGTATCCGTCCGTCGAAGTAGTGAGGCTGTTTGATCTGGTATCACAACACGCAAAAAAACGATTGGTCCTCCCGCGGATGCATCCATAGCATCGCCGTCGCCAACTCGCCGGATGAGCGAGAGGCAACGAGCCCCGTTGAGTCGTGAACCCGTCCTTTCAACGACGCTGGTTTTGCGATCACGGGATTTGGGCAAGCCTTCAACGCCTTCGCCGGCAGGCGGCGTGGAAACGAAATGGCTGCCTTTATATGGAGACAGGAATTCCTTAGTGAAGACTTTTTTGAAATCAATCCGTTCGGCTTTTGCGGCCGCCGCGCTGGTCGCTGCATTCGGCGGCGCTCAGGCGCAATCGGCGGGTTACCTGCTGGTTCATTTCACCGGCGAATCCGCGCAAGGCGAGCAGACCTACATGGCCGTCAGCACCGACGGCATGCATTGGACGGACCTGAACAACAGCCAGCCTGTCCTCATGTCGAACGTGGGCGAGAAGGGCGTGCGTGACCACAGCATCGTGCGCTCGCCCGACGGCTCCAAATACTGGATCCTCGCCACCGACCTGCGCATCGCCAGCGGCAAGGGTTGGGACGCCGCGATGCATCGGGGCAGCACCAAGCTGGTCATCTGGGAATCCACCGACCTCGTGCACTGGTCCGAGCCACGCCTGGTGGACATTGCCGGCGCCATTCCGAATGCAGGTTGCGCATGGGCACCCGAAGCCATCTGGGACCCGGTGTCGAACGCCTACATCGTGTACTGGACGACCATCTCGCCGCTCAACGGCATCGACAAGCCTCGCATCTACTACTCGAAGACGACCGACTTCCGCAACTTCACTGCGCCGCAGATGTACATCGACCGGCCCGGAACGCAACAGATCATCGACACGCAGATCCTCGAAGTGGCAGGCAGCGTGGGCGGCTACAAGTACGTGCGCGCCTCCGGCGACGGCCAGATCACCCTGGAAGGCAGCCAGTCGGTGCTGGGTTCCTGGACGACCATCGGCGACCTGTCGCAAATCGGCCTCACGGGCAGCATGGTGGAAGGCCCCATCCTCTTCAAGTTCAACGGCGAGAACAAGTGGGGCCTGTGGGTCGACCAGTACGCCGCGAGCAAAGGCTACCTGCCGCTAACGTCGATCAACATGGGCAGCGCACAGAACTGGCAGATCGCGCCATCGGGCTCGTACAACCTGGGGGCGGACCGCAAGCGGCACGGCGGCATCCTGAACCTCAGCGCCGTGGAGATGAGCCGCCTGAACGCGCAGTGGGGCGGCTCCACGCCCATCAACCGCCTGCAGTCCTCCAACTTCCCGGACCGGTATGTGCGGCACGCCGACTTGACGACGGTGCGCATCGATCCGAACGTTTCCCCGCTGGACGATTCGAAGTTCCGGATGGTGAAGGGCCTGGCGAACAACGCGGACTACGTGTCCTTTGCGTCGGTGAACCTGCCGGGCTACTACCTGCGCCACAAGAACTTCGTGTTCGAACTGGCGCCCTATGACGGATCGCCGCAGTTCGCTGCCGACGCAACGTTCAAGCAGGAGACAGGCCTGGCGGACGCGGGCGCCAGCTCCTTCCAGGCCTACAGCCAGCCGGGCTACTACATCCGCCACTACGCCTACCAGCTGCGTCTGGACCCGATCAGCAATCAGACCGGTCGCGCCGATGCCACCTTCCGTGTGACCAACTGACGGAATCGAACGAGGACTTCCCGTCGACCTGAGTCAGCGGGATTCGAATTGGCAGCCCGGTTCAACGCGATTGCTCATCGGTCTGCAACTCCACCAGCGCCCGGTACAGCTGCTCGGGCGAGATCGGCTTGTGCAGCAGTGGAATGCCGCTGGCCAGGGCTTCGCGCAGACGCTCTGAGGCAGTGTCTCCGGTGATGATGAGGGCGGGTGTATGACGCCCCCCCTGCCGATGTAATTGCTGACGCAATTCTGAAATGGCGTGAGCCCCGGTGCGCGGCCCACGCAGTCGATAGTCGCTGATGATGCACGCAGGGGGATTTTGCAGGGCCAGCGGCAGTGCCTCCTCCAGGGATTCGGCGTTGTCGCAGGCGCAGCCCCAACTTTGCAGCAGGTGCACCATGGCGCTGCGCACAGCGGCATCGTCGTCAATTACCAGTACCCGCATGGGTTGCAACTGCGGCCCCTTTTGTCGCGGAGGTGGCACAGGTGCAACCGACAGGGGCAGCTCCAGCCGGAATACGCTGCCCCGCTCAGGCTTGGATGACAACGTCAGCCCATGGCCCATTGACCTCGCCAGTCCGTCGGCAATGGCCAGGCCGAGCCCCAGGCCCTTGTGCCGGTCGCGCTCGGGGTTGCCCAGTTGGTGAAACTCCCGAAAGATGGCTTGCTGGTCGGCTGGTGCGATGCCTATGCCGGTGTCCCACACCTCGATGCTCACGGTGTGCCGATGTTTTCGGCAGGTAACCAGCAGGCCGCCGTGCTGGGTATAGCGGATGGCGTTGGAGACCAGGTTGCGCACCACCATGCCGACCAGGATGGCATCGGATTGCACGGCAAGCCGGGTTTCCCGCGAGCGGTAGACCAGCCCTTTGGCATCGGCCAGCGGAGCGAAGTCGTTCTCGATCTGGTACAGCAGGTCTTGCAGGAGAAAGGGTTGTATCTGGGGCTGCACCACACCGGCTTCGATGCGCGAAAAGTCCAGCAGGGTGTTGAGCATGTCGCTGGAGGCGCGCCAGGCCGACTGGGTGCTGACCAACACCTCGCTTTGATACGTTGACAGCGGGGTACGTGACAGCACGTCCAGAAACATGCCTTGGGCGTGGATTGGTTGGCGCAAGTCGTGGCTGGCGGCGGCCAGGAAACGTGACTTGGCCAGGTTTGCCTGTTCGGCCGCTTCTTTCTGGACATGCAGGCGTTCGGCCAGGTCGGCAATCTGGAAGCGAGCCCGCAACGATTCGGTCAGCTTGTCGTTGAGCGTCCGGGCAAAGCGCACCGCCAGCAGCGAATAGGCAAAAATCGTCAGGCCGACAGCCTGGTACAAGTGACTGCCAAGCATCAGGTTGCCCGCGACGGCACTCACCGCGCAGGGCAGGAAAAAGGCATGGAAGGTCGGCAGATGGATCGTCTGCGAAATCAGGGAACTCGAGACCAGGCCGGCCAGCATGAGGGTGATCAGCAAGCGGTGCTCGACTTCGCCGTATTGCAGCAAGCACAGAGCACCACCAGCCCACAGCAACCCCGAGCCGAGCGACAGGACCATGTGCAGTTGAATCCGACGGCTGACCTCCGCTTCTGTAACGGTCTGGTGCCGCAGCCACCACCAGCATGCCAGGCGCACCAATGCGTGCCCAACCAGCAACCCGCTCCACACCAGCAGCACGGTCAAAGGAAGAACCTCGTGCATCACCCACAGCAGTGCGGTGGCCACCAATAGACTACCAAGCACGATGAAGGGCACGTTGCTCTGCAACGTGATGAACTGGTGCAACTGGATCTGGGATTCGGCCTTGGAAGACAGGGGTGCAGAAGCGGGAGACGGGTTCATTTAGGCAACCTCCGGCAGCTACCGGAGCCTGCGTTGTTTCACGTTGAGGATTTGCTTGCGCAACGCCCCCTGTCCACCCTCGGGCGGACAGGGGGCGCTGCGCAAGTCCTGTTAACCAATCAGCCCGTTTTGGCGTGCCGCAAACGTGGCCTGCGAGCGGCTGTTGACCCCGAGCAAGCCCAGGACCGCTTGCACATGCCCGCGCACGGTGAACTCCGACACCTGCAGACGCCGGGCAATGAGCTTGTTGGGCAGACCCTCGCACAGCAGGTCCAGCACCTCGCATTGGCGGGGGGTCAGCCGGGGCACGCTGGGCTTTATCGGGGGGCTGCTGGTAAGGGGCGGCGCCAGGGTGTGGCGAATCACCGCGATGATTTTGTCCGGGGTATCGCCCTTGGAGACGAAAGCCGCCGCGCCGCGTGCCAGAGCCTGGGCGATGGTGTCGGGCGTCGCGATGGAGGACAGCATCACCACCGGCACCTGTGGCCAGCGTTGCCGAAGCAGCCCCAGCCCCTCCAGTCCGTTGACACCCTGCAGCTGGATGTCGAGCAGCACCAGCGCGGGTGGCTCGTCCGTCGTGCGCACGGCTTGCTCCAGGGATGCTGCCTCCGATACCTCGACATCGGCCATGCCCTGCAGCAAAACCAGACGCAGACCCGAGCGGAAAAGCGCGTGGTCGTCTATGAGCAGCAAATGCAAGAGCGGCATGCGCAAATTAAAACATCAGTTGCAAAAAGTTTCCATCAGTCAATATTGACTATATGCGGGTCGGTACGCCCTGGGCAGCATGCAATCTTTTTCATGCACAGAACAGGGCTATTTCTCCATGAACCACGCCTACCGCCTCGTCTGGAGCGACGCCGCATGCTGCGTGCCCGCCCCCGAGACCGCCAAGGGACGCGGCAGGTCGTCCGTCCGTGTCGCCGCCGTCGTGGCGCTCTGCGGGACGCTGCTGGCCAGCGGCGCGTGGGCCGGCCCCAGTGGTGGCAGCGTGAGCGCCGGCAGCGGCAGCATCAGCCAGAGCGGCGCCACCACCACCATCACGCAGGGCAGCCAGAACCTGTCCATCAACTGGGCCAGCTTCGGCATTGCCGCCGGAGAGCGCGTCAACTTCGTGCAGCCCGGCACCAGCGCCATCGCACTGAACCGCGTCATCGGCTCGGAGAACTCGGTGATCAACGGCAGCCTGAGCGCCAACGGCCAAGTGTGGATCCTCAACCCCAACGGCGTGCTGTTCGGCAGCACGGCCAGCGTCAACGTCGGCGGCCTGGTGGCCTCCACGCTCTCCTTGAGCGATGCCGACTTCCTGGCCGGCAAGCGCAGCTTCACAGCGGATGGCACCCAGGGCACGGTGGTCAACCAGGGCAGCCTGACCGGCGGCTATGTCGCGTTGCTCGGCAAGAAGGTCAGCAATGAAGGCACGATCACCACGGCCAACGGCACGGCCGCGCTGGCCGCCGGCGACAAGATCACGCTGGACTTCAGCGGCAACCAGTTGCTATCGGTGCAAGTGGATGAGGGCACGCTCAACGCCCTGGTGGAAAACAAGGGCCTGATCCGCGCCGACAACGGCACGGTGATCCTCACCGCTAGCGCCAAGGAAGCGCTGCTCGATACCGTGGTCAACAACGAAGGCGTGATCGAAGCACGGGGCATCGACAGCAGCGGCGGCACCATCCTCTTGCTCGGCGGCTTCAACGGCGGCACCGTGAAGGTGGCGGGCACGCTGGATGCCTCAGCCAACGGCTCCAACAACGGCGGCTTCATCGAGACCAGCGGCGCGCACGTGCAGGTCGCCGACGGGGCCAGGATCAGCACTCTGTCCGAAAGCGGCAAGACCGGCACCTGGCTGATCGACCCGACCGACTTCACCATCGCCAGCGGCAGTGGGGCCCAAACGACCAGCGGCATCGGGGCCGACACGCTGTCGAGCAACCTGGCCACGACCAGCGTCACGCTCGCCACCGATGCCAGCACGGGCACCGACAGCGGCGACATCAACGTCAACGCAGCGGTGAGCTGGAGCGCCAACACCACGTTGACGCTGAACGCCTACCACGACATCAACATCAATGCGGCGATCACCGCCACGGGCACCAGCGCCGGGCTGGTGTTGAACTACGGCAACTACGCCACGGCCGGCAGCGCCACCAGCGGCACCGACTACAACGTGAAGGCGCCCATCACCTTGAACGGGGCCAGCGCCACGCTGGGCATCAACGGCACGAGCTACACGCTGATCCGCAGCATGGCGCAGCTCGATGCCATCGACAGCACCGGGCTGAACGGCAACTATGCGCTGGCGCAGGACCTGGATGCCGGTGGCACCACCTACACCAGTGCACTGGTGGGCTCGGCTGCCACCACCTTCGGCGGCCGCTTTGCCGGCCTGGGCCACACCATCTCGAACCTGGTCATCAGCGCCGGCAGCGCCAACTACACGGGCCTGTTTGCGCGAAACATCGGCACCCTCCGTGACCTGGGCCTGGTCGGCGGCAGTGTGTCGGGCGGCGAGTTCGTCGGTTCGCTGACAGGCTCGAACGGGGGCAGCATCAGCGGCGCCTATGCCACCGGCAGTGTTTCCGGAACCGACAGGGTCGGCGGGCTGGTGGGCTACAACAGCAACGGCAGCATCAGCAACGTCTATGCCACCGGCAGCGTTTCGGGGACTGGCGGCGACGTCGGCGGGCTGGTGGGCGCGAGCTACAACTCCACCATCGACAACGCCTATGCCACGGGCAGCGTTTCGGGGACTGGCGACTACGTCGGCGGGCTGGTGGGCACGAACGCGAGCAGCATCAGCAACGCCTATGCCACCGGCAGCGTTTCGGGGGCCGGCAACGCCGTCGGCGGGCTGGTGGGCAGGAACGACGGTGGCAGCATCGGCAACGCCTATGCCACCGGCAGCGTTTCGGCAAACCACTTCGCTGGCGGGTTGGTGGGCGTGAACGCCGGCAGCATCAGCGACGCCTATGCCACCGGCAGCGTTTCGGCGACTCTCGACTACGCCGGCGGGCTGGTGGGCGTGAACTACTTCGGCGGCACCATCAGCAACGCCTATGCCATCGGCAGCGTTTCGGGAAGCAACTACATCGGCGGGCTGGCGGGCTGGAACCCCGGCACCATCAGCAACGCTTATGCCACCGGCAGTGTCTCGGGGGTTGGCGGCGACGTCGGCGGGCTGGTGGGCTTGAACGACGGCAGCATCGGCAACGCCTACTGGGACAGCAGCACCACCGGCCAAAGCGCCGCGGTGGGCCCGGGCAGCGGCGGCACGGTCACCAACGTCAGCGCCGTCACCAGCAGCACCGCCTACAGCCACAGCAGCTACGCCATCCTCGGCACCTGGACCGAAACGGCTTCGGGCTCCGGCGTATGGGTGGCCAAGGACGGCAGCGGCAACCCGCAGTGGGTGATGGTCGAAGGCGCGACCCGCCCCTTTCTGTACAGCGAGTACTCCACCAGCATCCGCAACGCCCACCAACTGCAGCTGATGGCCTACGACCTCACGGCCAGCTACAGCATGGCCGCCGATGTCGACGCCAGCGCCACTGACGGCACCAACACCAGCGGCATGTGGACCACGGCCGGCTTCTCGCCGGTGGGCAGCAGCACGCTGGTGTTCAGCGGCAGCCTGAACGGCCAAAGCCACACCATCACCGACCTGGTGATCAACCGCAGCGCGACGTCGACGGTCGGGCTGTTCGGTCAGACCGGCAGCACCAGCGCGATCCACGACGTTGGTTTGCTGGGTGGCAGCGTCACCGGCAACGACACGGTGGGCAGCCTGGTGGGCTACAACCAGGGCAGCATCAGCAACGCCTACGCCACCGGGACCGTCACGGGGAATTCGAGCGTGGGCGGCCTGGTGGGCTACAGCATCGGCGGCAGCATCAGCAATGCCCATGCCACGGGCGATGTCAGCGGCAGCGGCTACGTGGGCGGGCTGGTCGGCTACAACTCCAGCAGCAGCGTCAGCGGCAGCTACGCCACCGGCGCCGTCAACGGTGCCGGCTCCGCTGTGGGGGGCCTGCTGGGGCTCAGCTATGCCAGCAGCATCAGCGATGCCTACGCGACCGGAGCCGTCAGTGGCACCGGCAACAGCATCGGCGGCCTGGTGGGCTCCCGCACCGGCGGCAACATCAGCGATGTCTACGCCACCGGCACCGTCATCGGTACCGGCGACGATGTTGGCGGCCTGGTGGGCTCCAGCAGCGGCGGCAGCATCAGCAACGCCTACGCCAGCGGCACCGTCACCAGCGCGGGCAGCTACGTGGGGGGGCTGATCGGTCTTCTCGACGGCGGCAGCATCAGCAATGCCCACGCCACCGGCACCGTCGGCAGTTCCGATGTGGCGGGCGTCGTGGGCGGCCTGGTGGGCTACAACGCCGGCGGCAGCATCAGCAACGCCTATGCCACGGGGGCTGTCAGCGGCACCGGCACCCTGGGTGGCCTGGTGGGCTACAGCTACATCGGCAGCATCAGCAATGCCTACGCCACGGGTGACGTCAGTGGCCCGGGCAACGAGGTCGGTGGCCTGGTGGGCTCCAACAACGGCAGCATCAGCGACGCCTATGCCACGGGCAATGTCAGCGGTAACCAGGCCGGCGGCCTGGTGGGCTACAACCAGAGCGGCAACATCAGCAATGCCTACGCGACGGGCACCGTCAGTGGTTCTGTCGATGTCGGTGGCCTCGTGGGCTTCAACAGGGGCAGCATCAGCAGTGCCTACGCCAGCGGCGACGTCAGCGGCGATGCCAGCGGCTCCAGCAGCAATGTCGGAGGCCTGGTGGGCTTCAACACCGGCAGCATCAGCGATGCCCACGCCACCGGTACGGTCGGTGGCGGTGCCAACTATGCCGGCGGCCTGGTGGGCCTCAACAGCGGCAGCATCGGCGATGCCTACGCCACGGGCTCCGTCAGCGGGGTTGTTGGTGTGGGCGGGTTGGTAGGCCTCAACAACGGCAGCGTCAGCAAGGCCTACGCCACCGGCAGCGTTGCCGGCACGGACAGTGTGGGCGGGTTGGTGGGCTACAACTTCGGCGGCACCAGCAGCATCAGCAATGTCTACGCCACGGGCACTGTCAGCGCGTCCAACAACTATGCGGGCGGGCTGGTGGGCTGGAGTGGTGCCGGCAACATCAGCAATGCCTACGCCACCGGGGCCGTCAGCGCGGCCAATGGCTATGCAGGGGGCCTGATGGGCTGGAATGCCGGGAGCATCCTCAACACCTACGCCACGGGCGTCGTCAGCGGCGCCAGCGATGTGGGCCGCCTGGTGGGCCACAACGTCGGCAGCATTACGGCATCGTTCTGGCTCGGTGCGGGCAACACTGGCGTGGGCACCGATGCGGGCTCGGTCGATGTACTGACACGGGGCCTGAGCATCAGCGAAGCCACCAGCGCCAGCACCTACAGCGCCGCCGGCTGGGACATCGCCACCGTCGGCGGCAGCAGCGCGGTGTGGCGCATCTACGAGGGCGACACCATGCCCTTGCTGCGCAGCTTCCTGACCGCGCTGACCGTCACGGCCGGCAACGTCAGCAAGACCTACGACGGCACGACCAGCTTCAGCGACAGCTACACCCTCAGCGACCCAGGTGCCAACACCAGCCTCATCGCTGGTACCGCGAGCTACAACACCAGCAGCAAGAACGTGGGCAGCTACGCCATCACCGTCGGCGGCCTGTATTCCAGCCAGCAGGGCTACGACCTGATTTCAGCGGGTACGGCCAGCATCACCGCCGCTGCGCTGACCGTTACCGCCAACGACGCCAGCAAGACCGCCGACGGCACGGCCTACAGCGGCGGCAACGGCGTGAACTACAGCGGCTTCGTCAATGGCGAAACCAGCAGCGTGCTCGGCGGCAACCTGGTCTACGGCGGTACTGCGCAGGGCGCCACCGCAGCCGGCGGCTACAGCATTGCCGCCAGCGGGTTGAGCTCGGGCAACTACGCGCTGAGTTATGTCGACGGCACGCTGGTGATCAGCGCGGCGGCGACCGGACCCTCACCCGGACCCGCACCGGTCGATGGCCCGGTGGTAGTGGTCAGCGCGGCAGCAACCGGACCCTCGCCGTCGCGCGCCGATTCCTCGCTGCGCGAAGCGCAGCAGCGAGCACAGGCCGACCAACCCGACTCGCCGAGGCCACCGAGCCAGCCGCACGAGCCGCTGCGCATCGAGCTGTGCGGTCTGAACATGGACCAACCCGCGACCGACTTCTTCACCCGCAACGAGAACAAGCTTTCATGCATGTCACGCCTCGAATCCCGCTGAGCCTGCTGGGCGCTTCCCTGACCTTGGCACTGGGCACCACAACGGCTTCAGCCGCCACCCCGGATGCCGGGCAGATCCTGCAGGAACCCCGCGCGCCCCTGGCAGCCCCGGGCACCAGTACGCCGGCGCTGAACGTCGACGCCCCGTCGGCGCGCAGCGTGTCCGAGGGGGGCATGAAGGTCCGGCTTTCAGCTGTCCGCTTCAGCGGCAACACTGCTTTCAGCAGCGCCGCGCTGCAGGCCTTGCTGACCGACGCAGTCGGCAAGGAGCTGACCTTTGCCGAGCTGACACGATTGGCCGACCGCGTCAGCCGGCACTATCGCGAAGCCGGCTACCTGGTCGCGCGTGCCTACCTGCCGGCCCAGGCGGTCAAAGACGGCGTGCTCGACATCGCCGTGCTGGAAGGCAACCTGGGCCAGGTCAGCGTCACCAACAACGCCGGCCTCAAGGACTCGGCCCTCGCTCCCTTGGGCGCCCTGCCGCTGAACGCCCCGGTGCAGGCCCAGAGCCTGGACCGCACGCTGCTCACACTGTCGGATCTGCCGGGCACCCGCGTGCAGTCCACCCTGCGCCCGGGCACGACCGTTGGGGCATCGGACCTGCTGGTGGAGGTGAACAAGACCCGCGCCTTCCAGGGCATTGCCGATATCGACAACTTCGGCAGCACCTACACCGGGCAGTACCGCGTCGGCACCAGCCTGTACTGGAACAACCCACTGGACCGGGGCGACCAGATGAGCTTGCGGCTGCAGGCCAGCGACACCAGCATGCACTACGCGCGCCTGGGCTACCAGCTGCCTCTGGGCTCCAGCGGCACGCGCGTGGGCGTGGCCGTGTCGCACCTCGACTACCGCCTGGGCAAAGACTTCGCGGCACTGGACGCCGACGGCAAGGCCGATACCGTCAGCCTGTATGTGCGCCATCCCTTGCTGCGCAGCCTGGAGAACAACTGGTATGCCCAGCTCCAGGTGGACGCCAAGAATCTGCGCGACAACGTGGGCAGCACCGCCACCACGTCGGTGCACCAGCTGCGCAATGTCGTGCTGGGGCTGAACGGCGACTGGCAGGATGCGCTGGGCGGTGGCGCCAGCAACGCCCTGGCCGTGAACCTGACAACCGGCCAACTGCGGCTGGACAACGACAGCCTGGCGCAAGACGCGGCCAGCACCCAAAGCGCCGGGCACTTCAGCAAGCTGAACTACCAGCTGCAACGCCTGCAGGCCCTGCGTCCCGACTGGTCGCTGGCCCTGAACCTCAGCGGCCAGATGGCCGACCGGAACCTGGCTTCGGCGGAGAAATTCAGCCTGGGCGGCAGCAACGGCGTGCGGGCCTATGCGCAAGGCGAGGCCCTTGGCGACGCTGGCTGGCTGGCCAGTGCGGCGCTGCGCTGGCAGCCCGCACCGGGCTGGCAACTGCAAGCCTTCTACGACGCGGGAGGCGTGCAGCTCAACCACCGTGCGTGGAACCGCACCGGCAGCACCAGCAACCGCGCGCGTCTGGCTGGCGCCGGTCTGGGCGTGGGCTGGGTGACGGACAAGTTGGCGTTCTCGCTCACCTCTGCCTGGGCCACCGAGGGCCGGGCCAGCGATGGCCGCCGCGGCGCGCGGCTGTGGGCGCAGGCGACCGTGGCGTTCTGAATCGCTGCAACTTCATCGTCCGTCGATGAATGGCGGGCCCGGGAATACCCTCTGACCTCCTCGAAGTCTTCTTGCCTACATTTCTTGTATGCAAGACAAGGCGTTGCTTGCATGCAAAACCTAGACAAGACAGACAGGAGACTCCATGCCCCGCTTCGCCAAATCGCTTTTCGGTCAGGTGGTCATCGCGCTGGTGCTCGGCGTGCTCGCGGGGCTCTTTGCGCCCGAGTACGCCGTCAAGCTCAAGCCCCTCGGTGACGCGTTCATCAAGCTGATCAAGATGATCATCCCGGTGCTGGTGTTCTGCGTGGTGGTGCACGGCATTGCCGGCGCGGGAGACCTGAAGCGCGTGGGCCGGGTAGGCGTGAAGTCGCTCATCTACTTCGAAGTGCTGACCACCATCGCGCTGGCGATGGGCCTGGTGCTGGCCTTCGTGTTCCAGCCCGGCGCGGGCATGAACGTCGACCCGTCGAAGCTCGACCCGGCCGCGATGAGCGCCTACGCCTCGAACGCCGACAAGCTCACGAGCGGCGGCACGGTCGAGTTTTTGATGAAGCTCATTCCGACCACGGTGGTCAACGCGTTCGCCACTGGCGACGTGCTGCAGGTGCTGCTGTTCGCGGTGCTGTTCGGCTGCGCGCTCACGCTGCTGGGCGAGCGCGGCAAGCCGGTAGCCGTGGTGGTCGATGCACTCTCGCTGGTGCTGTTCAAGATCATGGGGATCATCATCAAGCTGGCGCCGCTGGGCGTGCTGGGCGCCATCGCGTTCACGGTCGGGCAATACGGCATCGGCTCGCTCAAGCAGCTGGGCATGCTGGTTGCGCTCTTCTACGGCGCGGTGCTGATCTTCGTGTTCGTGGTGCTCGGGCTGGTGATGCGCATGTCGGGCTTCAGCCTGATCAAGCTGCTGCGCTACCTGCGCGAAGAGCTCACCATCGTCTTCGCCACCACCTCGTCGGACAGCGTGCTGCCGCAGATCATGGCCAAGCTGCGCCGCATGGGCATCCGCGATTCGACCGTCGGCCTGGTGATTCCCACGGGCTACTCGTTCAACCTCGACGCCTTCTCGATCTACATCACGCTGGCGGCGGTGTTCATCGCGCAGGCCACCAACACGCCGATCTCGATGACCGACCTGATGACGATCCTGGCAATCGCACTGGTCACGTCCAAGGGTGCGCACGGCGTGCCAGGCTCGGCCATCGTGGTGCTGGCCGCCACGCTGCACGCCATTCCGGCAATTCCCGCCATCGGGCTGGTGCTGGTGCTGTCGGTCGACTGGTTCATGGGCATCGCCCGCGCACTGGGCAACCTGATCGGCAACTGCGTGGCGACTGTGGCCATTGCGGCGTGGGAAGGCGACATCGACCGCGAACGCGCCCATGCGGTGCTCGACGGCAACTACTCGCCCGACGACGAGCCGCTGGCCGAGGTGGAACCCGCCGTGGTAAACACCGCGGGCGCCGCCACCGCAGCAGCATCGCGCGCCCACTGAAGAAAAGAAGCCGAAGAGAAACATGCCCGCCGACGTCAGCCCCACCGTCATTGCCGAACGCGTCGTCGAGGCCATCCTCGCGCAGAAGCTCGCGCCCGGTGAACGGCTCGGCGAGCAGGCGCTGGCCGAGAATTTCTCGGTGAGCCGCACGATGGTGCGCGAGGCGCTGATGCAGCTGCAGGCGCGCGGTTTTGTCGAAGTGCAGTCGCGCCGCGGCTGGTACGTGGTGGAGCCTTCGGCCGAAGAAGCGCGCGATGCCTTCTCGGCACGGCGCATCGTCGAGGCCGGCATCCTCGAAGCGAGCGAGGGGCGGCCGCTGTCGAAGGTGATCCGCAAGCTGCGCGACCACATCGCCGACGAGCAGCGCGCCATCGAAGGTGCCGATGCCGCCACGCGCGCCTTCCTGCTGGCCGACTTCCACGTGTGCCTGGCCGAGCAGATGGGGCACCAGCTGCTGGTCGACGTGCTGCGCGACCTCACGGCGCGCACCACGCTGGCGGCCACGCTCTATCAGTCGAAGCACGAGGCGGGGCAGTCCTGCGCGGAGCACGGCGCCATCGTCGCGGCCCTTGAGGCCGGCGACACCGCCGGGGCGCGGCGGCTGATGCTGGAGCACATCGGCAATGTCGAGCGCGCGCTGGAAGTCGATGCTGCGGCCGAGCCTGATGCGCCGAGCAGGCTCAAGGCCACGCTGGCGCCGGTGGCGCTGCCGCGCGCACGGCGCTGAGGGGCGTTCGGCCACGCGCACTCGCAACGCTGGTGCGGCAGCACCTCCAACTACTCGCGTATGTCGATGCCAGGCGGGCTGATGGTGGAAACCAGCTCCACATCAGGGTCGAAGTCGCACATGGGTGGCGCGTGGCCCGACAGCTTCTCGTATAAAGCACGAAGGTAGCCGGGCTTATCTTCGACTTCGTCCAAGGGTACTGATTGCGGAACCACGTAACCCCAGAACTTTTCGAATTGGCCGGACGACAAGATGAACTCGATGGCTTCCAGCACCCTCTGCTTGCTCACCGGGCCAAAACGGTCAAAGTCTGCTTTCATTGCATCAAACAATCTGGCACGACAACTCTCTTCGTTGATGTAAAACTCATCTAGGTCATCATCACTCATGGCCAGAAGGAAGTAATCCAATTCACGGATGTAGCGAGGGAAGATTTTCTTTTTCATCAGGGGTCGAGTTCTGGGTAAGCAGTGATAATTCCTTGAGGGCCTCTAACCACAGTTGCGTATCCAGTGGTTTCTGAGCATCCGCCTCCTTTTCTGTAGCCCTCGCCAACAACTCGTCCCATTGGGACGGTTGCTCTATTAGCTCCCGTTCGATTCATCTCCGCCATACCGCGTTGAATCGCATCGAGCTGATCGACATTGCTAAGGAATTGGGTCGAGTTGGGGCCGCATTGTTGATTGCCGCCGAAAATTGACCCTCGGCTCAGAGGTCGGCGGAATTCAACACGAAGTCTCTTGGCAGAGGCGGATGCCCCGTTAGTTTCTCGTACAGCGCACGCAGGTAGCCCGGTTTGTCTTAAGCCTCATCCAGTGGCACCGCATGCGGCACCACGGCGCGCCAATACCCATTGATGTCCCCCGATGACAGAATGAACTCAATAGCCTCCAGAACCCTTTGCTTGTTCACCGGCCCATAAGTATCGAAGTCGATTTTCATCGCATCAAACAACTTGGCGCGACAAACCTCGTCGTTAATTTAGAAATTGTCGATGTCGTCATCGCTCATGGAAAGCAAGTAGTAGTACATCTCATGGATGTAGTCGAGAAAGATTCGCATGAATCAGAGCCTCCCAACCCTAATTCGGGATACCCGGCAATGATCCCCACTGGCCAGACTTGTCGTACTAACAGCTGCGTCGAATGCCGACGGTTTCGATCGATCTCAACGAGTTACTGATCCATTTCATCCAATAGTTCGGCTAGCCTTTTTAAGTTTTCAGCCAGTGTGCGAACTTCACCGGCCGCAAGCTCAACTGGATCTCCGAATTTTGATATCGCTTTCAACTGAATAGATGAGTCTTGCTCGATCCAAGCATCAACACAGCCATCTGCGGAGGTGTAGCGTTTTATAGGTCCTTTCATTTTAATGGTTCTTTTGTCGGGAAATGTGCGTTTCCAGCAACTGGCGCCACAACTTTTTTATTTCATCCGGTTGATATGCGTGCACGTGATCAATCGCAGCTTTTGGAGCTTTCACTCAAAGAACTTGCTTTAGGCGCAAAAGAATTCTGAAAATCAGCTCATCCTGACGTGCATTTAATTCTTTCTTGAGAAAAAATTCATCGCTCACGAAAGTGAATATTTCCTCATCCTCTTGTCCTTCTTGATTCATTATTTCCGCTACAACGAGATAATCTCCTTTTTCGTGCTCGCTTAGTTGAATTGTCAAATCAAGTTCCTGCGGATAAAAACTTGCGTAACCATAAAACACTCTTCCATTGTCATTCACTCCAGAGTTGACTCTCGTCACGTTGCCTGCACTCAGGAGGCGCACCTCTATTTCCTTGAGATATTTTTCCAAAAAATGCTTCATGTGCGGTTACTTTTTGCCTTTTGATCGAATGCCTCCGAGCAGACCTTCTGTATATAAATGTGGTTTCCCAGTGCCGCGAGTAGCTGACCAGGATTTGAGTTTTTCATCAGTTGGATCATTTGCCGGCCGTATGGTGACATGCCCATCAGATTTGTCGTGTATTACATCCAACCCGCAAGAGCACGCATGTGCAACGTCTAATTCGACATATTTTCCAGAATCCAATCCGTCAATACTTGTAGCAGCAGAAAGCCCAGGCGGGCCACTTCCTTTTCTAACATCATCTACCCCTGGACGCGGAGTCATGCTATCGGAAGTTCCAGAGGCACCTCTATAAACGCTTCCGGTTTTAAGTGGTTTAGGTTGAAATCCGCTTAGCCCCAGTGGATCAATCCATCCGATTGAACTGGGGGCATACGTATGCAAATTGATGCCGCCGGAGAGACCAATTGGATCTTTCGATACGAACCGCCCATTCGCCGGGTCGTAATACCGATACCTGTTGTAGTGCAGCCCCGTCTCGTCGTCAAAGTACTGCCCCTGGAACCGAATCGGATTCCTGAACCCCGCCTTCCGACCTGCTTCGCTGATCGCCTGCTTTGCCTCACCCCAAGCCTTGTAGCTGGCCGACCAGGCGATCCGCCCCTCATGATCCGTCAGCTCCTGCGGCGTACCCAGGTGATCGCATTGATAGAACGCGATCTCTTCCTTGCGGAAGGGCGCAGGTGTTCGGCTCTGTTCTCCGTTCCACAACGGATCCTGCTCGATGTCGTAGTGCCCGCCATTGGCCACGATCAGCGCCTTCACATCCGTGGTCTCGCTCAATGCGACGGCTTGCGCCTGCCTGATCTGCACCAGCGGCACGAACGAGCCAGGTTCGTGGATGTAGTGCACGCTGTCGCCGCGCCAGGCCCGCTCCTGCTGCCCTTCGGTACTCTGGGTGCTCTCGAACGCCAGCGTATCCCCATCCCACCCGAACAAGGTCGTAGCGTGTGACGTCCGCTTGGTGATGCGCCTTCCCAGAGCGTCGTAGCTAAAGTGCGTGGTCTCGCCGAAGGTCTCGGCACTGCGCATGCGGTTATAGCCATCCCACGTGAAGGTGGTCTTTTCTCCGTTGCGGCTGCGCTCAGTCAGGTTGCCGCGCTCGTCCCATCTGTAGTGGGTGCCTGCATAGTCCTTCAACAGGTTGTCCATCAGCCTGCCGGCAATGCTGCGGCCTTCACCGTCGAGGCGAACGGCCACGCGGTTGGTGATGCGCCCAGTTGCCTGCACGTCGGTGCCGACTTCGGACGGACTGCCGATGTTGCCCGCTGGATCGAACGCGAAGGTCTCGCGCCCCAGCCGGCTGTTGGCTTCGAGCAGTCGCCCTACCGGGTCATAGCGATAGCTCAGGTTGCCGCGCCGGCTGTCGCCGATGGCGATCAACTGGCCGGCCTTGTCGTATTGGTAGCTGCGACGGATGCCGGTGGGTTCGAGCGCGCCACGTCTGGTCTGGGAGATTTGCTGCTCCAGCAATCGGCCGGCCGGGTCGTAGTTCTGTTTCTGTATGAGCCCGTTGGCCTGCTCGCGCGCAATCTCGCGGTGCAGGTTGTCGCGCTCGAAGCCCAGGATGTCTTGCCCGTCGATGAGCAATCCGTGCACGTGGCCCAAGCCATAGGTGAGCCACTGGGTCACGTGACCATCGGGGCGAATGGTTGCAATGCGCTGGTTGAGTTCGTCGTAGCGGTGTTGCCAGACCGCGGTGCGTGCGCCCTCCACGTAGAGCTGATGCTCGCGCGTCAGGTTGCCCGCGGGGTCATAGAACCATTGCAGCTTCGCATCGCTGTTCCTGGCTTCGATCAATCGGCCGTTGCGGTCGTAGGCAAAGCTTTCGGCGTCGCCGCCGGCCTGGCGCTCGCTCAGGCGACCGATCGGATCGAATTGCAGCAGCGTGGTGTGCTCGCCCTCGACTACTTCCGACAGCACCCCGGTGGACTCTTCATAGCGATACCGTGTGATCTTGCGGTCGAAGCCGGTTTCTTCCAGCAACCGACCCACCGGGTCATAGCGGAAGCTGTAGCGACTGCGGTTCTCGTTGTGCAGTTCGCTCAGGCGTCCAAGCAGATCCCAGCGGTACTTGAGCGTGTGGCCTGCCGCGTCGGTGCGCTCGGACACGAGGCCGGAGCGCGTGTAGTCGTAGCTCGTCCTGCGCCCCAGCGCATCGGAGTGCGCGAGCAGGCGTCCCTCAGCGTCGTGCACGAAATACTCGCTGGTGTTGTCGGGCAGGGTGATTTCCTCGAGCTGGCCTGGACGGCTGGCGTTCGTCGCGGTCGTGGCCTGCCGCTGTCCGTTCGCCCCGGTGTAGCGATAGCGGGTGCTCTGGCCCATTGCATCGGTCGCTTTGACCAAGCGCCCCTGCTCGTCGTATTCCCATCGAGTGGTCTTGCCCGAGCAATCGGTGTGGCTGGCAAGTTGACCAGCGTACGTGTAGGCCAGCGTCTTGACGCCGCCCTTCAAATCGGTAATTCGCAACGGCCGGCCGGCCTTGTCGTAGGCGTATTCGGTCTTGTGCCCCAGCGGGTCGATCTCTTCGACGAGGTTGCCGTCGGCGTCGTAGTCGCGCTTCCAGACACCACCCTCGGCGTCGCGCAGTCCCGTCATGCGCCCGCGCTTGTCGTGCGCAAAGTGCACCTGGCTGCCGTCAGCCCGGGTGTGGGTCCGCAGGTTGCCGTCGGCGTCGTAGCTGAAGTCGTCCGTGCTGCCATCGGTATGAACATGGCGAGTGATGTTCTTTGCTTCATCGCGGAAGAGCCACTCCTGGCGCTTGTCTGGATGGACGATCCGGTAGGTGTAGCCGAGGATGTCGTAGTAGTACCAGGTCTCGCCGCCAAGCGCGTCGGTCGCATAGGTCAACCGGATGTTCCTGTCCCACTCCAGCTTGAGGGCAAAGCTCCCGTCATCACTCCACTCGCGCACGGCCTTTGCCTCGGCGCCGGTGCCGTTGTATTCGAGGTTCATGCCGCGGCCGGTGCGGTCGGTGTAACGGGTCACGAGGTGATGGCTGTAGCTGTAGCTCCAGCTCTCGCCGTTTTCGTCCTGGGCCGAGACGAGGTCGCCTTCGGCATCGTGAACATAGGCGGCGAGTTGGCGCACGACCTGGCCGCCCTTGATCTCCCACAGGCTGGTGATCAATCCGCTTTGCGCATCGGGGCGCGTGCCGACATGGGCAATCGTGAGCCCACCTTGCTTGCTGATGATGTCGCTCAGAACCTGCTCGCCTGTGGCTGCAATCACGTGGTCGTAGCGCAAGCCGATGACGGCTTCTTTGCCGGCATGCAGCGCGACGAGACGAAAGCGCTGCCTGCTCTGGGTCGAAACCTTGCGAGCCACGGTATTCACGAGTTCGTAGACCTCGCGCCAGTCGCTGGCCTCGCCGGCCGATACGGGCTTGCCGAAATCCACGGTCAACAGCGTCTCGCTCAGACGTGTGAGCGTCACTTCTTCGATGGCATCGCGATGGCCCTGGCCCACGGCCAGCAGCGGGTAGGCATGACTGCGGCCGTCCGCGCCGTGATAGATCAGGCTGAGCTGGCCGGCTCGCGGACCTTGGGCCGGCGTGGCGATGTCCACGCGAGTGCTGTAGGGCGTGAGCCATCTCGCGCCGAGGCTGCCCTGATCGAAAGCGCCAAGATTGCTGCGGTAGGTGCGCGCCCAGGTGATGGGCAACGGCGCAGCCAGCGTGAAGTCGACGTGAGTGAAGCTTTCACAGCCGGTCGCAAGGCTGATGGCGAACTTGCTTGCCGAGGGCACCGGTGCACCGGAAACCGGACAGTTCTTGCAACCGGGGTCGCCGTTGACAGGAGCCTGCACACGGAGGTGCTCGACCCGGGTGTCGGCCCTGTTTTTTTTTGCTTCGGCACCGGCACCTGGCGACACGATTGCCGCGCGCGGGCTCTTCCGCTGCGCAATGGCCGCCAGCAGCTTGCGCAGCAGCCACATGATGCTGCCCTCCAGTTCCTGGCTGGCGAGGTCCGTCAGTTGCTTGCGAAAGTCCACCTTCAAGGTGCTCAGACTCGCGATCACCTCGTTGACCTTGACCCTGACGCTTTCAGGCAGGTAGCCGGCTGCCTTCCTGGCGGCGTAGTTGGCGGCTCGCTTGGCCGTGCCCTCGGAGTACTTCACCGCCCGGCGCCACATGCCGCTCCATGTGCTTTGGGTCTTGGGGTCG
The DNA here is from genome assembly GCF_051216475.1 of Variovorax nivicola. NCBI lineage: Bacteria > Pseudomonadati > Pseudomonadota > Betaproteobacteria > Burkholderiales > Comamonadaceae > Variovorax > Variovorax nivicola. The sequence goes on along the minus strand of NZ_JBPJZK010000003.1, from coordinate 74,089 downwards.
TAGTCGTTGGTTTCCGCGGCACCCGGCTTGGCGATGGTGAAGAGGTCTTGCCCGCCGAGAACGCGCTGAAGGATGCCGATCAGGTTGTCCAGGATGCTGTCGGAGAGCCTTGCGCAGTCTTCCAGAATGCCCGAGAGCCTGGCGATGGCCCCGTCGATGAAGGTCTCAAGTTCACCGACGATGGATGCATTCAGATGTCCCACCAGCGTGGTGACGATGGTCTCGCCAAGATTCCTGGCCCCATGCATGAGCTCTTGCTTGACCAGATGCAGCGTGGGCCGCAGGCTCATGCGCGCTGCGGCCATGGTGGGCGGCGCAGGAATCAGGCCGATGAGATTGATGCCCAGGCTGGCCCAGTTCAGGAACCTTGTGACGGCATCGGTCGACCTCTTCTCGAGGATGGTGACGATGTCGAGAAACACATCCACCAGCGCCATGATGTTGCCCACGATGGGGATGCTGCCCAGCACCGTGGTCAGCCGATCGAGCGTGACGTAGCCGCCGGTGAAGGAACGTAGCCACTCGTCCACCACCTTGCTCGCGGCGGCGATATCTTCCTTGGCGATGGTGTTCAGCGGAGCGACAGCCGTCTGAGGCTCGCGCTCGGCGGTCGATGTCGGTGCAGGCTGGCCTTGGTGTGTGCTCGATGGTGGCTGCTGCGGCGTGTCTGGTCCCATTGTCCAGTCTCCCTGACTGCGTCTGTTCTGTTGTGAAAATCAATTGAAAAGAGAAGGCTTGGCCGCGCCGGGTCATTGCCGAATCAGTGCATGCAGATACGACAAACCGCCTAAAGGCAATTCGCTAATTCGCTCTATACGAATATCGATTGCAAATTGAGCTTCACGCCCACCTCCTCTTTCACTTCCCGCAAATCATTCTAGAAAGCGATCAGGCGCAAATACGGGTATCTAAATAAACGAACGGCCTCTGGTGCGTGATTTATCTCGATATACGCAACGCAAAAAAGGGCGGCCCCTCAATCGATCGAGTGAGACACAACCGGCGAACGGCTCCCGCCGCCGCTGCGCTCGGCTACAGTCCGAGACAACTATGAACTCACCCCAACTCCAGCGCGGCGTGTTCCTCGCCCTTCTCGCCGCCGTGACTGCCGCCTTCCTCTGGGTGCTGATGCCGTTCTTCGGCGCGGTGCTGTGGGGCGTGGCGCTGGCGATTCTTTTCACGCCGCTCTACAAGTGGCTGCTGAAGAAGATGCGCGGCAAGCCCAATGCCGCGGCTCTGTCGACGCTGGCCATATGCCTGTTCATCGTGATCCTGCCGCTAGCCATGGTGGGCGTGTCGCTGGTGCAAGAGATCGCGCTGGTCACGCAGAACATCCGCTCGGGGCAGATCAACTTCGCGGCCTACTTCCAGCAGATCCTCGATGCCTCGCCGCAATGGCTGCTGAACCTGGTGGAGCGCTTCAATCTCGGCGACATGGCAGCCTGGCAGGCGCGCATCTCGGCGGCTGCCGGGCAGGCCAGCCAGATCATCGCGAGCCAGGCGCTCGCCATCGGCCAGAACACCTTCGATTTCATCGTCAGCTTCTTCGTGATGCTGTATCTGTTGTACTTCCTGGTGCGCGACGGCGCGGCGCTGTCGAAGACGATGCGCGATGCCGTGCCGCTGGCCAAGCCGCACACGCACTACCTGCTCAACAAGTTCACCACCGTGATCCGCGCCACCGTGAAGGGCAACGTGGCGGTGGCCATTGCGCAGGGCACCATCGGCGGGCTGGCCTTCTGGTTTCTCGGCGTGCAGGGCGCGCTGCTCTGGGCGGTGCTGATGGCCTTCCTGTCGCTGCTGCCCGCGGTGGGCGCGGCGCTGATCTGGGGGCCGGTGGCCATCTATTTCCTGGCCACGGGGCATTTCTGGCAGGGCGGCGTGCTGATCTTCGTGGGCGTGTTCGTGATCGGCCTGGTCGACAACATCCTGCGCCCCGTGCTGGTGGGCAAGGACACGCAGATGCCCGACTACATCGTGCTGATGTCGACCATCGGCGGCATGGCGATTTTCGGCATCAACGGCTTCGTGATCGGGCCTGTGATCGCGGCGCTGTTCATGGCCGCATGGAGCCTGTTCGCCGATTCGGGGCACGTGGGCAACGGCCACGAGGCGGCTGAAGGCGCGGAAAGTGCCGTAGACAAGAAAAAGGGCTGAGGCAGGCAAGGGCACCGGCCCGTTCTGTCCCCGCCCGCGCGCATTTCACGCGCGCAAACCTGCGTTTCGTCACATGCCGCTGGGCACCGCGCCCAGCCTGCGAGATCGTCGGGCCTCCAACTTCCAACGAGGCCTGCCATGCAACTTCCCGCCCTCCTGTCCCGCCCGGTCGTGCGCGCCCTGTGCACTGCCGCGGCCCTCGCGCCGTTCGGTGCCCTTGCCGCCGACCTGAGCCTGAGCGTCGCAGACGGCCCCGCCGCCGAAGCCACGCTCTACGTCGCGCTGTACAACGACGCAGCCGGCTACGCCGACAGCAAGGCCGTAGCCTCGCAGACCGCGCCGATGCGCGAAGGCAAGGCCCGGCTCGTGTTCGCGGGACTGGCGCCGGGGCGCTACGCGCTGCGGGTGTTTGCCGACGAAAACGGCAACGGCAAGCTCGACACCAACCTCATGGGCATGCCGACCGAGCGCTACGGCTTCTCGAACGACGCCAAGGGCAACCGCGCCCCGCCCACCTTCGAGGCCGCGGCGATCAGCGTCGACGCCGACCTGCAGACCGTCATTCACCTGCACTGAGGAGCAAACCGCCATGGAACGACGCGAACTCCTGCGCCTGCTGGCCTCGGCCAGCGCCCTGCCCCTGCTGGCACCGCTGGCCCGCGCAGCCGGCACAGACGACTGGCAAGCCCAGTTCGAAGCCGCCAGCGCCCCCTGGAAGACCGGCTTCACCACGCCCCCGGGCGACCTGCCGCTGACCCGCGCCACGGTGCGCGGGCGCTTCCCCGATGCCGTCGCCGGCACGCTGTTCCGCATCGGCCCGGCCGGCCACGACCTGGGCGGCGAGCGCTACCACCACTGGTTCGACGGCGACGGCATGGTGCACAGCTTCGCGATCGACGGCGCCGATGTGCGGCACCAGGGCCGCTATGTCGCCACGCCCAAGCGCGTGGCCGAGGTGAAGGCCGGCCGCCACCTGTTGGAAGCCTTCGGCACCATGCCGCCGGGCGTGGAGCCGCCGACCTCGGCCGACAGCATCAACGTCGCCAACACCAGCGTGCTGCCGATGCGCGGCGAGGTGCTGGCGCTGTGGGAAGGCGGCTCGGCCACGCGCATCGATGCGCGCACGCTGGACACTCTGGGCGTGAAGACCTGGCGCGCCGACCTCGCGGGCATGCCGTTCTCGGCCCATCCAAAGGTCGACCCGGACGGCACGGTGTGGAACTTCGGCGTGAGCTCCGGCCAGGGCCTGCTGGCGCTGTACGAGATCGCGCCCGAAGGCACGCTACGGCGCGCGACCGTGGTGCCGGTGGCCGACATGCCGATGGTCCACGACTTCGCCGTGACAGAGCGGCACCTGGTGTTCCTGATGCCGCCGCTGGTCTACGACGGCAAGCGCAAAGAGGCCGGCGCGAGCTTTCTCGACGCCCACGTCTGGCGACCCGAACTCGGCATGCGCGCGCTGGTCGTCGACAAGCAGAACTGGGAAAAGCGCCAGATGCTCGCGCTGCCGGCTGGCTTCCTGTTCCACGTTGGCAATGCCTGGGAGGAAGACACGCCGCGCGGCACGCGCATTCACATCGACTACGTGCGTTCGGACAACGCCGACTCGGTGTTCACGAGCAACCGCGAAGTGATGCGTGCACGCGTTGTGAGAAGCACCCTTCCACACCTGACCGTCGCCACGCTGAATCTCGGCACTGGAGAGGCCACGCAACAGGCGCTGCCGCTGGAGGCCGAGTTCCCGCGCATCGATCCACGCCGCGTGGGCATGCGCCACCGCAACGTGGTTCATGCCACGCAGATCCGGCCCGATCTGCCGGGCTTCGGCTCGATCGCGCGCACAAACGTCGAGACCGGCCGCAGCCAACGCTTCAGCTACGGCGCGCAGACCATGGTGGAAGAACACGTGTTCGTGCCGGACGGCTCCAAGCCGGGCTGGGTGCTGGGCACGGTGCTCGACTTCGGGCGGCAGAAGACGGTGCTGTCGTGCTTCTCAGCCGACAACCTGGCTGCGGGACCGGTAGCGCAGGCCACACTGCCTTATGCGTTGCCGCTCGGCCTGCACGGCGCCTTCATGTCGGCCTGAAGAAGCTCAGGCCGCCCACCAGCCTTCGTCGAAGCGCCCCTGCAGGAAGGCCACGAAGCCCGACACCTTGCCCGGCACCAGCTTGGGCGAGGGAAAGACGGCGTGGATCTCTTGCTCGGGCAGCGCGTGGTCGCCGAGCACTTCGCGCACCTTGCCCGCGGCCAGCGAGTCGCTGGCCACGTAGCGCGGCATCAACGCAATGCCCAGCCCGTCGCGCGCCGCCGCCAGCACGGCAGAGAGGTTGTTCGAGCGGAAGCGGCCCGACACGGGCACCGTCACCGGCTCGCCCCTGGGCGTGTGCATGCGCCAGAACTCATCGCCCACCACGCTGCTGTAGATGAGCGCCACGTGCGCGCTCAGGTCTTGCGCGCGCTTGGGCGTGCCGTGCTTCTTCAGGTAGGCCGGTGACGCGACCATCGCCCACGGATTCACGCCCAGGTAGCGCGCCCCCAGCGACGAATCCGCCAGCTTGCCCATGCGGATCGCCACGTCGATGCCCTGCGCGATCAGGTCCACGTAGCGGTCTTCGAAGCTCAGGTCCAGCTGCACCTGCGGATGCCGGCGCATGTATTCCAGCGCCAGCGGCACCACCACGCGCCGCCCGAACGCCACCGAGGTGCCCACGCGCAGCAGCCCCTGCGCCTGGGTCTGCCGCAGCTGCACGATGCTGTCGGCCTCCTCGGCCTCGCGCACGATGGTCTTGCACTTCTCGTAATACAGCGCGCCCGGTTCGGTGAGGCTCACGCCGCGCGTGTTGCGGTTGAGCAGCCGCACCTTCAGCCGCTCTTCGGTGGCCGCGATCTGCTTGGTCACGGTGGGCTGCGTGGTGTTGAACTCGCGCGCCGCTTTCGAGAAGCTGCCTGTCTCGACCACGCGCACGAACATTTCCATTGCCAACAATCTGTCCATGGGCCGGATCGTAGCCAGTTATTCCGCCATGGAATAGGTTTTATGGTCCCCAGCCGTCTTCTTCGAATGCCCCCCGCTTCCTACAGTGGGACTACCTCAAGGAGACTCAAATGGCAAAGATGACAGCGGTGCAAGCCGCGGTTCTGGTGATGGAAAAAGAAGGCGTGACGCAGGCCTTCGGCGTGCCGGGCGCGGCAATCAACCCGATGTATTCGGCACTGCGCCAGCGCGGCAGCATCTCGCACATTCTTGCGCGCCACGTCGAGGGCGCCTCGCACATGGCCGAGGGCTACACCCGTGCCATTGCGGGCAACATCGGCGTGTGCATCGGCACCTCGGGCCCGGCGGGCACGGACATGATCACGGGCCTGTACTCGGCCTGGGCCGATTCGATCCCCATTCTCTGCATCACCGGCCAGGCGCCGCGCGCGCGGCTCTACAAGGAAGACTTCCAGGCGGTCGACATCGAGTCGATCTCCAAGCCCGTCACCAAGTGGTCGGTCACGGTGCGTGAGCCGGGCCAGGTGCCGCAGGTGTTCCAGCAGGCCTTCCACCTGATGCGCTCGGGCCGCCCGGGCCCGGTGCTGATCGACCTGCCTTTCGACGTGCAGATGGCGCAGATCGAGTTCGACATCGACAGCTACGAGCCGCTCAAGCCCTACAAGCCGGCCGCCACGCGCGCCCAGATCGAAAAGGCCATCGGCATGCTGAATGCGGCCGAGCGCCCGCTGATCGTGGCCGGCGGCGGCGTCATCAACGCCGATGCGGCCGACCTGCTGGTGCGCTTTGCAGAAGCCACCGGCGTGCCGGTGATTCCCACGCTGATGGGCTGGGGCGCGATTCCCGACGACCATCCGCTGATGGCCGGCATGTGCGGCCTGCAGACCAGCCACCGCTACGGCAACGCAACGATGCTGGCGAGCGACTTCGTACTCGGCATCGGCAACCGCTGGGCCAACCGCCACACGGGCTCGGTCGACGTCTACACCAAGGGCCGCACCTTCGTGCACGTCGACATCGAACCCACGCAGATCGGCCGCGTGTTCACGCCTGACTTCGGCATCGTCTCGGACGCCAAGGCCGCGCTCGAACTCTTCGTCGAAGTGGCCGAGGAAATGAAGGCTTCAGGCCGCCTGCCCGACCGCCGCGGCTGGGCCAAGCAATGCATCGAGCGCAAGAAGACGATGCTGCGCAAGACCAACTTCGACGACGTGCCGATGAAGCCGCAGCGCGTGTACCAGTGCATGAACAACAACTTCAGCAACGACACCTGCTACGTGAGCACCATCGGGCTCTCGCAGATCGCGGCCGCGCAGTTTTTGCACGTGTACAACCCGCGCCACTGGATCAACTGCGGCCAGGCCGGCCCGCTGGGCTGGACCATTCCCGCCGCGCTGGGCGTGCGCGCCGCCGACCCGACGCGCAAGATCGTCGCGCTCTCGGGCGACTACGACTTCCAGTTCATGATCGAAGAGTTGGCCGTGGGCGCGCAGTTCAAGCTGCCGTACATCCACATCGTGGTCAACAACTCCTACCTCGGCCTGATCCGCCAGGCACAGCGCGGCTTCGAGATGGACTACTGCGTGCAGCTCGCCTTCGACAACATCAACGCGGGCCCCGACGCAGGCATCGAGAGCAGCTACGGCGTGGACCATCTGAAAGTGGTCGAGGGCCTGGGTTGCAAGGCGATCCGCGTGAACAAGCAGGAAGAGATCGCACCGGCCATCCGCCGCGCCGAAGCGCTGATGTCGGAGTTCAGCGTGCCGGTGGTGATCGAAGTGATGCTCGAGCGCGTGACCAACATCGCGATGGGCACCGAGATCGACAACATCACCGAGTTCGAGCCGCTGGCCGAGACCATCGCCGATGCGCCGACCGCTGTTGCGGCCATGCTGGATTGAGACTGCAAGAAAGAAAAACGACATGCCCAAGTTCGCAGCCAATCTCACGATGCTCTTCACCGAGCTGCCCTTCATGCAGCGCTTCGAGGCCGCCGCCAAGGCGGGCTTCAAGGGGGTCGAATATCTATTCCCCTACCCCTTCGAGAAGAAGGAACTTGCCGCCGCCCTGCGCGACAACGGCCTGCAGCAGGTACTGCACAACCTGCCGGCCGGCGACTGGGACAAGGGCGAGCGCGGCATTGCCTGCCACCCCGACCGCACGGGCGAGTTCGCCGAAGGCATCGGCGTGGCGATCGACTACGCAACGGCGCTCGGCTGCCCGCAGGTCAACTGCCTCGTCGGCAAGGTGCCTGCCGGCGTGAGCAGGGAGCTTGCGCACAAGACGGTGGTGGACAACCTTCGCCTTGCCGCGCGCGAACTCGAAGCGGCGGGCCTGCGCCTGCTGATCGAGCCCATCAACACCTTCGACATTCCGGGCTTCTTTCTCACGCGCACCGAGCAGGCGCTGGTGCTGATCGAAGAGGTCGGCTCGGCCAACCTGCGCGTGCAGTACGACATCTATCACGCGCAGCGCATGGAAGGCGAGCTGGGCAACACGCTCACGAAGCACCTCGCGCAGATAGGCCACATCCAGCTGGCCGACAACCCGGGCCGCGGCGAGCCGGGCACGGGCGAGATCAACTACCCGTGGCTTTTCAGGCACATCGATTCGATCGGCTACGACGGCTGGATCGGCTGCGAATACAAGCCTCGCGCCACCACCGTGGAAGGCCTCGGCTGGCGCCAGGCGCTCACGCAGAAGCAATGAACATCGCGAATCTCGCGAACATCGGATAAGGAAACCAGAGACATGACGACCCAACAAAAAATCGGATTCATCGGCCTCGGCATCATGGGCGCGCCCATGGCGGGCCACCTGCTCGACGCAGGCCACCAGCTCTTCGTGAACACGCAGGGCAACACGCCCGAGCCTTTCATCTCGAAGGCCACTATCTGCGCCTCGGCCGCCGAGGTGGCGCGCCAGGCCGACATCATCTTCATCATGGTGCCGGACACGCCCGACGTCGAGAAGGTGCTGTTCGGCGAGCCGGGCACGCAGGGCGTGGCCGAAGGCCTGAAGGATTCGCGCGGCAAGATCGTAGTGGACTGCAGCTCCATCGACCCGATTGCCACCAAGGGCTTTGCCAAGCGCATCATCGCGCTCGGCGCCGGCTACATCGATGCGCCGGTCTCCGGCGGCGAAGTGGGTGCCAAGGCTGCCAGCCTCACGATCATGTGCGGCGGCGACGAAGGCACCTTCGAGCGCGTGAAGCCGCTGCTCGACAAGATGGGCAAGAACGTGACGTTGGTGGGCGGCGCGGGCGACGGCCAAGTCTGCAAGGTGGCCAACCAGATCATCGTGGCGCTAAACATCGCGGCCGTGGGCGAGGCGCTGGTGTTCGCATCAAAGGCCGGCGCCGATCCGGCCAAGGTGCGCCAGGCGCTGATGGGCGGCTTTGCCAGCTCGCGCATTCTCGAAGTGCATGGCGAGCGGATGATCAAGCGCACCTTCGCGCCGGGCTTCCGCATCGCGCTGCACCAGAAGGATTTGAACCTCGCGATGCAGAGTGCACGCTCGCTGGGCGTGGCGCTGCCGCAGACGGCTGGGGCGGCGCAGCTGATGAATGCCTGCGCGGCGCTGGGCTACGGTCAGCTGGACCACTCGGCGCTGGTGCGGGCTTTGGAAGCGCTCGCCCAGCACACCGTCACTCCCGACTGAGGCTCAGGTTTTCGCAGCAGCCTCGAGAGACTCTTTGAGGTTGCGCCGGCGCCATGCCCAGGTCTTGATGGCCTGCGGCAGGATGCCCAGGCACGACGCGTAGTACGTCACCTTGAAACCCCAGAAGCGCGGGCCGATGGGAGTGTTCCGGAACAGGTCGCCGGCCAGGATGGACAGCAGCGCCTCCTGCATCCGCCAGATGTTGCGCGGGTTCATGAACAGCCGGCGGATGGCCGGCGAGGTGATGCGGTAGATGAACCACGAGAACATCTGTGGCCCGCGCTTCATCACCTTCTCGTAGTGGCGGAAGGCCTTTTCGGCTTCCTTCGCCTCGCCCTTGAGCCAGTGGTCGGCCGCGGTGGCGGCCTCGAAGCCGCTGTTCATCGCCAGGTACACGCCCGACGAAAACATCGGGTCGACGAAGGCATAGGCATCGCCCACCATCATGAAGCGGTCGCCTCGGCAGAACGCGGAGTCGTAGGCGTAGTTGCCGGTGGAGGTGGCGCCTTCCATCAGCGTGGCGTTCTTCAGGCGCGCAGCCAGCTTGGGCGCGAGCGCGATGGTTTCCATCAGGAACTCTTCGAGCGTGCCCTTGCGGTTCTTGAAGTACGCAGGCGACGCCACCGCGCCGACGCTCACGGTGCCGTCCTTCAGCGGGATGTACCAGAACCAGCCGTGGTCGAACCAGAACAGCGTGATGTTGCCCTCGAAGCGGCCCGGCCGGCGCTCGGCGTTGGCGAAGTGGCCGAACAGCGCGGCGCTGGCGTGCTTGCGGTTGCGACGCTTGGCATCGAACTGGTTCGACAGCAGGGTGTCGCGCCCGCTCGCGTCGATCACGAAGCGCGGGCGCCAGGTGGTCTCGGCGCCGTCGTCGGCCTTGACCTTCACCAGCGGGCGGTTGTCTGGCGTGCCCTTGCCGGCCTCCATGTCCACGCCTGTGACGCGCTGGCCCTCGAAGGTGCGCGCGCCGCGCGTGCCGGCATGGCGGAACAGCAGTTCGTCGAACTCCGAGCGGCGCACGTGCACCGCGTACGGAAAGCTCTTGTCCATGGCCTCGGCGAAGTGAAAGTGGCTGGTGTGGTCATGCCAGGGCGAGACGAACTCGGCGCCGTGCTTGCGGATGCCGATGGCCTCGACCTCGGTGCGCACGCCCAGCCGGTCGAACAGCGGCATGTTCATCGGCAGCAGCGACTCGCCGATATGAAAGCGCGGATGCTGCGCCTTCTCGATCAGCACCACGTCGTGCCCCTTGTCCGCGAGCAACGCGGCCACCGTGGAGCCCGAAGGGCCGCCGCCGATGACCACGACATCGGGGTCGCTGCTGGTGAAAGGTCCGGATGTCATGCGCTGTTGCCCCTCATTGGTTTTGTCGTTGTTGGAGATACCCCGGCCAATACCCTGTTAACCGTAGGTAACGATCTGCAGTTTAGCGAACCGGCCAGCCCGTCTTATCAAGCTAAAGATATAGATCCAGGCGTTTTCGGCATTCACCCTGTAAGAAGGGGTCACGCTTTTGCGGTAGCCTCATTGCCCGTCAGAAACAAGGAGACTTTCATGGCTGCACCCCTTTCCCCCGCAGAAGAAGCACTTCGCGAGGCAGCGCGCGAATACCACCGCTCGCCCGTCAAGGGCAAGATCTCGATCACCCCGACCAAGCCCCTGCTGAACCAGCGCGACCTGTCGCTGGCCTATTCGCCGGGCGTGGCGTATCCCTGTCTCGACATCGCCGCGGACCCGGCCACGGCCAACGAATACACCGCGCGCGGCAATCTCGTGGGCGTCATCACCAACGGCACGGCCGTGCTCGGCCTGGGCGACATCGGCCCACTGGCCGCCAAGCCGGTGATGGAAGGCAAGGGCTGCCTGTTCAAGAAATTCGCCGGCATCGACGTGTTCGACATCGAGCTGGCCGAGCGCGACCCCGACAAGCTGGTCGACATCATCGCGGCGCTGGAGCCCACGCTGGGCGGCATCAACCTCGAAGACATCAAGGCGCCCGAGTGCTTCTACATCGAGAAGAAGCTGCGCGAGCGCATGAACATTCCGGTGTTCCACGACGACCAGCACGGCACGGCCATCATCTCGGCCGCCGCGCTGCTCAACGGCCTGGAACTGGTCGGCAAGAAGATCGAAGACGTGAAGATCGCCGTCTCGGGCGCCGGCGCCGCCGCCATTGCCTGCCTCGACGTGATGGTGGGCCTGGGCGCCAAGCCCGCCAACATCCATGCCTGCGACTCCAAGGGCCTGATCTACATGGGCCGTGCGGGCGGCTTCGACGAATCCAAGGCACGCTACGCCCAGAAAGACACCGGCGCCCGCACCCTGGCCGACGTGGTGAAGGACGCCGATGTGTTCCTGGGCTGCTCGGCCCCGGGCGTGATGACGGCCGACATGGTCAAGACCATGGGCACGCAGCCCATCATCCTGGCGCTGGCCAACCCCGAGCCTGAAATCCGCCCCGAGCTGGCCAAGGCCGTGCGGCCGGACTGCATCATTGCCACGGGCCGTTCGGACTACCCGAACCAGGTCAACAACGTGCTGTGCTTCCCGTACATCTTCCGTGGCGCGCTCGACTGCGGTGCCAGCAAGATCACGGAAGAAATGAAGCTGGCCTGCGTGCGCGAGATCGCCGACCTGACCAAGGCCGACATCAGTGAAGAGGTGGCAACCGCCTACGCCGGCCAGGAGCTGGCCTTCGGCCCCGACTACATCATTCCCAAGCCCTTCGACTCGCGCCTGATCCTGCGCATTGCGCCGGCCGTGGCCAAGGCCGCCGCCGCTTCGGGCGTGGCCTCGCGCCCCATCGAAGACATGGACGCCTATCGCCAGCACCTGACGCGCTTCGTCTACCAGACCGGCATGTTCATGCGCCCGGTGTTCAGCGCGGCCAAGATCGCCACCGCCAAGCGCGTGGCGTATGCCGAGGGCGAAGACGAGCGCGTGCTGCGCGCCGCCCAGTGGGCCGTGGACGAAGGCCTGGCCAGGCCCATCCTGGTGGGCCGCCCCGCCGTGATCGAGGCGCGCATCAAGAAGGCCGGCCTGCACATCCGCACGGGCACCGACTTCGAGATCGTCAACCCCGAGGACGATCCGCGCTTTCGCATCTACTGGGAGAGCTTCCACAAGATCATGGGCCGCCGCGGCGTGACGCCGGAGGCCGCCAAGACCATGGTGCGCCGCTCGAACACCACCATTGCCGCGCTGATGCTGCACCTGGGCGACGCCGACGCCATGATCTGCGGCCTGGTCGGGCGCTTCGACGTGCACCTGGAGCACATCCGCAACCTGATCGGCCTGAAGCGCGGCGCGCCGGGCTTCGCGACGCTGAACGCGCTCACGCTCGACAAGCGCACGGTGTTCATCACCGACACCAACGTGAACGAAGACCCGAGCGCCGAGCTGCTGGCAAGCATCGCACTGATGGCCGCCGAGGAAGTGCGCCGCTTCGGCCTGCCGCCAAAGGTGGCCTTCCTGTCGCACTCGAACTACGGCACCTCCAGCCGCGGCTCGGCCCGCAAGATGCGGCTGGCGCGCGACCTGTTCGCGCAGATGGCGCCCGACATCGAATGCGACGGCGAAATGCACGGCGACGCGGCACTGTCTGAAGAAATCCGCCGCACCGCCCTGCCCGAAACCACGCTGAGCGGCGAAGCCAACCTGCTGGTGTGCCCGAACCTCGACTCGGCGCACATCCTCTACAACGTGCTGAAGATGACCGGTGCCAACGGCATCACGGTCGGCCCGGTGCTGCTGGGCGCCGCGAGCTCGGCGCACGTGCTCACGCCTTCGTCGACGGTGCGCCGCATCATCAACATGACGGCGCTGGCGGTGGCGAAGGTCACGGTCGACAAGTAAGAGCCTTCAGCTGGTGGGTGTTTTTGCCCGCCTTCGGTGCCAAAAACGCGGCCTCGCCGCGTTTTTGCATTTGCGGGGTGCAAAGGCGCACCGTCTCGATCCACTGGAAGGGTTCGCACCAATCGCGTGCGGGCACCGTTTTTGCTTGAATGCCGAAGCATTCACCCTTCCCCTAACGGATCGATCTCCGCATGAACAAGCGCCAACTGCTCCAGTCCTTCCTCGCCGCCTCGGCCATCTGCTTCGGCCTCACACCGGCCCTTGCACAGAGCCCGACGCCGATCAAGTTCCAGCTCGACTGGCGCTTCGAAGGACCGGCCGCCCTGTTCCTGCACCCCGCCGCCAAGGGTTACTTCAAGGCGGCCGGGCTCGACGTGACCATCGACGCGGGCAACGGCTCGGGCGGCACCGTCACGCGCGTGGCCTCGGGCGCCTACGACATGGGCTTTGCCGACCTCGCGGCGCTGATGGAGTTCCACGCCAACAACCCCGACAGCCCCAACAAGCCGGTCGCGGTGATGATGGTCTACAACAACACGCCGGCCTCGGTCATGGCGCTCAAGAAGAGCGGCATCACCAAGCCGGCCGACCTCGCCGGCAAGAAGCTGGGCGCGCCGGTGTTCGACGCGGGCCGCCGTGCGTTCCCGATCTTCGCCAAGGCCAACAACATCGGCGCCGTCAACTGGACCGCCATGGACCCGACGCTGCGCGAAACCATGCTGATGCGCGGCGACATCGACGCCATCACCGGCTTTACCTTCACCTCGCTGCTCAACCTCGAGGCGCGTGGCGCCAAGACGGCCGACGTGGTGGTGCTGCCCTACCCCGACTACGGCGTGAAGCTGTACGGCAACGTCATCATCGCCTCGCCCAAGCTCATCAAGGAGAACCCGGCGGCGGTGAAGAAATTCCTCTCGGCCTTTGCCAAGGGCGCGAAGGAAGTCATCGCCAACCCGGCCGTGGCCATCGAATCGGTGAAGGCGCGCGACGGCATCATCGACAGCAAGCTCGAAACCCGCCGCCTGCAGCTGGCCATCGACACCGTCATCAACAGCCCTGACGCGCGCGCCGAAGGCTTCGGTGCGGTCAACGCGGGCCGCATGTCGCTGATGGCCTCGCAGGTGTCGGATGCGTTCAACACCAAGACGCGCGTGAGCCCCGACGCGGTGTGGACCGCCTCGCTGCTGCCGCCCGCCGCTGAACTGAACATCCTGCGCAAGTGATGGCGGACAACGCATCGCAACAGCAAGACGCGACCGCCCCCTTCGTCGATTTCCAGGACGTCTGGCTCGCCTACAACGAGGAGCTGCTGCGCGCCAACCACTTCGCGGTCGAAGCCATCGACCTGAAAGTGAAGCGCGGCGAATTCATCGCCATCGTCGGCCCCTCGGGCTGCGGCAAGTCGACCTTCATGAAGCTCACCACCGGGCTGAAGATGCCGTCGATGGGCCGGATCCGCATCGACGGCCAGCCCGTGACCGGGCCGCTCAAGATCTCGGGCATGGCCTTCCAGGCACCGTCGCTGCTGCCGTGGCGCACCACGGTCGACAACGTGCTGCTGCCGCTGGAAATCGTCGAGCCCTACCGCTCGAACTTCAAGGCCAAGCGCAAGGAGTACGTCGAGCGCGCGCGCAAGCTGCTGCAGAAGGTGGGCCTCGCGGGCTATGAAGACAAGTTCCCGTGGCAGCTCTCGGGCGGCATGCAGCAGCGCGCGAGCATCTGCCGCGCGCTCATCCACGAGCCCAAGATGCTGCTGCTCGACGAGCCCTTCGGCGCGCTCGATGCATTCACGCGCGAAGAGCTGTGGTGCATCCTGCGCGACCTCTGGACCGAGCAGCAGTTCAACGTGATCCTGGTGACGCACGACCTGCGCGAATCGGTGTTCCTCGCCGACACGGTGTACGTGATGAGCAAGAGCCCGGGGCGCTTCGTGGTCAAGCGCGAGATCGATCTGCCGCGTCCGCGCGAACTCGAGCTCACCTACACGAAGGAGTTCACCGACATCGTGCTGGAGCTGCGCGGGCACATCGGCGCCATCCGAAACACCGGCATCAGCGCGGCGCAGACGGCCGCGGCCGTGTCTCACTGAGCGGGCGCACCATGAAGAACACCAAGCAAATCGAACGCTGGTCGCCATGGCTGCTGCTGGTCGCGGTGCTCATCCTGTGGCAGGTTATCTGCGCGGGCTTCGAGGTTTCGGACTTCATCTTCCCAAGCCCTTGGCGCATCTGGACGCAGTTCTGGGAATACAAGGAAATCATCGCGGGCCACGCGTGGCGCACCTTCTGGGTCACGATGGCCGGCTTTGGCCTGGCAATCGTGGTGGGCGTGCTGCTGGGCTTCGTGATCGGCAGCTCGCGCATCGCGTACGCAGCCATCTACCCGCTGATGACCGCCTTCAACGCCCTGCCCAAGGCGGCCTTCGTGCCTATCCTGGTGGTGTGGTTCGGCATCGGCGTGGGGCCGGCGATTCTCACGGCCTTTTTGATCAGCTTCTTCCCGATCATGGTCAACATCGCGACCGGGTTGGCCACGCTCGAACCCGAGCTCGAAGACGTGCTGCGGGTGCTCGGCGCCAAGCGCTGGGACGTGCTCATGAAGATCGGCCTGCCGCGCTCCATGCCCTACTTCTTCGGCTCGCTGAAGGTGGCGATCACGCTGGCCTTCGTCGGCACCACGGTGAGCGAGATGACGGCCGCCAACGAAGGCATCGGCTATTTGCTGATCTCGGCCGGCTCGGCCATGCAGATGGGCCTGGCCTTCGCGGGCCTGATGGTGGTGGGCGCAATGGCCATGCTGATGTATGAGCTCTTCAGCGTGATCGAGAAGCACACCACGGGCTGGGCGCATCGCGGGTCGCAGAATCAGTAGGCTTCGAAGCAACCCGCAGTCCAAATGGGGCAGAATCCGCCCCAGAGCGCACCCGCTCGTTTGAGCAGTATTCAACCTGCTCGCATTCATGTCGTTCAACTCCATAAGGATTGGCGACGCGTTGACTCCTGTTTGACCCGACACGAGTAGATCAAGGTCGTGCAACCGCACGGCCCTCAGTGATTAACTTGCCGTGTCAAGGAGTTCAACAGCAATGCATTCGCAGGAAACCCCACGTCTCCCAGTCTTGATTGCCCTTTCCGCGATCGCGGTTCTGCCGGTCAACATGTTCGTGCCTTCGCTGCCGAGCATTGCCAGGGACCTCAACGCAGACTTCGCACTCGTCAACGTCTCAGTCGCCGGATATGCAATTGCCACGGCCTTCACGCACCTGATTGCCGGCGCGCTGTCCGACAGATTCGGACGCAAGCCCATCGCGCTGATCGCTATGGTGGTCTTCACGATGGCGTCGATCGGCTGCAGCCTGGCGAGCGACATTGGCACATTCCTGTTGTGTCGGCTGTGCCAGGGCACCGTCATCGCCGGATATGCGGTTTCCCTTGCTTCAATTCGGGACACCTCCGATGAGCGCACCGCGGCGAGCCGGATCGGCTATGTCTCCTCCGCCTGGGCCGTAGCGCCGATGATGGGTCCGGCCATCGGCGGACTACTCGATTCGTACTTCGGCTGGCGTGCAAGCTTCATTGTGTTTTCGATCCTTGGGCTCGTCGGCTTGTGCCTCGTGGCGTTCTGCCTGAGAGAGACGAACATTCATCGCACGAAATCCACCGCTCTTCAACTCAAGGGCTATGGTGAATTGATCCGTTCGCCGCGATTCTGGGCATATGCATGCTGCATGGCATTCGCCATAGGGACGCTGTATGCGTTTCTCGGTGGAGCACCGCTGGTGGCTGCACAACTGGGCGGAACATCGAGCACGGCGCTTGGCTTCTACATGGGGATGGTTCCCGCAGGCTTCATCATCGGAAGCTATGTTGTCGGGCACGCCAGTTCCCGGCATACGCCGACCGGATTCATCCTTGCCGGTCGAACTCTTACTTGCCTGGGTCTGCTGGCTGGACTCGCTCTGGTCGCCTGCGGCTTGACGCACCCGCTCGCGTTCTTCGGCCCGTGTGCATGCGTGGGCCTAGGCAACGGATTGACCATGCCTGCGGCAAATGCGCGAGTCCTGTCCATACGCCCAAGCCTCGCGGGTACGGCATCGGGTCTGGCCGCGGCCTTGACTGTGATCGGCGCCGGGATCGTCGCCTTTCTCTCGGGGCTGGTTGTCAACGCTTCGAACGCACACCTTGCTGTGCTTGGAGTAATGCTGACGTCTTCGGCGCTGTCGTTCTTCGCTGCGGTATTCATCCTGTCTGCGGAAAATGCGAAGGGAGAGTTCGGCACACACTGCGACAACTGACGACCAACGGCTGTCGCCCGGCCTTGCGACAGAATGCAGGATCGATGGGAGCTACATCCACATGTTCTTTTCTCGCAAACCGAAGCCGCCTCCTTCGAGGCTCATCCAACTCCACGAGTACCTCGATCTGCTCCACGGAGGCACCGAGGATCACGCCGCGAGCGATGCAATCAAACGCAGTGCCGTGGATCTTGCCGGCAGCCTTCGCGAACCCCTGCGATTGAACGCATGGACGGCTCCCGAGTTGGCGCAGGTCTTCGCCCGCCGCTCCAAGGCGCACGATGCACTGCTGGTTCATGTGTCGCTCGGCATTCCTGATTGCTTCTTCATCGCCATATTCAGGAACGGCGCATCCAGCGCGCAGGAGCACCTTCTTTTCGACATCGGCGCGGAGTACCAGCAGCCCATGCTGGATTGCCCCGACTTCGGCGTGGCGGAGGCGGCGAACGAAGCCAACATCCGTCACTGGGTCCCGCTGCTGCAGAACGATGCGAACGCGTTCGCAGTCATTGAGCTGCGCGGCGGCACGTACATGCAGGTGTTCGCCGATGCCAAGGGTTTTCATCTGGAGCACCAGTTGGTCACCACCGGGGCGCACTACCGCAGTGCCGAGCCCTTAAGCGCCGATCAGGCCGTCGACACCCTGGTGTCCTATGCGTGCGGAAAATACGAGTGGGCCTACAAGCACTGGGAGTGGCTCGAGCTCTAGGCCGTGTTGACCTGCCTGGAGCGAGGGTCTGCACGACTCGGACTGCCCCGGCCGAGAAATCGCCCTGAAGAGGCTCGCAGAAGCGCAGAATGGGCGTAGCGAAAGATTCCCCACTGCTGGCAGCAAGTTTCGTCAGATAGCCATACGTGGCCGACGCTTACCGAGGCTAGCCATGAATGACACTACTTCCCCCGGAAACGAGCTCTACCGGAGCGCTGAAGAATTTCGCGTCCTGTTCGACCTTTGTCCCATCGCGACATACGTGATCGACGCTGCCGGAGTCATCGTCAAGTTCAACGACCTTGCGACAAAGCTATGGGGCAGAGAACCCGTGCTCGGTGACACCGACGAGAAATTCTGTGGTTCTCATCAGATGTACCTTCTTGACGGAACGCCGCTGCCGCACGACGAATGCCCCATGACCCAGGTGGTGAGCGGTGCTGTCGCCGAAGTAACCGACGCCCAGGTAGTGGTCGAGCGCCCCGACGGCTCCAGGGTGACGGTGATCGTCAACATACGGCCGCTTCAAGACGCACAAGGCGAGATCGTGGGCGCGATCAACTGCTTCTACGAAATGTCCTGCCCGATCTCGATCCCGATATTTGCAAAGCTCCAGCCCTCTGGTTGACGGCATTCGCCGTCTGATCCATCTGTCCTGACGATGCATTCCATCGAAACAAACAGGCTTCCTGGATAGATCCCGCATCCCTAATCTTCAGGCCATGCAGCTCGCCGAGCTGTCCAACCAGGAGATTCAGAGATGCCCAAAGTCCTCGTTCTGTATTACTCGTCGTACGGCCATATCGAAAAGATGGCCGAGGCCATTGCCGCTGGTGCGCGTGAAGCCGGCGCCCAGGTCGACGTGAAGCGCGTCCCCGAGACGGTCCCCGAAGCGGTCGCAAAGTCCGCGCACTTCAAGCTCGACCAGGCCGCGCCCGTCGCGAGCGTCGCCGATCTCGAGAACTACGACGCCATCGTCGTCGGCACCGGCACCCGCTTCGGCCGGATGTCTTCTCAGATGGCTGCTTTTCTCGACCAGGCCGGTGGGCTGTGGGCACGCGGCGCGCTCAACGGCAAGGTGGGTGCGGCCTTCTCGTCGTCGGCCACGCAGCACGGCGGCCAGGAGACGACGCTGTTCTCGATCATCACCAACCTGCTGCACTTCGGCATGACCATCGTGGGCCTGCCGTACAGCCACCAGGGCCAGATGAGCGTCGACGAGATCGTTGGCGGCGCGCCCTACGGTGCCACCACCGTCGCAGGCGGCGACGGCTCGCGGCAACCGACGGCGATCGATCTGGCCGGCGCGCGCCATCAAGGCGAGCTGGTGGCCAAGACCGCAGCGAAGCTCTTTGCCTGAGCGCCCGCACCCTCCATCTGTAGAAGCGAGAAAGACATGGTCTCCAACGACTTTGCAGGACGAGTCGTGCTCGTCACGGGCGCGGGCTCCGGCATCGGGCGGGAAGCCGCCAAGGCCTTCGCGGCGCGAGGCGGCCTCGTGTATGCCGCCGACCTGAACGAGCATGGCCTCGCAGAAACCGTCGACCTCATCACCGAGATCGGCGGCAAGGCCCAGGCAGTCATCGCCAACGTGGCCGTCGAGGAAGAAGTTGCCAGCGCCATTGCACGCATCGAACGCGAGGCAGGCCGGCTCGACGTGGCCTTCAACAACGCCGGCATCACCGGCAAGGCGCAGCGCATCGAAGACTATCCGACCGAAGACTTCGACAGGGTGATCGCGGTCAACCTGCGCAGCGTCTTTCTCGGCATGAAGCACGAGTTGCCGCTCATCAAGAAGAGCGGTGGCGGTGCCATCGTGAACACAGCCTCCGTGGCAGCACTGACGGGCCCCGGCGGAATGAGCGCCTACGCAGCCTCCAAGCACGGCGTGCATGGCCTCACGCGTGTTGCGGCCATGGAAAACGCCGCCCACAACGTGCGAGTCAACGCCCTCGCGCCCGGCTGGACGGAAACGCCGATGGTGAAGGTCGCGAGCGACCAGAACCCGGCCTTCGCCAGGCTGGTGACCACCGCGATTCCCGCCAAGCGAGGCGGCCATCCCGCAGAGGTAGCTGCCGCCGCCGTGTGGCTGGCCTCCGATGCCGCCAGCTACGTGATGGGCCAGATGCTGGTCGTCGACGGTGGAATGACCATCGGCGGCGTCGAACTTTGAACAAACCGAACCGACAAGGAGCAACACCATGAGCAATTTGAATGCGGGCGAGATGGCAAAGGCCGTCATTCGCCGCAATACCGAGGAAGTACAAGGGCGCGGAAACTGGGCTCTGTTCGACGAGCTGTTCTCGGACGACTTCCTCGACCACACACCACAGCCGAACTGCACGCCCGACAAGGCCGGTGCGCTGGGCCTGTATCGCATCCTGCGCGAGGCGTTCCCCGACTTTCATGCCGAGATCCATTGGCAGCGCGCCGATGGCGACGTCGTCACGACCTACAAGACCTATCACGGCACGCAGCAGGGAACCTTCCTCGGCATCGCGCCGACCGGCCGCGCGATCCATTTCGAAACTGTGGACGCGATGCGCGTGCAAAACGGAAAGATCACGGAGCACTGGGGCGTAGCCAATCTCTTCTCCGTGCTTCAACAGCTGGGCGCATGGCCCCGCGCCGCTGGAGACAAGTCATGAACACCAACATTCTTCAAGACAAGGTGGTCGTCGTGACCGGCGCTGCAAGTGGCATCGGCAAGGCTGTGGCCGTGCAAGCCGCGAAGCACGGCGCAAAGGCAGTGATCGTTTCTGACGTGACGCCCGAGCCCCGCGAAGGAGGCCGCGCCACGATGGAGGAGATCGAGGAACTGGGCGTGCCGGCGCGATTCCATCGCGCGGACGTCAGCCAGCGGGCGCAAGTCGACGATCTGCTGAAAGCAGCCGACGAGTTCGGCGGTGTCGATGTGATGGTCGCCAATGCGGGCATCACCCTGCGCTCCGACGGGTTCGACGTCGCAGAGGCGGACTACCGCCGGCTCATGGGCATCAACCTCGACGGAACGCTGTTCAGCGCACAGGCAGCAGCTCGCAGCATGAAGGCACGGGGCAAGGCCGGAAGCATCGTCCTCATGGCAAGCATGGGCGGAATCTCGGGCGCGGGCATGACGGTGGCCTATTCCACCAGCAAGGGCGGCGTGGTGCTGATGGCCAAGTCCCTGGCCGATGCGCTGGGGCCGAATGGCATCCGCGTGAATGCAGTCGCACCGGGAACCATCGACACGCACCTGCTGAGAACCAGCCCCGGCATCGCGGAGGCTGCCGAAGGCTTTCGCCTGCGCACGCCGCTGCGGCGCCTTGGCAAACCCTCCGAAATTGGCGACGCCGTCGCGTGGTTGGGCTCGGACCTGTCGAGCTATGTGACGGGCACCGCACTGCTCGTCGATGGCGGCCTGCTCGCCGTGATTTGACCCGAAAGAAAGACATGACCACCACCATCCGCTTCCATCAATACGGTTCCCCCGAAGTCCTCAAGGTCGAGGACGACAACGTCGACATGCCGGGGCCCGGACAGGTTCGCCTGCGTCACGAGGCCATCGGCGTCAACTTCATCGACACGGCCTTTCGCCAGGGCGTGATGCCCGTCCCACTTCCATCGGTGCCTGGGGTCGAGGGTGCCGGCATCGTCGAGGCCATCGGGCCGGACGTCGCGGGCATCAAGGTCGGCGATCGCATGGCTTACTTCCTGGCGCCGGGCAGCTACGCGCAGGTGCGCCTGGTCGATGCAGCCGCGCTGCTCAAGGTGCCAGACGACCTCTCTTCAGAGCAGACCGTCACGGTGCTGACCAAGGGCCTGACCGCATGGGTCGGGCTGAATGGCTTTCACCAGCTCAAGGCGGGAGAGAAGGTGCTGGTGCAAGGCGCTTCCAGCAGCGTGGGCACCATGCTCTCGCGTTGGGCGAAGGCAAGAGGCGCCACGGTTATCGGAACGGTGGGCTCGCAGTCGAAGCGGGCAGCACTCGAGAACGCCATCGATCACGTATTGCTCTCTGGCGACGCCGACCTGGCCGCGCAGATCCGCCGCATCGCGCCCGAAGGCGTCGACGTGGTCTACGAGTTCGTCGGCAAGGCCACGTTTGCAGCGACTGCAGCGGCCGTGCGCGATGGCGGAACCATCGTCACCATCGGCGCGGCTTCGGGGGCGCCAGACATCGATCGGGCGGGCCTTGCCGCGCGCGGCGTTCGCATCGTGGGTGGGCCGATGGCGCAGCACGTGCAAGGTGCCGTGGCCCAGGCGACGGGCGAGGTGTTCGACGCGTACCGCAAGGGCGTCTTCGGCACGCTCGAGGTTGCCCGCTATCCGCTCGTCGAAGCGGCGCGGGCGCACGAGGACATTGCGGCACGGCGCAAGTCGGGGGCGATCATCCTCGTGCCCTGACCCTGTGAACGCATCGATCCTGGCAACTCGGCTGGACACCCAACGGGGAAGCAGATATTTTCCCGGGAGTTTCATCGACAGGAGCGATAGATGCTGGATGGCGTTTCAATGGATCAACTGCGCACCTTCATCGCGGCTGCTGATGAAGGCAGCTTTTCGGCCGCAGGACGCAGGCTGCGCCGGGCCCAGTCGGTGGTGAGCCAGACGCTGGCCAACCTGGAGGCGCAGATCGACGTGCAGCTCTTCGACCGCAGCGCGCGCTATCCAAAGCTCACCGAGGAAGGCACTGCCCTGCTGGCGCAGGCCCGCTCTGTGGTCCACGGCATGGACGGCTTCAAGGCCACGGCGCGCACGATCTCCGAAGGGCTCGAACCCGAGTTGTCGGTGGTGGTCGACGTCATGTATCCCATGGACTCGCTGACTGTGGCGGTCGGCCTCTTTCGGGCTGCGTTTCCGCACACGCCGCTGCGCCTTTATGTCGAGGCACTGGGCGCCGTGGCGCAACCGGTGCTCCAGCGCGGCTGCAGGATCGGCATCATGGGTTCAATGCCCCTCGTTCCGGAAGAGCTCGATGCAGAGAAACTGCTCGACGTTCCGATGGTGACGGTGACCGCTTCTTCGCATCCGCTGGCCGCGCAGAAGCGCGTCATCGCGTCGCGGGAACTGGAGCAGCACGTTCAACTCGTCCTGACGGACCGCACCTCGCTGACCAGCGGCAAGAGCTTCGGCGTGTTCACTTCCTCGATATGGCGGCTCGCAGACCTGGGCGCAAAGCATGCGTTTCTTCGCGCGGGTTTCGGCTGGGGGCACATGCCGCTTGCCATGGTGCGCAGCGACATCGAGTCAGGGCTCCTGAGTCGGTTGCAGCTGGAGGCTTTTCAGCCCACCACGCCGCCGATTGCCATGTTTGCCGTGTACCGCAAGGACCTGCCGCCAGGACCCGCCGGGCGATGGTTCCTTGAGCACCTGAAGGATGCGGCGCCGGTGGGCGATACGCCGAAGTGATGCGAAAGACCGGTAGCGCGACTGCCGCGCATCAGCCGAGCAGCAGCGAAGCCTCGTCGCGCCAGTAGGCCACAGCGGCGAGCCAGCCTTCCCACACGCAGCCATTGCAGCCGCGACCGCAGCAGGTGGTGGGCTCGGGCGGCGGCGCGCGCATTGCGTGCCCTTCGGCATCGAGCAATGCCTGCACGCGCGCGATGAGCGCTTGCGCGCCGGCAAGGTTCGTGGGTTCGGGCAGCCGGTCGATGGCGTTCATGGAGGGCAGATCTTCATGCGTCGAGGTTCAGCTCCAGCCGCATCTTCGCCCCGCCCGATTCGCTCGACCCGATCGTGAGCTGCCCGCCATGCAGGCGCGCAACCTCGGCCACGAGGTGCAGCCCGAGCCCGGCGCCGCGCCCTCGCGGCACGAGCCGGTGAAACGGCGCCACCACGCGCTCACGGTCCGCTGCCGGAATGCCCGGTCCGGAGTCGAGCACCTCGAAGCCCGAAGGCTCCCACAGCCGCACCTGGATGTCGCAGCCCTGCCCGCCGTGCTCGATGGCGTTCTGGATCAGGTTGCTCAGCGCACGTTCGAGCGATGGCGCATCGCCGCGCACCCACAGCGGCTGCGGCGCATCGACCGACAGCGTGCAGCGGTTCATGATCGCCAGCGGCGCGATGTCGCCCGCCACGCGCTCGCACAGCGCCTTCAGGTCGACCTGCTGCTGGTCGTGCACCGCGACGTGGTCCAGCCGCTGCAAGTCGAGCAGTTGCTCGGCCAGCGTGGCAAGCCGCGCCGAGGCCTGCATCAGCTTCACCTTGAGCGGGCCGTCCTGCAGGCCTTCGAGATGTATCTGCAGCGTGGTGATGGGCGTGCGCAGCTCATGTGCGGCGTCGGCCAGGAAGCGCTCCTGCCGGTCGTAGCCTTCGTTGAGCCGATCGAAGGCGCGGTTCACGGCGTTGACCAGCGGGCGGATCTCGCTGGCCACGTTGGCCAGCGGCAGGCGCGTGGTGCGCTCGTGCACGTCGATGCTCTCGGCATGCTCGGCCGTGGCCACCACGCCCTTGAGGCCGCGCTTCACCACGAAGGGCGTTGCCAGGATCACGCCGAGGCAGGTCACCAGCGCCATCGGCGCCACCAGAAAGAGAAAGGCGATGCCCGTGCCCTTGAGCGTGTTCCTCACCGTCAGCGGGCCGCCGGTCTGCACCATCACGGCCACCAGGCCCGCGCGCGTCTCGGCGCACTCGAAGCGGGCCTTGGGCCGGGTGTTGTCGTCCTCGGGGTTGAGGGCCATTCGCTCCATGTCGCCAAGCGCGTCGAAGAGCTTGGCGTAGGCAGGCGGCACGTCGCCGCTGCGCACCTCCGAGCCGTGGGCATCGCGCGCGATGAACCAGAACGGCGGATCGGCATTCTGCAGGCGCTGCACTTCCGATGTCGGCTCGACCACCAGTTGCCCATCGGGGCCGCGCGCCAGCGCGCGCTGGATCACGGTGACGGTCTCCTGCCCGGTCTCATCGACCACGCGACCCAGCACCCAGGCCAGCCCGAGGAAGCCCCCCATCACCAGCGAGCCGACCACCACCTGCAGCAGGATCAGGCTCCAGATCAACCGCCAGCGCAGCGAGAGCAGGCTCAAGGTCATGTCATGCCACCGGACGAGCCGCGCAGATCAGGTAGCCGACGCCGCGAATCGCATGGATCTCCACCTGTGCGCCGGCCTTGTCTAGCTTGGAGCGCAGGCGCGACACATGCGTGTCGAGCGCGTTCGACTGGATCTCGTCCTTGTGGCCGTATACGCGGTCTTGCATGGCCTCCCGCAGCACGGTGCGGCCGCGGTGTTCGAGCAGCGCCTCGAGCACCAGCAGCTCGCGCCGCGGCAGCGTGAGGCACAGCTCGCCCACATGGGCCTGCCGCGTGTGATGGTCGAAGCGCAGCTGCCCGAGCGTCATGACGAGGTTCGCACGCACTGCTGGGCGCCGCGCCAACGCGCGCACGCGGGCCATCAGCTCGTCCATCGAGAAGGGCTTGGCAAGGTAGTCGTCCGCGCCACCGTCGAGGCTCAGCACGCGCTCGGCCACGTCGGTCATGGCCGTGAGCACCAGCACCGCTGTGGCGATATCGTTCTGCCGCAGGAAGGCCACGAGCGAGAGGCCGTCGCCATCGGGCAGGCCGCGGTCGAGCACGATCACGTCGTGCTGCGCCGACAACGCCGCTTCTTCGGCCTCGCGCAGCGAACTCGCCACGTCGACCACCGCCTGGTTCTGCCGCAGCGCCGAGGCCAGGGCTTGCGCCAGATCGACTTCGTCTTCGACGAGCAGGATTCTCATGAGGGGTGCGGCAAGGGCTGTGTACAAAAAAGAAGCGGGCCATTCTAGGAGAGGCCTCATTGCAGCTCATTGCAGAAAGCGCAATGTTCACGCAATGCAGCTGCATAAGCTGGGGCACTGCATGACCTCCCGCCCGGCGCCTTCCTACCCCTCACCTTCCGTGCCCTGGTACATGGCATTGGGCCAGCGGATCGCCACGCTCTGGCTGGTGAAGATGATCGGTACCACCGTCGGCATCTCGGGCTTCTTCGTCGTGTACTTCTGGGTAATGCACAACCCGCCATCGGAGCCGATGGTGATGCCGCTCACGCGGATCGACCACTGGGTGGGCGTGAGCGACGACGCGATGGTGCTCTACGGCTCGCTGTGGTTCTACATCTCGCTGGCGCCGGCCTTCGCGAAGGACAAGGCAGAGCTCTGGGCCTGCGCGCGCGACGCCGCCATCATGGCGGGCGTCGGCCTCGTGGTGTTCTGGCTCTTTCCTACGACGGTGCCGGTGTTTGCTGTCGACTGGGCGCAGTACCCGGCTCTGCAGTTCCTCAAGGCCACCGACGTGGGTGGCAATGCGTTTCCATCGCTGCACGTCGCGTTCGCGGTGCTCACCGCCGTGCTGCTGGAGCGCCAGCTGCGCAGCGTGCAAGCACCCGTGTGGCTGCGCGTGCTGAACCTGCTGTGGGCCTTCGGCATCGTCTACTCGACGCTGGCAACGCGACAGCACGTGCTGCTCGACGTGCTCGGCGGCACGCTGCTCGCAGCCGCCGTGAGCTGGGCCGGCACCACGCGCGACTGGCTGGTGTGGACCGAGGCCTGAGCCCGAAGGGCGTCAGGCAGCGCCCGCGGCAACGGTCCTGAAAGCCTCCAGGGCCAGATCGATTTCGCGCTCGCCCGTATGGCGATGGGTGACGCAGCGCAGCTTGTGCCTGCCCCAGGTCCGGGCCAGCACGCCCAGCTTGCGCAGCGCGGCCTCCCACTGGGCCGCGTCGAGCCCCGTGGCGCTCACGTCAACCTGCACGATGTTGGTCTGCGGCTCGTTGGCCGAAAGCCCCCGGAGCCGGCCGATTCCGTGAGCGAGTCGGCGCGCCACCGCGTGATCGTCCGCAAGCCGGCCCACCATGGTGGTGATGGCAACCAGCCCCGCGGCCGCGGCGATACCGACCTGGCGCTGGCTGCCCCCGAGCAGCTTTCTGTGCCACCTGGCGCGCTGGATGGTGTCCGCGGGCCCGGCAAGCACGGCCCCCATGGGTGCGCTCAGGCCCTTGGACAGGCACAGCGAAACGGTATCGGCAAAGGCTGTGATCTCCGCGGCCGGCACGCCCAATGCCACCGCCGCGTTCATCAAGCGCGCGCCGTCCAGGTGGACCGCAGCGCCCGCATCCTTGGCCACCCCGAACACCGCCTGCATGTGGGCGAGCGGCAACACGGCCCCGCCGGCGTTGTTGTGGGAGGTTTCCAGACAGACGAGCCCGGTGCGCAGCTTGTTGCGGCCCGGCCCCAAGGCCTGCGCGAGCAAGCCCAGATCCATGGCGCCGTCGACGCCGGCAATGCCCTGATAGAACGACCCGGTCAGCGCGGCCGCGCCGCGTTCGGTCACGTAGATGTGCGATGCCGCTTCGGCAAGAACGACTTCCTGCCGCCCGGCCTGAGCGAGGATGGCAAGGAGGTTGGCCATCGTTGCGCTCGGAACGTACAGCGCAGCCTCCTTGCCCAGCAGCCGGGCGGCCTCGGCCTCCAGTTCAAGAGCGGTCGGGTCACCGTCGAGCCCGTCGTCGCCGAGGGGAGCGGACGCGATGCGGTCGTACATCTGCGACGTGGGCCGCGTCACGGTGTCGCTGCGCAGGTCTACCGTCGGATTCATGCTGTCTTCCTGGGTCATTCGGCAGTCGCGCCGGTCGATTTCACGACCTCCGCCCATTTTTTTCTCTCGCTGCTCAGGAACGTGCCGAACGCTTCCGGCGTTCCGGTCCGCACATAGATGCCGCGTGCCGCGAGATTGGCTCGGACGTCCGCCGAATCGAGCACCCGGTTGATTTCCGTGTTCATTGTCCGGACGATGTTCTCCGGTGTCTTCGCAGGCACCACCACGCCGTAGAGCGTGTAGTACTCGAAGCCCTTGAAGCCGCTCTCGATGAAGGTGGGAACGTCTGGCAGGGACGCGTCTCTTGTTCCGGAAGTCACCGCGAGCGCCCGCAGCTTGTGGTCCTTGATGAGCGGCAGCGCCGAAACGAGGGAGGAAATGTAGAAGTCGACCTGCCCGCCCAGCATGTCCGTCATGGCCGGACCACCGCCCTTGTAGGGCACGTGCAGAACGTTGGCTCCCGCCGTCACGCGCAGGTTCTCGGCCACGAGATGCCCGACGGTTCCGTTGCCGGACGATGCGTAGGCGAGCTGTTTCTTCTTCGAGGCCGCCAGCAGCGAAGCGAGGCTGTCGTACGGACTGGCAGCATTCACCACCAGCACTGACACACCCGTGCCGACCAGCGCAACCGGCGCGAGGTCTTTGGAGGGATCGAAGCTGAGCTTCTTGTAGAGGAACTGGTTGACCGCCAGGTTGCTGGTTTCGCCCAGCACGGCGGTGTAGCCATCGGGCGGCGACTTCGCACCGAACTCCAGGCCGATGTTGTTGCCGGCACCGGGCTTGGTGTCGACGACGACCTGCCACTTGGCCTGCTCGCCCAGCTTGGCCGCGAGCAGGCGGCAGACGGCATCAGTGCCGCCGCCCGGGGGACTCGGCGAGACCAGATGGATGGGACGCTCGGGCACCCACGCCGCGGCGGCCGCATGCGCTGCGGCGAGTGCGAGCCCCAAGGTGCATGCCAGGCTCCTGGCACGTGCGAGACGATGGCGTCGGATGTCGTTCATGGGCGGGTGGTTCCGATCGGGCAGGTTGAATGAATTCAGCGAATCCTAGGCGCGCCATAAAATGAGTAAAGCGAGATATACAAATATCAACTGTGAGGATTTCTCATGAATCTCACGATGCTGGTCACCTTGCGCACCATCCTCGAGCAGGGCAGCTTCACCGCTGCGGCCGGCGTCGTGGGCTGCAGCCCGAGCGCGGTGAGCCTGCAGGTCAAGCAGCTGGAGCAGTATTTCGGCAAGCCGCTGTTCGACCGCTCCACCCGCGTGGTGGCGCCAACGGCCTTTGCCCACGAAGTGGTGAGCGCGGTGGGCGACTTCTCCCACAGGCTGCAGATGCTTCGCTCCCGCCCGGTGGTGGAAGTGGCGGGCCGCATCAGGGTCGGCGTGATCACCAGCATGCAGAGCGACGTGCTGCCGCAGGCGCTGCATGAGCTTCGCCAGAAGCATCCGTCGCTGGATGTGGTGGTTCCTCCGCTGAACGACAGCGACGAAATGATCTCGGAGTTGAAGGCGGCGCGGCTCGACGTTGCATTGCTCGTCCGGCCGGAAGCCGGCGGCTCGCGCCGGCTGGTCTGGCGGGAGCTGCATCGCCAGCCCTATGTGCTGCTGGCGCCGCCAAATGCCTCCGGAAAAACGGTCAGGCAACTGCTGGAAGCCTACGACTGGGTCGGCTACGACCTGTCTCTTTCGGGAGGGCGCGTCGCCGCGCGGTACGTGCGCAGCCTGAAGCCCGATGCGCGCTGCGTGATGGAACTGCGCTCGATGGACGCCATCGTTGCAATGGTCGCCCAGGGCCTGGGGGTTTCCGTCGTCCCGCAGCCCAGGCGCCCGCTGGTCGATGCCTATGCGGTGCGCGAGGTGGGCCTGGGAAGCCGCGCTCCGTTTCGCAAGCTCTCGCTGGTCTGGCGAAACTCGGACGAAGGCAGCCGCAATGTCGAGGCGGTTGCGCAAGCCTTCGCAACCGCCTTCGGCCTTCAGCGAAAGCCGTAAAAAGCCGGCCTTACCAGAAGATCCAGAGGGCCAGGCCGCCGAAGATGGCCCACTTCACGAGGTAGTACACCCGCTTGTCCCAGGCCTTCAGGCGCTTGCCGATCACGCGGATCTGGTAGATGTACTTGAACGCGCGGTTGATGCCGCCCGTCTTGTCGCCCGCATCGTTGGGCGAGCTCGCTGCGGCCAGCAGGTTTTTCGCGAACCAGCGGTTCACGGCGCTGGCCCAGCGGTACTTCAGCGGGCGCTCGATGTCGCAGAACAAGATCACACGATCGTGGTCGGTCGTGTTCTCGGCATAGTGGATGAAGGTTTCGTCGAACACCACGGCCTCGCCGTCGCGCCAGTGATAGCGCTGGCCGTCCACGTCGATGTAGCAGCCTTCCACGCCCGGCGTCCAAAGGCCCAGGTGGTAGCGCAGCGAACCGGCGAAGGGGTCGCGGTGGCGCACGAGGCGGCTGCCCGGCGGCAGTTCGGCGAACATCGCAGCCTTGATGGTGCCGATGCCCTTGAGCAGTTCGGTGGTGCGCGGGCACAGCACGGCGGCCGAGGGATGCGCCTCGTCGTAC
The DNA here is from genome assembly GCF_051216475.1 of Variovorax nivicola. Taxonomy (NCBI): domain Bacteria; kingdom Pseudomonadati; phylum Pseudomonadota; class Betaproteobacteria; order Burkholderiales; family Comamonadaceae; genus Variovorax; species Variovorax nivicola. Next base: position 44,306 of record NZ_JBPJZK010000003.1, on the reverse strand, counting down.
CACTTCAGGTAGAAGCGCTTCCAGCCGCTCTTGAAGAATGAGTTGAAGCCCACGTCGTTGAACTGGCTCGACGCCTTGATGCTGCCGCCATTGCGCATGGCCAGCGCTTCTTCGCGGATGACTTCCCAGTTTTCTTCGAGCACGCGCATCTCCGGGAACTGCGCGGGCGACAGGTACGGCGTACCCGGTACCTTCGAGAAAAGGTACATGAAGACGTTCAGCGGGGCGAGGAAGGTCGAGTGATCAGAGAGCTGTCTGAAGAAGCGATGCCGCACCTGGCCGCGGAAATGAACGTAGAGCGCACTGAGCGCGAAGATGGCAAGAATGACCCACTTCATTTGGAAAGTGTCCTGTAAACAGCACCGGGTAGTGTAATTCTTTGCACCAAATTGGCCCCGCCCCGGCCCTTTGGCCGTGCGCCGGGCGAGGTTTCAGCTACAGAGCATGGGCTGCGGCGTATCGGCCATGGCCAGCGGCAGCCGTACGGTGGCCAGCAGGCCGCCGTGCGCGACTTCGCCGAGCGCCACTTCGCCGCCATGCCGGTCGACCACCGACTTGACGATGGCCAGCCCCAGCCCGCTGCCGCTCTGGTTCTGGTCGGGGTTGCGGAAGAAGCGGTCGAACACCCGTTCGCGCAGCGCGGGCGGAATGCCGGGGCCCTCGTCTGCCACCGTCAGCAGCGCCTGCGTGCCTTCGCGCGCCACGTGCACGACCACCGTGCTCCCCGGCGGGCTGTACTTGATGGCGTTGTTGATGAGGTTGTCGATCATCGAAACCAGGCTTTCGCGCTCGCCGAGCACCGGCACGCGGTCTTCGCTCACCAGCTCCAGCTCGACGTTGCGGGCGCTGGCCAGGCCCTCGATCATGGCCAGCCGGTCCTGCACCAGCGCGTCGAGCGACAGCATCACGGGCAGGGCGTTGTCCGAAACCGCGTCGCTGCGCATCAGCTGCAGCAGTTGCCCCACCAGCCGCGCCGCGCGGTCGTTGCTGCGCAGCAGGTTGCCCATGAGCTCGCGCTGCTGTTCGTCGGTGCTCTGCTCCTTCAGCGCCTCCACGTTCACACGCATGGCGGCCAGCGGCGTTCGCAGCTCATGCGCGGCGTCGGCGATCAGGCTGCGCTCGCGCGAAGTGCTGTCGCGCACCCGCTGCAGCAGGCTGTTGATGCTCTGCACCAGCGGCTGCAGTTCCTTGTGCGGCGGCGCGTACGACAGCGGCGTGAGATCGGCCGGCCCGCGCTCGGCAGTCTCCTGGCTCACCCGGCGCCATGGCCGCAGCGCAAGGCGCACCGACAGCCACGCGGGAAACACCAGAAAAGGCAGGCTGATGACCAGCGGCAGCAGGTAGTAGCCGCGGTACATCACGGTGACCGTCAACCGCCAGACGCTGGGCTCGGCCAGCATCACGCGGACGTCCGCGGTGGGCGAGGCCAGCGTGCGCGCGCGCCACTCGCGACCGCCCGCCTTCACGGTCTCGACGCGATTCGGCACGGTATTGAGAATGACGGGCACGGCCGCCGTCGAGCGGTAGATCAACTTGTCGCCCTGCCACACCTGCAGCACCGGCGAGGTGTCCGAGGCGGCGTCGCCGTCGCCCATGGTTTCGAGCAGTGCGGCCTCGAAGGCGGCCAGGGTTTCCTGTTGCTTGTCGGGCTGGTCGGCCGTGTTCTTCGCGATTGCAATCACCGACTGGAAGATCTTGTCGAACTTCAGCAGTTCGGGGTCTTCGTAGGAGTCGTACAGCAGCAGCGCGATGGCCATGGTCCACAGCAACGCGACCACGCCCATCTGCGCGAGCAGCAGGCGCCGCATCAGGGAAGGTTGTTTCCAGTTCTTCCAGCGCTGCGCCAGCGCCTGCATCATTTCTGCGTGCTCCGCACAAGCGACTGCACGTCGATCACGTAGCCGATGCCGCGCACCGTACGGATGTAGCCCTGGCCGATCTTCTTGCGCAGGTTGGAGATGTGCACCTCGAGCGAATTGCTGCCGTTGGCCTGGCCACCGGGCAGCACCTGTTCTTCCATCACGCGGCGCGTGACCACGCGGCCGGTGCGCTTGAGCAGCAGGGCCAGCAGGTCGAACTCGCAGCGTGACAGCTCCACCGGCTCGCCATCGACGATCACGCCGCGCGTGGGCTCGTGCAGCGCCAGGCCGCGCATGCGGATGGTCTCGTCGTTGAAGCCGTAGCTGCGGCGCGCGAGCGCCCGCACGCGCGACAGCAATTCAGCCAGCGCGAAGGGCTTGACGAGATAGTCGTCCGCGCCGTCATCGAGGCTGCGCAGCCGGTCGGTCAGCGCGTCGCGCGCGCTCAGCACCAGCACCGGCAATATCTGCCGGTCGCGACGCAAGCGGAACAGCAGGTCGAGCCCGTCGCCGTCGGGCAGGCCGAGGTCGAGCAGCACCATGTCGAAGGTGCCGCCGTCGAGGGTGCGCAGGGCGTCGTCGAGTCTGCGGACCCACACCACATCCATGCCTTGATTGGCCAGCGCGATGCGCACGCCGTTGCCCAGGTCAAGGTCGTCCTCAACAAGCAAGAGATTCATGAGCCTCCACGTGAACGAACCACTCCGTTTCCGGAATGTGGCCGGAGTATCTGCCAAGCGCCGGCGGCGCACTTCAGGAAATCTTCATGAATGCCGAAGCAGGCCTTCAGGTGAGGCCCGGACACTGCGGCGATCCCTCACCCACACGGAAACGGAACACCGAAGTGAATCGATCGCCCCCCCTCCTGGCCCCTAGAGAACAGCCGGATCGCAACCGCCTCCGGCGGCGGGACATCCTCCATGCCATGGCACTGACCGGTGCCGCAGGGCTCGCCGCCTGCGGTGGTGGCGGTGGCCGCGGCGGCGCTGGCATCGGGCCCAGCATCGGCACGGATGCCAGTCCTGCTGCTCCCCCCGCTGCCGGCCCAAGTGCCAACCCGGATGCCCCTTCGAACACCAACCCGGGTGTTGGCGATGGAAGCCCAAGGAACGGCAGTGGCGAAGGCAAGGTCTCCGTCATCGACCGCCGCATCAAGGTATCGAGCTCGCCCGAAGTCTCGCTGCAGGTGCGCGACTGGCAGCCGCCCCGCAGCACCGGCCCGGTCTTCGTGTTTCTGCCCGGGCTTGGTGCCAACGCGCGCAGCTTCGACGGCCTCGCACCCGCACTGGCCGCCAAGTCGCGCGTGATCGCGATCAGCCGCCGCGGCTACGGCCTCTCGGACAAGCCGTTGCCCGTGAAGACCGCCACGCAGCACTACGAGGTGGACACGCTCGTGGCCGACCTGAAGGCGGTACTCGACGCCCTCGGCGTACGGCGCGCGGTGCTGGGCGGCCATTCGATCGCGGGCAACGAGCTCACGCGCTTCGCAGGCCTGTATCCCGAGCGCACGCAGGGCCTGATCTACCTCGACACGACCTTCGACTACACGGTGGGCGCAGACAGTGGCGGCCAGGACGTACCGACGAACTCATTGCTCGATGAGCCCAAACCGAAGCCGGAGGACGGCCGCTCGCTGCAGGCTGCCATCGCCTTCTCCCGCCGCAATTCGAAGAACTGGTGGCCTATGCTGGAAGCGAACCTGCGCGACAGCCTTGACATCCATGCCGACGGAAGCGTGAGTCTCAACACACCCAGCGAAGTGAATGACGCCATGGAAACAGCCGCCCACTCGTTCTCGCCCGACTACAAAGCCGTGCGCGCACCTTCGCTGGTCGTGACCGCCCTGCCTGCAGACACCCGCGACATGTTCCCGTGGCTGGAACTGCCGCTCGATGCCAAGACGCAGAAAGATGCCTCGGACTACGTGCGCATGATCCGTAGCGCGGCCATCACGAATTCGAACCAGCTCGTGGCGGCGCTCAACACCCCGAACCGGCTGACCCTGGACAACAGCAACCACGGCGACTTCTTCATGGAGCGAGAAGCCGAGGTGCTGCGGGCGATCCAGTTCATGACATGGGCCTGAGCTATGCCGATGCGCCCTTCGCGCGCAGCAGCTTGATCAACGCAGCGAGCTCCTCGCCGCCGAGCCCTGCCTCGTCGGCGCGCCGGAAGATGTCCGCGGCGAAGGCCGGAAACTCGGTGTTGATGCCCGACGCCTGCGCCGTCTGCAGGATGCGCTGCGTTGCCTCGACCGAGATGCGCATCGGGCTTTGCGAGATGCTGAAGTCGCCCGACTGGATGACGGAGCCCTCGTGCTGAAGAAAACCCGCGAAGGTCGGCATGATGCCCGCGACGATGCGGCCGTACTCGGCCACGTCGAAGCCTTCGTGCTCGGCAATGCGCGCGCCGTGGATGAAACCGAGCATCGTGCCGTAGATGGTGGAGAGCGTGGCGAGGTCCATGGCCGCCGCCGCGCTCGCCTTCTCACCCAGATAGACGATGCCGCCGGCCAGCACCTTCAGCCACGGCTCGGCCTCGTCGAATACGTGCTTTGCACCAGACACCAGCAGCGGTGTATCGGGCCGGCCCATCTGGTCCGGCGCGGCCTGGATCGCGCCCTCGAGGTAGGCGCCGCCATGGCGGTGAGCCCAAGCCTCGGCATCGCGTGCGTCCTGCGGGCTGCCGGTGGTCAGCTGCACCAGCAGGCGGCCGTCCACGGCGGCGGCGACGCCATCGAGCGCGAAGATCGCATCGGCGGCGCGGTAGTCGTAGACGCACATCACCGCGACGCGGCTCGCGCGCAACGCCTCGCCCGCGCTGCGCGCCAGCACGGCGCCCTTCGCGACCAGCGCATCGGTCTTGCCGGGCGTGCGGTTCCACACCGTGACCTCGTAGCCCTGATCGAGATAAAGCTGCGCGATGGTGAAACCCATCGAGCCCAGGCCCAGAACGGAAATTCGCTTGTTGTTCATGACGATTCGATTGCTGTTTGTGAAGACAGCTGAATCGTAGAAATTTCGCTTCCATATGGTCAAGTACCTACAATAAAGTAAGGTACTTACCAAAACGCACGTATTGGGTATTTACAGGGCATTCCACGGACAAAAAATGAAATCGAAGAAACCCTACAACTGCGGTATCGGGCCTGCGTTCGACGTCATCGGTGGCAAATGGAAGGCCGTCATCCTCTGGGAGCTGAACGCGCAGGCCTATCGCTTCGGCGAGCTCAAGCGGCTGCTGCCCGACATCAGCGAGAAGATGCTGATCCAGCAGCTGCGCGAACTGGAAACCGATGGCATCGTCCATCGCGAGGTGTTCCATGAAGTGCCGCCGCGCGTGGAGTACTCGGCAACCAAGCTGGGTGCCACGCTCAATGCGGCGCTCGGGCCGCTGGCTGATTGGGGCGACCGCAACGCCAAGCGCATTGAAACCGCACGCGCGAAAGCCGAAGCGGCCAAGTAGGCCGGCACACCGGGAGCACCGAATGTCGTTGCGGAAGATTTCATCGGCCGTTCTGCTGGCCACGTCTGTGTCATGGGGACTCGCGCAGGCGCAGCCGGCGTGCGCGCCCTCACCCGTCTACGCGGGACCGCCGATGCGCTCGGCGCCCGAGGCGATATGGCAGAAGGACTTCAAGCGCTCCATCGACGGCGAGTTGCCTGCCGAGCTGCAGAAGGCACTCGGCGATGCGCTCGACAAGATGCTTGCGCACGTCCCCGCAGCCAGCGTGGCCGTCGCGATTCCCGGTGAAGGCACCTGGTCCGCCACGCGCGGCCTGGCACGCAAGGAGCCGCCACAACCCGTCGTGCCCGACCAGCCCTTCCAGGTAGCAAGCACCGCCAAGACCCTGACGGCCGCCGTCGTGCTGCAGCTCGTCGAGGAAGGCAAGCTCAAGCTCGACGACACCATCGACAGATGGTTTCCCGACGCACCGAATGCGAAGCTCACCACCATCGAACATCTGCTGCGCCACACCAGCGGCCTCGTGAGCTTCAACGCACTGCCATCGCTCGGTACGGCCTATCGCACGCCCGCTGACGTCATCGCGCTCGGCACATCGCAGAAGCCGCAGTTCTGCCCCGGCACCAACTGGAGCTATTCCAACACCGGCTACGCGATGCTCGGCGTGATTGTCGAGAAGGTGGACGGCGCGCCGTTCGCGGACGTGCTCACGAAGCGGCTCATCAAGCCGCTGTCGCTCACGCACACGGTCATGCGCAAGCCGGGCGTCGAGCTGCCCGTTGCCACGGGCCACACGGCCGGCCGGCCGCTCGATGCGCCGGACCAGTACGCCACGCCCTACGCCGCCGGCGCGCTGGCATCGACAGCGGGCGATCTCGCGGTGTTCTGGCACGCATTGCTCGCGGGCAAGGTGCTGCCCGGCGAAGCGGTGCACCGCATGTTCACCGGCATGCCCGCCATGCTCGGCCCCTATGCCGGGAGCAACGCGTTCTACGGCATGGGCGTGCAGCTCTACGACGTGCCCGACGGCCCCGGCTTGATGCTCGGGCACAGCGGCGGCATCGAGGGCTTCACGAGCATCGTGGCCTACGTGCCGGCCGACGACGTGTACATCGCCGTGTCGTTCAACGAGAAGAAGGTGCCGGCCGAAGCCGGCCTGTGGGCGCTGCTGCGCGCGGTACGCACCTACCGCGTGCTGCACTGACCGACCGCCGGGTCAGTCGGCCCAGCCGGTCTCGATCTCGGTCTTCACCTCGGTCATGAGCTTGTGCACCGGGCACTTGCCCGCCACGCGCAGCAGTTCGTCGCGCTGAGCCTCAGTCAGGTCGCCGCTCAAGCGCAAGCCCGACTTGAGGCGGTAGACGCCCTTGCGCTCCTCGCTGTCATCGCGGTCGACCACGACCTCGATGTCTTCCACCGGAATGCCCTTGCGGCGCGCGTAGATCAGCACCGTGAGCGCCTTGCAGGCCGCGAGCGATGCGTCGTACAGGTCGTGCGGCTCGGGGCCGGCGTCGCTGCCGCCGCCAGCGGGCGAGGCATCAACCGGAATCTCGTGGTTGCGGATCTTCAGGATGTGGCGCGTGCCGGTGGTGCCGTCGCGGTGGATCGAGATCGTCATGCAGATGTCCTTGGTAGGGAGTTGCGGTTCAGGAGGAAAGCGTCTTCACGTACAGAATGGTCGTGAACCCGCTGTGCCATTCGAGATCAGGGTAGCGGTCGGCCTCGCGATAGCCGAGCGCGAGGTAGAAGCCTTGGCTCTGCGTATTGAAGGTGTCGGTTTCGAGCCGCGCGAGCGCCACGCCGTCTGCGCGCATGCCGTCTTCCGCGAACGCCATCAGGGCGCGGGCGATGCCCTTGCGCTGGTGCTCGGCCGGCACATGCAGCGCGTGCACGAAGTCGTGCTCCCAATGGACCATGCCGACCACCTCGCCGTCGATTTCCGCTACGAAGAAGGCTGGGCCCATCTCGTCGATGTAGCCCACAGGCTCGCCGCTCTCCTTGTAGGCCTTCGCGGCCTCGGGCGTGAGCTGCGGCAGCCAGGTGCCGGCGAAGGTGTCGTCGAGGATGGCCTTCACCGCGTCGAAATCGTCGAGGCGCCAGGGCCGGATGGCGATGTCGGGAATGTCGTGGTTCTTGCTCATCGGTTCAGCGGTCCACGGCCAGCATCAGCGTTTCCTTGATTTCTTCCATCACCACGTAGCTGTGCGACTCGGCCGCCACCGGCAGCTTCTTCAGGATGTCGCCCAGCAGGTGCCGGTACTCGCTCATGCCGCTGAGCCGCGCCTTCACGAGGTAGTCGAAGCTGCCCGACACCAGGTGGCATTCGAGCACTTCGGGCATGTGCAGCAGCTCCTTGCGCACCTTGTCGAACACGTCGCCCGACTTGGCCGAGAGCTTGATCTCGACGAACACCAGCAGCGTCTTGCCCAGCGCCTCGGGCGACACGTGCGCGTGGTAGCCGGTGATGACGCCGTCGCGCTCCATGCGCTTCACGCGCTCGGCGCAGGGCGAGGCCGACAGGCCGATGTGCTCGGCCAGCTCGGTCATGGAAACGCGGCCCTGGCGCTGCAGGAGGTCGAGGATCCGGCGGTCGATTCGGTCGAGTTCGGGCATTTCACTTTCGCAGGCGGCTCTGGGCGATTGGCGGCAGTGTATTTCACTGCCAAACCGCTGAAAACAATGGAATCCACTGCATTGTGCACTTTAGATTCCACTCATCCCATCTGAATCGGCGAATACACCATGAAAGTCATCGTTCTCGGCGGCGGCGTGATCGGCACCACCACGGCCTACTATCTCGCGCGCTCGGGCGCCGAGGTCACCCTGCTCGACCGGCAGGCCGGCCCCGCCGAAGAAACCAGCTTCGGCAATGCCGGCCAGGTGTCGCCGGGCTACTCCACGCCGTGGGCCGCGCCGGGCATTCCGCTGAAGGCAATCAAGTGGATGTTCAAGAAGCACGCGCCGCTGTCCATTCGCCCCGACGGCACGATGTTCCAGCTGCGCTGGATGGCCGCGATGCTGCGCAACTGCTCGCCCGAAGCCTATGCGGTGAACAAGGAACGCATGATGCGCGTGGCCGAATACAGCCGCGGCTGCCTGCAGCAGTTGCGCGCCGACACCGGCCTGCAGTACGAGCAGCGCACCGGTGGCACCCTGCAGCTGTTTCGCACGCAGGCGCAGCTCGATGCAGTGCAGCGCGACATCGCAGTGCTCGAAGAATGCGGCGTGCCTTACCAATTGCTCGACCGCGATGCACTCGCCAGCGTCGAGCCCGCGCTGGCCGGCGCACGCGACCGTCTCACAGGCGGCCTGCGCCTGCCCAACGACGAAACCGGCGACTGCCATCTGTTCACGCGCGGCCTCGCCGAAATCGCACGCGGCCTGGGCGTGGACTTCCGCTTCGGCCAGACCATCGACGGGTTGGAGACGGACGGCGGCCGAATCACCGGCGTACGCACCACCGCCGGCAAGATCCTCACGGCCGACCGCTACGTGATGGCCTTCGGCAGCTACTCGCGCGCCGCCATCGCCTCGCTGGGGCTGGACATCCCGGTGTACCCGGTCAAGGGCTATTCGCTGACCGTGCCGCTGCTCGACGAATCGCTTGCGCCGCAATCGACCGTGCTCGACGAGACCTACAAGGTCGCGGTCACGCGCTTCGACAACCGCATCCGCGTGGGCGGCATGGCCGAGCTCGGCGGTTTCGACCTGCGCCTGAACCCCAACCGCCGCGCCACCCTCGAGAAGGTAGTGACTGACCTGTTCCCCGGCGGCGACGTGCCGCGCGCCACCTTCTGGACCGGCCTGCGCCCCATGACGCCCGACAGCACGCCCATCGTCGGCGGCACGCGCTACGCCAATCTGTTCCTCAACACCGGCCATGGCACGCTGGGCTGGACCATGGCCTGCGGCTCGGGCAAGCTCATCTCCGACATGGTGATGGGGCAGCGGCCGGAGATCCGCACGGACGGTCTTGCGATGGACCGCTACGAACGGGGCTCGTCGCATACAACTCGCCCGAACCCTGCGACTGCACCTGCCTGACACTGGCCCTGTCGTTCAGGGCGTGTGCACAGGCCACCGGGTACTCCCCTCCGCGAATGTCCCCCGGCCTTCGGCCTCCTCCTTTATTTCGCTGCGGGGAGCACCCGGCGCCCTGTGCACCTGGGCACGCTGCGGGTGTTCGCCGATCAACCCCGCTCCGAACAACGCTCACGCCGATGGGGTGCCTTGCGCAGCGAAATAAAGGGGGAGGCCGCAGGCCGGAGGACATTCGCGGAGCAAGGTGCCCCGTCGGCGTGAGCGCGCCCTGAACAGCGAACGGGCCCTCAAGCAGCCTTGGCAATCGGAATCACAGCACTGCTCATGCCGCGATAAACCTCCGCCTCGCCATGCTTCGCAAGCAACTGCATCAGGTGCTTGCGGATCAGCATGCCGGGCCGGTCCGACTCCATCGAATACTCCACGCCACGCCGCCGCGTGTCGACCAGCGCATCAGGGTCGGTCGATTCAAGGATGTCCTTGTCCTCGCGCGTCACCGCATCATCGAAATCGATCAGCATCTGCGCGGTGCAATCGGCTTCGGTGTCGTTGCGGAACAGCCATTGGCACAGCTGCATGCGGCCATCGTCGATGGGCGTGAAGCAGTTGATGATGATGTGGCGCACGCCGCTCGGGTACTCGATGTCGAGCCGGCGCGAGAACGGCAGGAAGTAGGCGTTGCGCATGTGGCGCGTGGTAATCGGGTCAGTCACGCCGCTGATCGCATGGAACTTCACCGGGTTGGTCGCTTCGATGACCGTCTCGGCATAGAAGCCCGAATCGTTTTCCACCAGCTCGTACTTGCTCGGCTTCGGGCTCGCGGCCACGCCGAAGGTGGCGCGGTGCACGAAGCTGAAGTGCGAGTTGTCGAAGGAGTTTTCGAGCGCGCGCATCGGGCTGGTCTGCCACTCTTCGTAGAACTGGAAGATGGTGCGGTAGCCCGGGTCTTCGAACTCGGGAATGGCGGGAATGTCGGCGATGGGCTCCTCTAGCGCCACCCATGCGTAGCCGTAACGCGCGGTGCAGCGGTAGGCCGTGGTGCGGTACTCGGGCGAAATCTTGCGATCGGGCTCGTACTGCGGAATGCGGATGACTTGGCCGCTGCGGTCGTAGGTCCAGCCGTGGTAGCCGCACTGAATGGCGCCGGTGCCGCAGGCCTGGCCTTCGCTGTCGACGCACCAGCCTTTCGACAGCTTCGCGGTACGGTGGCAGCAGCGGTCGCGCAGCGCGGCGGGCTGGCCGTCGGCATCGATGAAGAGAACGATGTCTTCGCCCAGCAGCCTGAAAGGCTTGGGCCCCTGTGCCAGTTCGGTGAGCGGCATGACGGCATGCCAGAACTTGCGGAAGACGGGTTGTTGGGTAACGAGCATGCGCGGACTCCTTCTGTGGTCGTGTGGGACGAACGTGAAAGAGCAATTTCCTGCCTGGATGCGTGGGGCATCGCACGGCTGAACGCTTCTACTCTGCGCAAGCTGCCTTGCAAATTGCGCGCCCGGATTGTGGCGCGGCCAGGCCGTCGCTCCAAGCCCCCGCCCGCAATGCCTGAGCAAAAGCCCTTGGCATGCGTCGTGCATGACCTGTTGCAAGAGTAGAAGCGTTCAGCAGCGCACGCACCACGAAAGTGCGCCCGCCCGGAAATTGCTCTTGAAACGCCTTCTGCCCTGTGCAGGGGGATTCAAGACCCGAAGCTTCCGAGGCCCCACATGCAACGTCGATCCTTCCTCGCGGCCAGTGCCGCCACCCTTGCTGCCCCCGCCGTCCTTGCCCAGGGCGGCAAGCTCACCCCGCTCAAGTTCACGCTCGACTTCCGCATCAACGGGCAGACCTCTCCCTTCTTCCTCGCGCTGGCCAAGGGCTACTACAAGGAAGAGGGGCTCGACGTGAGCATCGACACCGGCGCCGGCTCGGTCGCCTCCATCACCCGCATTGCCAGCGGCGTCTACCAGCTGGGGTTGGGCGACATCAGCTCGCTGGTCGAGTTCAACGCGCAGAACCCCGGCACGCCGATGGTGCAGGCCGTGTACCAGTACTACAACCGCGCACCGTTCGTGATCATCGGCCGCAAGGACCGCGGCGTGACGGGCGACTTCAAGAGCCTCGCGGGCAAGAAGGTCGCGGCGGCCGCCGTCGAATCGACCCGCCGCGCCTGGCCGATGGTCGCGCGCAAGCAGGGCATGCGCGGCGACGCTTTCCAGTGGCAGACCACCGACTTCAGCGCACGCGACAACGTCATGGTGCGCGGCGACGTCGATGCCGCCACCTACTTCCACGACTCGGCCGTTTCGCTGTTCGCGCGCATGAAGCCTGAAGATCTGTCAGTGCTCAAGTACGCCGACGCGGGCGTCAACCTGTACGGCAACGCCATCCTCGCGAGCAGCAACCTCATCGCACAGAACCCGAAGGTGGTGGCCGCCTTCCTTCGCGCGAGCAACCGCGCCATCGTCGAGACCTTTGCCAACCCGGCGCCGAGCATCGCGGCCATGCGCCAGCGCGAGCCCATCCTCGACGAGAAAATCGAACTCGAGCGCTGGGGCATCACCGCGCAGTACGTGGGCGCGGCCGACACGCGCGGCCATGGCCTCGGCGACATAAAGAAGCTCACACTCGAGCAGCAGGTCGACGAAGTGGCCGATGTCTTCGGCCTCAAGGTCAAGCCCGCGTCCGACGCCATCTTCAACACTTCAATGCTCCCATCGCGCAGCGAACGCTCCCTCCCCAAGGCATGAACTCCCACAACGACAACAACACCACCTATCCCGCCGAAACCACGCTCGACGAACGCGACGGCCGCTACCTGCGCAAGGCCATCGTCTGGTCGCATGCGGCGCGCCGCCGGGGCAACCGCCCCTTCGGCTCGGTCATCGTCTCCGCCGCCGGCGAAGTGCTGGCCGAAGCCGGCAACAGCAATGCGGAGACGGGCGACTGCACTGCCCATGCCGAAGTCAACGCATTGCGCGCGCTGGCCGGGCGCAAGCTCTCTCGCGAAGAACTCGCGGGCGCCACGATCTACGCATCGGGCGAACCCTGCGTGATGTGCGCGGGCGCCATCTACTGGTCGAACATCGGCCGCGTGGTGTTCGGCATCGATGCCGAGCGGCTGCGTGTGTTCCGTGGCGAGCGGCAGGACCAGCGCGACGCCGAACTGTCGTGCCGCGACGTGTTCCGTGCCTCCCCGCATCCCATCGAATGCATCGGGCCGGCACTCATCGACGAAGCGAGTGCAGCCCACGACGGTGCCTGGAAGACCTGAGACACCGCAGCGCGCGCACTAGACTCGCTGCATGCCCTGGCACGCCCGTCTCCATCTCGCTTACCAACAAGAAGCCGCCCGCACCGTCGCCCGCTTTCGCCATGACGGCCCGCTGCGCATCCTGCAGAGCCTGTACCCCGAGGGCGACACCGTCTGCCACAACGTGCTCGTGCATCCGCCAGGCGGGCTGGTGGGCGGCGACACGCTCGACATCGACATCGAGGCCGCCGACGGCAGTCACGGCCTGATCACCACGCCCGGCGCCTCGCGCTTCTACCGCTCCGAAGGCGAATTGGCGCTGCAGCGCACGCGCATCCGCCTTGCGGCCGGCGCGCGGCTCGAATGGCTGCCGCTCGAAGCCATCTGCTACAGCGGCTGCCAGGCGGAGAACCGGCTCTCCATCGAGGTCGCACCCGGCGCCGAGCTGATCGGCTGGGACGTCACAGCGCTCGGCCTGCCGAACGCCAATCAGCCCTTCGAACGCGGCACCTACCTGCAGCACATCGAGGTGCCCGGCGTGTGGCTGGAGCGCGGGCGCATCGACGCGGCCGACCAGCGGCTGCTGCAAAGCCCCATCGGCCTCGGCGGCCATCGCTGCATGGCTTCGCTGTTCTTCGTGGCAGGCTCGCCGGTGGCGCGCGCCCGGCGCGATGCCTTGCTTGCACATGCGCGGACGCTGCTCGAAGCGAGCCCGTTGTTCGACAGCGCTGGTGCCACCAGCCCGCACCCAGAAGTGGTCGTTCTGCGCGTGCTGGCACCCGTGGTCGAACCCGCAATGCAGCTGCTGCGCCAGGTCTGGCAGGCATGGCGCAGCGAGCTGTGGCAGCTGCCCGCGGCCACGCCGCGCATCTGGGCGACCTGAGGCCGATCTCCCCCGCCCCCGCGTCGAGGGGCGAATCTGTAGGCACTGTCTGACGGACAGCCGCGTTGCAAAGGCGCAACCTGATTCTTTTGCCCAGCGGATGACGAGGATCGGCCATGTCTCCTGACGACACTCCCGACGCGAACACGCAGCTTCACCGGCACTTGGCGCGGTTCAACGCCGAGCGACTCAGGCTCGGCAGCCCCTCGCCGCAGTGGCAGGACGACCTCGCCCGCGAGCATGCGTGCCGCCTGCTCGAAGGCAAATACCTCGAAGCCCTGCGCACCACGGTGCAGGCGGCGGCAGCGGCATCGGCCGGAAACGCGGGCCACTTCATCGGCTGGTTCGAATCGCTGGCGCACACCGGCCCAGGCCAGCATCACCCACTGTTCGACTGGCTGGCCGAAGAGGCCACGCTGCCGCAGATGCGCTGGTTCCTCACGCAGGAGGCCGCTGGCGAAGCCGGCTTCGAAGACTTGCTGGCCTACACCCAGGTCAAGCTGCCGCCGCAGCCCAAGCTGGAATGCGCGCGCAACTTCTGGGACGAGATGGGGCACGGCAAGCAGAGCGCCATGCACGGCCAGATGCTGGAGCACATGGTGCGCGAGCTTGACCTGCATCCGGCCATCGACACCACCGTGTGGGAGTCGCTCGCGCTCGCCAACACCATGGTCGGGCTGGCGACCACGCGCCGCTACGGCTATCACTCCATAGGCGCGCTCGGCGTCATCGAACTCACGGCCCCCGGGCGCGTGAAGCAGGTGGCGGCCGGCATGCGCCGCCTGGGCCTGAGCGGCCGTGCGCGCTCCTACTTCGATCTGCATGCGGCGCTCGACGTATCTCATTCGCGCGCGTGGAACCGCGAGGTGATCCGGCCGCTGGTCGAGGCCGATCCGGCCTGCGGGCAATTCATTGCCGAAGGCGCGCTGATGCGGCTCGTCTGCGGCGAACGCTGCTTCGAGCGCTACACCGCCGAACTGCGGCACGCCGAGGAGGTCGCCGCATGCTGAACGCGGCGGGCGTACTGCGCCAGGTGGCAGCCACGGGCTACCGCTTCACCACGGTGACGCCGCTGACCCACCAGCGCGTGCTTGCGCGGCGCGGGCGCGAGCCGGGCGCGACGCTGCGAGACATCTTCGGCTGGAACCTGTCGTTCGAAGCGCGCGCGGTGCCGCCTGAATTGCTGGCCGACATGGAGCGCGCCGGCATCGTGCGGCACACGGGCTCGCTGCTGCGCAGCACCGTGCGCATCGCGAGCCTCGGCGACGACCTGTTCTTTCATTCGGCCTACCCGACGGTCGAGGAGAACGCCGTTTTCTTCGGGCCCGATACCAGCCGCTTCGCGCGCTTTCTCCACCACTCACTCGCCCGGCGCAAGGCGCAGCCTCACGTGCGCGTGCTGGACGTGGGCTGCGGCAGTGGCGCTGGCGGCATCGCGGTGGCTCGTGCGCTGGCGGCCATGGGCACGCAGGCAAGCGTCGTGATGAACGACATCAACCCGCTCGCGCTGCAGTACACGGCCATCAATGCGGAAGTGGCCGGCATTCCCGTCACGCTCGCACAAGGCGATGCGCTGTCGGCGGTCGATGGCGAATTCGATCTCATCGTGTCGAACCCGCCCTACCTCGACGACGGCGCGCAGCGCGCCTATCGCCATGGCGGCACGCGGCTCGGGCGGGCACTGAGCGTGCGCATCGCGGCCGAGTCGCTCAAGCGGCTGGCACCGGGCGGCCAACTGCTGCTCTACACCGGCGTGGCCATGGTCGATGGCGAAGACCCGTTCCTTGCCGAACTGCAGCCCCTGCTCGCGGCACCGGGCTTCGACTGGTCTTATGCCGAGATCGACCCCGATGTGTTCGGCGAAGAGCTGGAGCGGCCGGTGTATGCGCACATCGACCGCATCGCCGCCGTCGGCCTCATCGCCACCCGCGCCGCGGAGGCCGCGTGATGGCCGCCGGGCTCGACTTCGGCGTGGACACCGGCCGGCTGGCCGTGGTGCGCGAATGCAGCGTGCTGGAGCGCATGCCCAAGTGGCTCATCTGCGTGCCGCTGGTGGTGCAGTGGCTATGGCTGTCGCTGCGCTACGGTGGCCCTACCGTGCCTTCGGCCGCCAACCCGCACCTCACCTCGGGCGGGCTGGTGGGCGAAGGCAAGCTCGAATACTTCCGCGGCATGGGGCCGCTGGCGCGCTCGGTCACGGCCGACTACTGTGCGGTGTTCAACGACGGCACGGCAACCGAAGACTCGCTTCGGCAGAGCATGGCCAACAGCGGCCTCGCGTTTCCCGTGGTCGCCAAGCCCGACCTCGGCCTGTGCGGCTACGGCGTGCGCCTGCTGCCCGACATGGCTGCCCTGCTGGCCTACCTGGCCGTCTTTCCTCGCGACGAAACGGTCGTGCTGCAACGCTACCTGCCGCAGGAAGGCGAGGCCGGCATCTTCTATGCGCGCGACCCCGTCACCGGCCAAGGCCGCATCATCGGCCTTGCGCTGCGCTACTTCCCACGCGTGACGGGCGACGGCCGCAGCACCGTGGCCCAGCTCGTGGCCGCCGACGTGCGCGCCCGCCGCATCGCGCGCTCGCCGCGCCACGAATGCAGCGTGCCACCCGACAGCGTGCCGGCCGCCGGCCAGCAGGTGCGGCTGGCCACCATCGGCTCGACCCGCGTGGGCGGCCTGTACCGCGACGGCGCGGCGCTCATCACACCCGAGCTCGTGGGCGCCATCGACGCCATCGCACGCGACATGCCCGACTTCCGTTTCGGGCGCTTCGACGTGCGCTACCAGAGCCTGCGCGAACTCGGTGCCGGGCGCGGCTTCACCATCATGGAAATCAACGGTGCAGGCTCCGAAGCCATCGAGGCGTGGGACCCCGACACCGGCGTGTTGCAAGGCTTTCGCATGGTCTTCGCCAAGCAGCGGCTGCTGTTCGCCATTGGCGCAGCGCAGCGCAAGGCCGGCGTGCGGCCCATCGGCCTGCTCGCGCTCGCGCGGCTCAACCGGCGGCAGAACCGCTTGGTCGACCGCTATCCGCCCTCCAACTGAGTCGTCGCACGCACATGGACATCAACGCTTCGCACGCCCTGCCCCGCCGTTCGTTCATACCGCTCGCAACCGCCGCGCCCGTGCTGGAAACCCGATGGGCCGATTGCGAAGAGGACGTACGCGACGCCCAGCGCCTGCGCTACCGCGTATTCGCGCAGGAGATGGGCGCGCGCCTGACGCCACCCGAAGGCACGCCGCCCGGGCTCGACGTCGACCGCTTCGACGCCTTCTGCGACCACCTGCTGGTGCGTGCCATCGACCCCGTGCACGGCCCCGGCCCGCTCATCGGCACCTACCGCGTGCTGACGCCCGAGGCGGCGCTGCGTGCGGGCGGCTTCTACACCGACACCGAGTTCGACCTGGCGCCGCTCGCACCTCTGCGCCGCCGCGCGCTGGAGCTGGGCCGCTCATGCGTGGATGCGCAATGGCGCTCGGGCAGCGTCATCATGGCGCTGTGGGCCGCGCTGGGGCAGTACATGGTCGACCACGCGCTCGACACCATGATCGGCTGCGCCAGCATCGGGCTCGACGACCAGGGCGCAACGGCCGCGCGGCTGTGGCACCGGCTGTGCCGCACGCACCTGGTCGAGCAGCGCTGGCGCGTGGAGCCGCGCGTCGCGCTGCCGCTGGACACCGGGGCAGACGCCGATGCCGACAGCGACACGGCGCCTCCCGCAGCGCCGCCGCTCATCAAGGGCTACCTGCGCTGCGGCGCACGCCTGCTCGGCCCGCCCGCGCTCGACGTGGCGTTCAACACCGCCGACCTGCCGCTGATGCTGCGCGTGGACGACGTGTCGCCGCGCTACCGCCAGCACTTCTTCGGCATGACCGCGTGAATGCGACGGCCATCCGCGCGCGGTCGAAGCGCGCGCTGCGTTCAGTGGTCGCCGCGCAGTTCTTCAGCTCGTTGGCCGATAACGCGCTGCTGATCATCGCCATCGGCCTGCTCATGCAGCGCCACGCGCCCGGCTGGATGACGCCCGCGCTGCGGCTGTTCTTTTATCTTTCCTACGTGCTGCTCGCCGCCTTCGCGGGCGCCGTGGCCGACGCGGCGCCGAAGGGCCGCGTGCTGATGGCCACCAACCTCGTCAAGCTGGGCGGCTGCGCCCTGCTGCTGTGGCAGGTGCAGCCGCTGGTGGCGTATGCGCTGGTCGGCCTTGGCGCCGCGGCCTATTCGCCGGCCAAGTACGGCATCCTGCCCGAGCTGATTCCGCAAGAAGAGCTGGTCGCCGCCAACGGCTGGATCGAGGCGGGCACGGTGCTGTCGATCTTGTTCGGCGTGGCGCTGGGCAGCACGCTGGTCGGCAAGGGCCTGGCCCTGCCCGCCATCGGCGCGGTGTACCTGCTGGCCGCCGCCTGCACACTCGCGATTCCACACAGCCCGGCACGCGACCGCGCGGCGCTGGCGCATCCGAGCCGGCTGCTGCGGGACTTCGGGCATGCGCTGAAGCTGCTGTGGCGCGATGCCGATGCACGCATCTCGCTGGCCGTTACCAGCCTGTTCTGGGCAGCGTCGGCCACGCTGCAGTTTTTGGTGCTGCGCTGGGCGGCCGAGCGGCTGGGGCTGCCGTTGTCGCAGGGTGCGCTGCTGCAGATCGCGGTGGCCGTCGGCATGGCGGCGGGTGCCGTCGGCGCCTCGCGCTGGTTCCCGCTCGGGCGTGCGTTGCGCGCGCTGCCGATCGGCATTGCACTGGGCGCCGTGATATTGCTCATGACGCTGGTGACGCAGCCCGCCGTGGCCGCCGCGCTGCTGGTGGCGATCGGTGCGCTCGCGGGCCTGCTGCTGGTGCCGATGAACGCGCTGCTGCAAAGCCGCGGGCTGCTGTACATGCACCCGGGCCAGTCGATCGCGGTGCAGAACTTCAACGAGAGCCTGGCCTCGCTGGCAATGCTGGGGGTGTACGGCGCGCTGCTGTATTTCGACACGCCGCTGCTGCCGACGCTGGCGGGCTTCGGCGGCTTTCTGGTGCTGGCCATGGGTGCGATCCTCCTGCGGTCGCGTCGTCAGCGGCCGCAGGAGCGCTTCGGATACAGTCCCGCACCTAACCGCCTCTCGACCCGCAGCCAGAGTGACCCTCCGAAAATCCGCCAATAGCCTGGTTGTTCGTCTTCTCGTGATGGGTCTGGCGATGGCAGTCGTGGGCACCGCCGCCAGCTACATCCAGCTCACCCGCTTCCTGCGGGAAGACCTGACGAAATCGGTGGCGACGCAGCAAATGGCGCTGGCCGCCTACGTGGCCCGCGATGTCGACAACTACCTGGACGAACGGCTGTCGTTCCTGGAGCGCCTGGCTGGCGCCCTGCCGCCGGAACTCCTGGCACAGCCCGAGCAGCTGCATGCATGGCTGGCGGAACGCAGCGCGCTCAGCGCCCTCTTCCCCCTCGGCCTGGTGGTCACCGATGTCACCGGCAAACGACTCGACGGGCTCGACAGCGCCGCACAGCTTGAAACGGGCGGTCCGGAATTCACAGCCGCATCCGCCGGGAAGCGCGCGGTAGGCCGCCCACGGTCCACGGCTTCTCAACACTCGGCCCTGCCCATGGCCGTGCCCTTGCGCAACGGCGCCGGCCAGGTGACCGCCGTGCTGCTCGGCACGGCGGACCTTACGGCCGACGGCCTGCTCGACCATCTGCAGGAGGGGCGCGTGGGCCAAGCCGGCGGCATCCTGGTGATCTCGCCGCGCGACCGCATCTTCGTCGCTTCGACGGACGTCTCGATGTCTCTCACACCGACGCCGCGCGACGGCGTGAACCCGCTGCATGACCGCGCCATGGCGGGCTTCCGTGGCAGCGGGACGACGCGCAACGCCAAGGGCATCGAGGAAATTTCCGCCATCGCATCGGTGCCGAACAGCGGCTGGTTCGTGGTGGCGCGGCTGCCCGTTTCGGAAGCGCTGGCGCCGGTGTCGCGCATGCAGACCTTCATCCTTCAGCAACGCGCGCCCGCCGTGACGGCGGTGCTCGTCGTGATCGGCCTGATCATGGCGTGGCTGCTGCGCCCGCTGCTGCGCGCCGCCGACCAGGCCGACCGCATGACCCGCGGCGAGCTCGCGCTGACGCCGCTGCAGGTGGTGCGCAACGACGAGATCGGGCACCTGACACAGGCCTTCAACCGGCTGCTGGCCAAGCTGCTCGACAACCAGGAGGCACTGGCGCGCCTGGCCCACCACGACACGCTGACCGGCTTGCCCAACCGCAAGTTGCTCGACGAACGGCTGCAACAGACGCTGGTCCACGCCAGGCAGCACGCGCACCGGGTGGCCGTGCTCTACCTCGACCTCGACGGGTTCAAGGACCTCAACGACACCTTCGGCCACGAGGCGGGCGACAAGGCGCTCTGTGAAATCGCGCGCCGGCTGCAGGCGCTGGTGCGGTCGACAGACACGGTGGCGCGCATCGGCGGCGACGAATTCGTGCTGCTGGCCGCCGACTTCGAAGAGCCCGTTGAACAGGGCGCATTGACGCTGGCGCAGCGATGCATCGACGCAATCTCCCAGCCGCTGCAGCTGGAGCAATCCAGCTCAGTCATCGGCGTGTCCATAGGCATCGCCCTGGGCAACGGCGACGAGACACCGCAAGACCTGCTCGCCACGGCCGACAAGGCCATGTACCGGGCCAAGCAGAGCGGGCGCGGCAGCTACGCAATGATGTAGGCGGCGGGCTGCCCTACGCCGGCATGTCGGTGCGCGGCAGCCGCAAGTGCTTCTTCAGCGTCTCGAACACCTGCCGCGTGACCGGGTTCACCACGTGGCTGCGCACATAGAGGTAGTACGCCAGGTCGGGTAGCCGCGGCATGCCGTCGCCCGCACCCAGCACGCGCAGGCCCGCATCGAGCTGCTCCACGCCGCGCGCTGTCACGCCCAGCCCCGCGCGCAAGGCGGCCTTGATGCCGATCAGGCTCGACGAGGTGTAGCGCGGCGTCCAGGCCACGCCCGCCGCGTCGAGCGCCTCGTGGCCGATGCGGCGAAAGATGCTGGGGCCGTCCGCCATGATGAGCGGCACCGGCTTCGTCGGGTCATGCACGTAGCTCGCGGCGCACAGCCACACGGTGGGCGAAGTGCGCAGCACCACGCCTTCGAACTGCGACTGCTCGTCGGCGCGGTTGGAGATGATCATGTCGACCTCGCCGCTCTTCAGCGATGTCATCAGATAGGGGCTGCGGCCGATGTGGATGTCGAGCTGCAGCAGCGGCGAGGTGCGCGCCACCTCGGTCAGCAGCAGCGGCAGCATGGTCTCGGCCACGTCGTGCGGTGCGCCGATGCGCAGGTTGCCTTCGAGCTGCCCCTGCCGCAGGCTGCGCAGCGCCTCGTCGTTCAGCGCGAGCATGTGGTGCGCATAGGTGAGCAGCCGTTCGCCATGCTCGGTGAGCCGCTTCTGCCGCCCCTGCTTGGCGAACAGCGGATGGCCGATCTGCTCCTCCAGCCGCTGCATCTGCTGCGTGATGGCTGACTGCGTGCGCCCCAGGTGCACGGCCGCCGCCGCAAAGCTGTTGAGGCTGACGACAGCCGCAAAAGAGCGCAGCAGTTCGAGATCGAGCGTGGGCATACATTAATTTTATTGATGTGTTTCCTGCTCCGCTTGGATTGTTGCGTCACGCCCCCGTCACTACAGTGAATGCACACCAAACAGGCAACCCCACTGGAGAAACTGCATGAGCACCCCTTCCGAGCAACGCCGCCAGGCCGTAGCGGCGTCTATCGCCGACATGAAGAAAGCCATCGGCGCCGCTGAAGCCACCCGCGAAAAACTCGACGTGGTGCTCGATTCGCTGCAAGGCCTGGCCGCGCACACCGACTACTGGGGCGCCGCCGACTTCCCGCCGCCCGAGGCCGGCGAGCACCAGGCCCGCTATCTGATCGCCGAAGACCCGGACCAGAGCTACGCGCTGTACCTGAACGTGATGCGCCCGGGCAAGAAGATCGTTCCGCACAACCACACGACCTGGGCCTGCATCGCGGCCGTGGAAGGCACCGAGCACAACCGCGTGTACGAGCGCACCGACGACGGCAGCGTGCCGGGCGTGGGCAAGCTGAAGCAGACGGAGCTGGTCGTCGTCGCGCCGGGCGAGGGCATCGCGCTGATGCCTGAAGACATCCACTCGGTCGAGATCCAGGGCGAGCAGGTCATTCGCCACCTGCACATGTACGGCCGCGCGCTCGAAACGCTGAACCAGCGCACCGCCTACGACCTGGCAGCCGGCACGTACCAGACCATGGGCATCGGCGTGCAGACGCGCCGCTAGGCACCCTCTTTCCGTCCTCTCCTTTCTTCATGCGGGCCGCGCGCTGCGGCCTCGCAGGACTTCGTTCGTCCCAACGACTTGCTCTCCTCATGACCTCCTTCATCGACCCGAAGACCCTCAAATCCTGGCTGCACGACGGCGGCGAGATCGCGCTGCTCGACGTGCGCGAGCACGGCCAGTACGGCGAGGCGCATCTGTTCTACGGCATTCCCCTGCCTTTCAGCCGGCTGGAAGTCGATGCGCCGCGCCTCGTGCCGCGCCGCGGCGCGCGGGTGGTGGTGTACGACGAAGGCGATGCCGACGTAGCCGAACGCGCCGCCGCGCGGCTCGCCGTGCTGGGCTACACCGACGTGCATGTGCTGCAGGGTGGCACCCGCGCATGGAAGGCGGCGGGCTACGTGCTGTTCGCGGGCGTCAACTTGCCCTCGAAGACTTTTGGCGAACTGGCCGAAGAGGTCTATCACACGCCCCGCGTCAGCGCCGACCAGCTCGCCGAGATGCTTGCGCGCAAGGACAAGGTCGTGGTGCTCGACGGCCGCCCCGTCAGCGAGTTCCACAAGATGAACATCCCCAGCGCCACCTGCTGCCCCAACGGCGAGCTGGCCTACCGCGTGCGGCAACTGGTGCCCGACACCACCACACCCATCGTCATCAACTGCGCGGGCCGCACGCGCAGCATCATCGGCGCGCAGACGCTCATCAATCTCGGGCTGCCGAACCCGGTCTATGCGCTGGAGAACGGCACGCAGGGCTGGTACCTTGGCGACCACACGCTGGAGCATGGTGGCACGCGGCGCTATGCGGACGACAGCGGCAACACCGACCTGCGCCCCGCCGCCAAGGCGCTGGCCGCCCGCTTCGACGTGCCAGCGGTGAACGCGCAGACCGTGCATCAATGGGCCGCCGATGCGAGCCGCAGCCTGTTCCTGTGCGACGTGCGCACACCGGAAGAATTCGCGGTCGGCAGCCTGCCCGGCGCACAGCACACGCCCGGCGGCCAGCTGATGCAGGCCGGCGACCAGTACTTCGGCGTGCGCGGTGCGCGGCTCGTCTTGTTCGACAACGACGGCGTTCGGGCACCGACCGTCGCGAGCTGGTTACGGCAGATGGGGCATGACGCGAGCGTGCTCGAAGGCGGGCTCGCGAGTGGCCTCTCGCTCGCACCCGCTGCGGCGCCGAACGCACCTGCACTGGCCACCATCGATGCGCAAGCCCTCGCCGCGCGCATCGAGCGCAATGAGGTAGCGGTGATCGATCTGCGCGGCAGCATGCAGTTTCGCGCCGGCCATATCCCGCAGGCCCGCTGGTCGATTCGCCCACGCCTCGCGGGCGACGTAAAGAACGAAACCCGCCAGCTCGTGCTGGTCGCCGACGACACCGCGCTCGCGGCATGGGCTGCCGCCTCCGAACTCGCAGGCCACTCGCCCGCCCCCCTGCTGCTGACAGGCGGCATGGCCGCATGGCGCGCCGCCGGCCTGCCCATCGAGGCCACGCCCACGCTGCCCGCCGACAGCGACTGCATCGACTACCTCTTCTTCGTGCACGACCGGCACGACGGCAACAAGGAAGCCGCGCGGCGCTACCTCGCATGGGAGACCGGCCTCGTCGCGCAGCTCGACGCACAGGAGCGGGCCGCCTTCCGCCTGCCGTCGCCCTCGGCCACATCGCACACCTAGCCCGGTTCCGCTTTCCGCTCGTCCTTGTCAGTTCCTATTTCAGGAGTCCCGTCATGTCGTTCGCCAGCCGCATCCCGCACCTTGCCCGTTTTGCCGTCGCCGCCGCATGGCTCGCGGCGCTCGTCTTGCAGCCAGCCACAGCCGAACCGCTCGCGCCGCGCAACGGCTATCCGTCGCAGACGGTGAAGTTCATCTCGCCCTTCCCGCCCGGCGGAGGCAACGATGCAACCGCACGCCTCGTGACCACGCGCCTGCCGGAAATCATGGGACAGGCGGCAGTGGTCGACAACCGCGGCGGCGCGGGCGGCAACATCGGTGCCAAGGCCGTGGCAGACGCCAAGCCCGACGGCTACACCGTGCTCACATCGCAGGTGTCGATCATGGCCGTGAACCCCACGCTGTATGCGGCGCCCGGCTTCGACCCGATCAAGAACTTCATTCCCATCACACAGATCAACGCCGCGCCGCTCGCACTGGTGGTGGATGCCAACTCGCCGCTCAAGACCTTTGCCGACCTCGCCACCAAGGCCAAGGCGAGCCCCGGCAAGGTGACGTACGCAACGCCCGGCAACGGCACGCTGTCACACCTCGTCGGCGTGGTGCTGGCCAAGGACAACGGCGTTGAGATGACGCACGTGCCCTACAAGGGCGCCGGCCCTGCGCTGACCGACCTGCTCGGCGGACAGGTCGACGTGCTGGTCACCTCCACCGCGTCGGTCGCCGGCCTTGTGCAGAACGGCAAGCTGCGCGTGCTGGCCGTGACCAGCCCGCGCCGCATCGGCGTGTTCGCGAAAGTGCCCACGCTGGAAGAACTGGGCTACGCCGGCGCGCGCTTCGAAGACTGGTACGGCTTCTTCGCCCCGGCCGGCACGCCGCCCGAACGCGTGGCGTACCTGAACGAAGCCATCGTGCGCACGCTGCGCCTGCCCGAAGTGACCAAGCTCGTGACCGACGGCGGCAGCGAAGTGGTGGCCAATTCGCCCGAAGCCTTTGCGGCGCAACTGCGCCAGGACATCGACCGCTGGTCGCGCATCGTCAAAATTTCCGGTGCCCGCGCCGACTGATCAATTGACGCAACATAGCGGCCTGACTTCTCTTCGCCCACCATCACCATGCCCGACTCGCACACCGCCCCCGCCAATCTGACGCTGGACACCCGGCTCACGCGCACCGGCAAGACGCCGTCATACGCCGGCGGATCGCCCGTCAACACGCCCCTGGTGCGGGCGAGCACCGTGCTGTTCGACAGCGTGGGCGCAATGCGAGACGCGCGAGCGCGGCGCGACGACGAACGCATCTTCAGCTACGGCGCACGCGGCACGCCGACCACCTTCGCGCTGGAAGACGCAGTGAGCGAGCTCGAAGGCGCCTACCGCACACGGCTCTTTCCGACCGGCCTCGCGGCCATCGGCATGGTGCTGCTGTCGTACCTGAAGCCGGGCGACCATGTGCTGATGTCGGACAGCGTGTACGAGCCCACGCGCAACCTCGTGCATTCGTTCCTGGAGCCGTATAGCATCCGCAGCTCGTTCTTCGCGGCGGACGGCAGCGGCATCGAGGAGCTGTTCGAGCCGAACACGCGGCTGGTGTACGCCGAGTGCCCCGGCTCGCTCGTCTACGAAATGTGCGACCTGCCCAAGCTCGCGGAGCTGACACACGCACGCGGCGCCCTGCTCGCGGCGGACAACACCTGGGGGTCAGGCTGCCAGTACCGGCCACTGGCGCTGGGCGCCGACATCTCGACTATGGCCGCCACCAAGTACCTCTCGGGCCACTCGGACGTGATGATGGGCACCGTCGCCACGACCGAAGCCGCATGGCGGCCGCTGAACGAGCGCTGCGATGCATTCGGCATGACCGTGAGCCCCGACGACGCATGGCTGGTGCTGCGCGGCATGCGAACGCTGTCGGCGCGGCTGCAGATGCACGAGCGGCATGCGCTGGAAGTGGCGCACTGGCTGGAGACGCGGCCTGAAGTAGCGACCGTGTTCTGCCCTGCGCTGCCACAGCATCCGGGGCACGATATCTGGAAGCGCGATTGCATCGGCACGAACGGGCTGCTGTCCATCGAGCTGCAGCCGGGCATCGAGAGCGCCGCGGTCGAGCGCTTCGTCGATGCGCTCAAGCTGTTCGGGCGTGGGTCATCGTGGGGTGGCTATGAAAGCCTGGTGGCATGGACCAACATGCGCGCGGCGCGCAGCGTGACGGATTGGAGCAAGCGCGGGGCTGTGGTTCGGTTGCACGTCGGGTTGGAGGCGCCGGCGGATCTGACGGTGGATCTGGCGCGGGGGTTCGATGCGATGAATGCACTGGCTCAGAGGGCGTAAGCACTCGACCGAAGATCAGCGCCATTGCACCAGCGTCTGCCGTACCTCTTCGTCGCTGGGCGGCTCGAACGATTCGTACCAGGCGCCCACGGCGAAGAAGGGCTCGGGCGTGTGCAGGCACACCACCTCGTCGGCATGGGTGGCGGCGGGGCTCACGCTGCCGATACCAGTCAGCGCTGACGGGTCGGCCGGTGCCTGCAGCGCATGACACGCGAACGCACTGCCCAAAGGCACGGCAACGATGACCGAGGCTGCGCCGAGTGCCCGTGCGGCGATCACCGCTGCGCGCATCGACAAGCCTGTCGCCAGCCCGTCGTCGACCAGCAGGGCCGTCATGTCGTGCAGGTCGAGCGGCGTGCGATCGCCTCGGTATGCGCGCTCGCGCCGCTGCAGTTCGCGCTGCTCCCGTTTCAATGTGCGCGCCATGCCGGGCGCTTCTTCGCCCGTCACGCGGATGCCGCCGATTGCGATGGCGCCGGCAGCGTACTCCTCGTGACCGGGCAGGCCGAGCTTGCGCACGACCAGCACATCGAGCGGCAGGTGCAGCGCGCGTGCCACTTCGGCGCCTACCGGCACGCCGCCTCGCGGCAGTGCGAGCACGATGCAGTGCTGTGCATCGCGGTACTGGCTCAGCAATGACGCCAGTTGCTGGCCGGCATCGGAGCGATCCTTGAACATCGCATCCCTCTTCGTTCGCGCTTCATTCGCGGCGGCCCGGCGCGTGAGTGTCGTTGCTTTCAAGAACGGCTTCTGACCGCATACCCGCACCACCACCACCACCGCCACCTTTGACACCGCCACCACGTCCACCACCGGCTCCTTCACCACGATCACCGCGCGCAGGCGTGCCTTTCGCCCGCACGGGGCCTTGCCTGGGAATGCCCAGCTCCGCAGGAACTGGGTCGAGGTCGAGCACGTCGCGGATGAATGTTCGCAGTGCCACGACCAGCTCTGCAGTCTCGACGGTACGGCCCGCGACCATGTCGTTGGCGGCCTTGGCTGCGAGGCGCACATGCGTCTCGGTGCCCAGCAGGATCACGTCGGAGAGCGCGGCTTCCACTGCATCGCGAATGCGGCGACGGCGGTCCGATGCGGACACGTCTGCACGAGCAGCCGCATCCTCCGGCACCGCAGCCCCGGCCCGTTGCCGAAGCTCACGCAGATGACTGGGGTCGACGGCAAGGTCGCCGGTGAACGAACCACCAAGCACCTTGTAGGCCGCGATGAGCGTCTTCAGCCGCTCGTTGATCTGGCGGTTCTGGCGCTCGCGTCGCTGCTGCACGCTGTGCATCACGAGCAGGCGTATGCCGACCGCCACGACAGACACCAGCACCAGGCCCATCAGGGTCGTGAGCAGGCCTTGCCAGGAACTGAAATCGAGCACGTTGCGCATGAAGGACGGTCCTTGTGTCGAGGGCGACAGCATGCCCTCGTCGCCATGCGCCATTGTGCGACCAGTGCGCATGCATGGTCGCCATCAGGCGGCGACGCATTCAACCGCAGGCGTTCTTCCCCGCAGGCGAGGCGCGCAGCCGGTTCAGAAAGGTCAGCTGCACCTTCGCCGTTTCGCTGCCCTGCACCGCCGCGCGGCGCATCCACATGCCCGCCTCGCAGCGGTCGGCCTTCACGGCCGTGCCGTAGAGCGCGGGGCCGGTCATCAGCACCATGCCCAGCATTTCCTGCGCCTCGGCGTGGCCTTCGGTGGCGGCCTGCCGCAGCTCTTCGAGCATCGAGCGGTAGTCGCGTGCGGCCTGCGCCTCCAACGCGAGCTGGAAGCGCTGCTCGGCCTGCAGTTGCGTGCCGGCGTCCAGCGGACTGGCCGCGCAGAGCGCGGCCGCCAGGAGCAACGCTGCCGAGAGCAAGACCCGCCAGCGCAACGACAGGCCGGCAAGCTGGTTGAATTCGGATTGCATCGATGTTCTCCACGATTGACATGGAAGACATCGTCGCGCGGCCGCGCCAAAGAAAGAAGCTGGAATTGGCACAGGCCGCCTCAGTCGGCGCCTGAGCCCGATGACGGCTCAATGCGGCAACTCCTGCAACGGCCCCGGCGTGTCGGCCCGGCGGCGCTCAGCGTGCTCGCGCGCGCGTCAGCAGGTAGTTTTGCTGCACCACGTTGTCGACGTAGTACGGCGCGGCAAGGGCATCGAACTCGGCCCGCAGTGCCGCCAGCTTCTGCGGATCGTCGGCGAGACCTTCCACGAGCTTGCGCATCGGGCCGACCGAGCGCTCGAGGAACAAGCGGAAGTGCTCGATGCTCAGGGCCGGAAACTGCATGGTGCCGCGCCCGAAGAACGGCGCCTCGAAGTGCGGCCCCAGGCGCTCCGCGACGATGCCCGGGTTGCCCCATTGCGGCGGCGGCGACGCGCCCGCCGGAGGGGGCGGCGAGTTGCGCCCGATGAAGGCGAACATGCGCCCCACGAAATCCTCCGGCGGCCATGTGGCGAAGGCGATGCGGCCGCCGGGTTTCAGCACGCGGCGCATCTCGGCCACGGCAACTTCCGGACGCGGCGCGAACATGTGGCCGAACTGGCTCAGCACCACGTCGAAGGAGGCATCGGCGTACGGCAGGTTCTCGGCATCGCCTTCGGTCCAGGTGATGTCCCCGTGCCCGGAGACACCGGCGTTGTCGCGCGCGGCTTCGAGCAGCTCGGGCGTCAGGTCGAGCCCCGTGACGCGTGCGCCTCGGCGTGCCGCCGTGACGGCCACCACGCCCGTTCCGGTGCCGACGTCCAGCACCGCCTCGCCCTGCGCTACCTGCGCGAACCTGACGAGATGCCCGGCCACCGGGGTCGTGAACATGGCGGTCGGCGCAAAGGTCGACCACATCTCGCGCTGGCGGCCCTTGAACTCTGCAAACGGATCCTGGGACATATCGCCCTCCATGCCAGCCACAAGGCTGCGGACATGGATGGGACTCTAGGCCCCGGGAACCGACCCGTACATCCCCAGGGACCGAGCTTCGATCGGAAAGACCTGTAACGCAATGCCGCGCCAGGCTCAGCAGCAGCGCCCCTTGCCCGCTCCGTAGCGCGCCTCCAGCCGCTCGCGGAAGAAGGCTTCGTAGCTCATCGGCGGCCGGTCGGGGTGGGTGGCCGCCATGTGCGTCAGGTAGGCGTCGTAGTCGGGCAGCCCGACCATGAGCCGCAGCGACTGCTTGAGCGAGCGCGCAAAGTAGCGCCCGGCTTCCGGCAATGCGAGGCCCATGGCGTCAGTGGGCAGCCGTTGCGGCGCCCACGGGCTCGAACGGTGTCTCTTTGGTGGTCGGCCGGTTGGCCGCACGCGCCGCGAGGCAGGCCTTGATGCTGTACACCAGCACGCTCAGCACCACGAAGATGAAGAGTGCGCACAGCGCCGCGTCGAGACGGTCGTTGAACACGATGCGCGACATGGCTTCGGGCGTCTTGGCCGGCGCCACCAGTACGCCGTTGGCGATGCCGTCGGTGTACTTCGCGGCGTGCGAGAGAAAACCAATCTTCGGGTCGGCCGAGAAGATCTTCTGCCAGCCCGCCGTGAGCGTGCAGGCCAGCAGCCATGCGGCCGGTGCAATGGCCACCCAGGCATAGCGCTCGCGCTTCATGCGGAACAGCACCACCACGCCCAGCATCAGCGCCACAGCGGCCAGCATCTGGTTGGAGATGCCGAACAGCGGCCACAGCGTATTGATGCCGCCCAGCGGATCGACCACGCCCTGGTAAAGGAAGTAGCCCCAGGCCGCGACGCACAGCGCGGTGGCAACGAGATTGGCCGGCAGCG
This sequence comes from Variovorax nivicola, assembly GCF_051216475.1. Classification (NCBI taxonomy): domain Bacteria; kingdom Pseudomonadati; phylum Pseudomonadota; class Betaproteobacteria; order Burkholderiales; family Comamonadaceae; genus Variovorax; species Variovorax nivicola. The sequence goes on along the minus strand of NZ_JBPJZK010000003.1, from coordinate 14,786 downwards.
AATCGGTGCGCTTGAGCGCGGGCACGAAGCTGCCCAGCAAGTCTTGCAGCATGAAGCGGCCCGCGCGGGTGCCGGCGTCTACGGCCGTGAGGATGAACAGCGCTTCGAACAAGATCGCAAAGTGGTACCAGAAGGCCATCATGGCCTGCCCGCCGATCACCTGGTGGAGGATGTGGGCCATGCCCACCGCCAGCGTCGGCGCGCCGCCTGCGCGGCCGAGGATGGTGGTTTCGCCGACGTCTTTCGCGGTCTGCACCAGCATCTCGGGCGTGATCACGAAGCCCCAGCTCGACACCGTGGCCGCCACCTGTTGCGCGGTCGTACCGACCAGAGCGCCGGGGCTGTTCATCGCAAAGTAAATGCCCGGCTCGATGCACGAGGCTGCAACCAGCGCCATCACCGCAACGAACGATTCGGCCAGCATGCCGCCGTAGCCGATGAAACGCGCGTGGCGTTCGTTGTCGAGCATCTTGGGCGTGGTGCCCGAGGAGATCAACGCATGAAAGCCCGACACCGCGCCGCAGGCGATGGTGATGAAGAGAAACGGGAACAGGCTGCCCGACCACACCGGTCCGTTGCCCTGCGCGAACTGCGTGATGGATGGCATCTGCAGCGTCGGCATTACGAACACGATGCCGATGGCCAGCGCGATGATCGTGCCGATCTTCAGGAAGGTCGACAGGTAGTCGCGCGGCGCCAGCAGCAGCCACACAGGCAGGCTCGCGGCGATGAAGCCATAGCCCACCAGCATCCACGTGAGCGCCTTGCCGTCGAAGGTGAAGAGCGGCGCCCATTCGGGGTTCTGGCTCACGGCCTGGCCGCCGAAGATGGCGAGCATCAGCAGCACGAAGCCGATCAGCGACACCTCGCCGATGCGCCCCGGGCGGATGTAGCGCAGGTACACGCCCATGAACAGCGCCACCGGAATCGTCGCAGCCACCGTGAAGGTGCCCCACGGCGATTCGGCCAGCGCCTTCACCACGATCAGCGCCAGCACCGCGAGGATGATGATCATGATCATGAAGGTGCCGAACAGCGCGATCATGCCGGGCACCACGCCCATCTCCTGCTTGACGAGGTCGCCCAGCGAGCGGCCGTCGCGCCGCGTGGAGATGAAGAGAATGATGAAGTCCTGCACCGCACCGGCGAACACCACGCCGGCAAGGATCCACAGCAGGCCGGGCAGATAGCCCATCTGCGCGGCGAGCACCGGGCCCACCAAGGGGCCTGCGCCTGCGATGGCCGCGAAGTGGTGGCCGAACAGCACGTTCTTGTCGGTCGGCACGTAGTCGAGGCCGTCGTTGTGGCGGTGTGCCGGCGTCTTGCGGTTGCCGTCCAGGCCCAGCACCTTGTCGGCGATGAAGAGGCTGTAGTAGCGGTAGGCGATCAGGTAGGTGCAGATCGCGGCGGCCACCACCCAGAGGGCGTTGACGCTTTCGCCTCGGGTCAGGGCCACGGTGCCCAGCGCAAAAGCGCCGACCACGGCCACGACCAGCCACACCAGATGGCGTCGGATGCTGTGCATGCGGATGTCTCCTCGTTATTGACCCGAGGAGTTTTGCCGGGCTGCGGCGCGGGCGCATCCGTCGGACTGCGCAAGGCGGGCGCGTGGCTTTGCGTAATGGAAAACCCGGATACGGCAAGCGCCGCGCCGCTGTGCAATGCCTGCGGACCTACACGCATGAACCGGACCAGGCACGAACATAGAGCCCAGTCTTCAAGAAGCGAACGAAGCGGATCAGGGGGCGAAAAGATAGAAGCCATGGACACACAACCACGCTGCTGCATCGCAGGTGGCGGTCCTGCCGGCATGGTGCTGGGCCTTCTTCTGGCCCGAGCCGGCGTGCCCGTCGTCGTGCTGGAAAAGCATCTCGACTTTCTGCGCGACTTTCGCGGCGACACGGTGCACCCGTCCACGCTGGAGATATTGCACGAGTTGGGCCTGCTCGACGCCTTCCTGCAGCGCCCGCACGACCGCATAGAAGAACTGCGCGCCACCTTCGAGGGCCGCAGCATTCCCGTGGCCGACTTCACTCACCTGCCCGCGCACAGCAAGTTTCTCGTGCTGATGCCGCAGTGGGAGTTTCTGGACTTCATGTGCGACGAGGCCCGGCGCTACCCGGGCTTCGAGCTGTGGACCGATGCAGAGGCCATCGGCCTGCTGCAGGACAAGGGCCGAGTCAACGGCGTGAAGGTGCGGCGCGGCCGCCGCGCGGGCCAGCCGCAGGATGTCGAGCTGCATGCCTCGCTGGTGGTGGCCGCCGACGGCCGGCACTCCGCGCTGCGCGATGCCGCGGCGCTGCCGCACATCAGCTATGGCGCGCCTATCGACGTGCTGTGGATGGCGATTCCCAGGCAGGCCGGCGACCCCTCGGCCACTGCGGGCCACGTCGCGGGTGGGCGCTTTCTGGTCACGCTGAACCGCGGCGACTACTGGCAGTGCGCCTTCGTGATTCCCAAGGGCGGGCACGAGGCGATGCAAGCCCGAGGCATCGGCGCGTTCCATGAAGAGATCGGCAAGATCGCTCCCTTTCTCGCGGCCCGACTACCTGAGGCGCTCCCCGACTGGGACGTGGTGAAGCTGCTCGAAGTGACGGTCGATCGCCTGGAGGCCTGGTCGTGCCGCGGGCTACTGTGCATCGGCGATGCCGCGCATGCGATGTCGCCGGTGGGCGGCGTCGGCATCAACCTCGCCGTGCAAGATGCCGTGGCTGCCGCGAATCTGCTGGCCACGGCGCTGGCCGGCACCGCGACCGAGAAGGAGATCGACACCCTGCTGCCCCAGCTGCAGCGCCGCAGGGAATGGCCTGTGCGCATAACGCAGGCCGTACAGCGCTTCATACAAGACCGCGTGCTGATGAGCGTGCTCGACGGCGAGCTGACGGCCAAGACTGGGCACGTGCCCTGGCCGCTGCGGCTGCTGGCACGCTGGCCGCTGCTGCGCCGGCTACCGGCGCGAGCCGTGGGAATGGGCGTGCGGCCCGAGCACGTGTCATCGCCGCGCGCGCCGTGATGTAACTGGCAATTCGTTACACAGCCGAGGCCCAGCAGGGCGGCCAGGGAGGCCGTGAAGAGGGGCCCCTGTTGTAGACTGCCAGGTTTTTCGGAGAGGCGCGTTCAAGCGGTATGGGGCAAGTTTCACAGCGCACAGGTTTCAATAGCTCAGCGCTCATTCGCTTGCTCTCCCGACTGGCCGACATCAACGCTCGCGAACCCGCGCAACCCACCGCTGACCGATTGAGCCAGTGGTTCGGCTGGACCGATGCCATCTCGCTGTCCGCAGCGCTCGATGGCACACCGGCAACGACACAGGCCAGCACGCGCGCTCCCCGCAACACCGAAGAAAGCGAATGCCAACGCGTGCGAACCGCGCTGGCAAACGCCATCGTCGAAGACATCACCTTCGGCACCAGCAAGGACGCAACGCCCGACTTCACCCCCTACCGCCGACGCTACCTCGCCCGGCAACAGGCGATGGAAGCAGGCGTCGGCTCGCTGCGCAGCCGGCTGCGCTCGGCGCTGGCGGCAAAGTCGCCGTCCATGGCCCGGCTCGCGTCCGTGGACGTGGTCATGGCACAGGTGTTGGAGGCGCGCGAGCACAGCCTGCTCTCGGCCGTGCCGGGCATTCTCGAAAAGCATTTCGAGCGCCTCCGCAAGGCCAGCCAGGCACCGGAAGTGCCTGACATGCCGGACGACGAAGCAGAGACAGATACAGACAACAGTGCCCAGCCCGACGAAGCGTGGCTGGCCGTGTTCCGCAAGGACGCCCAGGACGTGCTGCTCGCCGAACTGGACTTTCGATTTCAACCGGTCGAAGGGCTGCTCGAAGCCCTTCGCACCCAGGCCACCAGAACTACATGACCCGATTCATTCAATACGCTGTCTTTGTCGCAGGCTTGGCCGTCGTTGGCTGGGTGGGCGCCGGATACATCGGCACGAACCCGCTGGCGCTGGCCGTCACCGTGATCGTCGGCGCGTTCTACCTCATGGGCGCGCTGGAGCTGCACCGCTTTCAACAGGCCACGGCCACGCTGACACACGCCGTAGCCGATCTCTCTGCCCCGCCCGAAAGCCTCGGCGCGTGGCTTGGTCAACTGCATCCTTCGCTGCAAAACGCCGTGCGACTGCGCATCGAGGGCGAGCGCGTCGGCCTGCCCGGCCCGGCGATGACGCCGTACCTCGCCGGCTTCCTGGTGCTGCTGGGCATGCTGGGCACCTTCGTGGGCATGGTGGTCACGCTCAAGGGCACCGGCCTTGCGCTGGAGAGCTCGACCGATCTGCAGACCATTCGCGACTCGCTCTCAGCGCCCGTGAAGGGCCTCGGGCTGGCCTTCGGCACTTCTGTAGCGGGCGTGGCCGCATCGGCGATGCTGGGCCTTGCATCGGCACTGAGCCGGCGCGAGCGGCTGCAGGCTGGACAGATGCTCGACACGAAGATCGCGACCGTGCTGCGCGTCTTCTCGCTCACCCATCAACGTGAAGAGTCGTTCAAGCTGCTGCAGCAGCAGGCCCACGCCATGCCAGAGCTGGTCGGCCAACTGCAGGCCATGATGCACGCGATGGAGCGGCAGAGCCATGCACTGAACGAACGCCTTGTCAGCAGCCAGGACCACTTCCACAGCAAGGCCGAAGCCGTGTACGGCAGCCTCGCTTCTTCCGTCGACCAGTCGCTGAAGCAGAGCCTGACCGAAAGCGCACGTGTCGCCGGCGCGGCGATACAGCCGGTCGTCGAAGCCACCATGGCCGGCATCGCGCGCGAAACGGCCACGCTGCACAACACTATTTCGCAAACCGTGCAGCAGCAGCTCGACGGCCTCTCGAGCCGCTTCGAGGCCACCACCACTCGCGTGGCAGACACCTGGAAGACCGCGCTCGCCGAACACCAGCGCACGACCGAGGCGCTATCGAAGGACCTACGCGGCTCGCACGAGCATTTCGCACAGACCTTCGAGCAGCGCTCGGCCGCGCTGGTAGACACCGTCTCCACTCGACTCGAAAGCACCGTGAGCAGCGTGTCGGACACCTGGGGCAACGCGCTTGCGCAGCATCAGCGCGTCAGCGAGAAGCTGTCGGGCGATTCGCACCAGGCCCTGTCGGCAGCCGCTGCCACCTTCGAGCAACACTCCGTCTCGCTGCTGAGCACCGTGGACCAGGCGCACGCAAAGCTGCAAACCGAAATGGCCTCGCGCGACGAACAGCGCCTCTCGGCCTGGACGCAATCGCTGACAGCTATGGCCGCATCGCTGCAAGAGCAATGGCAACAAGCTGGCGCGCACAACGCGAGCCAGCAGCAACGGTTGCTCGACACCATGGCGCAGACCGCGCGCGAGATGTCCACGCAGACCGAGACGCATGCGAAGAACACCGTCGCCGAAATCACACAACTCCTGCAAGCCGCTGCTGAAGCACCGCAGGCCGCGGCCGAAGTTATGTCCCAGATGGCATCGCGCGACGAGCAGCGCCTCTCGGCCTGGACGCAATCGCTGACCACCATGGCCGCATCGCTGCAACAGGAATGGCAGCAGGTCAACGCACACAACGCAAGCCAGCAGCAGCAGCTCTTCGACACGGTGGCGCAGACCGCACGCGACATGTCCGCCCAGACCGAAGCGCATGCGAAGAACACCGTCGCCGAAATCGCACAGCTGCTGCAAGCCGCTGCTGAAGCGCCCCGCGCCGCCGCCGAAGTGGTGACCGAGCTGCGCCAGAAGCTCGCCGACAGCATGACGCGCGACAACGCGATGCTGGAAGAGCGCAGCCGCATCCTCGAAACGCTGGCCACCCTGCTCGACGCAGTGAACCACGCATCCACCGAACAACGCACAGCCATCGACACGCTGGTGTCCGCATCGGCGGACCTGCTGGAGCGCGTCGGAAGCCGCTTCACCGAAAAGGCCGATGCCGAATCCGAGAAGATGGCCGCCGTTGCCGCGCAGATCACCGGCAGCGCCGTCGAAGTGGCCAGCCTGGGTGAAGCCTTCGGCCTTGCCGTGCAGATGTTCAGCCAGTCGAACGACAAACTCGTGGGCCACCTGCAGCGCATTGAAGGCGCGCTGGGCAAGTCCATTACGCGCAGCGATGAGCAACTGGCCTACTACGTGGCGCAGGCCCGTGAAGTGATCGACCTGAGCATCATGTCACAGAAGCAGATCGTCGAAGACATGCAGCAGATCGCCAGCAGGCAGCAACAAGCGCCGGTGGACAGCGAAGCATGATGCGCGAAGAGCTCGACGCCGGCTTCGACGAGCCGGGCGTGCCGGTGTGGGCGGTGTTCGGCGACCTGATGGCCGGCCTGCTCGGTGCCTTCGTGCTCATCCTGGTGTGTGCGCTGGGCATGCAGCTGGAGCTTGCATCGAAACTGGAAACCGAAGTCAAGCAACGGCAGGCCGAGGCCAAGCGCCTGCAGACGCTCGAACAGGCGCTTGCAGGGCCGCTCGCAGCAGGCCGCGTGACGCTGACCAACGGCCGCATCGGCATCAACGGCAGCGTGCTGTTTGCCTTCAACTCCGCGGAGCTGCAACCCGAAGGCCGCCAACTGCTGAAGAGCCTTGCCGCGCCGCTGACCGCGTACCTCAAGTCGCGCGACGAAATTTTGATGGTGAGCGGCTTCACCGACGACCGGCAGATGCGCGACAACGCGCGTCAGTTTGCGGACAACTGGGAGCTGTCGGCGCAGCGGGCGCTGACGGTAACGCGTGCGTTGATCGAGGCCGGCATTCCGTCGTCGTCGATCTTTGCGGCCGCGTTCGGCTCCGAGCAGGCGGTGGCGTCGAATGCCGATGCCGACGGGCGCTCGAAGAACCGGCGCGTGGAGATGGCGCCTACGCCGCGCCCTTCCAACGCCAACACGAAGCCCCGTGACTGATCAAGAGACTTGCCGCGACACCGGCGCGATGGTCGCAGCGGCGATCGCGCGTGGCGATCAACGCTTCGACCCTGTGCGCTTTCGTGTCATCGAGGCGATGGCCAGGCGCGCGACTGCGCACGGCGGCGAGGCGCGGCGCATGCTCGACGACAAAGTGCTCACGCTGCTGGCGGCGTACGGCGAGGATCTTCAAAAGGCCGCGCCTGCAAACGTTGCGAAGCCGCAAGCGGCAACACCTGAACGCGGTGTACTCGCCGAACTCATCGACCACATCGCCCAACACGCGCCGGTCATGGATGACAGCCCGACCGCAGCAGGCAGGGCGACGCCCGCCCCCTCTTCTGCCTCGTCGCCTTCCACAGAACTGAAGTCGATCCGCTACTTCAAGAGCACCTGGTCCAAGCTCAGTGCAGACCGGCGATTGACGCAGTCACTGGCGAAGGTGCCGGAAAACGCCGGCCCCCTCAACTCGCATCATCTCGTGCACCGTTCGCTCACGTTGATGCGCGACCTATCGCCGGAATATCTGAACCGGTTCATGTCGTATGTCGATGCGCTGTCGTGGGTCGATCAGTTGAATGGCGTCGCAGCAGCAGCGAATGCGGCAAGCCCGCGCGCGGAAGGCTCGACCAAGAAAAGCGTGCGCGGCAAGTCCAGCTGAGGCCCGAATCAACCGAAGCGGAGCCCTTGCGTCAAGGCTTGTTCTTCAGATGCGAAGTCAGGCGCTCGAACTCGTCGGCAAACGATGCAACGGCAGAACGCGGAAGCACGACCGCCTGCATTTCATCGGTAAAGAGATAGTGGTTCGCATCGTCTTCCTCGCGGGCCATGAAGCCCGCCCATAGCAGTTCTGACCGCATCGTTGCGGACTGGATCGTCAGCGCGCTGTCCGTGATGCTGACGGTCTGGGGCGACAGAAACGTGCCATTGGGAGCGAACATGTGCTTTCGCCAGATCGCCTGGGAAACATGGGGCAGCGACACCAGCAGCAAGAAGACGATCATCACGAGGTACGCCATGAACCGGAGGTGCGGCAGCTCGGCGTAGTCGTCCAGCACGCGCACGTACGCCGCGACCGTCAATCCGACGCCCACCCATACCGTCGCGCGCAACATGAACAGGGTGGACGACAAACCCGGCTTTCGGCCAACGCGACGACCGACGACCTTCTGAAGGCGCGCGAAGTCTGTCGGAGTGAGGGTGAACGATGCTGCCGACATGCTGCTTGCCGGACTCAAGGCCGCCGCGCCTGCACCGTCTGGCGCGACCAATACACGCCGTCAAGCCGATCAAGCCGCACCACGCCACCTGTCGATGGCGCATGCACGAAGCGCCCTCCGCCCACATAGATGCCCGCATGTGACGGCGTGGACGGGCCGAAGAGCACGAGATCGCCCGTGCGAAGCTCGGACATCGACACTGGGCTGCCGAAGCCGCTCATTCGCGCCACCGTGCGCGGCGGCGACTCGCCCACGCTGTTGAGATACACGTACCCGATGAGCCCGCTGCAATCGAAGCCACCATCAGGCGTGTTGCCGCCATAGCGATACGGCGTGCCGACAAGGCCGAGTGCATGGATCGCGACGCTGTTCGATTGTTCGTCCGTCAGCGTGCTGCTGACGGCAGGCCCCGGCCCTTGCCGCGGACCCGATGGGCTTGCACAGCCCAGAACCAGAAGGCAGGCCCCTGTGAAAAGGAGCCGAAGCAGCCACTGCTGCAATGTGCGGGATTGTTGCGTTGTTGGCACAGGCGCGTCGTGCATGTCGGATGGCTGGGCTCGTGAACGTGCACGAACTCTAGCGCGGAACGCGACGGCTTCCTGAAGATGGGGCCCTCCGCGGCCCGCGCTGCTGCGCCGACGCAACGGAGGGAAGAAAAGAAAAAGCGCTTACTGGCCTGCTGCAGGCGTGTTGACAGCGTCTTTCAGCGCCTTGCCGGCGGTGAACTTGGGCGCCTTGCTGGCCTTGATGGTCATCGGCTCGCCGGTCGACGGGTTGCGGCCCGTGCGCTCGGGGCGGCTTGCCACGGCGAAAGTGCCGAAGCCGATCAGTTGTACCGTGTCGCCGCTGGCGAGGGCGCGCGACAGGTTGTCGATGGCGGAGTCGAGCGCGCGGGCAGCGTCGGCCTTGCTCAGGTTCGTGTCCGTGGCGATAGCGGCGATGAGGTCGGTCTTGTTCAAAACGGGGGTTCTTTCTTCAATCAGTAAAACGGTTGGGGGAAAAGTCCGTGACGCGAAAACGCACCGGGCTCGAACTTTAAACGCCCCACCGGAGGATCGAGACACGCATGCGTTTCAAAAGTGAAACATCGTGATCGATGCACGATGGTGCACGAAACTCCGGCACAAAACCCGATGGAAAGTACCAACGATGACGCTGCTCGATCGCTACCGAACGTGGCAGGCCAACAGGCGCTGGCGCCGCATCGCGTGCGAACGCGCGCTGGCCGAGTTTGCGCTCACGCACACGGAGCGGGCGATGGGCGCGCATGTGCTGCGGCTCGACGCGCAAGAAGCCGTGGTTCGCGTGATGTACGCGGCCGGACACATACCGCCGGGGCGTTGCTGGTACGCCATACCGCGCAACGGCGGTGCTGCGCGAGTGTTGTCGTTCGACGACGTAGCGACGATGGAATCGCCCTGGCGATGACGCTCAGGACGCCCTGCAGCTGAAATTTGCCGCATCGTTCATCGAAGCACCCCCCGCCCCCGTGAACGCCGGCCATGCCGGCCAGCGGCACATCGGCCGCGAGCGGTTGGCGTTCTGGTTGTTGTCGACCGAGGGAATCGTTTCAGGCGCCTGCCCTTTCTCGACCCAGTTGTCGAGCACCGCGAGCCCGTCGTAGCCGAGCCGGTACGGACCCATGCCGTGGCCGAAGCCCGGCACGCTATAGAAGCGAATGAACGAGTCGACACCCGCCTGGCCGAAAGCAGCGACCTGGCGGCGGTAGTAGTCCTCGGTGTTGTAGGGGCTGATGAAATCGTCTGCCGTGCCATGCGTGAGGATCAGCTTGCCGCCCCTGGCACGGAAGGCTTCGAGGCTCACCATCGTCACATCGGTAATGTTGCCCAGCTGCTGCAGCCGTGCCCTGTAGCGCGCCGGCTCGTAGCGCAGCGCATCGAGCGACGGGTTGCGCGTGGCGAAATACTTCGCGTGCGCCGCGCCAATGGAGAACAGCAACGCATCGGTGGCAGCCGGCGGGTTCGATGGCACGCGCGATGCGCCGAACGACGACACCGAGAACACCGCACCTTCAAGCACCGGCCAGCGCGGAAACACCTGCTGCCCCGCAACCGCAAACCCCGCGTCATAGGGCGACGCAATCTGCCGCACGGCCGCGATCTGCGCATCAGACAAGCAGAAGTCGCCGTTGTCCACGCCGTTGACGCAACGCAGCGCGGCCTTCACCTTGTCGAGGTTGAAGACCACGTTGCAGGCCGCAACATTGCCGATGATCCCGTCCTTGGCGCCATCGAGCCCGTCGCAGGCGGCATACACCGCATTGACGAGCAGCGTCTTCTTGGCTGGGTTCATCCAACCCGCACCGCCATTGGCATACAGCGCCTTGCCGACATGCAGCGACGCCAGTTGCAGCATCGTGATGTTGTACGCCGGGTAGTTGGCAATGGCCCCGTCGTAATCGGCGGCGTAGCGCGCCGCGGCATCGAGCGCCTCGTGCCCGCCCTGCGATCCACCGATGAAATAGAAGCGCCGCGGCGCCGCGCCATAGCGCTGCCGGATGATCTCTAGCGCCACGTCGTGCGTCTTCTTCACCGACTGCTGGCCATAGTTGAGAAGCGCCTCGTCATTCAGCGCGAAGTTGCCGTCGAAGCTGCCCGTGCCCTTGTGCCCACCGTCGCTGCCCAGCGTGGCATAACCCTGGCGCAGCGCGTTGGGTGTGCCGTTGGGCTGCGCGGTGTAGGCGCCCAGGCCGGTGACGAGCGTGCCGTCATAGCCGCCACCGCCCATCTGCAGCGCACGGCGGTTCCATGCGGTGGGAAGGTTGACTTGGAACTCGAGGCTGGGCGCCGATGCACTGACGGGCAGCACGACACCCTTGACCGCGCAGTACTCGCCATTAGGGTTGTCTGCGGCATTGGCGGGGACGAAGCTCGCGGATTGAACGACTGCGCCCGAGCTCGGCTTGCCGATGGCGGAGGCCGCGATCTTCATGTCTTGCAGCGCCGTGCATGCGGCTTGCGCCTGGGCCGTCTGGGCGGGCGTGATTGCGGGCTCGCTGACAGAAGCGCATCCGGCGAGTGCGGCTGCGGTGGCCAATGCGGCCAGGCTGAACGATGCGCTGCGCCTGCGGAAATCTGGAGTTGCCATTTGTCGCCTGTCTGAGTTGTTGTCGAACGGGCAGCAATGCGCCCAAGCCGCATGTTGAGCCATCGGCCGCGCTACCGCCGGTACAGCCGATTGCCAATCAACCCACCGGCAACGACACAAAGTGCCTGCACGAATATGGCAATCATGAAGGAATCGGAGAGGTCGTACTCGCTGCGTGCCGCGTTCATTTCATACCAATGGCCGACGCCGACCAGGATGACGTTCGAAATGAATCCAAGCAGCAGTGCGCCCCCGGCGATGAAAAGAATCCGAAGAACTATGTTCATGGCGCGTACCCTGTATTCACTGGAACCCGAAGACCAACAGCAGGTTATTCGCGGGCATCGCATGCCGCTCGCGCAACGCGAGGCCTGATCGGCGCGCCTCTGCTGCCACGTCTTCCAGGCGACGAATGCCCCATGCGGGATTTCGGGCGCGCAAATCTTCGTCGAATGCCATGTTGCTCGGCGCCGTTGGGACTTCATCTTCGAAGTAAGGCCCGTACGTGATGAGCAACCCGCCAGGAAGCAGATGCCGCGCGGCGCCTTGCATCAGGGCGGCGCATGTGGCCCAAGGTGCGATGTGCAGCATGTTGGCGCAGAAGATTGCGTCGAACTTTTCTTCTTGAGTGAATGCGGGGCCCTGCGATGGCCATTGAGAGGCCACTACGTCAAGCGGGAGCGGTAGGCGGAGATTGGGTAGCGCAGCTTCTGTGACTCGGCTTGCAATCGCTGGGAGCATGCGGGCATCTGCGTCGGTGGGCTGCCAGATCCATTGGGACATCGCTGCTGCGAACCATGCGGCGTGTTGGCCTGTTCCAGATGCGATCTCTAGTGCGGTCCCTCGCTCACCGAGGATGCCGGTCAATGCATCGAGGATAAGCTGCTTGTTGCGGTCAGCGGCAGGGCTGTTGGGAAGGTCGGGCATTCAGGTGGTACTTAGATGAGGTGTTTAAAAGACACTGGGGCAAGGTCATTCAGATGCTTGCCGTTCATTCGACGACATCTGCATTGCGGCGACAACCATCCCTCAGCGACGACATTCGCTTTCACGTCGCATTGCTGGCTCAAAACGGACTAGGCGCCAATAGCGACTGAATCGCAGCGGGCTTACTAAGCTCAATGACCTCTGCACAGGTGAGTTCTGAAACATCAGGATAGCGTCATCTTCGTTGTCTGGAAGGTTGCACTGGCGCCTACGCTTTGCGCCATTCTCAGCTCGGTTTTTCTGGTGCGTTCGGCCTCGGAGCGTTTGCGGCGCCCTTCCACCCTTCCATTTACGTCGCTCAAGTTGGCGTAGAGTCGTCGATAGAATGTACGCAGAACAGGTTTTCCACTGGCGGAGGGAGACGTAAGGATGACTGTAATCAACACCGTGCAGTTCAAGACTTGGCACGGAGACGTCAAAAATGTAGCCCTGTTGCATCCAGAATGGACGGATTCTGGCCGAGGTTTCGAGACAACAATCATCACAGGTCAGAACGGTTCACATAAGAGCACGCTGCTTAAACAGCTCGTCTCCGACCTTGCAATTTCCAGTCGATCTCTGAATGCCGAAGTTCAGGTTTTTCAGCCAAATCCCGTTCAGGTTCTATGTATCTCAGGCTCGGCTGCTGACCGTTTTCCGCAGAAAGAGCTTCCCGGTGGAGCACGCACCGCCTTCGATGTTCCCCACTATGCATACTTTGGCCAGCGTATTCTCTCGAATCTTCTGAGCAAGAAAGCTCCGCTGGAGACGATGCTCAGTTTTGCACTCTCTCCATCCAAGATAGAGCGCTACGACTGGAATTTCTTTTCAGATGCCCACCGACTCGCAGGTGTTAAGCCATCCGTGACATATGTTCTCAATCGCCGAATCGAGAAGCGGCAGGAGCTTCGTGATCTGCTCGGAGCAGTTCAAAGGAAGACTCCTCAGAGTGACTCTGACCGTGCGTCATCTAGGAGCCTTCCGCATATTTCTTATGCCGTGGCCCAGTGGCTTCTGAGTGAGTTTTCATACGATGAATTCAATGCCCTTGAGCAGCTTGTGACCCGTGGCAAGGGACGCATTGAGCTAACAATCGATAGCACTGGTCCTCATTGCAAGGATGCGACTCCCAACGTCTTGCGACTTGGTCTATTAACCGATTTGCTGAACTTGGCCGACGCGATGGTTCAAGCAACGCGCTCCGAAGACAAGTTCTCTGCACTCGAACTCAGCTCCGGCGAATACCACATGTTCTCCACAATCCTAGGCATCGGCTTCGGACTAGAGGAGGCCGCCGTCGTACTGATTGACGAACCTGAAAACAACCTCCATCCACAGTGGCAACGAGATTTGATGACTGCCGTATTTGGCGTTTGCTCCAGCGCGATGAAGACGGGACACCTCATCGTCTCTACGCACTCACCGCTCATCGTTGGTGCCGCACTTGAAGGGAGCACGGTCGTAGACCTTACCGGAGACGAGCCTCAACTGAGTACCGTTACCTACGGCGCCTCGTCCGACGAACTGCTTTTGTCCCAGTTTGGTGTTGGCTCCAGTCGGAACAGAGTGGTCGTGGATACTGTACAGCGAGCCATCTCGCTCGTAGAACGCGGGGATTTCAGCAACCCTGAGTTCGAATCGCTCATTCCCGAACTAATGTCCATTCGAGATGCGCTCAGCCGCGAGGATCCGATGGTCGATGTCATTAATGCGCTTCTTGAAGAGGAGCCGGCACGATGAACGTTGGATTCGAGAAAATTACGCCAACACCAGCGTATCCGGATGGAACGAGCGCTGCGGCCTTACATGGTCTTCCGTGGAGCTCCGGCACCAACGTGGTCACACTATTCAAGACTGAACTCAAGCCAGTACTTCGAAAGGCGCAGCGAGGCCGATGTTGCTTTTGTCGCCGGCTCCTCTACCACGACTACGCAACTCATCTCGAGCATTTTGTGGACAAAGGCGGCTACGAAGACTACACCTTTGAGATTCAGAACTTAGCTCTTGCCTGTGGCACCTGCAACATCAAAAAGAACGGCCACTTCTCAACGTGGACGAAGAGGTTCAACGACCTCTCTGCGAAGACTGGCTACCCCGTAACTGCACGCTGTCCGGTACTAGCGGTCCAACTTAACAAAGGCGCCCCTTTCCCAACTAGCCCCGCGGACTTTCGCTGGGTCAACCCTCATCTTCACAAATACTCGGATCACATCGAAGTTCGCAGAGGCTGGGTCTTCTACGGCAAGACGCGCGAAGGCACAAGAACCATCCGAGGGGTAAAACTCAACGAAGTTGGCGAGGTAGAGCAGCGCGCCCTATCAGAGCGTCTAGAAACGCGGGGTGGAAGGCTGTCCATGCTTGTTGGTGCTCTAGCAGAGCTGCATGAGCAAAGAGCACGAGATGTCGCCAAGGCCGTTGTGTTAGTCATCAAGCGTCGCCGGCAAGCAGCTGCAGCGTCTGCGGGCTAACACGCCTCTTGGTACTCCTCGTGGACCACTCCCAGTTGAATGGTAATAGTCCGACGAAGGCCGTCTTGATGAAGCCGGACGAAGTCGACAGCATGTGACCTGAATAAATGGCACCGCATTAGGTGCCCATCATCAGGAGTGCATGTACATCATGAAGAG
>NZ_JBPJZK010000039.1:0-1166 GCF_051216475.1 Variovorax nivicola | reverse complement strand
GGTGAGCCTGCCGTCAGTCACCCGATTAGTGTCTCGCGCGGAGAGGCTTCGCAGGTTCGGCCACGGCCCACGTTGAAGGTCCTCAAGTGATACTGAACCGTCCCGGGTTTCATGCCGCCGTTTTGTTGGCGGCGTCGTCGGCTGACGGGCCGGTTTTACCAGCGTAGTAGTTCGCTTCGAATTCCTCGGGCGGGAGATCGCCGATAAATGAGTGGATTCGTTCATTGTTGTACCATGCGACCCAGTCGAAGGTGACTTCTTCGACGTCGGCGAGGCCCTTGAGCGGTCCGGTCCGAAACGGTGAGCCGTTGCGGATCGCTTCGTTCTTAAACAGCCCCATCACCGTTTCAGCGGCGGCATTGTCGTAGGCATCTCCGACGGATCCGATCGATGCGGCAAGGCCCTCGAGGGCGACGGTCTCGGTGAACCTCACGGATGTGTATTGCGACCCGGCATCGCTGTGATGAATCAATCCCGCCTCGATCGGCCGGTTCATCTGATCGCGGCGCCAAAGCGCCATCCGCAGGCATGCCTCCACAAACGCGGTGTCCTTGATCGTCGAAGCTTGCCATCCGACGATCGCCCTCGAGAACAGGTCGATCACGAACGCGACATAGACGAACCCGGACCACGTGGGCACATAGGTGAAATCGGTCACCCAGGTGTGGTTCGGGCGCGGGGCCGTGAACTCCCGGTTAAGCAGGTCGCCGGCGCGTTTTCCGTTCTTGCTCGGGATTGTTGTGGTCGTTCGGCGGCCGCGGATGAGCCCATTCATGCCTTCGGCCCGCATGACCCGATCGACGGTGTGTTTGGACATCCCAGGGAACCCGTTGCGGGCCAGCCATGCCGTCATCTTCCGACGTCCGTAGAGGATCTCGGGTCGTTGACGGCCCTTCGTATCGCGTGCCCGCAGCTGATGGAACATCGCCACGAGGGCGGCGTCAGTGATGGTCCTGGTGGCTGCGGGCCTGCGGCGCCAGGCGCGATAGGACCTAGGGGCGACGCGGACACCCTGCGATTGCAGGACATCGCACGTCGACTCGACCCCGTGGCCCTCCGATCTCATCTCATCGATGAACCGGACGATCAGTGGTGGCGAGGGTCGAGTTCCCTCGCGAAGAAAATTGATGCCGCCTTCAAAATGTCGTTTGTTTCCTCGAGGTCCT
>NZ_JBPJZK010000038.1:0-1174 GCF_051216475.1 Variovorax nivicola | reverse complement strand
CTAGGGAAGGTCTGATCAAGTCGTAAATTGGCTTGATGGCGAGCGCGTGTGCTTGTCGTTGCGCTCGCAAGCTCGTCTCACCGAGCATCCCCATGCGTTTGAGAGGCCCTTGCGGCCCTTCATGCCGTCTGCAGACGCACCTGTCCGCGCATCGCGATCAGTTTCTTCCTGGCCATCCACAGGTTCGATAACGCAAACAGCGTGATCACATGCGCCGTGTTCTTGGCCAGTCCCTTGAACCTCACCTTCGCCAAGCCGAACTGTCGCTTGATCACTCGGAACGGATGCTCCACCTTCGCCCGGATGCTGGCCTTGCGGTATTCCTGCTTGCGCGCTCTGGCCTTGGCTCGGCCTTCTTGCATCTTCGCCATGTCGCTGGGCCGGCCCGCAATGTGCCACTGCACACTGCGCTGCACCCGCGCCTGCGCTCCGCGATAGCCCGAGTCTGCCCACACCGCGTCCTCTTTGCCGTGCAGCAGGTCGCTCACCTGCTCGACGTCTGCCTCGTTGGCTGCGGTAGTCGTCACCGTGTGCACCAACCCCGAGTCCGCATCCACACCGATGTGCGCCTTCATCCCGAAGTGCCACTGGTTGCCCTTCTTGGTCTGGTGCATCTCAGGGTCTCGCTCGCCGCCCGCGTTCTTCGTGGAACTGGGTGCCGCGATGATGGTGGCGTCCACGATGGAGCCCCTCTTCAGAAGCAGCCCTTTCCTGGCCAGGTGGGCGTTGACCTGCTTGAAGATGTCCTCGGCCAGATCGCTGGCTTCCAGCAGATGGCGGAAGTTCAGGATCGTCGTCTCGTCGGGAATCGACTCCATTCCCAGGCCTGCAAACGTGCGCAGCGAGGTGATCTCGTATAGGGCTTCCTCCATCGCCGGGTCGCTCAACGCAAACCAGTTCTGCATCAAGTGCACGCGAAGCATTGCTTCCAGCGGATAGGGCCGACGTCCGCGGCCTGCCACCGGGTAGTGCGGTTCGATGACTTTGAGCAGTGCCTTCCAAGGCACTACCAGCTCCATCTCGGCAAGGAAGACTTCCCGACGTGTCCTCTTCCTCTTGCCTGCATGCTCGGCATCCGAAAAACTGATCTGGCTCATCGTTGGCGCTCCTTCATTCAGCATGCGTAATCAACGTTCAGAGCGGCCATCCGTGGACTTGATCAGATGTTCCCTAG
>NZ_JBPJZK010000037.1:0-1248 GCF_051216475.1 Variovorax nivicola | reverse complement strand
CTCCTCCTGATATTGTTTCTCCCGCTCCCGTAGCGCTGAAGGGAGCCCGTCCGGTAAACCCCGCTCTCCTCCTTGGGCTGTCCAGCCCGCAATAAAGACTGGGGAACCGCACGGATTCGACGCTGTAGCTCGAACGGTGTCTTGGGGCGTCGCCGGCCATGTGCTGGCGATGACCCCGCATATCAGGGTGTGCATGTCGAATGTGGCGCGTTGATCCTTCAAGCAAGGAGTACCACGGTGACATGCAAAGTAGGAGTCGACATCAGCAAGCTGAAGCTCGACGTGGCGTGGCTGAGAGCGCACGGCAAATATCGCTCCAAGGTGTTCCCCAACAACGCAAGCGGCTTCGCGCAGCTGCTGGACTGGCTGGACTCGCACCTGCCCGGGGGCACGGCGGCAGCCCATGTCTGCATGGAGGCCACCGGCACGTACCACGAGGGCTTGGCGCTTGCCTTGCACGACCATGCGGTGGCGGTCTCGGTCGTCAATCCGCTGCAGGTCAAGCGATTCATGGAACTGGAACGGGTGCGCAACAAGACCGACGAGGGCGATGCGAAGGCCCTGGCGCGGTTTTGCGACAAGACAGCCCCGCCGTTGTGGGAGGCACCTTCTGCTGCCGTGCGCTCCCTGCAGGCGCTGGTGGCCCGGCTGGACACGCTGCTGGAGCTCCGGCAGGGTGAGTTGAACCGCCTGGAGGTCGCCCACGACGCGGTCAAGCCATCCCTCGTTGCGGTCATCGCGAGCCTGGACGAGTCCATCGAGGACGTGCGCATGCAGATCCGCAAGACCATCGATGACGACCCCGATCTGCAGCAGCGCAGCGAGCTTCTCGCATCGATTCCAGGCCTTGGGGACAGGACGATTCCCCAGCTGCTGGCGTACATCGGGCGCCCCGAGCGGTTCGCCTCGGTCAAGGCGCTGATTGCCTATGCCAGCCTGACGCCGATGATCAGGCAGTCCGGAACATCGTTGGACAAGCGGCGAGGCACACACCCTCAGGGGCATCGGGAGCTCAAGAAGGCGCTTTACTTCCCGGCCATGGTGGCCGGCAGGTACAACCCGTTGGTGGCCCAGTTCTGGCAGCGATTGAAGGCGCAGAACAAGCCCGGCAAGCTCATCGTCGTGGCCTGCATGCACAAGCTTCTGGCCATCGCCTACGGCGTCCTGAGGTCTCGAAAACCCTTCGACGCGAACTACCTCAAGACGGCCGGTGCTTGACAGGCACAACGGTGTCTTTATTTCGCTGCG
>NZ_JBPJZK010000036.1:0-1293 GCF_051216475.1 Variovorax nivicola | reverse complement strand
TGTATGGACCGGGGACCTTGGAAACAGGTGTGCGCGGACATAGGAAACACGTTGGCAGGTTAGCGCTTTACAAGCAAGGAGTTCAAGTCCAGCCGCATGAACGGGTGGTGGCAGAAGAACACGTTGAAGTGACCGTCGTGCTGCGGATCGGCCCGGAACGCGATGGGCAACTTCAGAAGGCAATTGGGCACTTTCAGCTTGTGTCCCAGGAAGTTGGCCTGGCCGTTGTGCTTGACCGTCACCACCGTGTCGTCTGGCTGGTACTCGATGGGCGCCAAGGCCTGCGGGTAGGGCCTGGGGCTGATTGCGTAGCGTTTGGCAGGCGTGAGCAGGTCCAGCGCATCGTGCGGGCGCTCGTGGTTGTAAATGCTGCGCCAGCGCTCGAAGGCCGCTTGGGCATGCGCCAGGTCGACGAAGCTGCGGCCTGCGAGCAACTCCGTCTTCAGCGAGCGATGGAAGCGTTCGATCTTGCCGTTGGTCTGAGGGTGATACGGCGCACTGTGGCTGATTCGGATGCCCAGCCTGATAAGCCACACGCCCAATTCGGACAGCCCATGACCCGGCTGGCGCGGAGCGCCCCAGGGGGCCCCGTTGTCCGTGTTGATACGCACCGGCAGCCCGTAGCGGGTGAAGACCTGCACCAAGTGCGGCTGCACGCTGTCGATGCTCACACCCGGGCAAGCTTTCAACGCGAGATTGAAGCGCGAATGGTCGTCCAGCACGGTCAGCGGATAGCAGCGCGCTGCAGCCATGCCGAAGTCGCCTTTGAAGTCGATCTGCCACAAGGCATTGGGCTGCTCGTGCTCGAAGCGGCACCAGGGCTCGCTCGCCTGACTGGACTCGGGCGTGATCAGCCCGTGGCGATGCAGGATATTGGTGACCGTGCTGGGGGCTGGCACGTCGCTCATGCCCTGGTCGGCCAGCCGACGGGCGATCTTGCGTCCGCCCCAGCTGGGGTGGACGCGGCGCAGTTCGATCACTGCCTGCTCCAGCTCGCAGGCGCTGCGCGTGGGCGAGGTCAACGGACGTGTGCTGCGCGGCGTGCACGCTTGCGTCATGCCTTGCAGCGCATGCCGCTTGAGCAGCGAGTAGCCGGTCTTGGGGCTGATGCCGAACCGCCGACACAGCTCGCGCCGGTTCGCTCCCTCTTGCAAAGCCAGTTGCACGAACTCTCGCTTGGTGTCCATCAGGTCTCTCGGTTGCCAGGGCATGGGGCTCTTCCTCGGTCGTCTCGACCTCGAAAGTGTTTCCTATGTCCGCGCACACCTGTTTCCAAGGTCCCCGGTCCATACA
>NZ_JBPJZK010000035.1:0-1547 GCF_051216475.1 Variovorax nivicola | reverse complement strand
AATTACCCACAAGTCTGGCGTCTCAGCGGTCCACGGAATGATCGAGATTCCCGTTATTCCTCGCGAGAGGACTCTGCCAACGGGAACGGATGACAAAGTTTGTGCGGATTGATGGAGCCAGCAAGCCATCCGACAATGGGTCGTGGATAGCCGGCGAGGTCGCCGGCTGCGACTTCCGCGACGCGCGACTGGGCAAGAGATTGAGCAGCCTGCTTCATAGACTCGGGGGCAACATCGGAGGCACGATTCCGTTCGCATGCCAGGACTGGGCTAACACCAAGGCTGCCTACCGGTTTCTGTCCAACGATGATGTTGACGAGCATGCCATTCTTTCTGGGCACTTCCAGGCCACGCGTGATCGGGCCCAGGCGAGCTGCGGCCCATTGCTCATCCTTCAGGACACCACGGAGTTCTCCTACAAGAGGGACAAGCCGGAATTGATTGGCTTCAAGGGGGTGACTCACAGCCGACGCGACGAAGCGGGCCGTCCCCAACCGCACACTACCTGCGGCATCTTGATGCACTCGAGCCTCGTCGTGACGGCACAGGGGCTGCCGCTAGGCCTGTGCGCGATCAAGTTCTGGAGCCGTCAGAAGTTCAAAGGCACCAGCGTGCTGAAACGCAAGATCAACCCGACGCGTGTTCCGATTGAAGAGAAGGAAAGCGTCAAGTGGCTGCTGAACCTGCGCCAGTCGAACGCCTTGATCGACGAGCCCGAGCGCTGCGTGCATATTTGTGATCGCGAGAGCGACATCTACGAGTTGTTCTGCCTGGCCGATGAGCTCGGAACTCGCTTCCTGGTGCGAACCTGCGTCGACCGGCTGGCTGGCGATGGCGGTCACACGATCGCTGACGAAATGGCCGATGTTCGCGTGCGGAGTTTGCATCGCGTCGAGTTCCGCGACGAGCGGGGTCAGCCTTGTCAAGCCACCCTGGAGATCCGATACCGGCGCATTGGAGTGCTTCCGCCCATCGGCAAGCAGAAGCTGTATCCACCGCTTGAGTTAACGGTACTCCATGCGCAAGAGCGTGAAGCGCCAGCCGGTCGTGCCCCGCTGCAGTGGAAGCTCATCACAAACCTGCCGGTGTATTCCAAGGCCGAGGCCATCGAGAAAATCGACTGGTACGCCATGCGCTGGAAGATCGAGACCTTCCACAAAATCCTGAAGTCGGGTTGCCGAGCCGAGGACTCCCGACTGCGAACAGCCGACCGCCTGACCAATCTGATCGCGATCTACTGCATCCTGAGTTGGCGCATCTTCTGGTTGACGATGCTCAACCGCGCCGATCCGGACACCAGTCCGAGCGAAGCGTTCACCGACGTCGAGATCGCGGTGCTGGATCAGCTGTCACCGACGTCGACTGTCCCGGAGTTCTTGCCTCGGACGCTGTCGCACTACACCATCGAGTTAGCCAAGCTCGGTGGCTACCTCGCGCGCAAAGGCGACCCTCCGCCCGGCAACATCGTCATGTGGCGCGGGCTCACACGTCTAACTGACATCGTCCTCGGGATGCAACTCGGGGCGAAAGTTGTGGGTAATTGAAAG
>NZ_JBPJZK010000034.1:0-1623 GCF_051216475.1 Variovorax nivicola | reverse complement strand
CAAGCGATCTTCAGCCCCTGCCGATGCTCCAGCGTCGCGATGAACTGCCCCGCCTCCAACAGGCTGTCGTGCGTGCCTGTATCCAGCCATGCGTAGCCGCGCTGCATGATCTGCACATTCAACTGGTCGCGGTCGAGATAGGCTTGGTTCACCGCGGTGATCTCCAACTCTCCGCGTGCACTGGGTTTGACGGCCTTCGCGATGTCGACCACCTGGTTGTCGTAGAAGTACAACCCCGTCACTGCGTAGTTGCTCTTGGGCTTGAGTGGCTTCTCCTCGATGCTGCTGGCCTTGCCCTTGGCATCGAAGGCCACGACGCCGTAGCGCTCGGGGTCCTGCACGTGGTATGCGAACACCGTGGCCCCGGAGGTCTGTGTGTCCGCATCGGACAGCAGGTGCACGAAATCATGCCCATAGAAGATGTTGTCCCCCAGCACCAGCGCGCTGGGATCATTGCCCACGAACTTGTCCCCGATGATGAACGCCTGCGCCAAGCCATCCGGGCTGGGCTGCACCGCGTACTGCAGGTTGATCCCCCACTGGCTCCCATCGCCTAGCAACTGCTGGAATCGCGGCGTGTCCTGCGGCGTGCTGATGATCAGGATGTCCCGCATGCCGCCCAGCATCAAGGTGCTCAGCGGGTAGTAGATCATCGGCTTGTCGTACACCGGCAGCAGCTGCTTGCTGAGCGCCAGGGTCGCGGGGTGCAGCCGGGTGCCCGAGCCACCGGCCAGGATGATGCCTTTGCGTTGCGTTGTCGTGGTCATGTTCTTTTTCTCGTGGAAGTTCAAAGAATCTCGCGCAGCATGCGCGCGACGCCTTCCTGCCAGGGCGGCAGGCGCAGGCCGAAAGTGGCCTGCAGCTTGGTGGTGTCCAGGCGCGAGTTGTGCGGGCGCTTGGCCGGGGTCGGGAAGGCGCTGGTCGGCACGGCCTCGACGGCATCCGGGCCAGCCTTGAGCTCGACACCCGCCGCCTTGGCTTGCTCGATCACGAAGCGCGCATAGCCATGCCAGCTGGTCTCGCCGCCGGCGATGGCGTGATAGAGACCGGCCTTGGCCGGGTCCTGCAGCGTCGCCCGGATGGCATGCGCCGTGATATCGGCCAGCAGCTCCGCACCCGTGGGCGCGCCAAATTGATCGTCGATGACGGTCAGCTTCTCGCGTTCCTTCGCCAGCCGCAGCATCGTCTTGGCGAAGTTGCCTCCGCGGGCCGCATACACCCAGCTGGTACGGAAGATCAGGTGCTTCGCGCAGTTCTGCGCCACCAGTTGCTCGCCTTCGAGCTTGGTGCGCCCGTACACGCTGAGCGGGCCGGTCGCGTCGTCTTCCTTCCAGGGGCGGGTGCCGCTGCCGTCGAAGACGTAGTCGGTCGAGTAATGAACCATCAGCGCACCGATCTGCTGGGCCGCCTCGGCCACGATCCCCGGGGAGGTGGCGTTGAGCTTGCGCGCGAAGTCCGGCTCGCTCTCGGCCTTGTCGACCGCCGTGTGCGCCGCCGCATTGACGATCACGTCGGGACGAACCTTCAGTACCGTCTCGGCCAGTTGCTCCGGCCGGCTGAAGTCGGCGTTGAAATCGGTGCTGTCGAAGTCGAGTGCGACCAGCTCGCCCAGGGGCGCCAGGC
>NZ_JBPJZK010000033.1:0-1657 GCF_051216475.1 Variovorax nivicola | reverse complement strand
CTTACTTTTATGCGAAGTCCAGAGCCATCCGGATGCGCCTCAGACCGCCGGGATCTGCCCTTTCGCCGATTTCGTCATGCGCGACTTCGCATAAAAGCGCACTTCGCATTACGCCGCTCATGCTCTTATGTTCATGAACGCCGGGCATGGTTGTTCGCCGGCAGCGAACTGGCCGGCCAACGCGCGGCCATCGTGATGAGCCTGGTGCAGTCGGCGCGGCTCAACGGTCATGACCCGTGGGCGTACCTGCGCGACGTGCTGCAGCGCCTGCCGACGCAGCGCAGCAGCCAGATCGAGGACTTGCTGCCGCACCGATGGCAGCCAGCGTCCGACGCGGCACCATGACCTTGCTCACGCAGGCCGTGATGGTCCGGGCGAACATCGACATCGACGGCATGAGCGCGCAACAGAAGGTTGAGCTGGCTGACGAAATCTACGTCCAGCAGCCCAACCTGCTGGCCTCCATCCTCGTGTTGTCTCGCTACGGTGTCGACATGCTGCAGCTTGAGGTGCCGATCCACGTTCTGCTGGTCGCGTTCCAGGCCATGAAGCACTGTGGGCACGCCTTGCCAACGATCTCTGAAGACGTCCAGGAAATCTGCTTGCAGCGGCTGATGGCGACGATGAGGTTCACCGAAGGCGTGCCGCCAGACCTCGTCGCGCAGATGATCACAAAGTTCTGCGTTGAGCACCCCGAGCGCTACCTGCTGGCATTTGTGTATGGCCACCTTGGCCAGCACGACCTGCTGCGCGTGCGAACTGACGCGGAACAGTTCTTGCTGCTGGCCGCCCTCAACCTTGTGGAGTGCGTTGCTCACGTCGGAGCACAGCTGCAGTCCAAGTGAACCGTGTGCGGCCGGTCAAGATGGGATGATTGGACGCTCACTCTTGGGCAGCATCTCGATGACTTCGAGTTCCAACTGAACCCCATGCTCAGCGGCATCGCCAGGGCTCTTGACGACGGATCCCGCAGCGAGTCGAGGAGTAGAACGCCAAAGGTGATCGGAGCCTTCAAGCAGGCTGTTTCTTCGGAGGATCCGGCAGCTTTGCAATAGTGCCTTGTGCCAGAGCGCAGAGCTTCTCGACATCTTCATTGAGCGCAAAGATCTCACAGGTGCAGACAGCTTGTGAGTTCCCGCTGTGAACGGACTTCGCACGCACGATCAGGCGTTGGCCCATCGCTGGCCTGACGTAGTTGATCTTGTATTCGGAGGTCACAACCGCCGCGCGCAGCGCCGTGCCACCGACAAATGTCAAAGCGTTATCGGCCAGGTAGCTGACGATGCCGCCATGAGCGAAACCGTTCTGCTGCGTGAGTTGCTCGGCGAGTGGGAGTTGGATTTCGGCATGGCCTGGCGAGAACGCATGGAGTTCGGCGCCGATCAACACGCTGAAGGGCTGAGCGGCCAGAATTTGCGACCCATTTCGAGGGGAGGCATCGGGCGAGAGCGATCTGGGTTTGCTGTCAGTCATGTGGCTTGAAACGAGAGAGGACTATGTCTACCGGAGTTCATTGATCGGTCGTAAGCGTACGGTCTAGCTTTCAATTACCCACAACTTTCGCCCCGAGTTGCATCCCGAGGACGATGTCAGTTAGACGTGTGAGCCCGCGCCACATGACGATGTTGCCGGGCGGAGGGTCGCCTTTGCGCGCGAG
>NZ_JBPJZK010000032.1:0-1771 GCF_051216475.1 Variovorax nivicola | reverse complement strand
GAAGTTGAAGTCGTCCACCGTGTAGCTGCCCGAGCGCACTTCCTCGCTGGGCTGCCACTCCCGGATGACTTCCATGTCTTCGCTGATGTCCCGGTCGGCCGCGAAGTAGTCGATGGTTTCGTAGCCGGGCATCGGCTCATGCGTGCCGACGTCGTCGGCCAGCACCAGCGTGTGCTGGTTCTGCTCGTGCTTGAACCAGTAGTAGATGCCTTCGAGTTCCATCAGCCGGCTCACGAAGGCGAAGTCGCTTTCGTTGTACTGCACGCAGTACTCCCACTGCCGATACGTGCCGCTGAGCTGCTTCTCGAACGCGAAGCCGTAGTCGCCGAACACCTCTTCCAGGATCTCCACCACGCTCTTGTTCTGGAAGATCTTGTTGTCGCTCGAGCGCGTGAGGTACCACAGCCACGGCCGCACGGTGGCCCGGTACACGGTATGGCGTTCGGTGTCGCCTTCGCGCCCGATCATCGAGAAGCGCACCACCTGGCCGTTCAGGTACCTCGGCTCGCTGCCCGCCGTCTGGATCTCCAGCGTCAGCGGCTTGCCCAGCACCGACTTCAGGTCGATCGAAGCACTCGGGCTCAGCAGATCGACCTCGAACTCGAACAGCTGCGACAAACCCTCCGTGCCGCGCATCGAACGGAACAGCAGCTGGCTCTCTTCCAGCGGTGTGTGCGCCTTTACAACTCTGTGCATGAAGCAAGTCTCCTGTTGTTTTTTTCTGGCTCAAGGAGCCCTGAGGAAGAACGCGCCCCTCGCCTCCTTGAACTTGAACTTCACGAGCTTCGAGACCACGATCCCCAGATCGCCGATCGCCACATTCTTCTTGATCCGGTTCTCGTTGTCGTTCAGCAGCGCGAGATTGATGAACACGCCGTTGATCGAGGTGAAGGTCGATGCGGTCACCATCACCTTCGCGGCGTAGAAATCGAAGGCGAGGGGCGTCCAGAGGTTCGCCTTGCCCCATGTCGCGGCGAAATTGGTCCAGCGCCAGTGACCGTGATCGTCGGTGGTCACCGTCTGGCGCGGCGTGTTGTAGACAATCACGTCCGCATTGAGCGTGTAGTGCTTGTTGTTGAGCGTGTAGTTGGTGGCGTTGTGCACGATGGTCGGCGCGCCCACCGTCTTCGGGCCGGTGACCACCGTGGTGTCGGGACCGATCACGAGCTTGGTGTCGATGGCGTTGATGATCTCGATGCGCCCACCGCCGACGATGCGGATGTCGGCGCCGGTCACCAGGCGCACCACGGTGCCGTTCACGGTCAATGAAACGCTGCCGTTGACGGTTTCATCAATGCCGCCGTTCACCACCCGCGTCTCACCCCCGCTGATCGTCTCCGTCGCCCCGCCCGTGATCGTGCGCTTCTCCCCTTCCGTCACCGTCTCCTTCGCACCACCCGTCACCGTGCGCTCTTCACCCCCGTCGATCGTCTCGACCGCACCCTGCGTGATGTGCCTCTCCTCGCCCGACTCGTAGGTAGCCGACTCGTGCCCCTTGATCAACGTCGTGCGCGTCTTCTCGGTCGTGTGCGTCTCGTCTCCCTCCACCTCCACATCGAGGTTGCGCTCCGCGTGCACCAGGATCTGCTCGGCGCCCATCTTGTCCTCGAACACGAACGCGTTCGCCGTGGCCTCCGAGCCACCCTTGCTCGACCGCGTGACGATCCCGCTCTTGGTCGCCTCGCCCGGCAAGGCGAACGGCGGCATCTGGTCGGCGTTGTACACGCGCCCCACGATCACCGGACGGTCGGGCCTGCCGCCAATGAAGTCG
>NZ_JBPJZK010000031.1:0-3133 GCF_051216475.1 Variovorax nivicola | reverse complement strand
GTAATAGTCCGACGAAGGCCGTCTTGATGAAGCCGGACGAAGTCGACAGCATGTGACCTGAATAAATGGCACCGCATTAGGTGCCCATCATCAGGAGTGCATGTACATCATGAAGAGTGAGGGAGAACCGGGTCGGCGCCATCACGATCGGGCGTTGAAGGCCAGGCTCGTTGAGCTGAGCTTGCAGCCAGGAGCGTCGGCATCAGCAATCGCGCGGGAGCATGGCATCAACGCCAACTTGCTGTTCACCTGGCGACGTGAGTTCCGGCGCGCTGAGACTTCAGCGGACAGCACGCAATCAGCTGTGTTGTTGCCGGTGAAGGTCGCGTCGCCCGCCGAGGTCATGACGATGGCCACTTCAATCGGGCCCACGCCCCCACAGTCGAGACCGGCGGCGCGCAACGGCGTCATCGAGCTGGAGTTCGCCGGCGCGCAATTGCGATTGCGTGGCGCTGTCGACGAAGACAGCCTGTGCAGCGTCCTGCGCGCGCTGCGCCAGAGTGCATGATCGGCCCGCGCGCGGGCACCCGCGTCTGGTTGGCTGCTGGCGTGACGGACATGCGCTGCGGCATGGACACGCTGGCGGCGAAGGTGCAGACCGCACTCACCGAGGATCCGTACTCCGGCCATGTCTTTGTCTTCCGTGGCCGCCGAGGCGATCTCGTCAAGCTGCTGTGGAGTGACGGCGATGGCATGTGTTTGCTGGCCAAACGTCTGGAGCGTGGCCGCTTCATCTGGCCGCAGGCCGAGTCGGGCTCAATCTCGCTGAGCGGTGCACAGCTGTCGATGCTGCTCGAAGGCATCGACTGGCGCCGACCCGAGCGCACCTGGCAGCCGCGCGCAGCGGCGTAGTGGAGCATCGACCAAGTTGACAGGACAACTCCCGTTGTAGGGGTGGGCTCCGGCCGGCACAGTCGTGCCCATGACCTCGCAGGAACTGCTTGCCGCCAACGCCGCGCTCAGCGGCGAAGTGCAGCGCTCGCAAGAGGCATTGAAGATCGCTCTGCTCACTGTCGAGAAGCTCAAGGTCGAGGTGGCGTACTTGCGTCGCATGAAGTACGGCCGCTCCAGCGAGCAGCTCGAGCATGCCCAGCTTGAACTCGTGGGCGGCCAGCTCGCGCAACCGACATTGACACTGGCGAGCCGGGCCGAGGGCGCCGGCGCCGAAGACGACGAGCACCATTCCAACGTCACGTCCATCGAGCAGGCCCGCAGGAAGCGTCAGGCGCGACATCGCACTGGCGTGCGCGACTTGCCAGATCATCTGCCACGGCGCACCGTGGTGCACACGCCGCACAGCGGTTGCAGCTGCGAGGCTTGCGGCCGCGGCCTTCGCGAGATCGGCCAGGACGTCTCGGAGGTACTCGACTACGAGCCGGGCAGCTTCCATGTCGTGCGCCACGTTCGCCCCAAGCTCGCTTGCGCGAGCTGCAGCACGATCACGCAGGCGTCAGCGCCGAGTCGTCCCATCGATCGCTGCATGGCCGGCACCGGCCTGCTCGCACATGTGCTGGTGAGCAAGTATTGCGACCACACGCCTCTTTACCGGTTGTGCCAGATCTACGGCCGTGAAGGCGTCGAACTGCAGCGCTCGACCCTGGCCGACTGGGTGGCGCAGGCGGCACGTCTGCTGAGCCCGCTGGCCGACGCCATCGGCCGCTACGTGTTGACCGCCGACAAGATCCACGGCGACGACACACCGATCCGCGTGCTCGGCGGCGCAGGCGCCAAGGCTCGAACAGGCCGCCTGTGGGTGTATGTGAGGGATGACCGGCCCAGCGGCGACACAGCGCCGCCGGCGGTGTGGTTCCAGTACTCGGCGAACCGCAAGGGCGAACACCCCGTGCGCCACCTGAGGCACTTCAAAGGCGTCCTGCAAGCCGATGCCTTCGCCGGGTACCACCCGTTATACGAAGATGGCCGGGTGATCGAAGCTGGCTGTTGGAGCCATGCGCGACGCAAGCTGTGGGACATTCACGAGCGCCAGCACAAGCTGGCCGGAACGCTGGCACACCAAGCGCTACAGCGCATCGGCAAGGTCTTCGGTGTGGAGGCCGAGATCCGAGGCAAGCCGCCGCACGAACGAATGCGGGTTCGCCGGGAACGCACGAGTGCGATGCTGGGCGACCTGAAGGAATGGTTCGACACAGCGCTGTCGCAGGTCTCGGCGAAGTCGCCGATGGCATTGGCGATCGGGTACTCGCTGAGCAACTGGACGGCGCTGACGCGCTTCGTCGACGACGGGCGGATCGAAGCGCACAACAACGCGGCCGAGCGCGCGCTGCGCGGCGTGGCAGTCGGGCGCAAGAACTACCTGCATCTCGGCTCCGACAACGGCGGGCACAGCGCGGCGGTGATTTACACCTTGATCGGCTCGGCCAAGCTCGTCGGCATCGATCCACAGGCCTACTTGCGCCACGTGCTCGAGCGCATCGCCGACCAGCCGAGCAACCGCATCGAGGAGTTGCTGCCGTGGGCGGTCGCCGGTGAGCTTGCCAAGGCGGCGCCGACGAGCTCACAGCCTACCGACAAGCTCGCGGCCTGAGCACATCGCCGCTGGCAAAATCGCCAGCATGCGTGTCAAGCAGATCGAAGATCTTCCCATGGCCACAAGCGCCGAGCTGTACCAGCTCAGCTGGGTCATCGAGCAACTCATGGCCGACCCGAGGCGCATCGTGCAGGCGCGCTCGCAGCTGCACATGGGCCAGTTGGTAAAGTACTGGGACTGGGGCACTGGCAAGCTGCGCGAGGCTCGCATCGCAGCGATGAAGGACCGGCAGGTCACACTGCTTGATGAGCAAAGCAAACAGCGCTTGAGCGTGCTGTATGCGGCCGTCGTGCCAGTGGATGAGCAGCAGGCAGGCACGTCACCCTCACCGGCGCCCGCGGCACCGCTGAGGCCGCCGCCGGAGATCCATCACAAGCAGGACTTCCGCGTCGGCCAGCGTGTGAGCTTTACCGACCAAAGCCTGAAGCGGCACGTCGGAGAAATCGTTCGGATCAACCAGCGCACAGCCACCGTTCACTGCGATGGCCGCGCATGGCGCGTGGCGTTCGCTCTGCTTCAGAACGTCACCGACATCACGCCCTAAACCATCCAGCCGTCAACAACGGCCTCGAGCGGACTATTACG
>NZ_JBPJZK010000030.1:0-3426 GCF_051216475.1 Variovorax nivicola | reverse complement strand
GTAATGCGAAGTGCGCTTTTATGCGAAGTCGGGATGTCGATACTGCAATCAGGCCGAGGGACAGGGAAGAGCTTGCGCCCATGATGGCTTTGCATAATCACAGTGCCTGCAGGAACGCCAGCAGGGCCTTGGGCGGACGGTACGTCGTGGGTTTCACCCGCGGTGTCGTCAGGCGCGCCAATGCCCGCTCCTTCATCGCCAGGTCCGCCTCGACGTACATGTGTGTTGTCGCTGGACTCTCGTGTCCGAGCCACAAGGCAATCTCGCACGGGTCGGCGCCCGACTGGAGCAAGCACATTGCGGTGGCGTGCCGAATTAGGTGCGGCGACACAGACATGTTGATCAGGTCGGGGTACTTGCCGGAGGCGATTTGCACGGCGAGTTTCAGGCGCTGAGCGACGTTGGCCCGCGTCATGGGCTTGCCGTCGCGGCGCGCCAGCAGCGGCGAGTCGGCCTGAAGCTGTGGGTTCAGGTGGAGCCAATCCCGCACCGCTTTGGCAGCGGTCTTCCACAGCGGCAACGAGCGCTGCTTGCGCCCTTTGCCGTGCAGCCGGATGCTTGACGTCGGGCCGAGTACAACGTCTGCCACCCGAACGCCTAGGATCTCCGAGACTCGAGCCCCAGTGTTGAACATCAGCGCGAACATCAGGCGATCTCGCTGGCCGATCCAGGTGTCGCTCGGCGCATCGATCAAGGCGAGCATCTGCTCCCTGGGGACGAAGCCCACCATCTTGCGATCGAAGCGCTTCATCGGCACGGCCAGGGCCTGCTCGATGAGGCCCAGGTGCACCGGATCGCGTCGCGCGGCGAACTTCAGGAAGGAGCGCACCGCAGCCAGCCGGATGTTGCGGCTGCGCACCGAGCTGTGTCGTTCTTGCTCAAGGTGATCGAGGAAGCCGACCAGGAACTTCGCAGTGACGTCGGTCAGCTCCATGCTGTTGGGCTCCTTGCCCTGGCGTTGCGCGTAACGCAGCATCAGCACGAACGTGTCTCGGTACGAAGCCACTGTACACGGGCTCAGGGCTCGCTGCTGGACCATGTAATCGGTGAAGAACTCCTGCACCAGGGTCGCGAAGGTCGGCGATGTCGACTTACTCATCGTCGTCCCCTGTGAGCGAGAAGCGCTCGAACTTGGCGCCGACCATGTCCATCAATTCGGGTACGCCGGTGAGGTACCAGTAGGTGTCGGTGATCTTCGCATGGCCAAGGTACGTGCACAGCCAGAACATCGCCTGGTCAATGGACACGCCTGTCTCATGCCAGAGCTGAACGCGTCGAACCGCCATGGTGTGCCGAAGGTCGTGCAGGCGCGGGTTGACGTGGTCGCCTCGCGTGCACCATCCCAGTCGCGGTCGTAGGCGTTTGAACACCTGCTCGGCCGTGCTGCGGGGCAAGAATCCTCCGATGCGAGAGATGAAGAATGGCGCATCCGCGTCGGAGTGGGCGTACCGGTCGCGCGCGTGCCGATACTCCCTCAGCGCCTGCACCACGCTGGCATGGATCGGAAGACAGCGGGACTTGTGGAACTTGGTTTCCCGTACCGTGACCGTCGCGACCTCCAGATCGATGTCACCGACCCGAAGCTTCAACGCTTCGGAGATCCTGAGACCGACGGCGGCCAGAAGCCCGAACAGCGTGCGGTACATCAGCGGACGCAAGCCACCCAAGGGTGCCAAGCCATCGGCGTACCGCAGCAGTTGGAGGATCTCTTCGTCGGTGTAAATGTGCGGCGTCAGTCTGCGATGACCCCGGCCTAGCACGTTCGTCAGCAGTACTTCGGTGCCCACCTCGAATTGCCGGTAGTAGGCCGCAAACGGCCGCAGGATTTCGATCCTGCGCGCCGCGGTCACCGTGCTGGTGCGGTGAACATGCTGCCGAGCCCATTCAATCTGCAGTTCTCGCGTCAACGGCCCCTTGTGGCCGCGGTCGTCGGCGAAGCGGGCGAACCGCATCAGCTCGGTGGCCGGAGCCTTCAACGCGAAGCCGAGCTGCCGACGTTCCTTGAGGTAGCGCTGCACGGCCGCCTGCAGCGTCATCCCGGCTTTCATGCCGTGCTCCCCGGCCACGGCATCGCGACACCGCCAAGGCGATTCATGTCGACCTTGGCATAGATGAGTGTGGTATCAAGGTGGCGGTGGCGCAGCACATCGGCTACTTCCTTGAGTGTGCCCCCGGTTTCGAGCAGTCGACCAGCCAGGGTGTGGCGAAGGATATGCACACGGGTATAGGGCAAGCCACTGCGTCGATAGGCATTGCGCACGGTGTTGCGCACGACGTCCGGGCCAACGGGCTCGTCGATCGGCGCCACGTGCCGGACAAACACCTGCCGGTTGGCCGTTGGAGGTCGCTCCATGCGCAGATACTCGGCGATGGCACGACCGGTCGCCGGCGGCAAGGGCATCAGGTCCGCGCGCCGGGTCTTGCACTTGGCGATGCGCACGGTGCCGGCCGTCCAGTCGATATCGTCCAACGTAAGGCGGCTGACTTCGTGGGTTCGCAATCCGAGATCTACGAAGCACCGCACGATCGCGTATGAGCGAAGGCGAGAAGGCAGCCCAAGCGGGAAGGCATCGAGCAATCGCTCGACATCGCTGCGCGACAGCGTCTGCGGCAGCGGCGCCAAGCGCCACCGCGCCGGCGACCCAATCACCGGTAACAAATGCTCGACACGGTCGCCTTCGAAGGCTCTGAAGTGCAAGTAGCCGCGCAATGCCGTGGCGATCACGCCCCCACTGGCCGGCGACACGCGGTCGAGTTCCTGAGCAATGAATCGCCGCAGTTGCTCCGCACTCGGCGTGACCGCCGCAACCTTGCGAATTAATGCGTCCACGATCTTCAGTCGCCGAAGGCGAGTACTTCGAGCCAAGCCCCTGGCCTGTTGCATATGCTCGTCATAGCGGTGCAGTGCCTCTTCAATCGGATCGGCCCGACGTCTGTCTGTCACGATCCCGGAGTTCCCAAGAACTACTCTCAGGTGTTGCAGTGCAGCTCGAACTTGGTGGCGACAGCGATGCGCCAGGGACGGGCAAGTACAGCGTGGCAAATGCTCATCGATGAACCTCGCGATCGCGTGATCGATGTCATCCAGCGGATGACGACATCGACGAATCCATCGCGCGAAGTGCGCGAGGCAGCAGAGGTATGACCGCGCCGTGCTGGGCGCATAGCGCCGCTCGGTCAAGTAGCGCCAATAGGCAGGTACTGACGGCGCAAGTGCGCTCGAGCGAAGCCATGACGCGGCCGTCGGATGAAGGGTATCAAAAGCGTCCATGATCGTCTCCTGAGGTGGGGTTGACACCGCAGGAGACGCTTACTTTTATGCGAAGTCCAGAGCCATCCGGATGCGCCTCAGACCGCCGGGATCTGCCCTTTCGCCGATTTCGTCATGCGCGACTTCGCATAAAAGCGCACTTCGCATTACGCCGC